>JAJYDE010000007.1 GCA_021777755.1 Deltaproteobacteria bacterium
TGCTCGGTCTTCCCATTTCTGGTCCAAGACCTGAGCGCCTCTCTCTCAGAGTCGTTTAATTTTATAGGAGTCGATCTCATCGAAGCAGGGTACATTGTTTCGCGAAATTATGCAAGTTAGTACTAGAATCTAGGGAATCTTCTCCCATAACCTCCACTTTAGACATTTCGTAGTTGCATTGATCTTTCGATCCGAATAAACAATACAATTGTAACTGCCAGCTTCAGCGTGGATATAATATGGCTTGTTGGCCCTAAATTCTATATGGCGATTTCCGTTCCAGTACGAACATGTAGCGCATTTCTTCTCTGTTATTCGGTAGGTACCGTAGGTAGACAATTATCGACTCCATCAAACATCGAGTCCTAAGCACGAATCCCCTATATGGTTTAGCTGTTTTAACGCTCAAGTTCTCTTTGTGGACACTTTGTAGAGTAGAGATGTTACGCGGTGGGGTAAGGTTAGGCCTATCTGTTTCCGCCTCTTTCGTTCGGCGGTGCCTCACTAGCCTAACCATGACTCCGTTTTCACATCCCCCTCATCGAACCGGACATGCGCTGCTAACGCATCCGGCTCTCGGACAGAACATCATGCCTTCGCCCACGGAAAGCTTTGGGAAGCATGGGCAGGCGGATGAGTCTCAAATGCTTGTAGAGATACTCATCGGGGTAGCGCTCGTTACCCTTGCCGCTCTGTTTATGCTTCTTGCAAAGCCACCGGCGGAGCCGATTCGTAGTGTACCAGTCTATGAACCGATAGGCAGACGCAACCGGGCCATAGCAGAAATAGTTGGCCCATCCTCCGAGTTTTCGATTCAATCGGGTCACCAATTCTTCGGCATCGAGCCATGTCGTCTTTCTATCTGTCTCGACATGCACCGCTTCGATCATGCGCTTGACACTCTTCTTCGACGGGCGAGGGGCTATATAGGCCCTCCCGGTCTTCTGCCAGTAGCACAGGCCAAAAGTATATCCCAAGAAGTCGAATTTGTCGTCCGGTATTAGGCAAGTGCGTGTCTTTTCTTCATTTATCGTCAGCTTCAGCCTCGTCATCATTTGCCGCATCGATTCGAGCGCCGTTTCGGCGCCTTTGCCCCTGCAGCAGATGACCAGATCGTCGGCATAGTTGACGATCCGTGCGCCGAGTCGCCGCTCAAGGCCCGTCTGCTTCCACCCCAAGATGAACCGTCGCATGTACAGGTTGGACAACAGGGGTGAAATCGGAGACCCTTGCGGGATGCCTTTCTTGGCGTCCCGGTTCGTCGTGGTGCGTCTCTTCCGGCCGCGTTCGTCGAGCTCTTCCACCGGGGCTTCGAGCCACATCTTCACAAGATGCAGCATGCGCCGGTCGACCACCCGGCGCGCCACCGATTTCATAAGTTCGGCGTGCGGGATTGTGTCGAAATAACCGGACAAATCGGCGTCGACGACATCCCTGTAGCCACAGGCCAGCAGCTCGCGCACTTCGAGCACGGCGCTTTGCGCATTCCGGTCCCGCCGGTAGGCGTGTTGTTCCGGTTGCAGATCGGCCTCGAAGATCGGCTCCAAGACCAGCATCGCAGCCGTTTGACATACCCTTTCGGCCAGTCGCGGAATGCCCAACTGCCTGAGTTTGCCGTTGGGTTTCGGAATGTAAGCCCTTCTTACCGCGTCGGGGCGGTATATTCCCTCCTGGAGCTCTTGCGCCAATTCCCCGAGCCATCGCTCCCGTCCGTACGCCTCGATGTCGTCGAACGTCATACCGTCCGCCCCTGGTGCGCCCTTATTAGCTCGACAACAGGCGTAGGCATTCCTCAGCACGTCCATCCGGCATATCTTATCGTACAGCGCATAGAAGCGAACCCCCGGTTCTTCCTTCGCTTTCGCATCTAACGCCGTCTGCAGCTTCCGAACACTAATCGGAGTTGCCAGGTTTCCCAATCTCCCGTCCTTCGCCACTTTCAACGTCAGTTCTGAACTGAGGTCCCTTCCCTCCACCGGCGTTACCCGGCTTCCACGGTACTACGAACCTCTCCGCCACCCCATCGCGCCCGGCCTGTCCGTCACCGGCCTCCGGTTGGTCTTAGCGCCCGACCACGCCATGGGGCTTCCCGTGTTGCATCGGCCTTCCTCTTGTATGCATGCTATCGCCGATACCCCGGCGGAACCACAGGGTGCTCGATTCGCTCTCTTCCCCTCTGGCAGCGGCCTTCCCCTTTGTTGTGGCGGGTCGGCTTCCGCATTGGACCTTTCGAGGCCTGCTCGGCGTTCACTCGCGTTACGGCCTGCACACTCGCCAGATCACTTTCATGATCCTCTACGTCGAGGGCTTCAGACGTTTCGTTACCTCCGCGCCTGCCCCGACTGCTACCGGCTGGAGCGAAAGCTGCCGGGCGGGATTCGCACCCGCAGAAAGACCGTGCCTTCGCACGGCGCACACAACAAACTGTCTCGTTTTTCTGTAAAAAGCTCACGGTCTCCTTTTTTAAGTACCCCATCGGTATCACGAGCGGCACACTACCTTTGCCGGTGGTCCATCCGGAACGGAAGGACCGGGTAGCCCTGGTTCGAGCCGGCCTCGAAGCACAGCCTCCCGCCACAGATGTTCCAGCACACTCGCCCACCGCGCTTGTCCAGCTCAGCTACGGTGGCCCGCTCCTGCGCGATCTGCGCCTTGAGAGTCTCTATCTGCGCATCGAACTCTCCCGCCTGTTGGGTCTGAACGTTTACCCTGTGCTCCTCCCGGGCAACGGAAATTCTCACGGCCGTGCGGCAGCCGGTCATCCGGTTTCGCGGCCGCTTTTCCACTCGGGTTTTCGCTTTTCCAAAAAAGCGCTCATGCCTTCGGCGGCGTCTTCGTCCAGGCAGTTCATGGCGATGACCTCCTTGGCGTATTCGTAGGCCGATTTTTCATCGAGGTCCACCTGGGAATAGAAGGCCCTTTTGCCAAGGGCGAGAACGAAGGGGCTGGCCGCGGCGAGTTCCGTGGCCCATTGCACGGTTTCGGAGGCGAGTTTTTCGGGTTCGACCACCCTGTTTACCAGCCCGAAGCTCAGGGCTTCCAGGGCGGAAACGAACCTGCCGCCAAGGAGCATCTCCAGGGCGCGGCGTCTTCCGATGACCCGCACCAGGGGTACCATGGGGGTGGAGCAGAAAAGGCCGATTTTTACGCCCGGGGTGGCGAAACGAGCCCCGGTTTCGGCCACCGCGAGGTCGCAGGCGGCCACGAGCTGGCATCCGGCGGCGGTGGCCACGCCCTGCACCTGGGCTATTACCGGCTGGGGCAGTTCGTGAATTTTGAGCATCATTTTGTTACAGGCGGTGAAAATTTCGCGCACTTCGTTGATGTTCTTGTTTTTGCGCGACATTTCCGAAATATCGTGGCCGCCGCTGAAGGCCGGGCCGTTTGCCCGCAGGATGAGAACCGAAACGGAGTGGTCGGCGGCGATTGTGTCGAGGGCGGAGCTAACGGCGGTGATCATCTCCAGGGAGAGGGCGTTTCTTACTTCGGGCCTGTTTAAAGTCAGCCAGGCAACGGGAGGGTCTTTTTCAATCAATACCGGTTCCATTCAAGCTCTCCTTCAGTCGAATGCGGATTCCCCGTCCAGGCAGAAGCGAAGGGCCTTTTGGATCTCGTCCACCTGTTCGGGATCGGTGACCTTGTCTCCTTGTCTGTTCTTAATATAGAAGGCGTCGGCGGCCTGGTCGTTTTTGGTGGTGATTTTGGCTACCGATATGGGAATGCGAAGTTCGTGCAAAGCCCTGGTGATGGTGTAGAGAAGCCCAATGCGGTCGGTGGTGTAGACTTCGAGGATGGTGAACATGGCCGAGGAGTGGTTATCCACGACGATTTTACTGGGTTCCGCCCGCAGGGGTTTGGGAAATCCGATGGCGGCCGAGCGGGCGGCGATGCGGTAGTCGAGGGCGAATTTGCCCTTGAAAAGGCTCTGCATGTCCTTTCGCATTGCCTCCCAGTCCCCGGGTTTTGCGGCGTGGCGACACTGAAAGATGAGGATGGAGATTTCGTTATCCATGGTGAAGGCCCGGGCGCCGGTTATGTTGAGGCCGCGAAGGGTCAGTATGCCGGCGGTTCTTGCCAGAAGACCCGGCCGGTCGTAGCTCATGAAGGTGATTTCCGCGGTTTGGTCCCGGGCGCTCACTTCCAGGATGAAATCCCTTTCGGGTTCCTTGAGCTTCTTGCCAAGTTCGATGTGTTTTACGATCTCCTCGGGGGATATGGACAGAAGGTATCGCGGAGCGAGCCGGGCAAGCCAGGTTTCCAGCTCGCTTTGGCCAAGAAGATCGTGTGCGCGGCTTTCGATCTCTTTTTTGACCTTCGCGGCCCTTTCGGATATCACCGTGGTGCTTGGTTCGCCTTTTTCCAGTATGGACTTCAGATTGCAGTAGAGACTGATTACGGGCGTATTGCGCCACTTGTCCAGGGCGCGCGGCCCGGTGGCCGTCATATCGGCGAAGGTGAGCAGCAGAAGTTGGTCGAGGCGCTCTTTTGTTTCCACCGCGGCGGTACAGCCGGAGAGCATTTCCGGGTCGGCAAGGTCGCGCAGGGAGGCGTTGTCGAGCAAAAGCACGTGCTGGGAGACGAGAAAGCGGACCGTTTCGGTTTCCGTGGAAGAAAGGCCAAGACGTTTTGCGATGGCCGGGATCATTTCGCCTCCGGCCGCCGCATGGCCGCTGCCGAGGCTTTTGCCCACGTCGTGGAGAAGCCCCGCGAGCAGCATGGGGGCGGGGTCTTCCATCTCGTTTGCCGCCACGTCCAGTTCGGGTTGCTCTTCGCGATATTGCCCGGCAAGTATCATTTTTAATTCGGAGACTGTGCGCAGGTGGTGTTCCTCGACCGGATAGAGGTGGAACTGGTCGTGCTGAACGAGGGCGTGCACGGAGGCAAGCTCGGGGATCAGCGCGCTCATGAGGCCGTAGTCGTAGAAGCGGCGCAAAACCGGAACCCGGGTGGAATCGGCTCTTAGAAGTTCGAAGAATTCATCCTTTACCCCGGGAGCCGCGCAAGAGCCCTCCAGAACGTTTTTATTGTGATAAACCCACTGCCTGGTGACATTTGCCAGCCCCAGATTCAGCTTGGCGCTGAGAGTGAAAAGATGGACCAGGCGGGCGGGCGAGGCCGGGTAGCGCTCGGTTTGGATGTAAATTTTGCCCGACCTGGAAATAATGCCTTCCTCGATGAGGGTGCCGGCCTCCTCGGCGCCGGGGAAAAGGCCCTCTTCGAGTCTTTCCCAGAACTCGAGGCAAATGGTGGCTACCCCCTTGAACAAGCGGTGGACGTCGCGCATGAAGATTTCGACGGGCAAAAAACCGGAGCTTTCCGCATACCCGAGTCTTCGGGCTATCATTTCCTGGGAGTCGAAGGAGATTATGGAGCCTTCGGGTTCATCCGAGGCGCCAAGAAGGGCGAGGTAGCGGGAGCAGCTTTTTTCGGCTTCGCGCAGAAAGTCGACCTCCCGCCGGGTGAGATAGCCAAGAAAGATTGCCTCTTCGAGGTTTCGAGCCCTGGATTCGATGCGGCACCCCGCCCGGATATCACGAATATCGGACAGGCCGCCGGGGTTTTCCATGATGTCGGGTTCGAGCCAATTGCGGGGGTTGTTCAAAAGTTCTCTTCGGGCCGCGGTGCTTTGGCGAAGGGAACGGAGAAAACCGTTTCGGTTTTCCGCGATATAGTCGTCGATAAGTGTTTCGAGGCGGTCTGCGAGGGCGCGGCTGCCGGAAATGTATCTAAGGTCGAGGAGTTTGAGGAAAAAATCCGAGTCGGCGCGGGCCAGGGCGAGCATTTGGGCCGCCGATCCCTGGCGGGCTTCAAGGCGCCAGCCGGCTTCGATGAGCGGACCGGTTATTTCATCGCCCCAGGAGTCCTTGGAGGTTGAATCATCGTCTTGAAGGCAGAGAATGGAGACCGGCTGGTCGGGACCACAGAGGGCGCGGCCGAAAAGACCGACGGCGACGATGGCGCCCCCTGAGCGAAACGACTCGGGACCGGAATCGAGGCGGTTGGCAAGCCGGTTGTATAAAGAAATGACTGCGATTTCGAGCAGGCCGGTATGCCGTGCGAGCAGCTGGTCGCCGCCTTGCTCGATTATGAGAGCGCGCTGTTTTTTGAGGGACTCGGAAATAGTTTGGCTCATAGGCCTTCCCGTGAGAAATGAGACAGGAAATCAACAATATTTAACAACTATCACCTGCGCTTCAACACTGCTTGTCCAGTTCTTCGCCGATTTTCATCAGTTCGTCTCTTATAGATTCCATCCGGTCCAACCGCCGGTTCAAATCCGACTGAATCCGGGCCGCCTCCTCTTCTCCCTTGAGGCGAAGGTCCATGCCGCTTTCTATGGCCCGGGCGATCGCGCCAGCCACGGTGTCCATGTTTTCGATCAGCCGGCGCCGGAACCTTGTCGCGCTGCGATCGAGCCTGCCCACAAAGTCCGCCCGAAGCCTTCCGGCCTGCATCTCGACCATTTCCAACATAAGGCGTTTTCGCTTATCGCGTATGATTTTGTTTGCGGTGCGGATAGCCCAGTCGCGTAGACGCTGAAATTTCCATCTGCCGCTAATGTATGCGGGAACGACCTGGGTGAGGGAATCGGTGAGCATGTCGAGTCCGACCGTGTCCGCGCGCAGCTTGAAGTTGAAGGAAGACTCGGAGGTGCTAAGGGATTCGACCCGCACGGTTTCAAAGGGGACGGAAAAGAGTTGGGAGGAAAAATCGAGAAGCGAGTCGGTCATGGCGTTGACCTTGGCGGCAAATCTGGTGCAAACGGCGTCAAAGGCGCCGGTAAGGCGTTCTTCTTCAAGTTCGCGCCAAGTGGTGAAGCTTTCCTGGACTTTTTGGGCCACGAATTGTTCGAGGGTATCGTTGAGTTCCTTTAGAGAAAGCTCCTTTTTCGATTCCTGAAACGCATCGAACTGCTCGCTCAGCCCGCGGGAGAGCTTCTTTTTCATATCGGCGATCCCCCGGTCCAGTTGGTCCATCACAAACCGCTGCAGCTCGGAGCCAAAAAGGGCGTCAAACGAGTTTCTTTCTTCCACCAGTTGATGCTTTTTGCTTTCGAAGGCGGCTATTTTTTCGCGTATCTGTTCGACGGGGGTCCCGAGGGATCTCAGATTGAGTTCGACCTCCAGCCTCTCGCGTGCGAGGATCTTGCGCAGATTTGCGCAAACGGACTCAAGGAGCACCCGGCCCTTATCCTTTGCCAAAAAGCGGTCGAGGGCATCGGTGAAAGGGGGAAGACCGCTTGCGAAAAGCTCTTCCTGCGATCCGTTCTGCCTGGCCCTGAGGCCCAGTTTGGCCGAAACCGGAAATATCCTGATGCTCTCGGGTCCCATTATGCCTTCGATCGTCTGCCGGGCGAAAGCAAGGGCCTTGGCGGTCTCTTCGGCGGAAAGGTAATCGGTTTTGTTCAAGAGGAAAAAGATTCTCGCGGCGTATTGCCGCACGTCTTTTAAAAACTCGATTTCCGCGTTGCTGGCCGGCTGGTCCACGGAGAGCAGAAAAAGGGCCGCGTCGGATTTGGGGAGAAAGCGGTAGGCCACGTCGGTATTGTGGGCATAGACAGAACCCACGCCGGGGGTATCGACCAGCCGCACGCCGTCTTTCAAGTAGGAGGAAGGATAAAAGACCGTTACTTCCGAGACGGCTTTGACGTTGTTGGGGTTGCCAGTTTCGGTAACGTATTCGGAAATGGACTCGATCGGGACCTCGGAGGAATCGCCGTTGGTGAAAAAGACCCTGGCGGCGCTTTTTTCCCCGTAGACCAGGGCGGTTACGATGGAGGTAAGGGGAATGACTGAAACGGGAAGAACCGGAGCGCCGAGCATGGCGTTTATTAGGCAGGTCTTGCCCCTTTTGAACTGACCCACGACCACCAGGTTGAAGGTGTTGGTTTGGAGCTTTTCGCGGCACTCCAGGCAGGACTGCGGGTCGGAAATTCCCAGGTCGAGCATCCGTTCGACTATCTTTGCGCTACGGTCGCTCAGATTTTTGAAATCACCGATTTGGGCCTGCTTGCAGCCAATCGGTTGGGCAACGGCGGACATATAGACTCCGGTAACAGCTTCGTTTGAAAGTGAGCGTGCACGCTCTCAAAGTCCAGTTTGCATCCCCAGGCGGGATAAACTATAATAAAACCTTTCTTAATCTCAAGGTAAATAGATCCCGGGGCAATTGACCTCCACCAGAAATCCCTATCCGGACGAGGTGTTTTTCGCATGCTGAAACGAACTGTTGTGGTCGGCGGGAATTTTTGCGCCCTTCTGCTGCTCTCATCGATTTTGGCCCTGTTTTCATGCGGCCCCTGCCGGGCCAAAGGGCAGGGGGAGATTTACCGGGAGCTTCAAAATCGGCTGATACGCGATGGTTTTTCGCGCGCCCTGGTGGGGCGGGCTTTCCGGTCCGCTCGGCCGCCGATGCTGCATCTGGTCTGCTCCACGATGAGGACCGGCACAGGAGTGCCCGATTACGATCATTTCCTGGCGCCAAAAGAGATAGCTTGCGCGCGGCGGTTCATCGAAGATCACCGCAACTGCTTCGTGGAGGAAAAAGCCGAGTACGGAGTGGCGCCGGAAATAATCGCAGCACTTTTTCTGGTTGAAACCCATTTCGGGTCCTACACGGGAAAGACGCCCACCATGGCGGTCTTTTCGACCTTCGCCATAATGAACAGGAAGGGCAATCGCGACTTGGTTTGGCGCTCGATTTCAGCCAGTGACCGTGCCGCCTGGGGGCGACGGGCTTTCGATAAAAAGTTGCTCGACCGTTCGGCCTGGGCCTACGGGGAGTTGCGCGCGCTTTTCGAGCTGGAAAGAAGATGCGGGATGAAAATCGAGTCGCTAAGGGGTTCTGTCATGGGTGCGATCGGCTGGCCGCAGTTTTTGCCGACCAGCCTGGTCAAATACGGCGTGGATGGAAACGGCGACGGGCGAATCGATTTGAATAACGCGGCAGACGCCATTTTGAGCACCGCCAATTATCTGAGGGCCTACGGATGGTGCGAGGCCAAAACCCGCCCGCAAAAAGAGGCCGTCATATACAACTACAACCACAGCCGGGCCTACGTGCAAATTGTGCTGGGCATAGCCGAAAGGACCTCGGAAGTGCGGTAGGGGGGGCGAGGGGACTACAGCTTGTAGCCGATTTTTCGCAGCAGATCCTTTCGCCAGTCGATTTCCGCTTCATCTTCGATTCCCCGGGGCGAAGAGCCGTCCACCACTGCGAGGATGGCGCGTCCAAGACCGGTTTGGGCCACGATCACCTCCGCGGGGTTGGCGGTGGCGCAAAACAGCCCGCATACCTCGGGGACCATTTTTACGGCATTGAGCACATTTACCGGATAGAAGCCGGGCCCCAGAAAAATGATGAAGCAGTGGCCGGCGGAAATGGCCAAGGCATTTTTGCGGGCAAGCTCGATCATCTCGGGGTCGGTTCCCGACCATCTGATGAGGCATTTGCCCGAGGCCTCGCAAAAGGCCAGGCCGAATTTAATCCCCGGCACGGCGCAGACCAGGGTTTCGTGAATGTCCTCGACGCTTTTTATAAAATGAGTCTGCCCCAGGATGAAATTGATCTCTTCGGGTTTTTCGATCTTTATCGTGTCCAGTTGCATGGTTTGCTCCTTTAGGAGTAACAGGCGGGCGAGGTCGATTTCGCGCACAATAAAGAGAAAGCCGATCATTAAAGATCGGCTTCCATTTGCAAATAGGCGGGAGAGGATTTGAACCTCCGACTTCCACCGTGTGAGGATGGCACTCTCACCGCTGAGTTACCCGCCCGTAAGGTCGCGGTCGCACCGCCTACCAGTGCTGGTTTATATCTGATCCGGGCGCCCAACGCAATACTCAATCCGAAAAAATAAGGACAGCCCCGGTTGGAGGGAAATGTCGGCAGGAAATCCCGCCTCCTCCGGCTGCTCCTTGACAGCCCCGCAATCATATTTAATGTAGGTCCATGTATGTTCCAGGAACACCCGGATAGATCCGGAGCAAAGGGCAATATCGAGCAAAACTCCGCGACCTGCGCCGATCCCCGCCGGATTGAACACTATTTTGAGCATCGCCGCCCCGGGATAATGTCTGCGACCTGTTTTTTCGGATCGGCCCGGTTCAGGACCCGATTGACGTTCCGCTTTTGATGGAGGGAGCCAAAAGGAGAAGGATCAAAAGATGAACGCACGACTTGGAAAGTTTCTGCTGGTACTTTTCTTTATGGCACACGGGTCGGTGGCCGCGCCCAAGGCTGGCGACGTTGTCAGTCCCGGCCAGGCGCTGCAAAAGCTGCTTGCGGGCAATCGCAGTTTCATTGAAAACCGGTTGACTATCAAGGAGTCAAGCTCCGCGGCCAGGCGCCTTTCCCTGGCTTCGGGTCAGCACCCTTACGCCGTCGTTCTTTCCTGTTCGGACTCCAGGGTTCCGCCGGAAATCATTTTCAATCAGGGGCCGGGTGATCTGTTTGTGATAAGGGACGCGGGAAATGTCGTAAACCCTGTCGTGGTGGGAAGCATAGAGTATGGAGTGGAGCATCTGGGCGCATCACTTATCATGGTGCTGGGCCACAGCCGGTGCGGAGCGGTAAAGGCCGCCCTGGATGCCACGGGTCTTGAGGACCCTGGAATCGAGGCCATAATTAAAAAGATCGCTCCCTCCGTGCAGGCCGCCAGGGCGCGGATCGGGGGAAAGGATAAGGCCCGGCTGTTGGAAGCCGCCATAGACTTTAACATCAGGGCCTCGGCGCAGTCGCTCCTGGATGAGTCGCCGATCATACGCGCCTTTGTCGATTCCAAAAGAGCCAGGATAGTTTGTGCGAAGTACGACCTCGATACTGGCGCTGTCAAGCTGTTATCATGCAAGTGAATCGGAGCGCGCAAAGGGTTTTTGAAGGGGATAAGGGGCTAACGGCCTTCCCGGGGCGCCGATCGTGCTCCCCGGTGCTTTGGTCCCCGGAGGAATACAGGCACTCCGGCTTTACCGCCCGGGTCCAATATCCTGATTGACCTTGCTTTTTTGATTGTGTAAATTGCCTTTTTCAGTCATTCAGAAGTGGTCGGTGCCAGTTCGCCGGCGCCGGGACGATCGATAAGTCCAGGTCAAGCAGGAAATTGAAAGTGTTCAAATGCCATGTGGACGCCGCGGAGTGCATTCCGCGAACTACGTCTTTATCAGCTAAAAGTTTGCTATCGATACTGGGCCATCCGGTTTTCTGGGTCTTTGTCATAAGCCTCCCCTTTTACCTGATCGGGGTCAGGAGTCTTGCCCTTTGCGACAATGACGCGATGTATCCGCAGGTGGCGGGGGAAATGTTGCGCACGGGCGACTGGATAACTCCCCGCCTGGATGGTGTGGCCCATTTCGACAAGCCCCCCCTGATCTATTGGTTGAACGCCTTAAGCCTGCGGGTGCTGGGACACACCGAGGCTTCGGCGCGCATCTGGCCTGTTCTTGCGGCCTGTTTGACCATTCTTGTCGTGGGCGGAATCGGCGCCTCGGTTTACGGAAAACGCGCGGGGTGGTTGAGCGCGCTGGTATTCAGCGGATGTGCGGGGCCTTATCTGTACTGCCGGGTGATCGCGGTCAATGCCGATATTCTTCTCTGTTTTTGGACCTGCCTGGCCATTTTGGCTTATATCAAGGCCATTATAGAGCAAGACCGTCATGCCGGGCTTTGGATGCAGGTCATGTTCGCTTGTTTCGGTATGGCCGGCCTCACGAAATCATTGTACGGTTTCGGACTGCCCATGGTGATCATCGGCCTGCATGCGCTTTTGAGCGGCAGATGGAGAGGCTTTCTTTGCCTTCGGGCAGCCGCGGGTGTTGTCGTGGCGGCTGTCATAGTTCTTCCCTGGCATATTCTGGTGGCAATGGCCAACCCTCATTTTCTGTGGGCCTATATAGTCCGGGAGAATTTCCAGCGGCTTGTGGGAAACCGCTGGCCAAGAGACGAGTTCGTATCGGCGCCCCTGTTTTTGATATTCACCGCCTTGTGGACTTTCCCCTGGATGGGGCTTTTGCCGCAGGCGGTTTTCAGGGCTTTCAGCCGTATTCGCGGGACGAAGTGGGTGGAATCCGAGGACCTGCTGATTTGCATATGGTTTCTTTTCATCCTGGGGCTTTTTACGATTTCGCACGACCGGTTGGAATATTACTCGCTGCCCGCCATCCCCGCGTTTGCAATCCTTTTGGGAAAGTTGTGGGATGATTCGCTAAAGGTTGAAAACCGGGCGTTGCGAGGCTACATGGCGCTCGCACTGGGCGCCCTTGCCATGATACTTCTTTTGGGCGCGGTTGCGGGATGGGAAATTCTCGGCCCGGCCAAAGAAGAAATATTCAAATTCCTGGAAACCTGGTGGCCCTATTCGGGCTGGTCGGGCGTATCGGCCCAGATGGCCGTCATCCAGCGAATGCGCATTCCGACCGTGGTAGTTTTGGCGGGGGCTTCCATTTTCGTTTTTTCGGCCTCGGTGGCCTTGTTAAGGTCACGCCCTCGGCTTGCCTGCGCTCTTATGATCGGAATCATGGCGCCGATTTTCATTATGGCCAATTGGGGCTTTGAATTGATGGTGCCCTTCGAGTCCAGCGCCCCGATTGTACAAATTTTGAAAAGAGCCGGACCGGTTGAGGCGGTCGTAATACGCGAACCCCATGAGTACCAGTGGGTAAGCGGCATGGTTTATTACGCGGGCCGCAGCGTCTATGTTCTGAAAGATCAAAAGGTGGGCGACCCCACATTGGACGGAGACCGGGACAAAAGACTGCTGGAGCCGCGGGAGTTTTTGAAGTTGTGGAATTCGGGCAAAAGGGTGATCTTCGTCTACGAGATAGATGAACAAGCTGAAATTTCAAAGCTGCTAGGGTCTGAACCTGCAAGGGTTTTGGGCGGATTCGGGACCCGGGTGGTTGTGGAAAATCAGGTTGAATCAGACCTGCCGGGGCGAACGCCTGCAATTATGCAACGTCCGACATCTGTGAAAGGTTTCGGGCGAGGGTCACCATAGGCTTCTTTTTTTGCCGCCCGGGGAGGCGACGACCGGCTTAGCCGACTCCCTCCGCTCCCCCGGAATTTCCCGATTTTGTCTTTACCTTCGCATCAACTGTCATTACATTGGTTCGCGTCACCTTTTTTTCCAATGAGGAGGTTCTATGGAGCCAGTCGCTGCCGGGGCGATGTCGCCCTTCCAGGCAGGGGTGTTCAGCCTTGTTGTCTACACGGTCCTCGTGGTGCTCTTCATCGCTTCGCAGCTGTTTTTGGCGGTGTGGCTGGGGGAGAAGAAAAAGAGCGTCGAAAAGTCCAGGCCCTACGAATGCGGGATAGTTCCCACGGGATCGGCCCGTTTTCGCTACCCGGTTCCATTCTATCTGGTGGCCATTTTCTTTTTGATCTTCGATGTGGAGGGAGCTTTCATCCTCACCTGGGCGGTTGTCTACCGTGAGGTGGGCTTTGCCGGGTATTTGCAGATGTCGTTTTTCATCCTTTTGCTGCTGGCAGGGCTTCTCTATATCTGGAAACAGGGAGGACTGGATTGGAAAGAGGCGCTCAACCGAGCCGATTGCTGAGCATAGCCGACACCATCATCAACTGGTCGCGCAAATACAGCCTGTGGCCCATGTTTTTCGGCCTCTCCTGCTGCTTTGTCGAGGAGGCGGCCACTTTCACATCCCGCTACGATATGGCGCGGTTTGGCGCCGAAGTGATGCGTCCTTCTCCAAGGCAGGCGGATCTTCTTATCGTTTCCGGGACTGTTTTCAAAAAAATCGCTCCTGTGGTTTTGAGGCTCTACGAACAGATGCCGGAGCCAAAGTGGGTTATATCGATGGGGTCCTGCGCCAATTCGGGCGGAATGTTCGACGTTTACTCCGTGGTCCAGGGGGTCGATCAGATTCTTCCGGTCGATGTGTATGTGCCGGGGTGTCCTCCGCGCCCCGAAGCCCTTCTGGAAGGCCTCGTGATGCTGCAGGACAAGATCATGGCCACCGAAAAGCCGAGCCGCAAAGTGTTCCATCTGGGAGGGGGGACCCAGGGGACCGACCGGCCTGTTCTGGAGATCGGATCGACAAAGTCGAGAGACCCCCGTGGACCGGGCTACGAGGGGATACCCGTAAGGGGGACCTCGATTCTTCCGGGAGCGCGGCATTGGGGCAGCAGGTGCGATCTCATGTGGACCCCCGGGGCGCGTCGTATCGAACTTTCGGAAGGCGAACTCGGGCTGGCGGCCGAAATGCGGGAAAGGTTCGGGGAAAGGGTCCGCCTGGAGCCGCACAGTTCGGACATGCCCACCTTTCAGGTCGCAAGAGACAGCGTAAAGGATGTGTTGGGTTTCCTCAAAAACGAGTCTAAGATCCGGTTTAAACGGCTGGACGATCTGACGGCGATAGACGAATCGGCCCGAAGAGACACGGTGTGGAACAAGGGGTTGGCCGAAGGGATAAGCGATGCCGGGGCGGTGGAAGCTCTATCCGGGAGGGAGCGAAGAAGCCGACCGGATTATACTGTGGTCTATCAACTGCTCTCCTTTGATACCGCCCGCCGCGTGAGGATAAAATCGGGGCTGGAAAAAGAGGGCGGGGCTCAGGTCAAGACGGCCTCCATCACCGACATCTGGCCTTCGGCCAACTGGTATGAGCGGGAGGTGTTCGACATGTTCGGCATCCGCTTCGACGGTCATCCCAATCTTCGTCGAATCCTCATGCCCGAATGGTGGGAAGGCCACCCTTTAAGGAAAGATTATCCGGGGCGGGCGACGGAAATGGCGCCCTATACCCGGGAGGATGCTGTGAGGCGTCAGCCCATGGACGCCATGGAAGTCTCGACGATGGATAACAAGGGGCCGGAGGGGGATCGGGAGTTTTTCTTGAATATCGGGCCTCACCACGTCAGTACCCACGGGCTTTTGCGCTGCATAGCGGGGCTAGATGGCGAGGAGATCAAGTCGCTCGACCTCGAGATCGGCTACCATCACCGGGCGAGCGAAAAACTTGGCGAGCGGCAGAGTTGGCATCAATACATTCCCTACACGGACCGAAACGATTACCTGGCGGGCAGTTCGCTCGAATTTTCCTACGTTACGGCGGTGGAAACTCTTGCGGACATCCGGGTACCCGAGCGGGCGCAGGCCGTGCGGGTGCTTCTTGCCGAACTCTACCGGCTGAGCAACCATCTGGTGTGGATGGCGACTTTCGCCCACGACCTGGGGGCTATGACGCCCAATTTTTATACCTTTGCCGAACGCGAGATGATTCTGGACATAATAGAGCTTATCACGGGGGGGCGGCTGCACGCCGAATTTCTCAGGATAGGCGGGCTTGCGGCCGATCTTCCCGAGGGATGGGAAAAGGCGGTGGGCGATCTGGTTTCAATATTTCCACGGCGCCTTCGGGAATATGAAAAGCTGCTGAGGAAAAATCCGATCTTTTTGCTCAGAACCAAGGGCATCGGGCGGATTTCCCTTGAAGAGGCCATGGACTGGGGAGTTACGGGGCCAAACCTTCGGGCGTGCGGGCTGGCCTGGGACCTTAGAAAGAAGATGCCCTACTCGGGCTATGAAAATTATGATTTCGAAGTCCCGACGGCCACGGAGGGCGATTGCTACGCCCGCTACCTGGTTAGGGTCGAGGAGATGCTGCAAAGCGTGCGGATCATAGAGCAGGTTGCCCGCAACATGCCCTCGGGCCGATACGTAACCGATGATTACCGCTACGCGATTCCCCGGCGAGACGAGATGCTGCGGGACATAGAAACTTTGATTCATCATTTCATAAACGTTACCCGCGGAATGAAAATCCCGGTGGGGGAGGCCTACGGGGTGACAGAAGTTCCCCGAGGCGAGCACGGCTATTTCGTGGTAAGCGACGGCCTCGGCTCGGCCTACCGCATACGGGTTCGCGGCCCGGGATTCGCCAATATCCAGACCTTGCCCATAATGGCGGCAGGCGAGAGCATAGCGGACCTTATCTCCATCATCGGGTCCATGGACGTTATTTTGCCCGACATCGACCGATGAACGGTTGGTGGCGGCAATCGGGGTGGCAGACATGCTCCTGTGGATAGCAGGATTTCTGATCCTTCTGGTAAAGCTTTCGATCATCCTGGGTGTGGTGCTCTTTTTGGCCGGCTACCTGGTGTGGGTGGAACGAAAATTTCTGGCAAGGCTGCAGATTCGCTACGGGCCGAATCGCGCCGGTCCTTACGGGCTCTTGCAGCCCCTGGCCGATATCGTCAAGATGATCACCAAGGAAGACACCGTGCCCGAGGGAGCCGACAGAGCCTTTTTTCTGCTCGCGCCCGCGGTTGTGGCCGCGACGGCTCTGCTGATGTTTTCGGTGGTGCCTCTGGGGCGGGATATAACAGTTTGGGGCCGTCGGGTTCCGATGGTCATAACCGATTTGAACATAGGTCTTCTTTTCGTGTTCGCCATGTCGTCTCTTAGCGTCTACGGAGTGGCGCTGGGGGGGTGGGCGTCCAATTCCAAGTACGGCCTGCTTGGCGGCATCCGGGGCGCGGCCCAGATGATCAGCTACGAGCTTTCCCTGGGGCTTTCGCTCATTCCGATCGTCATGCTGGCCCACTCGTTCAGCATGGTCGATATTGTGCAAGCCCAGCAAAAGTACCCGTTCATTCTATTTCAGCCGGTGGCCTTTCTGATTTTTGTCATTAGCGCCATGGCCGAAAGCAAGCGGATTCCCTTCGATCTGCCGGAGGCTGAAAACGAACTGGTGGCGGGCTATCACACGGAATACAGCGGGATGCGCTTCGGGCTGTTTTTTCTGGGCGAGTACGTGCACATAATGGTCTTCGGAGGAATTCTGGCGGTGCTTTTTCTTGGCGGATGGCGCGGGCCGATTTTACCGCCGATCGTCTGGCTGATGATAAAGATCTTTTTGGTGGCCCTCTTCATGATCTGGGTGAGGGGGACGCTGCCGAGGTTGCGCTACGATCAGTTGATGGCCCTTGGCTGGAAGGTGTTGATCCCGCTGGCCCTGATCAATATACTGGTCACCGGGGCTGTTGGATTGATGATGAATTGATATTTACCGGCTTTGGAGCCGGGAAGGAACGATTGCGCGATGGAATCGGCGTGGGAAGCTGTAAAAGCTCTGGTTTCGGGTCTTTGGACGGTACTGATTCATCTTTTCAGAAAACCGATAACCGAGCAGTATCCGGAATATAAGAGGCCGCTTCCGGTGCGGGCCCGAGGCAGGATCATTCTTACGCGCGATCCCGACGGCGAGGAGCGCTGTGTTTCCTGTTTTCTGTGTTCGGCGGTCTGCCCGGTCAACTGCATTTCCATGGAAGGGGCCGAAAGGCCCGACGGGCGCCGCTACGCGGCCTGGTTTCGAATCAATTTCGCCCGGTGCATTCTATGCGGTTTTTGCGAGGAGGCTTGTCCGACTTCGGCGATCCAGCTAACAACCGACTACGAATTTTCAAAAACCGATATCCTGTCGTTCGTGTACGAAAAAGAGAACCTGCTGGTAAACCACCAGGGAAAGGACAAGGATTACAACTTCTACAAATACTCCGGGGTAACTTCAAATTACGGCGACAAAGGCGAACACGTCGGTGAGCAAAAACCCGTCGATATCAAGAGCAACATGCCATGACGGGAGGCTTGAACCGGTCGCTGCCGGATGAAGGGCTGATGACTTAAATGACGCTTTATGGAATGCTTTTTCATATCATATCGGCCGTTATCATAGCGGCGACCGCGGTGGCGATCACCCGTAAAAACCTTGTTCACGCGGTGGTCTACCTGATCGTTTCCTTTTTCGGCACGGCCATGCTGTTCTACCTTTTCGGAGCGCCTCTTCTGGCCGCCCTGGAGGTCATTATCTACGCGGGCGCGATAATGGTGCTGTTCTTGTTCGTCGTGATGATGATTCGGGCCGAGTCCGCGGAAAAGAAGGTGTTTGTTCCGATTCAGTGGATACCGGCGGCCATTTTTTGTCTCATCTACGTTCTTGTAGCCGCGGCGATGGCGGTCGGAACCCCGGGGATGAACGCGCCTTTGAAGATGCTCTCCGCCTCACCCGCTCAATTCGCCATCTATGTTTTCAAATATCAGTGGTTTTCAATAGAGGTTGTTTCGATGCTGCTGCTGCTTGCGGTAATCGGCGCCCTGAACCTCGGGGCGGGCAGGAGAGCGGGGCGAGTTGACGAGGAGCGGAGGATTGAAGATGATAGCGCCCTTCAGTGAAGTCCTGGTGGTCGCGGGTATTCTTTTCGCGCTGGGAGCCTTTTGCGCCGTGGTCAGGCGCAACCTTATCATGATCGTTCTTGGAATCGAGATAATGCTCAACGCGGCATCGATCGTTTTCGTCGGGGCCTCGCTGCACCTGAGTAATCTCGACGGCCAGAGCTTTGTGCTCTTTATTCTGGCGGTGGCCGCAACCGAGGTTTCCGTCGGGCTTGCGATAATCGTCTACGCTTTCAGGCGCACCGGGTCGTTTGATCCGGGCAACTTCAATCTTTTGGGGTAAGGCGATATGGCCGGCTCACCTGCTCATTCCGTGGATCTTGCGGCTCTTCTGGCGGCAACCGCGCTGCCGTTTTTCTCCTTTCTGGCGATCATCGTGGCGACGCGCGGCCGGCCCAAAGTTTCAGCGGGCCTGTCGATCGGGGCCGCGGCGGTTTGTCTTGGCTGCTCGATCGGCCTTCTGGCGTTTCACTCCGGGTTGAGCGCGCCCATCGAGTTTTCGACCAGTCTGATCGCTTCGAGCGGTTTGAATATCCCCTTTGGTTTTCTGGTGGACAAACTGAATCTGCTGATGATCGTGGTCGTGTCGACGATCTGTTTCCTTGTGCAGGTTTATTCTCTGGGATACATGGCCAAGGACCCCGGGTTTTCGCGCTACTACGCTTTCATGTCGCTTTTTACCTGGGCCATGATGAGCCTGGCTCTCTCGGCGAGTTTGCTTCAACTTTATTTTTTCTGGGAACTGGTCGGCCTTTCGTCCTACCTGCTGATCGGCTTCTGGTATGAAAAATGGAGCGCCACCCAGGCGGGGAAAAAAGCCTTCGTGATGACCCGAGCAGGCGATGCGGCGTTTTTCATCGGGATTTTACTCCTGTTCATACACACGGGCGATCTCAATATTGCCCACCTCGACAGCCGTTCGGCGCTGGCAGGGGTCCCGCCCTCCTTTATCACCCTTTCGGCCATACTCATCTTTGGCGGAATAGTGGGCAAAAGCGCGCAGTTTCCACTTCTTACCTGGCTTCCGGACGCCATGGAAGGCCCGACCCCGGTGAGCGCTCTGCTCCATTCGGCGACCATGGTGGCGGCGGGCGTCTACCTTTTCGCCCGGCTTTATCCCTTTTTCAGCCTGTCGCCCACGGCCATGTCGGTTTTTTTGGCCATCGGCACGATCAGCATGCTTCTGGCCTCCACGATGGCCATGGTCAGCCGGGACATAAAGAAGGTCTGGGCCTATTCCACCATCAGTCAGCTGGGGTTCATGATCATGGCCCTGGGGGCGGGCGGATATTTTGCCGGCGTGTTTCATCTCACCACCCATGCCGGTTTCAAGGCGCTGCTTTTTCTTTGCTCCGGGGTTTTCATCCACCGCTTTGAAACCAACGACGTATTTGAACTCGGACGACTTGGGGCAAGGCGCATGCTCATCCCGATGATTTCGATGGTGCTCGGGGCGGCGGCGCTTTCGGGTTTGCCTCCCCTGTCGGGCTATTTCAGCAAGGAAGCCGTAATGGGTTCGCTTGCGGGGCTGCCCGACCACGTGTGGCTGGCGGCCGGGCTTTGCGGGGTCTTTTTGACGGCCTATTATTCCTTCCGCCTGATTTTCATACTGCTTTTCCCGCGCGAGAGGGTTTCCGGCGAACCGGAAGGCGCTCATGGGGCCGCGCACAAGGCCGAGTACGGTGCCATGGCCCTGCCGTTGATCATCCTTTCCACGGTCACGGTTTTTCTGGGTTTTTTTGAAACACCGCTAAGACATTTCATCGGGGTGGCGGGAGAAGTCGGGCAAGCCCCGACCTGGCCTCACACGGCGGCCCTGGCCCTGGCCGTGGCCGGAGCGGCTGTTGCGTGGATCGAGTTCGGAAGGAAGGGCGCGGCGCAGATCGGCTTTGTGGAGCGGATTGAGCCATTGCACAGACTGTTTGCCGAGAGGTGGTATATCGACCACTTTTACGGTCTTCTGGTCAACCGGGTTGTTGACCGGGGCATAGCGCGGCTGTGCGAACTGAACGACAGGAAAGTCATCGACGGAAGTATCGACGGGCTCTGCGAGGCAACGGTCGAAAGCGGCCGGGTGGTCGCCACCCTGCAGACCGTTATGGTGCAATACAGGCTGCTGGCGATATTCGCCGTTTTGGTCCTGCTTGCTCTTTACTATTACTACTGAGAATTCGACATATTTTAAGAACCCCGGATTAAAGAGGGCGAATTTCCCATGCAGATGGAGCCTGCTTCCTTTCCTTTTCTTTCCGCCATCCTGCTAAGCTGTGTTGTCGGAATGATTACCATCATTGTTATTCCGGAGGAGAAAAAACTGCTGATAAAGCAGGTGAGTGTTTTTTTCTCCGGGATATGTCTCCTTTTGAGCGTTTATGTTTTCTTTGCCTTCAACAGGAGTGCGGGCGGCTTTCAGTTCGTTGAGAACGTGAACTGGATTCCTTCTCTGGGCATCAGTTACTTTAACGGGGTGGACGGCTTCAGTCTGCCCAATATCCTGCTGACCGGGATCGTATTTTTTACCGGCGTGCTGACCATGTGGGAACTTGAGACGAGGGTCAAAGAATATTTCGCTCTCTATTTCGTGCTGGTCGCGGGGGTGTTCGGGCTTTTCATGAGCCTGGATCTGTTCTTCATATTCGTGTGGTACGACGTGTCGCTTTTTCCCATGTACCTGCTGATAGCGGTGTGGGGCACGACGAGGAAAGAATACGGGGCGATGAAGCTTACCCTTTATCTTCTTGCGGGAAGCGCCCTGATATTGCCCGCGATCATTTTCCTCTGGGCCAAGTCGGGGCTCGATACCTTCTCGTTTGTTTCCCTGATGCACCCGGGGCTTTTCACCCCGTCGGTGCAAAAGTTCGCTTTTTTGCTCCTTTTTATAGGATTCGGCATTCTGGCCGCGGTGTGGCCTTTCCATACATGGTCGCCCGACGGGCACGTGGCGGCCCCGCACGGGGTGAGCATGGTGCACGCGGGGGTGCTGATGAAAATCGGTGCCTTCGGGGTGCTTCGGTTGGCCATCATGCTTTGTCCTCTGGGCTGGATTTACTGGGCGAAGCTCATGGCGGTGCTGGCCATAATCGGGATCATCTACGGGGCGCTGGCGGGCCTCAGGCAAACGGACCTCAAGTATGTGATCGGGTATTCCAGCGTGTCGCACATGGGTGTCGTGGGGCTGGGCTTATCGACGGTTACGGTCGAGGGGCTTAACGGCGCGGTGTTTCAGATGTTTGCCCACGGCATTATGACGGCCCTTTTCTTTTCGTCGGTCGGCTACATTTACGACCGGACCCACACGAAAAACATTCCCGAACTGGGGGGGCTAAGCCGCATCGTGCCGGTAGCCTCGGCGTTTTTCATCGTCGCGGCCCTGGCCGGTATCGGTCTGCCCGGGCTTGCGAATTTCTGGGGCGAACTGGTGGTGTTTCTGGCCGCCTTCAAGGTCTATCCCCTTTTCGGCGTGATTGCCGTTGTGACCCTGGTCGTGACCGCTCTATTCATGCTTCGCGTGGTGCAAAAGACGTTTTACGGCCCGGCAAACCCGCGCTACGCCGCACTGCGGGATGTCACCCCCTGGCTCGGGGTTCCCCGGATAATCCTGGTCGCGGTTCTGCTGATTCTGGGGCTCTATCCGGCCCTTCTGTTCAACGTAATCCGGACCGCTTCGGTTCCCTTTATGAATGGGTTGCCACGATGAACTGGATGACTTTTTCCGGCCCCGAAATATTCTACTTTGGCGCCAGCCTGTGGTTTTTGCTTCTTACTTTCACCGCGAAGCCCGAAAGCGTGAATTCGGGTGCCCGCGGCCGGACATATCTAACGGCCATTTTTCTGGCTTCCGCAGGGATACTGGTTTGCCTGGCTTCGGTGCATGCGGAGGGCTGGCTTTTCATAAAAGCCTACAAGGTGGACCCTTTTTCGCAGGTTTTCAAGACGCTGCTGTCGCTCGGGCTCTTTTTGATCGTGTGCATTTGCGGGCAGATGACCGATATCGATGAGAGGCGGCACAACGAGTTTTTTTTCCTTCTATTTTCCTGCACGCTCGCTCTGATGCTGCTGGTTAGCGCCGACCACCTTCTTTCGATTTACCTCTCGCTCGAGCTTTCCAGCTACTCTCTCTATATCCTGGTTGCCTTGAGGAAACGGCGCGCCCAGGGGTTGGAGGCGGGAATAAAGTATTTTCTTATAGGCAGTTTCGCTTCGGCCATCATGCTTTTTGGAATGGCGCTTCTCTATTCCACCTGCGCGACCGCCTATCTTCCCGAAATGGCGAAGGTGCTTCCCGGCATGATCGGGGCTCCGGCCGTTGTTACGGGACTGGTTTTTACCCTGGGTGGATTTTTCTTCAAACTGGCGGTATTTCCCTTCCATTCCTGGGCGCCCGACACCTATCAGGGGGCCCCGAACCAGGTGGCGGCCTACATCGCCACGGCATCCAAAGTGGCCGGCATCGCAATTATTCTGCGTGTACTGGCATCCGCGGGGCAGGGCAGCCCGTACCTGGTCCACATCCTGGTGATTTTGTCCGTTGTTTCCATGACCCTTGGAAATCTTGCGGCCATCGCGCAAAAGGATTTGAAGAGGCTGCTTGCGTTTTCCACAGTGGCCCATTCGGGCTATGTGCTGCTTGCGGTATTGGTTATGGATGCCTCCGCCTATTCGGCCGCGATTTTTTATGCGGTTGCGATTCTGGTTATGAAATTTACCGCCTTCATGGTGGTTGTGGAACTGGCCCCGGACGGGCGAAATCTTAGAATAGACGAGCTGGCCGGGCTTCACAGGAGGTCTCCGCTAATGGCACTGGCACTCCTTGTGGCCCTTTTCAGCCTGGCCGGAATTCCCCCGACGATCGGATTTACCGGTAAATTTCTGATCTTCACGGCGGCCATTCAGAAGGGTTACGTGGCGCTCGTGATCATCGCCATGATAAACGTGGTCATATCCCTTTACTATTACCTGCTGGTGATCAAAGCCGCGTACCTGCTGGAGCCTGCCCGGACGCTGCCTCCTCTTGTGTTGTCCTTTCCGAAGCGGCTTTTGGCCGGCCTGTCCATCGTGACCATAGTGGTGGCGGGCTTTTGCCCCTACTGGCTGATTCAAATTGCGCAGGCGGCCGCCCAGCCGCTGATTTTGGGGCGGTGAGGCGAGGTCGCTTTCAGGCTGATTTCATGTGCGGCGGTTCTCGACAGGATGTAAACCCGTTTTTAAAGAAAAGGGGGAGACTATGAGATGGCGAAAGTGGTTGTTTTGCGTAATGGCTGTGGTGTTGGCCCTTGGGGTTTCAGCCTGTTCGAAGGAAAAAAAGGCCGAAAAATCGGTAAAACAGTTTACCGATCAGAAGGCCAATGCGATCGAGCAGTATGGCAAAAAACCGATGAATAAAGCCATCAAGGCCGCGCATATCGGTGAAGAGCATACCAGGAATGTCGATAAGGCGATTGAAAACATGAATGGGCATTGAGACCTGTGGCGGGCTGAGTTGAGGCCGGTGAGCTGCGCTATCCGGCTCATTCTTCACGCGTTGCATGCATGAGGTCCGTCAAACGGGATACCGCCAGGCGGCAGAGCCTATTGCATCAAGTTCCATGTAGAGAAATTTGCCATAAAGTGAGCCTTTCTTCAAGCGCGTATGCGCCCCCCGTGTTCTCAAAACGTAAGGCGTTTTCCACAAATACGGCTGTGATCAAAGATCGTCGCTTTTCTCGAAGCTGTGCGCGGGGTCGATCTTTCCCGGGGCAACAGTGGGACGACGGGGTCTTTTTATGTTCCGAAGTGGTGTGGGACTGGAGTATAACAAATCTTGAGTCTCACATTGTGGTGGAGGAGAAAATGGCGATTAGCGCGTGTTCGGATATCGATGTACTCAAAGAGCTGCTGGAACTGCTCAATCTCGAACAGATCGAGGAGAACGTCTTTCGGGGCAGGAGCCAGGACCTGGGGTTTGGAAACGTCTACGGCGGCCAGGTGCTGGGACAGGCGCTCTCGGCGGCCTACAAGACCGTGCCGCGGGAGCGGCGGGCCCACAGCATGCACGCCTATTTCCTTCGCCCCGGGGATGTGCGCGAATCCATAGTCTACCAGGTGGACAGGATCCGCGACGGCAAGAGTTTTACCACGCGCCGGGTGGTGGCCATACAGAAAGAGCGTGCGATTTTCAGCATGTCGGCTTCATTTCAGATCGAGGAGCGGGGTTTTGATCATCAGGACCTGGCGCCTTCGGTTCCGGGTCCCGAGGGGCTGGCTTCGGAAGTGGAGCTTGTGAAGCGGATCGCCGACCAGATCCCGGCTCGGATACGCGAAAGGCTTCAATGTCCCCAGCCCATAGAACTGAGGCCCGTTGAGCCGATGAACCTGTTTTCACCGGAAAAGCGCGAGCCTGTCAGGTATCAGTGGTTGAAAGCCATCTCCCGGATACCTGACGATCCTTCCATTCATCAGTACCTTTTGGCCTATGCGTCGGACTACGGGTTTATGACCACCTCCTTGTACCCACACGGCCAGGGGATACTGCAGCCGGGCATGCAGGTGGCGAGCCTGGATCACGCCATGTGGTTTCACCGGCCTTTTCGCATCGACGACTGGCTTCTCTACTCGGTCCAGAGCCCCAATGCGTGCGGCGCCCGAGGTCTTGCCATAGGCAAGATATTCGACCGGCAGGGGGTTCTGGTGGCGTCGGTGGCCCAGGAGGGGCTTATTCGGTTCCATGGCTGAAGGCTATTTTCTGCCGTAAAGCGCGGTCAATTTGGCGATCCTTCGGGAAAGATTTTCGTTCAGCCGCCGGGGATCGACCCGCCATTCCCAGTTTCCAAAGGAGACCGAGGGGGTGTTCATCCGCGCCTCGGCCCCCAGTTCGAGAAAGTCCTGCATGGGGACGATCACCGTTGAGGCCACAGACATCATGGCGGCCCTTATGAGTTCCAAAGACACGGTATTTTCATCGATTTGGCGGCCGAAGTATGCGCGGAGGTTTTCCTTCTCGGTCTGTGTGGCGTCCTGTTGGAACCATCCCTTAACGGTGTTGTTATCGTGTGTGCCCGTGTAGACGACGCAATTGCGCACATGGTTGTGAGGAACGTAGGGGTTTGTGGACAGGTCTCCTCCGAAGGCGAACAGCAGAGGTTTCATGCCGGGCAGTTCGTAGTGGTTCATGACTTCCCGAACATCGGGGGTAATGATGCCCAGGTCTTCGGCAATTATGGAGATCGTGGGGAAGCGGGTCATCACCTTATCGAAAAAGTCCATTGCCGGGGCTTCGACCCACCTGCCGTTAATGGCTGTTTCTTCCGAGGCCGCCACTTCCCAGTAGGCGACAAAGCCGCGAAAATGATCGAGCCGGACGATATCGAAATAGTTCAGATTGTGTTCGATCCTGTCGAGCCACCAGGTGTGGGAGTCTTCCCTCAGCCTGTCCCAGGAGTAGACGGGATTTCCCCACAATTGGCCGGTTCGGCTGAAGTAATCGGGGGGCACACCGGCCACCAGGGCGGGTCGTCCGTCCCATTCGAGCTTGAAGAAGCCGCGATTTGCCCAGACATCCGCGCTGTCGTGGCTGACGTAGATCGGAATATCGCCTATCAGCCGGATTTGCTTTCGGTTGCAGCGGCTTTTTAACGCCGACCATTGACGGAAAAAAAGAAACTGGCAGAATTTTTCCCTCTCGATCTTTTCGGCCAGTCTGATGGTCCAGTCTCTCAGCGCGGGTTCGGTTCTGTCCCGGATTTCGGAAGGCCACTGGCTCCAGGGGGCTCCCTGGAATTGCTCCTTTAAGGAGATGAAAAGGGCGTAATCGTTTAGCCATCGTCCATTGTCGGCAACGAAACTTTGGAAGGCGCATTGCTTATCGGCGCGCTGCCGAAAGTTTTCGCAGGCTTTTCCAAGGAGCCTGTTTTTGAACTCGGCGGCCTGTTGGAAATCAACTTTGTGCGGATTGGAGGTCGAAGTTTCAAGATCGTTTTGCGAAAGATAACCCTCTTGGACCAAAAGATCCGGGGCGATGAAAAGAGGGTTTCCGGCAAAGGCGGAAAAGCAGCAGTAAGGGGAGTTTCCACAGGCTGGAGAAGTGGGATTGAAGGGGAGCAGCTGCCACAGGGTTTGGCCGCAATCGGCCAGAAAGTCTACGAAGGCGTAGGCGCCCCCGCCCAGGTCTCCCACCGCGAACTCGGAGGGCAGGGAGGTGATATGCAATAAAATGCCGCTTTTTCGAAGTCTCAAAAGATGGCTCCTTCCGCCTTTGGGATTTTGCCCTGTTAGTTTATCGGAAATCCCGGCGTTGGCAACAGAAGATGGGCGGTTTGTGCTTTCGAATGTTTTTCCCGCAATGCTATAAAGTAAAGTGTAGGCGTTCACCTCGCACGTTCTAAAAGAGAAGGGATACTTGTGATCACCAAGGGTCTGCTTGACAAGATCTATGGGGCCGCCAGCATTCAGCGGTGGAACGACCACGTAAGGCCGGTCGAATTCACCGAACTGGACAAGCAGGCGCACAAGATGATTTTAGCCTATTTGATCGGCAAACTCGAAGAAACCGAAGGCCACGCCACGATCGACTGGCTGAAGCTGATCGAGGGAGGAATTTTCGAGTTTTTCCCGCGTGTGATCCTTACCGACATCAAGGCCCCGGTTTTCCATAAGTTGATGCGCAGGAAGGGAAAGGAAATCAATGCGCTGGTTCTGCGCGTCATGGACGAGGATCTCACGGGACTGGGGGGGGATTTCGGCCACAATTTCAAAAGGTATCTTTTCGATCCGGGTTACGCAAAATTGGAAAAGAGGATACTCAAAGCCGCTCATTATCTTGCGACCAATTGGGAATTCCAGATCATCTACAATACGGCCCCGTTTATCTACGGGATCGACAAGACAAAGGAAGAGATCGAAAACCAGATCGAGGACCACTACGATCTTATCGGGGTGCAAAAGCTCGCGCTAAGGAAAAAGTCCTTCGGCTTCATGGACCTTTGCGCGCAGCTGAGATTCCAGCAAAGGTGGGCGCATTCACCTCGGGTGCCCAAGACCTCGGTGCTCGGGCACATGCTGATCGTGGCCATGATGACCTACTTTTGCTCCATGGAAATGGGAGCATGCGGGAAGCGGGCATTCAACAATTTTTTTAGCGGCCTGTTTCACGATCTGCCCGAGGTGCTGACCCGGGACATCGTTTCGCCGGTCAAGACTTCCGTCGAGGGGCTGGAGGAAATAATCAAGGATTATGAGAAGATGCAGTTCGAGGAGCGTATCCTGCCCCTTCTGCCGCCTTCCATCCAGGATGAAGTCGTTTATTTCATACAGGACGAATTTTCGAATAGAATAATAGAAAATGGCCAAGTGAAAAAGGAGATCCCCGGGGAACGGATGAAGGAGTGCAACCGGGACGACTTCTCGCCGGTCGACGGCGAGGTGATTCGGGCCTGCGACAAGCTTGCGGCCTTTATCGAAGCTTCCCTTTCGATCCGGCACGGCATCAGGTCTCAGCAGCTTATGGAGGGCATGGAAACGATATACCGGGAGTACGGCGATAAGAGGGCCGGGGGGATAGATTTCGGCCCCCTGTTCAACTACTACCGGCTGCCCGGCGGGGACGATTCGGCCTCTTAGGCGAAGGAGGAGGGGCTGTGAGAGCGGTGATTCAGCGAGTGCTGGAGGCGGGGGTAAAAATTGAGGGCGTGGAAGCCTGCCGAATCGGAAAGGGGCTGCTGGTGCTGTTGGGAGTCGGCGGCTCGGACTCCGAGGAGGACGCGAGCTATCTTGCCGAGAAAACGGCCAATCTCAGAATATTTTCCGATGAGGCCGGCAGGATGAACCTCTCGGTGCTCGATATCGAAGGGGAAATCCTGGTCGTATCGCAATTCACCCTCTATGGTGACTGCCGCAAGGGCAGAAGACCCTCGTACGGGGATGCCGCGGCGCCCGAACCGGCCAGGGCGCTCTACGAGCATTATGTCGAAAAGCTCTCCGAGTATACTCCGAAGGTCTTTACCGGACGCTTCCGGGAAACGATGGAGGTATTGCTGGTAAACGATGGACCGGTTACACTGCTTTTGGATTCGGGGAAGAATTTCTGAAGGGGCGCCTCCCGGGAGAATGGATTAAAGCCCCGGATCTCTTTTGCCGATAATTTGCTCATCAGTTCTTAAATGTGACAGCCGGAATGAAGAAAAAAATCCTTTATGTGGCCGATGAACCAAAGATGCCGGGCGGGTTGCGAAGAATGTTTCGAAGCATGCGCCCGGAATGGAAAGTTGACTTTTGCGGCAGCGCGTCGGACGTGCTCGTCGAGACTGCCAAGGAAGCCTACGATGTCGTGGTGGCGGAGGTGAATACTCCGGGGGCCGAAGGGGAGGGGGTGGCCGAGCATTTAAGACGGCTGCATCCCGGGAGCGCGCGCATCATCGTTTTGGATCATCTGGAGTGGGACGGCATAATAGAGCCAAGAGGCCCCGGACATTTTTTTCTTTTTAAACCCTTCGAAGCCGAAAAGCTCAAGGCCGCAATCAGCCGCGCATGTTCCATGCGGACGCTTCTTGGCGATCAAGCCCTGGTCGAGTTGATTTCGAGAATCGATTCGCTGCCCAGTATTCCTTCCCTCTACGAGGAGGTTGTAAGAGAAGCCCGATCTCAAGAGGGTTCGCTTGCCAAGGTGGCGGACATCATCTCCAAGGACGTCGGCATGTCGGCGAAGCTCCTGCAGGTGGTGAACTCGGCTCTATTCGGTTTTTCGGGTCAGGTATCGAGCATAGTCAGGGCGGTAAACCTCCTGGGACTCGAAAACATAAAGGCGCTCATTCTTTCCCTTAAAGTATTCACCAGTTCGCATACGAAAAGTTTCCCCTGTTACTCGTTGCCAACTCTTTGGGAACACAGCATCTCGGTGGCCATGACGGCCCGAAGCATAGCCACCCAGGAGGGCTTCTCGCAGGCTATGATCGATGAGGCCTTCATGGCCGGCATGCTTCATGACGTGGGGAAGGCCGTGCTGTTGGACAAACTGCCCGATGAGTGCCGGAATATCTCGGAGATGGTCAAGGAGAAGGGGTGCGGCCTTCTGGATGCCGAGCAGGCAAGGCTCGGGACCACACATGCCCGGGTGGGGGCTTATCTCATGGGCATGTGGGGGCTTTCGGAATCGACGGTTGAGGCCATCGCCTTTCACCACTTTCCGGGGCGGAGCGGAAACGAGAAATTCGGAATCCTTACGGTCGTGCACCTGGCCAATGCAATGGAACATGGCGGAGGCAAGGCGAAAAAAAGCGAAGGGCTGGATGCGGGTTATATGGAAAAACTGGGGATTTCCGAGGGGGATGGATAAAAACGGGGGGGCGAAAGACGCAGAGAACGCAACCACGCCCTCCGGTCTTTCGCGATGATGATTTTTAGAGTTCTCCGCCCATGGCACGGATCTGGTCGTAGGAAAAAACCGGGCCGTCGAGGCACACATACTTGGAACCCGCGTTGCAGCGGCCGCAGATACCTATGCCGCACTTCATCCGTTTTTCCAAAGTCGTGATTATCTGCGGATCTTCGTATCCGAGTTCCTTGAGATTGAACAAGACGAACTTGATCATGATCGGAGGCCCGCAGACCACCGCGATGCGGTTGTTTGGAGAGGGAGCCTCTTCGTTTAGCACCGTCGGGACGAAGCCCACCCGTTCTTTCCAGCCGGGAAACTCGGCGTCCACGGTAAGGACCAGGTTTACGCCCCCGGCCCTCCACTCCTCGAATTCATAGGTGTAGCACATGTCCTTGGGCGAGCGGGCGCCGTAGATGACGGTTATGTCGCCGTAGTCGGCGCGATTGTCGATCATATAGAGAAGAAGGGTGCGAAGCGGGGCCATGCCGATGCCGCCTCCGACAAACAATATGTCGTGGCCCTTCATTTCTTCGAATCCGAAGCCGTTTCCAAGCGGAGCACGTAGGCCCACCTGGTCGCCGGCATTCAACTGGTGGATGCGCGAGGTGACCTCGCCGGCCTTCATCACGCTGAACTGCAGGTAGTCCCTGCGGGTTGGCGGAGAGTTGATGACGAAGGTGGACTCCCCGGTCCCGAAGACCGAAAGCTGACCGACCTGGCCGGGGCGAAAGGTAAACTTCTCCATGCTTTCCTTGTTGTCCAGGGTAAGGCGCAGGGTGCGAATATTGCCGGTCTCGGTGATGACTTCCTGGACTGTGGCCAGTTCCGGCAGGTATGGGTTATTGTTCATTGCTGTTCTCCTTGAGATTTCCCACGACCTGGCGAATATCGATGTTCACCGGGCAGCTCCGGATGCAACGGCCGCAGCCGCAGCAGCCCAGGAGCCCTTCATACCTTTCCGGGATGTAGCTGAATTTGTGGCCCACACGGTTTCGGTAGCGTTCGAGTTTTGTGGGACGGGGATTGTGGCCGCTAGCCTCGAGGGTGTAATGGTAGAACATGCACGAATCCCAGGATCGGAGGCGCTCGCCTTCCAGATTTCGGGTTTCGTCGGTTATCGAAAAGCAGTAGCAGGTCGGGCAAACGTAGGTGCACACGCCGCAACTCAGGCACTGGGAAACCATGCTCGCCCAGTAGTCGTTTTGCTGAAAGCGGTTGCGGAAGGCCGGGGCGCAATCCTTTGTATCGAGGTCGCCAACCTGCCGTTTGGAAGCTTCCTTTACGAGCTTTGCGGCCAGTTGGTCCCTGCTCTTGTCGGGAGCCTCCGCGAGGTCGGCCAGAAGGGGCTGGGCATCCTTGCTCAAGGCCTCGACGAGGTAGCCGTCTTCGAGGCGTACGATTCGCAGGTGGCTTCCTTCCATATCGGCCGGACCGCCTCCGACCGAGGAGCAAAAGCACTTCGAGTCCGTTTGGCCGCAGACCAGAGTGGCAAAAAGAGTGTTCTTGCGGCGTTGGACGTAATAGGGATCGACGTAGGGGCCGTTTGCAAAAACACGGTCCAGGGTCACAAGCGCGCGCACGTCGCAGGAACGGGCACCGAAGACCAGGGTCGGCCTGGCTTCTTTGGGATCGTCGAGGGCGATTGTGGTTTTCAGAGAGCCTTCGGGGTCCTTCTGGTACTTGAAACGCAAAAGGGTTTCCTCTTGCGGAAGAAGGAGTTTTTTGAGCGGCATGGTGGTCTGCCGGTCAAAGGCCGGGGTTATGCCCGGGGTATATTGCACAAATCCCGTGGGGCCGGACTTGTCGTCTTTTAACAGGGCAGGTATCCACAAATCGATCTTTGTGGAAAGTTTTTCCAGGACCGAATCCAAACGGTCGGCCGCAATGAATATTTTCACCGCCATCAGGTTACCTCTTTGAAGTGCCGGACAAGCCTTGCAGCCGGCAAAATTCCATAAAAACCCCCGCGCTAAATCTCGGTCTCGCCCGGGTTGAAAGTAAGAAGCGGGGGAACGGCTTCGGGGTCGAGACCCGCCGAGTAGCCCAGCATCTCCTCCATGATCTTGTTGAGTTTTTCTTTTATCAGGGTCACCGGTATGTCCATCGGGCAGACGCGTTCGCATTCGCCGCACCCGGTGCACCTGCCGGCAAGGTGCATGGCATGAATGAAGTGAAAAAGGAACTTTTCGGGCACGCCCACATGCTGGGTGAGCCACCTTGGCTCGCGTGTCTCGACGATGCATCGGTCCTGGCAAACGCAAAGGGGGCAGGCGTTTCTGCAGGCATAACAGCGAATGCACCGGTCGAGTTCGGACTGCCAGAAGGCCAGTCTTTCTTCGAGCGGTTTGGCGTCGAGTTCGTCGACGTCGCGGTAGCTGGTCTCCATGCCGGTCGAGCGGGGAGAAACCTCGGCGCCGATGAGCACGTCGCTTATCACCGGATTGGGATGGCGGCATCCGAGGCATTTGCGGCTGAGCACCTCTTCGAGGGCGATTCGATGAGTGGTCGTCGAATCCTCGATCACCAGGACTCGGTCCTGGACATCGGCCGATTTGACACTGCCGAGCTCGACATGCCGGGCGACCTTTCGCCAATCAACGGTTCCGCCGCAGGGGATGCCAAAAATTCTAACCCTTTGGCGTGTGATGAACTTTTCCTGGATGAGCGCCACAAGCGAACGGGAGTCGCATCCCTTGACGCAGATGCCGATAGGTTTGGCATCCGGTTTCGGGGGGGCGTCCAGGGCTGGAGGTTTTACCAGGTAGCCTGCCAGATTCTGTGAGCAAAACGGCCCCAGGGTGAGGCTGGATATCGATTTGGCGTCCCGGATGAACACGGGCGTCGTCTGAAGCGGATCGCACCGGGTCCATCCGATCATCATATCCAGTTCGGGCAGCGCCTCTTCCACACATTTATGTAGCTGATTCCTGTCGGTTTCTAACACAGCTTTTTCCAGTCTTTCTATTTCAGCCCAGAGGATACTTTCAAAATTTCACCGGAGCGCAGCTCGACTCCGGGATTGGGACCCAACATGTGTATCTGCTCGGAAAACTCGGTTACCACCTTCTGCCATTGCTGACCTTCGGAGGCCGATACCCAGGTGTATTTGAACCTTCGGGTATCGATGCCCATGAAGGGCAGGAAGGCCTTGAAGGCCTCCATGCGCCGGCGCGCATAGAAGTTGCCGACCGCATAATGGCAGTCCCTGGGATGGCAGCCCGAGACCAGCACACCGTCAACGCCGTAGATGAGTGATTTGGCGATAAACAGCGGGTCCATGCGTCCGGTGCAGGGAATGCGCACAACCCGCAGGTCTGTGGGTTGTTTGAAGCGGCATACTCCCGCCGTATCAGCGCCGCCGTAGGAACACCAGTTGCACAAAAAACCCACTATCTTTATCCCCTGCCTGTTGGCCGCCGTATCCTCGGCAGGAGCGGAGGAGCGGGGATTAGAGTCCGTCATGTTTCGTTTTCCTTTTCAATTTTGATCCTCGGAGCTCGGCTTTGGTGCCGCCAAACCCTATCAGGCGCACAGTTCGTTTACTTCCGCAAGGATCTGGTTGTCTGTGGCGTGCTGGAGCTGGATCGCCTTGGGCGGACAGGTGGCGTTGCAAACCCCGCAGCCCTGGCAGACGCTTGCGAGCACTTCCGCCTTCTTTATGCCGCCTCGAAGCTCCTTCCACTGAATGGCCCCGAAGGGGCAGACCTGGATGCACTTGCCGCAGGCGATGCAATTTCTTTCGTTTACCAGGGCGACCTGCGGATTGGTCTCGATTGTGTCGTGGGCAAAAAGGGACTGGACCTTGGAGGCCGCGGCACTGCCCTGGGCAACCGAGGAGGGGATGTCCTTGGGGCCCTGGCAGGCTCCGGCAAGGTAGACCCCGGCGGTGTTGGTTTCCACGGGTCGAAGCTTGGGATGGCTTTCCATGTAGAAGCCGTACTGGTCGTAGGAGATGCGAAGTTTTTCGGCAAGCTCGCCCGCGCCCAGGGAAGATTCGACGCCTGTTGCCAGCACCACCAGATCGGCTTCGACTTCCACCTGGACCCCCAGGAGCGTGTCGGCCCCCTGCACCACCATGCGCTCGCCGCGCCGGTAGATTTTGCCCACCCTTCCACGGATATACTGCACTCCGTATTCTTCCTGGGCGCGACGAACGAATTCGTCGTAGTTTTTCCCGGGGGAGCGGATATCCATGTAGAAGACGTAGGAGTTGGATTCGGGCAGGTGGTCGCGGGTAAGAATGGCCTGCTTGGCGATATACATGCAGCAGATGCCCGAGCAGTAGGGGCGGCCTACCGATGCGTCACGCGAGCCCACACACGAGATGAAAACGATTTCTTTGGGTTCCTTTCCGTCGGAGGGGCGGCGGATGTGTCCGCCAAAGGGGCCCGAAGCGCTGAGTATACGTTCGTACTGGAGGCCGGAGATAACGTCGGGGTAGCGGCCTCCGCCGTATTCGCCGTAGACCGCGTGATCGAAGAGATCATAGCCGGTAGCAACGATGATCGCCCCGACCTTTTCCGTGACGATTTCGTCCTTCATCTCGAAGTCGATGGCCTTGACAGGGCAAATTTTGGCGCAGACGCCGCACTTTTTGCCGTTCAACTGGCGGCAGTAGGCCGCGTCGATCATGGCCTTCTTGGGGATGGCCTGCGGGAAGGGGATGTTGATCGCCCTGGCCGCGCCAAGACCTTCGTTGAAATAGTCCGCCGCTTTTTTGGAGGGGCATTTTTCCATGCATGCTCCGCAACCCGTGCAGGCTTCCCAGTTGACGAAGGTAGTCTTTTTCCTGATCTCGACCGTGAAGTTGCCGATGTATCCGCTTATGGATTCGATCTCTGAGGCCGCGTAGAGGGTGATGTTTTCCTTTTGGGCCACGTCCACCATTTTGGGACCCAGAATGCAGGAAGAACAGTCGATGGTGGGGAAGGTTTTGTCGAGTTTGGCCATCTTGCCGCCAATGTATTGCTGTCGTTCGACCATTACGACGTCCATTCCGCCATCGGCGCAGTCGAGGGCAGCCTGGATGCCCGCAACTCCGCCCCCTATGACCAGAAGACGCTTGTTGACCGGCATTTTGGAGGAAAAAAGCGGAGCATTGAAACGCAGCTTGGCAACCGCCATCCGCACCAGGTCGATTGCCTTGCTGGTGTTGGCCTCCCGATCGTTTCCGATCCACGACACATGCTCGCGGATGTTGGCCATCTCGAACATGTAGCGGTTCAAGCCGGCCTTTTCGACGGCCCGGCGAAAGGTGGGCTCATGCATCCTGGGGGAACAGGCCGCGACGACCACGCCCTGGAGACCCTGCTCGGCGATGGCTCGCTGGATCTCCTGCTGCCCGGGTTCGGAGCAGGTATACATGTAGTTTGTGGCATAGACGACGTCGGCAAAGCCAAGGGCCTCGGCCGCCACCTTTTTTGTATCCACAGTCCCCGCTATGTTGGTGCCGCAATTACAAACGAACACGCCGATACGCATATATCTCCTATCCTGACTGGGAACCGCCCCCGGCTGTGCGGCGCCTGCCCGAAGACAAGCGGCCCATTATCGGGCTGTCCCTGTTTTCCAATCCCTGAAAAGTCTCTGCCAACTTTTACGGAGGATTTCAAGACGGCTAACCGGATGAGCCTTTGGCTACCCCGCGCTACCTTGCGCCTCCCGATCCTGTGTGCGGTCTTCGAGGAGGATGTCCGGGGAGACGCACAATTTGTCCAGTCCGAGCATTTTGGGCGACATTCCCAGGGCGAGCCCCAGAACCTGGGAAATATAGGGGACCGGAAGGTGGAAAGCGCTGCTTCGGTACTTGTTGATCTGGTCCTGGCGCATATCCAGGTTTTGCTGGCACAAGGGACAGGCCACAACGATGGCCTCGCCCCCGAGGCGCTCGGCCATGTCCAGGATACGTCCGCTGAGCCTGCCGACGAAATCGTTTCGGGTAACACCGTAGGTGGCGCCGCAGCACTCGGTTTTGTAGGGAAAGTCCGGCACGGCGGCTCCGGTGGCCTCCAGCAACCGGTCGAGCGAGACGGGGTTTTCCGGATCGTCGAATTTGGCTTTCTGCGCCGGTCGCGTCAGCAGGCACCCGTAGTAGGGGATCAGGGTATGGCCGGTAAGCGGGCGTCGAACGGCCTTTTGCAGGGCCTCGGGGCCAACCTCTTCATAGAGAAGCTGCAGCAGTGAAACGGTCTTCATGCCGTCAACGTCCCTGCCCACCAAATCGACGAAGGGTTTTCGCAGCTTGGGGTCCTCGCAGGTTTCCTGCGCGCCCTTCAAAGACTTCAGACACCCCGGGCATGGAGACATCACCATCTCGCATCCCTGATCGGCCGCGATGGCCAAATTGCGTCCGGCAAGAGCCGCGGAAAGAAGCGGGTCATAGGAATGGGCGGGCGTTGAACCGCAACAGTTCCAATCGGGTATTTCGACCAGCTCGATTCCGAAAGCTTCGCACACGAGGCGGGTCGAACGGTCGTATTCGGCGGCCAGCCCTTCGAGAGAACATCCTTTATAATAGGCTACGCGTTTCACAGCTATCTCTTTTCAGGAGTCGGTTTTAGCACTATGAGCTTCGGGGCGGGTTTTTCCATCTTTGGAAAAACGATCTCTTTTGACAACCTCGAAAATCTCGGCGATTTTTTGTCTTTTCTTAACCATTGCGGGGAAAAAGGTGAGTTTGCCCTTTTTCAGCAGCCGGGGGGCAAGGTCGAGGTCGGTGAAAGGTTTTTTCGCCCTGAAATTGTAAACCGGCAGCAGTCCGGTTTCGAAAACACGTCCGAAAGTCTTTACCGAGCGCAGAAATTCATCGTAGAAGGCCTGGATGTCCGGCTGAGAAACCGTATGCTCCTTGCGCGACATGATTCTCAGGGTCTCCATGACCTGCGCCACGTCGATATTGTTGGGACAGCGCGTGGTGCAGGCCTGGCAATTGGCGCAAAGCCATATTGCGTCGGACTTCAGGACCGAGTCCCTTTGCCCCAGTTGTATGAGGCGCATGATCTGGGTAACCGGATAGTCGTAGGCGAAGGTGTAGACGCAACTGGCCATGCAGTTACCGCACTGATAGCACTTGCTCACACTCTGTCCGCTTTCCTCTTCCACTTCCCGGATAAACTCGCTGTCACGGGATTGCTGAATCGAAAGGGTGTTTGTTCGCTCCATGTTTCCTTATCTCGTTTCACTTGAACAATGGATGTGGAACTTACTCGCTGCTGCCTTCATAACCGAAGTCAACCAGCAATTGCTGGTACTCATAGTGCAGCCTCTGATATATACGGGCGTTTTCGATCGCGAAGGCGCACTGCTGCGCTATGGCGTTGGCGAAATCAATTTCCCGGTTTGAAAACCTCGGGCCTTCGGCCGAATAAATTCGGAGAACCCCGATCACTTTGCCCCGAACCATCAGGGGAATGGAAAGAATCCTGCGCACGCCTTCTTCGGCCATTTGGGCAGGGTATTGGAGGCGCGGATCGGTGAAAACATCGTCTATGACCACGATCTTGCCGGCCATGTTTTCGGCGATGCTGCGCTGGGCGTCAATGGGGCCCTTTTGGAGGAATTCCTGGCTAAGACCGTGGCTTCGAGCAACGTAGAGGTTCTGCGTCTTTGCGTCGAGCAAACGGACCACACAACCCTTGACAGCCATAACGGAGGTGATTTTCGTGACAACAAGCTCCAAGACCTTGCTTATATTGAGGCTGGCATTGATGGCGCTGCTGATTTCCTGGAAACTGCGCAGATAGGCCCGTTCCTTTTCAACCATGGAATGGACCCGACGCTGCCACAAAATGGACTGGACTCCCTGGGCGGCCAGCCCTTCGACGAAATCGAACTCGAGTTTGGTAAATTCGCGCGGCGAACCGGAAAAAAGCGCGACCATGGCCACTATTTCGTGCCTTATTTCGATCGGCAATACGGCGAATGACTCGATTCCCTCCGCAGCCATCATCGCCTTTTCGGTCTGAATATCAAAATCGCCGAGATTGGGGACGCAGACCGTTGATTCGGGAAGGCTGGAGCAAACCCAGCTGCTCGCATAGTCGGATTTTCCGAACAAAAATCGCTCACTGAGGCCGCTGCTTGCCAAAACCTCGATATGCTCGCCCTTGTAGGCTCTCATCTTGATGAAGCAGCCCTTGAGATCAAGGGTTTTTGTCAACGCTTCGGCAATAAGACTCATGACGCGATCATTGCCCGCGCCCTCAACAACGGCGCGACCGACCTCCACAAACGGCGTAAGATAATCGACCGGACTCATATGGATTTCCTCTTCTCCATCCCTCGAAAACCGGGACGGCTGATAAAAGGGATCAAGAGTCTCGCATGGCGTTCCCCAGAAGACGCCACTGCATCAATGCGAATATTGAAATCGTGCGATTATAAATAATTGTGCAATTTGGGTCAATATAAAGTGAGAGCGGGGGGCGAGGTTTTCAACGCGAACCGAGCCCGGGAATTCCCAACCTCCGAGGATATGAAAAAACCGCCAGATGTCAACTTTTAAGACCAGTGGTACGGCATGAGCGGAGGCCGCATCCGTGCCCCTTTGTCAGGAAACGCGGATGCGGCGCAACGCCCGGTGGTTATCCGGGTGGGCGTGGTGCGAACCGATTATCTGCGGCCACCGCCGCCGCCGTGGAAGCCGCCACCTCCACCATGGAAGCCCCCACCGCCGCCACCGCCGTGGAAGCCGCCTCCGCCACCAAAGCCACCGCCGTGGAAGCCGCCACCGCCACCGAAGCCGCCTCCGTGGAAGCCGCCTCCGGCGAAGCCACCGCTACGGGCAAATCCGCCTGCGGGAGCGTGATAGCCACCACCGCCAAAAGCTCCTCTACTGAAGTTTTGCCTGGCCTGAGGCGCGGAGCGAAACCCGCGGGAGGCAAATCCGTTGCCATTGTTGGACCTGCCAGTGAACCCGGCGCGCCGGCTCCCGTTATTCGACCGGTAGCCGCCATAGGCCGCGCGTCCCGCGTTCGAGCCGTACCGGGTGCCGGAGCCAAATCTTCCGTTGGCGCCGTAGCCCGTTCGACCCGCGCCGTAGCCGCCTCTACCCCCGGCGTAGCCGCCTCTACCCCCCGCGTAGCCGCGGGCGCCGGCCCTGGCACCCCCGCCTCTTAAGGACTGCATTACCGAAGCCGCCGAAGGTCTGGTTCCAAAACCGCGCGAGGCAAAGCCGGCGCGTGCGGCCCCGGCTCCTGAACGTCGGGCCGCATAACCGCCACGAGCGCCGGAGCCGGCACGGCCACGGGAGTTTCCAAAGCCGTTTCTGGCCGAGCCAAAGCCCGTGCGACCGGTTGCATTGCCAGCGCCTCGGGATCCAAATACCGAGCGTCCGGCGGCCCCGCCGCCTCCCAGCCCCCGGATGACCGAAGCCGCTGAGGGTCTGTTTCCAAAACCGCGGGCGGCAGACCCCGACCGTCCTGTCCCCAAGCCGGAGCGTCGGCTGGCAAACGCGCCATGGCCGGCGCCAAAAGCTGTGCGGCCCCCGGGATTGGCGAAGCTATTTTTGTGTGAGCCAAAGCCGGATCTGCCGGCTGCAAGGCCTCCCCGTGAGGAGCCGGGTGCGGCGCTTCCGCGGGCGGCAAATCCGTTGTGCCCCGCAGAGCCACGTCCTGTGGTTGCAAATCCGTTGTGCCCAAGCGAGCCTCGCCCTGTGGTGGCAACTCCTTTGCCAAGGCGCGCCCGGCCGGCGGCCAGTGCTTTGCCCGAGCCGATCGCGCCGCGGGCGACCAGATGCTGAAGGCTTGCCGTGCGCATTCCTCCATTGCGGAAACGGTTGAGGGCTCTGGCATTGGTGGTGTTAATGTTCATCTTGCGATTGGCGTTGAGGTTGACGTTATGGTTTTTCCATCCCCAGGAACCCCAACCCCGGTTCCACAAGGGGCCAACGCGGGTTCCGCGCCCGAATCCCGAGCCTGCATACCTGGAGCCGTAGCCCCAATTGCGACCGCCTCCCCAGCCGCCGCCCCGGCCCCAGTAGCCGCCCCGGCCCCAGTAGCCGCCGCCGCCCCAGTAGCCGCCGCCGCCCCAGAACCCGAATCCGAATCCGGTGGCGTAATTATCCCAACCCCAAGGGCCCCAGCCCCAGCCCCACATGGGTGCAAACGCGGCGGAAATGAACGGCCAGCCTCCAAAAGCGTCGTAGCCGAATCCGATCCCGAATCCGCCGTAGCCGAATCCGCCGAGTCCCACTCCGAAGTATGCGGGGCTGAAAGCATAATCCAATCCCCAGGGTGAGTAGCCATAGCCCCACAGGGGGTCGGCATCATAGCCGGCATAGAATCCCGGCTCGCCGAATCCGAATCCACCGTAGCCGAGCCCGAGATCCAGGCTAAGTCCAAAGCCTCCGGCATAGGGATAGCCCCAGTCGTCGGAAACGGGTGCATAGTCAAGAGGCGGATTGTCGGGCCACATCCAGTCACCATAGGCCTCATTCGGATCATACTCGGGCACGTAGACGTCCTGCGAGTTGGTGGGTTCGATCTCGACATCCCTGTTTTGCACGACCACTCTGTCCTGAGCGTTTGTGCGGAGATTGCCGGCAGCCCTGGCTTGCCGCCTGAGTCTTTGAATCGAGGCCATAACATCGGCTTCCTGGCCGAGGAAAGCCTCCCCCATATTTTCCGTCCATTGCGGTTGCCCGGCCATCATGTCGAGGACCTGCGGAAAAGGCGCCAGCGCTTTCACGCTAAGGTCCCAGTTCATTTTGTCCAAAGCGTTGTTCAGGGCATGGCCCTTGAGGCCCGGATTTGCCTGAAGCCAATTGTTGGCGTCCGCCACCTGGTCGGGATATGTCGCCGAAATCAGAATCTGGGCGAGCAGTGAATCAGGATAGAGCGCAATGGGCGCCAGCATCTGATCGAGTTGCTGTTCGGTAAATCTTCTGGACGCCGGTCCAGGACCCGGTCCAGGACTGGCGTTTTGTCCGAAGGCCCCACAGGGGGCCAGCATGATAACCAGAATCGCAATCAAAGCGGGACGTACGAGCGGATTCTTAGTCATGGCCTCATTCCTTTGCATTCCGATTAGAACCTTTACTCCGACATCGCAAAAGCGTTCGTTTTATAAAAATAACGAATGAGAACTGAAGTTGGTCTACATTTCCGAAAAGTTTTTGCGTCTGTTTTTTCGCCACCTCGAAAAAGCTGTCTCCAAAAGGGAAGATAGCATAACGAACCTGACAGAAAGCTGACGAGGGGCTAATCGGTTTCCACCCGGAAACAAATATTGTCAGAACCATCCGCCGAGGGCAACTAGACAGGGGCGATCACAATTTTTGGGCCAGCCGCAGAACGTAGTTTCGCTCATCTTGTCCAAACCAGGGGGGATCGCCCGCGGCCGCATTTTCCAGCACATGTTCGCTCTTGGACGTTGCCGGGATTGCCGAGTGGCAGCGCGGATCGCTCAAACTCCATTTAAGCAGGGCCTGAGCCCAGGTGGTTACGCCAAAAGGGGCCAGTGGGGCCAGCTGGCTTTCCGAAGGCCGGCGCAGAAGGTGGTTTCCTCCCCCGAAGGGCCGCATTATGACCACCCCCAGGTCGAGATCGGCGGCCAGGGGCAGGATGTCTTTTTCCACTTCCCGCTGCTCGACATTGTAGGGAATCTGAACGGCCTCAATTTTTCCGCTTTCCATGACACGGCGGAGTTCGAGAAAGGAATGAGAGCTGTAGTAGGTGGCTCCGAGGGCCAAAACCTTCCCTTCCTTTTTGAGCCGTTCGATCATGGTGAGATGATCTTCCCAGTTGAGCAGATTATGGATTTGATAGAGATCGATACAGTCCCCGAAATATGATAGAGACCGCTTGGCCTGCGACAAGCCCTGAGACGTATTGTCGGCCCACACTTTTGTGGCGATGCGCACAGTTTTGCGCCGTCCTTTGAGACCCAGGCCAAGGACCCGTTCGGCCTCGCCGTACATGGGGGAGGTGTCGAAGAAGGTGACGCCGGCCGAAAGGGCGGTGTCGACCACCAGGCGAGCGTTAGCCTCGGCTTGGTTTCCGCGAATGTCGAAAGTTCGCCAGGTACCCATTCCCACGGTCGGGACGAGAAGACCCGATTTGCCAAGTTTTCTGATTTGCACTGTCTGATTTTCCTTCTTTGTTATAAAAATTTCTCCGTAATGCTAATGCAATTTGGCGTCGTCTAAAAGAGATTTGCGAGGAAATTGATTTCATGAGATTGCCCTGCCGCGCCAGGTGATTTTGCTTCCAAAACATGCGGAAATATTTTACTTATTAAAAGTTTAGAATCTGAATGAATTGAGCGGGGCTTTATCTGCGAACCCGATCGGAAACGGCGAGCTGTTGGAGGGGAAAAAGCAAATGCGAAGCGATTTGATGAAAAAGGGTGTCGAGAAGGCTCCCCATCGCTCACTCTTAAAAGCTATGGGTTATACTCAAACGGAAATAGACCGGCCCCTGATCGGGGTGGTCAATTCGGCCAATGAAATCATTCCGGGCCACATTCACCTGGACAAGATAGCCGAGGGCGTGAAGGCGGGCATCCGGCTGGCCGGCGGAACTCCGGTGGAATTCAGCACCATAGGGGTTTGCGACGGCATAGCCATGAGCCATGCCGGGATGCGCTATTCGCTGGCAAGCCGCGAGTTGATAGCCGATTCAGTTGAGATAATGGCCACGGCCCATCCCTTCGACGCTCTGGTGCTGATTCCCAACTGCGATAAGATTATTCCGGGCATGATGATGGGGGCCCTGAGGCTCGACATTCCTTCGATCCTGGTAAGCGGGGGGCCGATGATGGCCGGCCGTGCGGGCGGAAAGCCGATCGATCTCATATCGGTTTTTGAAGGCGTGGGCGCTCTCAAGGCGGGACAGATTTCCCCGGAGGAACTGGAGGAACTCGAAGAGCAGGCCTGTCCGGGATGCGGGTCGTGTTCCGGGATGTTTACGGCCAATTCGATGAATTGCCTGGCGGAGGCATTGGGCCTTGCGCTGCCTGGAAACGGAACGATCCCCGCTGTGACCGCGGCCAGGGTGCGGCTTGCCAAAGAGGCGGGAATGAAGATCATGGAGCTTGTGGCCATGGATCTAAAACCCCGCGATATTGCCACCTTGACGGCGTTTAAAAACGCCATAGCCGTGGACATGGCCCTTGGCTGTTCGACCAATACGGTGCTTCATGTGCCGGCGATTGCAAACGAGGCGGGAATCCGGCTCGACCTGGGCTTGTTTAACGAGGTGAGTGCCCGCACTCCGCACCTTTGCAGCCTGAGACCCGGTGGGGCGCATTTCCTGGAGGACCTCAACTCGGCGGGCGGAGTCCAGGCCGTGATGAAGGAGCTTTCGGGCCGCCAACTGGTGGATCCGAGCCCTGTCACCGTCACCGGGAAAACAGTGGGCGAGAATCTGAAAAATGCGCGTATCCTTCGCCCCGAGGTTATCCGGTCCCTCGACAATCCTTATCATAAGGAGGGTGGGATAGCCGTTCTCTACGGGAACATCGCCCCGGAAGGAGCTGTGGTAAAGCAGTCGGCGGTGGCTCCCGAGATGCTCGTGCGAAAGGGCCGGGCGCGGGTTTTCGAAAGCGAGTCCGAAGCGGCGGAGGCGATCCTGGATGGACGCATCATAGCCGGAGACGTTGTGGTGATCCGCTACGAGGGGCCCAAGGGCGGCCCCGGAATGCAGGAGATGCTCACCCCGACGGCGGCCATTATCGGACGCGGTCTGGGGCTGGACGTAGCCCTCATAACCGATGGCCGGTTCAGCGGGGGCACGCAGGGGGCGGCCATCGGGCATATTTCGCCGGAGGCGGCCGTGGGCGGTCCGATTGCATTCATCCATGAAGGAGACCAGATACTGGTGGATATCCCCGGCAAAAAACTCCAACTGCTGGTCGAAGACGAGGTGATAGCAAAACGCAGGCAAGGGTGGAAGCCTCGCGAGGCTCGAATCGTGAAGGGCTATCTGGCGCGGTACGCAAGCATGGTCACCTCGGGGGCCAGAGGGGCGGTTTTGCAAAATGAGAAGGAACCCCGTTAAGGGTAACGGAGTGTCCTCGTAAGGGTTTGAAGTGGGTTACATTTTCAGTCTGGCCGATGCCGAGCGCTATGAACGATGGTTTCGTTCCGCCACTGGTCGGATGGCGCTGGAGTTGGAGCAGGGGCTCCTGGGAGAGGTGTGGAGGCCCGCTTCTGCGCAGCGCGTCCTGGAGGTCGGCTGCGGGACGGGTATTTTCCTGGAATGGTTCAGGTCCCGGGGACACATGGTGGCCGGGCTCGAGCCTTCCGGGGCGAGCCTGGAGCTTGCGCGCCGCAGGCTCGGCCAGAAAGCCCGGCTGATCCAGGGCTTTGCGGAGGACCTTCCCTACGAAGACAATGAATTCGATACGGTGGCTCTCATAACAACCCTGGAATTTGTCGCGGATCCCTACGCGGCGCTCAAGGAGGCCTTCCGGGTAGCGCGCAGAAATGTCCTGCTGGGCGCGCTCAACAGCTTTTCCATCGGCGGGCTTCAATATATCCTGGAAAAATTCTGGAAGAATTCGCTCTACAGCCACGCCAGATTCTTCAGCCTTTTCGAATTGAACCGAATGTGCGACCAAATCCTGCGCGGCCGTGTTCCCATCGAATGGCGAACCTGTCTTTCGTTTCCCCTGCAACTTCTTCCCTATCTCCATTTCGTCGAGCGCATGTCTTTCATGCGGAAAACCCCCTTCGGCCACTTTATCGGCATGCGCGTCGATATGCGGTGCAGGGTTCGTACGCTGCAGACGCCGGTTTTCGATGAGATTCCGGCCGGAGCCAAAATTTCCGTTCATTATCCGGGATGTTGGCGGACTCCGGCAAAGGTCCGGGATATTTCCCCGGATGGCTGAGGGCGGGGCTGCAAGGACCCAACCATGAAAGAGGCGATGTTATACAGACAGCTCGATCAAGAGCGGGTGCACTGTTTTCTGTGCTCGCAGCATTGCCGTATCGACCCGGAGGGAATCGGGAAGTGCGGCGTGCGCCAAAACAGGGGCGGCAAACTCTTCAGCCTGGTTTATGGAAAACTGATCGCTCGTCATGTGGATCCTGTCGAGAAAAAGCCGCTGTTTCATTTTCTGCCCGGTTCGACCAGCTATTCGATTGCCACTGCCGGGTGCAACTTCGAATGCGCGTTTTGTCAGAACGCCGACATATCCCAGTCGCCTCCCGTCTCGGGGGGGATTTACGGCCGTAGCGCAACCCCCGGGGAAATTGCCGAACAGGCCAAAAGTGAGGGATGCGCTTCCATTTCCTACACCTACACCGAGCCGACCATTTTCATGGAATATGCTCTCGATGTGGCCGTTCTTGCAAAGGAGCGGGGGCTGGAAAATATTTTCGTAACCAACGGATATATGAGCAGGGAAGCTCTCGATGCCGCATCTCCCCTTCTTGGCGCGGCCAATGTGGACCTCAAGGCCTTCAGCGATGCCTTTTACCGGGAAAAATGCGGCGCCTCTCTAAAACCCGTCCTGGCGACCCTGGAAAGAATGAAGGAAAAGTCCATTTGGCTGGAAGTGACAACGCTCGTTATTCCCGGTTTGAACGACGGAGAGGAGGAGTTGAGACAGATTGCGGAGTTCCTGGTCGGACTCGGGGCCGAAACTCCCTGGCATGTCAGCCGGTTTTTCCCCGCCTATAACATGACCGGGGTTCAAGCCACCCCCGTCCGGACAATCCGCAGGGCAAGAGAAATAGGGCTGGAGGCGGGTTTGCGTTACGTATACACGGGCAATGCACCGGGAGACGAGGGCGAGAACACGTTCTGCCATCGCTGCGGGGCACTGCTGATCGCCCGGGTGGGCTACCGCGTTCAAAAGCATAACCTGGAGGGGGGCGTGTGCGCAAAGTGTGGAACCGCGCCTGCCGGGGTCGGACTGGATTGAACAGAACACGGTTGTTGCACGAGATCTATCACAGTCTTCTGGCGGCTCTTGGCAAGCAGCACTGGTGGCCCGCCGAAACCGCCTTCGAAATGATACTGGGGGCCTTGCTGGCCCAAAACACCGCCTGGAAAAACGCCGCCGCGGCGATCGGCAACCTCCGCGATAGAGGCCTTCTCAGCCTGGAGGGGCTCCGCGGTCTTTGCGCCCCGGAAATCGAAATCCTCATTCGCCCCTCGGGCTATTACAGGCAAAAGACAAAGAAGGTCATGGCCTTCTGCGATTATCTGGCGACCAAATGGAACGGCTCTGTCGAACAATTTCTCTCCCGCGACATGGACGAGCTTCGGGCCGATCTTCTCACTCTCCCCGGGATCGGCCGGGAAACCGCCGACAGCATAGTCCTCTATGCCGCCTTTCACCCCTCTTTTGTCGTTGACGCCTACACGTGGCGCATCTTCTCAAGGCATGGATGGATCGAAGAATCGATTTCCTACGACGATCTGAGGGAGTTTTTCATGGAAGCCCTGGAGCCCGACGTGGAGATTTTTCAGGAATTCCATGCTCTGCTCGTTCGCGTCGGACACCTTTACTGCCGTAAGAAACCGCTTTGCCAGGAGTGTCCTCTCCACATTTTTTTCGATGCACAGGGTTTTTGACTTGTGTCAAGGACAAGGTTCCCTCCGTTGAATTAGAATTCCTGCCAAAACCGGTAGTTGGAAAGGCACTTCGCATGAAAAAAACTCTTGGCAAACTTCCCGCCGCAGTGAGCCTGGTTCTTCTCGGGGCTCATTTTTTGCGCATGCAAGAGCCGTTTTTCGTGGCTCTAAGCCTTTGCCTCATACCGCTGCTTTTTCTGCAAAATCGTCGGGTGATCCTGGCAATAAAGCTCTGTCTTTTCCTTGGCTCCGCTCTGTGGGTGACCACGCTTTGGATGATCGTAATGGAGCGTAAAGCGCAGGGGCTTGCCTTCGCCGGAGTTGTGATGATCCTTGGCCCGGTGGCTGTTTTCACCCTGCTCTCCGCCATTCTTATCAAACCGCATAAGCCATAATTGCCTTAAATATCGGCAGTTTTCTCACGACGTGGCGATTTTTTCCCCACCGATTTTTCCTGTTGACAGGCAGGCAATACCTTGTATAGTTCAACTTTGGTATAGGTTAAGTTATGGTTCTGGTAAAAGTTTTATCACCCTGGCACCGCTTGAGGCCGCATGAACATCGGCACACTGATTCGAAAATGCAGGAAGGAACGAAAGCTCACACTGAAAGTCGTGGCTGAAAGGGCCTCAATCTCCGAGGGGTTCCTCAGCCAGGTGGAAAACGCCGTCAACTCACCCTCGGTCGATACGCTCATCCGGATTTGCAATGCAATAGGCGTCGATGCAGGCGATCTAATCTCTCAGGTCAGCAAGCGAAACGATATCGTTTTGATCAGGAAATCCGACTGGGACGAGATTGATTTTTCCCACACCGGATTTGTCACTCGCCGGTTTTTTTCTCCGGAGTACCGGACGGTCATCGATTCGGCCATCCTGGTGGTCGAGCCCGGAAAATCGATTCCCGCGCGCAAAAACGTCAAAAACGGCCAGGAAGTTCTTTGTATTCTGAAGGGCGCCATCGATCTGATGCTGAACAATCAGACCTACACGCTGCTTGAAGGCGATTGCGTTCACTACTTTTCCAACCGGGAAAGCGAAAAGATCACCAATACTGGCGCCACGACAAGTTTTGTCCTCTGGGTTGGAACCATGTAGATTTTTTGCGCGGCAGGCAAGGAAGAAGCCATTGAGTGCATCGGGGCTCCGGGGGGGAGCTGATTTAATAACTTCAATCACATATCGAGGATCAGATGGATAAGCCCAATATCACGGCAGGCAAGGCGACTATCGGCAATATCGTGGACATTCTTGCGCAGGATTTCGGCGACAAGGTTGGCATGGCCTATCACGATCTGGGTCTGAGCAAGACCTTCAAGGAGTTGAGGGAGATATTCGACTCTGTGGCCAAGGGCTTGATGGCCATGGGTATTGAAAGGGGCGAAAAGGTGGCGATCTGGGCCAACAACGTGCCCGAATGGATCTACACCCATTATGGAAGCGCCCGGATGGGGGCTGTTCTGGTCACGGTAAACACCAACTATCGCAGCAGCGAACTCGAATATCTTCTGCAACAATCCGATACCACCACCTTGATCCTGATTGGCGGGGTTCGGCAACCCGACGAGTATCTGAAGGTCCTGGACAAGGTGTGTCCGACAATTTCGCGGAGCCAACCGGGAAAGATCAGCTGCGAAAAGCTACCCTTTCTTAAAAACGTCATTTATCTGGGCAAGGAGAAACTGCCCGGGATGTACAGTTGGGACGACATGCTGGAGATGGGCAAAGCGATATCGGATCGGGAACTCAAAGAAAGGCTGGACTCGCTTGAGCCCGACGATGTGATTAACATGCAGTATACCTCGGGAACGACCGGATTTCCGAAAGGGGTGATGCTAACCCACACGAACGTGGTGGGGAACGCGCTGAGCATGGCCGAGCGCATGGATCTGGGCGCCAAGGACACGGTTTGCATTCCGGTTCCCTTTTTCCACTGCTTCGGCTGTGTCATCGGGACCCTGACATGCATGGTTTCGGCCGCCACAATGGCCCCGGTCGTTTCGTTCACGGCTCCGGGGGTGATGAGGACCGTGGAGGGGCTCGAATGCACCTCCATTCTCGGGGTCCCGACGATGTTCATCGCCGAATTCGAGGAAATGGACAAGAAGGGCTACAATGTCTCCAGCCTTCGCACCGGGGTAATGGCCGGTTCGACCTGCCCAATTGAGCTCATGAAGCGGGTGATCGCCGATATGGGGGCCAAGGAGATGACCATCGTCTACGGGCAAACGGAATCCTCGCCGGGGATCACGCAGACCCTTAGAGACGATTCTCTGGAGCTGAAGACATCGACTGTGGGAAAAGCGCTGCCCAACGTCGAGGTAAAAATCGTCGATCCGCTGACAGGCGAGGAACTCCCCCCGAATGTACAGGGAGAATTGTGCTCGAGGGGCTATCATGTGATGAAGGGCTACTACAAGATGCCCGAGGCGACGACCAAGGCGATCGATGCGGACAAATGGCTTCACACCGGCGATCTTGCCACGATGGATGAAAACGGCTATTGCAAGATAACCGGCAGGATCAAGGACATGATCATCCGCGGCGGGGAAAACATCTACCCGAGGGAGATCGAGGAATTCCTCTATACCTTGCCGAAAATAAAGGACATCCAGGTGGTGGGGGTGGCGAGTGAAAAATACGGAGAGGAAGTTGCCGCCTTCATAACGGTAAAGCCCGGCGAAAATGTTACCAAAGACGAGGTGCTTGCTTTCTGCAAGGATCAGATCTCGTTTCACAAGATTCCTCAACACATCTATTTCGTGGACGAGTACCCCACAACCGCAAGCGGCAAGATTCAAAAATACAAATTAAGAGAGATGGCCCAACAGGATCTGGGCACCAGGTGATCGAAGAGCTTGCCACTCTCAGGGAATAGACGAGGAGAAACCCCATGGCGAAAATGTTGTGGAAGCCGTCGGAAAAACGAATCAAGGGTTCCAATATGTACCGGTTCACGCAGGAAGTGAACCAAACGTATGGACTTAGCCTTTCCGGTTACGATGCTCTCTACCGCTGGTCGATAGAAAATCTGGAGGACTTCTGGGCGGAGGTGTGGCGGTTTGTGGAGATCAAGGCCTCGGCGGGTTTTGAGAAGGTCATCGATGAGCCCGCGAGGATGCCGGGGGCGAAGTGGTTTCCGGGAAGCCGGCTCAATTTCGCCGAAAACCTGTTGCGCTACCGGGATGATAAGACCGCGCTGGTATTCCGGGGCGAAGACCGGGTGCGAAGGACCCTCACCTACGGGGAACTCCATGGGGCCACGGCTAAAGTCGCCGCGGCGCTGCGGGCGGCCGGGGTGGTGCCCGGAGACCGTGTTGTGGGCTTCATGCCCAACATGCCCGAGACCATCATCGCCATGTTGGCGGCCACAAGCCTCGGGGCGACCTGGTCGTCGTGTTCGCCCGATTTCGGCATAAAGGGGGTTCTGGACCGATTCGGCCAGACCCGGCCCAAGGTTTTGTTCACCGCCGACGGCTATTTTTTCAAGGGAAAGCCGCTCGACAGCCTCGACAAGATCGCCGGGATCATAAAGGAGCTGCCTTCGATCGAAAAAATCGTCGTGGTTGGCTACACGCGGGAGCAACCCGACCTTTCCCGACTGCCCAACGCCGTCCATTATAGCGAGTTCATCGGAAACGAGGCCGGGGAAATCGAGTTTGCCCAGCTTCCCTTCGAGCACCCCAACTACATCATGTATTCCTCGGGCACCACGGGGCTGCCCAAGTGCATGGTCCAAAGCGCAGGCGGCGTATTGATCAATCAGTTGAAGGAGTTGATGCTCCACACCGACCTCAAGCGGGAAGACACGATCTTTTACTTCACCACCTGCGGCTGGATGATGTGGAACTGGCTGACGGCCTCGCTGGGCGTTGGCGCAACCCTTGTTCTCTACGACGGCAACCCCTTTCATCCGGGTCCGGACGCCCTCTGGCGGATGGCCCAGGAGGAGAAGATCTCGGTTTTCGGCACCAGCGCCGGATACATCGCGGCTCTAAGAAACGCGGGTGTGAGGCCCGGGAAGCAGTTCGACCTCGGGGCTTTGAATGTATTGCTTTCGACCGGTTCGCCGCTTTCCAAGGAGGATTTCCATTTCATCTATAACGAAGTGAAAGCCGACATGCAGCTTTCCTCCATCTCGGGAGGCTCGGATCTAAACGGCTGCTTCGCTCTTGGAAATCCGACGGGGCCCGTCTATGAGGGGGAACTGCAGTGCCGGGGGCTGGGGCTTAAGGTCTTTGCCTACAATGAGGATGGAAAGCCGGTTGTTGGAGAGCAGGGCGAGCTTGTGTGCGCGGCCCCTTTTCCATCCATGCCGGTCTATTTCTGGGATGACGAAAGCGGGGCCAAATACAGGGCCGCCTACTTTGAAAAATTCCCCGGCATATGGACTCACGGGGACTTCATCGAAGTTACCGAACGGGGAGGCTTGATCATATACGGCAGATCGGACGCCACTCTCAACCCCGGGGGGGTAAGGATCGGCACCGCGGAAATCTACCGGGTCATCGAACGGATCGAGGAGATCGAAGACTCGGTGGTTGTAGGGCAGGAATGGTCCGGCGATATCCGGGTCATACTGTTTGTCAAAATGAAAGGGGGCTTCGAGCTTGGCGCGGCCCTCAAAGAAAAGATAAAGGCGGATCTTCGGATCAACGCCTCGCCGAGACACGTTCCGGCGAAAATTATCGCCGTTCCCGACATTCCATACACTCTCAATATGAAAAAGGTCGAGCTTGCCGTTCAGAAAGTCATCCACGGCCGGGAGGTCAAGAACAAGGACGCCCTGAAAAACCCGGAGGCCTTGGACTTTTTTGCCACTATCGCGGACCTCAAATGCTGAGAGCACAAGACTATTGCGAACAAACCGGTTCAATTGGAGGCTTTGATGGATTTCCAACTAACGGATGAACAACGCATGATGAAGGAGACCGTCTACAAGTGGGCGGTCGATTACCTGGGACCTTTGCAGGAAAAGATCGACGAAGAGGACTGGTTTCCGCCGGATTTTTTTAAAAAGTGCGCTGAAATCGGAATCCTTGGCATAACCATAGATGAAAAGTTTGGTGGACTGGGCGGCGATATAATGATGCAGACGTTGGCCATCGAGGAAATGAGCCGCATTTCTCCGGCTCTGGCCATGACCTACGGTGCCCACTCGAACCTTTGCGCAAACAATATACACAAGAACGCAAACGAAGCTTTGAAGGAAAAATACCTGCCGCCTCTGGTGGCGGGCGAAAAGGTGGGCGCCCTCGGGCTGACCGAACCCAACGCCGGCTCGGATGCCCTTGAGGGCATGCGGACAAGAGCGGTGAAAAAGGGCGACAAATACATTCTAAACGGCGCCAAGATGTTTATCACAAACGGCACCATGGCCGATACGCTGCTTGTTTACGCAAAAACGGCTCCCGAAAAGGGGGCCAAGGGTATAAGCGCCTTTATCGTGGAGAAGGATTTTCCGGGCTTTTCGGTATCCCGCAAGCTTCGAAAATGCGGCATGAGGGGCTCTCCCACCGCCGAGTTGAGCTTCGAGGACTGTGAGGTGCCCGCGGAAAACCTGGTGGGCGTTGAAAACATGGGCGTAAACGTGGTCACAAGCGGCCTTGATTATGAGCGTATCGTTCTTGCGGGAGGCTCGGTGGGTATGGCCAGGCAGGCCCTCGAGTATTCCATCCGCTACTCGGTCCAGAGGGAACAGTTCGGCCAGGCGATCGCGAACTTTCAGATGATCCAGCAGAAACTGGCCGACATGTACGCCCGAACCGAGGCCGCGCGGCTGCTCGTCTACCGCGCAGCCCAAGTGGCCCAGGAGGCCAAACGGGGAGGCAAGGGGACCGAACTGACCAAGCAGGCCGCGGCGGCCATCCTCTTTGCGGCCGAAGCCGCCACCTGGGTTTGCGACCAGGCCATCCAGATTCACGGCGGGTACGGTTACTGCCTCGAATTCCCCGTGCAAAAGCTGTGGCGTGACGCCAAGCTCTATGAAATCGGGGCCGGGACGAGCGAAGTGCGCCGCATGATTATCGCTCGCGAGTTGACCCGCGAGGAATTCGCAAGAAAAGCCAGCAGGTAGAAGGCAAATCCAACCACGGAGGCACAGGGGGCGCAGCGGAAAATTCTCCCGCACGCCTCTGGCGCCTCTGTGGTTGATTATCCCGCGGTTGATTCTTTCCTGATGCACGCCCGCTTGTTTATGATATAAATCCGGCAAATACCTTGGTGGGAGAAAAGATGCGGAAGACGAACTTTTGACGCGGAGCGGTTCGTCGCGCACTGTCATTGTATTGACTATCGAAGAAGGAAGAGTTCCTTCGGAAGTGAATATGGCGAAAATCCTGCTTCATATCTGCTGCGGCCCCTGCGCGATATACCCGGTTTGGGCTCTTCGGGGCGAAGGTTTGGCCGTGCACGGTTTTTTCTACAATCCGCATATTCAGCCATACCTCGAATTTAAAAAGCGGCTTGAAACTCTGCGCTTTTGGGCTGAAAGTGAAGAGCTGCCGCTTATCGTAAGGTCCGACTACGACCCGGAGAGTTTTTTCCGGCAAGTGGCTTTCAGGGAATCGCAGCGCTGCTTTTATTGCTACAGCCTGCGGTTGGAGGCGGCCGCGAGACTTGCCAAAAAGAGCCGCTTCGACGCTTTTACAACGACTCTTCTCTACAGTAAGCGGCAGAAACACGAACTCATTGTGGCAATCGCCACGGAAGCGGCCCGCAAACACGGAATCGATTTTCTCCACAGGGACTTCAGGGTCGGATGGCGCGAGGGCCAACAGAAGGCGCTGGCTCTCGGCCTCTACAGGCAACAGTATTGCGGCTGCATTTACTCCGAGATGGAAAGATTTCATCAATGACCAGGGAACTCGAACATAGCCTTATACGGGTCGATGAAAACGCGGACTGGTTCTATGAGGGAAGCAGGATCTTTCGACCCGAGATCCTTGAAAGCTTCTATGAAAAGCTGGAACTGCTGCCAAGCGGCGAGTATGTGCTAGCCGAGGCAACGGTCCGATGCCTTCTGGAGGTGGCCGATACGCCCTTCGTGATCACCAGGGTGGATGTGGAAGGGGACGCTTCGGGAGGCGAACGGATTGTGTTGGGGCTAAAAAACCTTCCTGGCTCCGAGAGGCTCGATCCTGGCACTCTGCGGAGCGGTAAGGACAATGTCCTTTATTGCAGGATTCGCAACGGACGCTTTCCCGCCAGGTTTTCACGCCCGGCCTATTATCAGTTCGCCGCGTTCATAGGCGAGGATGAATCGGGGCTCGGCTTTTTTTTCCAACTGAACGGGGAAAGACATCCCATTCAAATGGACGGCACGACTTGAGTGGGTGGAGATCTCGCAAGGCTGTGGTCGGGCGCTAGGAAACAGAGTTGACCATATTGCCTCCCGCCTTTTTCGAAGTGTACATGGCTTTGTCTGCCCGGTTGAAGACCGCTTCGACCGATTGGTCCTCGGGAAGGCTCTGGGTTACCCCGACGCTTATGGTCATGCTGATTTCCTGTTTGTGGTAAACCAGGCGGGTATTGCGGATTAGCTTGCGAAGCCTTTCGGCCACCTTGGCGGCGCTATCGAGGCAGGTGGCCGAGAAGATCAGGACAAATTCATCTCCTCCCCAGCGTCCGATAAGATCGGTTTCGCGCAAAATGGGGCTGATACGCTTCACGACCTCTTTGAGGCATCTGTCGCCCGCCCAGTGGCCATGAGTGTCGTTTATCGACTTGAATCGGTCCAGGTCGAAGATCACCATGGAAAACGACTGGCCGTATCTTTGGAATCGATACATTTCGCTCTTGAGTCGTTCCCTGAGCGCGCGCCGGTTGGCAACTCCGGTCAAGGAATCGATGAGCACTTCCTTTTCCAGCGCCTTTCTTTTTTCATGGACTTGGTCGACTTCCTTTTTCATCCTGCTGAGGCTTTGATTCAGCGAATCCATCTCCTCTTTGACCCTTTCGTGGCGCAGGGCCTCCGAGCGGCGCTTTTCCTCCAGGGCGCTCCTTATCGTCGCCAGTCTCGCCAGGACCATTTCGCGGAATTCGGCAAGGGTCGTGCTGAGCTGTGCCGATTTTTTCATATCCTCCATGTGATTTTCGACCAGGCTGTTGAATTGCCTGTTTTCGCTCTGGCTCTGTCCGGTATGGTGTATCGTGTCGAGGTATTGGCGCTCGAGTTCGAGCAGGCCCAGGCTCATCTCCGCGATGAACTCTGTGACCATGGTGCGCTCTTCGTTTATCACCTGGTTGTAGAAGTCGACCATCAAGATGATGTCGTCTTTCAGCTTGACGATATCCTCGATGCCGGCGCACTTTTCTATTCTTCCTCGAAGCAGGGACACTCGTCCCGAATAATCCTCTCCGAAGTCCTGATCGAGTTCACTGACAAGGCGCAAGAAGAGGGAGCGCAGTTCATCGAGAATCGTTTTGGGGATTCCATCCGAGGCGCCGGAGTTTGCGGTCTCATTATCCAGGTCGTCGCCGCTTTCGAGTATTGCGGTTTTCAAGGCGGCAAGGCTCTTTTCTATCTCCCGGGGGCCGGCATCTTTTTGAACAATATTTTTGAAATCGAGAAGCCTTCGATTGACCACCTTATTTTCAATGGTCGCCAGGGTGCAGAGGGCCGTGACGGAGCGTCTCAGTAAATCGCGCATCCTCATTGTCTCTTCATGGTCTTCGACCGCGCCCTTCAAGCTGGCGCCCTTGGCGTCGGCGTTCGCACCCGGGGACTTGGCATCGCTTGGGGCGGCTTTATTTCCCTGTCGGTTGACATCGATCTCGCTCATGGTTTAAAACCTTTCTCTTTAAGGCTTGTCGCTAGCTTTGGCCGCCCGGGGGGCGCCTTTGGGCTTTAGGGCTGAACAGTTGGCATGGAACGCCGGAGGCCGCGTAGACCTCCTGGTGCGGAGGCCGTGAGGACTTGATGCCCCAGGCTGAGCACCCGTAGGGCATGGCGGTGATCCAGGTGATCAAATAATGGGTGCATCGGGTGCAATCGATTCTTTCCACACTGCTCTCCTGTTTTTGCCGACCGCCCGGAAAAATTTGCCTGCCTTGATGATCTCCCGGTTCGTTTTTTTTGGCCTCCGGCCCACCGGGCCAAAGGTTTTATTGCCGGGGAGCGGGGGGCCTTCGTGGCGAAGAGTGCTTTGTTCGCTTATGCGGCCAAATTGTCAACGCGCCAGGGAAAGGATCAATTTCCATGCCAAGCCTGCTCGCCCGGGAAAATGATGATTGAGTTGATTTCAACTCTTTTTTTCTTTAAGTATTTTTCCCCTGATTCCGATTCCATGTCAGGAGGTTGTAAGACATGGTCATCACAGGATACCGAGTTCAGAGCGTTTTGCGCACCTATACCCGGCAGTTGAAAAAGTCTAAGCTTCTGGTTGCGGGCGACGGTGAGGAGAGTTACTCGGATAACGGTGATACGAAGGTATCGATTTCCACCGAGGGCAAACGCAAGCTAATAATGGATCGTCTGACCAACCAGATTTTGGACAACATGCGCCCCAAACAGGATGATGAAGCCGGCTCGGCAGGAGGCCTGACCGCGAACAGCGATGTGCCGGTTATGGAAGGGAAGCAATGAATATTATGAAAGTCGCACCCTATACTGCGGATGCCGTTGATAGTTCCGGTGCTGCTGACGGAAAATCGGGCACTTCGACGGCTTCGGGAACAAGCGGCAGCACCTCCGACCAGGTTCAGCTCTCACAGAACTATAAGGAGCTGGCCAATGTGAGGAAGTCGATTTCGGGGGCCGAAGAGGTCCGAACCGACAAGGTCCAGGAGGTGCAAAACCAGCTTTCAAGCGGAACGTACCAGATCAATGCCGGAGGGATAGCAGAAAAAATGATGAGCGAGATACTCTAGGGGACATTTTTTTGACAGTGCGCGAAAAGGCCCGGCGTGAAGGTTTTTTGACACGCTCGGGCCTGAGCTTTTCCTTCGCTTTCGCTCGGATCATTCGAGGAGGGCCAGAATTTTTCGCGCACACACATCGGCGCCATCTATTCTTGCAGACCGCACTCCGCGCGGCAGGGAAAGAATTTGTCTTATGGAATTCTCCCAGTTGCCGGAGCTGAAATCCTTCGAATCGATGAAAACCGAGGGGAGTTGGCTCCGGATGGTTTCAACCAGGACTTCGCATTCGATAAATCGCCCCCGTTCGGTATAGATCATCGGCGTAGCGTGGGCGATGCAGTCCGAGATGATTCCGTAGCCCGGCTTTGTGAGCACCGCGTCCGCGGCTCCAACGGCTTCCGGGAAAGATATCCCTGATGCCTCCAAATTGAGGGCGCCCGGCAGATCGAATTTCATCGGACTTTTATAGAGGAAAACAATCCCTTCCAAATTTTTCAGGTTGCCTATGGCGGTTTTGCCGAGATCGAGGCTCGCGAAGGCGAGCAGGATGAGCCTGGTGGCGGGATCGAAGCCCAGAAGGGAACGCACCTGCGAACCCGGCTTCAGCGATAAGCGCGCAACCAGCGGAACATCCTCTATTTTCGGGCAGGCCGAACAATCCCCGTGCATCGGGAGCCGAAGAAAAAGCGAACACTTTTCATAACCTCGCCGGGCATGGGTGATGACGGGGACCCAGCGGGGGTCCTCGACCGCATAATCACTGTAGATCCAATCCCATGTAAAATTGCTCATACCGATGGAGGGAATTCCACACCTGTGGGCGGCTTCAAAAGGCAGCCAGCCGATATCGGAGACGACAACCCGGATATGTTCGCGCCGCAGGAATTCCACTTCACGGTCGATTATGGACTCTGACCGCGAGATCAGCGCGGATGAAAGAGCCAGGGATTTTTCCAGATCGAACCGGATGGAGTCGTGCTGGTGAAGACCCACGTCGAGGCGCAGACGTCTAATTCGGGGAAGAGTTCCCAGATTTTGGGCGACCAGTGAGTCGGGGATGTCTGAAGTAATGGTCGGTACGACTTCCGGGGCCAAAACGGCCAGGCGGCGCAGGACCTCCAGGGAGCGCACCGCGTGCCCGAACCCGTGCGGGGTGATGTAGTAGGCTATGGCCGGTTTTTTCGGGTGCATTGTTCACTCCTGTTCATCGATTTGTCCGGTAAAGCGTCGTCCTCGCACCACGACTTCTTCCGCACCCTTGTCATCGATGCGCCGCACGAGCCGGTAGGCCGTGCCTCGCCGGGCCCGGTCGGCCGACGGGGCGGCCACGAGAAGCTGAAGGTCCATGCGTTCGCAGAATTCTCCCAGGGTGTCGAAGGATTTGGGGCTGAGCCTGGCGGCTTCGTCGAGAAAAAGAAAGCGCACGCTGCCCGCCTCGCGCTTTCCCCGGAAAAGTACCGCCTGATGTTCCCAGGCATCGAGTATGACCATCAGGACGGCCGCTCCGACCCCGATGGATTCCCCGGTGGAAAGGGTGTTCGAGGAAGCCCTGATCCACTTCTCGGAGCCGAACCGGCGGACCTCGACGCTCATGCGGACATATTCACGGTAGTCAAGGAGTTGATCGCCGCGGATTTGACCGCCACCAACCTGCCTGTAGAGTTCCGACATGGCCTCCTCCAGGGAGATGTGGGAATTGAAAAGTTCTTTTTGGACCTGCAGGCCGTCGAGCAGTCTTTGCATGCTTTCCACCCGGTCCAGGTAGATGCGGATGCCGGCTATGGTTCCAAAACTTACCTCCTCGAGCCTGCGGTTGAGCTGTTGGACCTGGCGTTCTTCGATGCGTATGCGGTTTCGAATGCTGTTTGCCACGGCGTCGGAGCGCTGCCGCAATTGCCGCTGCTGGTCTTCGAGCTTTTCCCGCAGCCGGACAAGATAGCCGCCGATTTGTCTTACGGCAATTTCGGGATCGTCGGCCTGGGCGATGTCGCGCGGGGTGCTCCTTTCGAGAAATTGGCGAATCAGAAGCCAAGCTTCCAGGTTGAGGAAGGCGCGCCCAAGGTCGGTGTCCCGGCTTTCAAAAAGCTTTTCCAACTCCTGCCGCAGTTGCTCGGCTTCGGGAATGGTTTTCAAGATGTTTTTCAACTCGCCCTGGCGTCTGGAGGCGTCTTCGAAGGCCCGGGCGGGGGCCTTGCGCTCATGGGAGGCTATGACCGAGGGTTCCATCAGCCGGTCCAGGAGCCCCTCTTTTTTGATTCCGCGCTTAAGATTCATCCATGCCCGCCAGTGGGGCAGCAGCTCTTTGAGACATTTTTTTCTTTTGCTCCGGGCTTCGGCGACTCTTCCGGCCCCGATTTCCATGTCCTTTTCGGCCCGGATGAGATCGTTTCCCACTTCCCGCTCGGCTTTTTGAGCCGCTTTCAACTCCCTGGAGGTCTCCTCCGCCAGATTTTCAGCTTCCTCCAGGCTTTGCTGACTGCCGTCCTGGCCGCTGCCCAGAAGATCCTCCCTGAGGTTTTCCAATTTTTCGAACAACCCCTTGGATTTTGCATCAAAGGAATTGAACTCATCCCGTGCCCGATTATAGTCTCTATCGGCTTCTTTCAGCCCGCGCCTTGCGACCTCCAGTTCGGCATCCAGCAGTTTTTTTTGATTTTTCAATTCGTCGAAGGCGCTCTGATGTTCATCGAGTACTTTTTCCTGATCCTGGAATTTGAGGTGGGCAAGCCGGTCGATGAGGGTGACAAGCAGTTCGCGGCCTTCGGACCAGTAGTGCAAGACGCCGTCGGCCTGCGAGAGCTTGTCTTTGAGCCTTGAGAGCGCTTCGGGCTCCGGGGGCGGATTTTCAAGGTCGAACATGCCCGCCCGTACACGATCGACGGCCCGCCCGATGGATTGCATGCGGGTTCTGGCCGTTTCGGCCTCTTTGAGCCGCGCCTTGAGTTCCATTGATCTTTCCAGCCAGTTTTCTTCGTCCAGGAGTGGGGCCTCCGGCAGGATTTTGGCCAGATCAGTGGAACGTTGGCTTTGCTGCCGGGTAATTGCGGCTATTTCGTCCACACGCTTTTTGGCCGGAAGAATTTCGGCTGCGATTTCACGCAAACGGTCGTGCAACCGGGTGATGGATTCGGCGGGATCCGGGGCGCCCAGAAAGCGGTAGTGCCTTTTGAGCAGACCGATTTTTTCGATTCCTTCGAGCAGCCGCGCCTCGACATTGCGAGCCGTCTCTATTTCGCCACCAAGGCTTTCGGCGTAGGCCTTGAGCCGCTGGATTTCCATTTCCCGGGCGGCGCGGCCAACGGCCGGCCTGTCCGGATGGCGTGACAGACGCCACGCCTCACCCATTTTAACCAGTTCGGCCGCCGGGTAGGGCTTTCCTTCAGGGATGCCTTTGAGTGTCCCGGCTTCGACAAGCCAGACGTGTTCAGGGCGGTCGGGTTCCCGGGCGATTATCTCGGCGGCCGCCGGGATGTCCTCGACCAGGATGGCCCCGAGCAGCGGACCGAGCCTGGCCTCCACAACGGGGGCCCGCTCTGCGGGGGTATCGTCGTACAACTCGGCGGCAAGGGCCCCGTCGACGGAATCGCGAAGCCGAACGACGGCCTCGTCGAGGCGCCCGCCTCCGAATTCGAGCTCGGCTATTTTGGACAGGGAGGCTTCCCGATCTTTATGAAGACCTCCGAGGCGGCCCCCGACGGCTTGCAACTCTTCCCGGGTTATCTGTTCGAGACTGTCCAGCGAGGGCCCGTCGGTAATTTTAGCTGACAATACGGTTTCAAGTTTTCCGATAAGCACCCGGGCCTGCTTCCATTCGGCGGCTTCCGGGGCGAGCCGCTCGCCTTGCTGCTCCAGACGAAGTTTTTCCTCCCTGAGCGCGGCGAGCCGTTCCCTCAGGCTGGAGCGTTCCTCGGCCAAAACGGTCAGCTCTTCTTGAAGCGCACCGAAAAGAGAGTGCATATCCGCCGCGCTTTCGATCCTTTGGTCCATACGCTCGAAATGTGAGGCCTGCTTACGTATTGCCCGCTGACGTTCGGCTCTTTTGGTCGCCTTCGCCACCAGCTCGGGAAGAGTTTCGGCCTCTCGCAGCAGAAGCTCCATTTTCCGGAAATTTCCTTCCAGCTCTTTGGCCGTTTCGAGTCCGTTTTCCCGCGACACGGCTTTGCCGGAAGCCTCGGCAAGTGCCTGGAGCGTCTCTTCATAGCCCCTGATGCGAGAACTCATCGATTCGAGTTCCCGCTGGATTCGGGTTTTGCTCTCCAGGGCTTTTGCCCACTCGACGCGGCATTCTTCCAACAGGGCGGGGGCCAGGGTTGGATCGATATGATGGTCGGGGAGAGCCTTGCGGCAATCCTCCAGGGTCTGCCGGGCGAGTTTGAAGAGGGCCACGTTGCGCGAAATTTGTTCCCAGGCCTTCGAGGCGTCGGAGAGTCCTTCGACTGTCTGCTCTTTTGCCTCGCCAAGTTCTTCCACTTTCGCCCGGAGGTCCCGGTGCTTTTTATCGAGTTCCCGGACCTTGGACTCGCTTCGTTTGAGTTCCTCCGCTGCCGCATTGCAGGCGGAGGAAATCTTTTCGATTTCACCGGCGATCTTGAGGGCCTGTCGGCGGTCGCGCACGATCTCTTCAGCAGTTTGCCGTTCGCGTTGTTTTTCGTCGAGTTCCGGAGTGAGGCGGGCCTGTTCGACTTCGAGTTCGCGCAGGCGGAACCCGAGTTTGCCCAGTTCGGCCTTGCATCTTGCATGTTCGGCCCCGGCCCCGTCCACGATCTGTTTCAGACCGAGCAGACGGAGCCGCGCGCCGTGAAAGGCCGATTCCAACATGCCGTAGCCGGACTTGAAAATGCCTTCGATCACCTGGTACTTGCTTTCGGCCGAGGCGATTTCGCGGCGGGTAAGGCGGCAGGCGTCGAGGTTGTCGCGCATTCGGGCCACATGGTTTCGAAGGGACTGGTCTTCGGCCAGAAGATAATTTCGCAGTCCCTTTTGAATCGAGCCCGACAAGCCGCCGTACATGCTGGTCTGGAGCATGCGATTAAACTTTTCGCGCTCCACGTAGGCTTCCATGCGCATCGGGGTAATACCGAGTTCGAAAAGACCGGAGGTGTACTGCCCGACCGATTCGCACACCGCGAAGGTCGCACCGGTTCGGGCAATTCTTCGGGAAAGTTCGGAAAGCTCGGGCACCCGCTCGGTTTCTCCTTCGCGGACCAGAAGAATTTCCTGGAGCGGTTGGTCGGCGGGTAGTCCTTCGACAATGAAGGGGATGAGTTCCAGGGTCGGGGTGGCTTTTTTGCGCAGCATAACGCCCGCCAGCACCCGCCGGCCGTCGAGGGCTCCGAGTTCGAGAATGGTGTAGGCGGTCCCTCTTTGCCCCAGGCGGCCGAATAGCCCCCGGTCGCCTTCGATGCCCCCCGAATCGGACACATTCCGAAACTGGAGCAGGCGCTGATCGGGAAGAAGGGCCACGAAGGCCGCGATCATGACAGTTGTTTTCCCGGCCCCGTTTTCGCCCTCCAAAGCCGTAACGCCCGTATCCATCTGGAAGCGCTGGAAGAAAAAACCGTTCCAGTTTATCAGTACCAGGCTCTCAATTCTCGTTCTGTTGCTCTTCATCATCGAGTTCCACTTCTCCGAGCTTTATCAATTCTTCAAGGGCCGCGGACATCTCCCGCGCATCGCGAACCGGTTCGGTGAAGCGGGCGATGGAGCGGGCCGCGATGACCGATTCGCTTGCGCGATCGATCGTGAGAAACCCCAGGCGTGCAAGGCCGTTTATGGCCTTCTCGACGGCCTCCCGGATCTTTCGATTGTCCATCTCCGCGTCGCGTCCGCGGGTGCGCGGGGCAAGAACTTCGGCCAGTCTTTGCCTGCCAAGAAGCATCTCCAGGTGGGAGAGGATTTGTTCGATCGGTATCTGCCCGGCTTTTTTCAAGTATGCCGGATCCATGCGCAAAAGGGCAAGCACCTGGCCAACGAGCATCTCCGCGCCGCTAAGGCGCCTGTGACCCAGAAGATCGCCCTCCGAAAGAAGATAGAAATAGCCTTCCTGGCCGTTTGCCAGCCGGCAGTCATAGCCTTCATAAAAGAGCTGCAAAAATGGTTCGGCCTGGAGTAAAAACTCGTAAGACCTGATATCGTCCATGTCGATATGGCTCCCGGTGCGAAGCCGGTGATCCACGCCCGGAAACAGCGGATCGAGGACGACCTGATCCAGGGAGTTGTAAGTCTTTTCGTTTTCGCGCTGCATTAGGATTTCCTCTGACGCACGGTTAATTCTTGAATCTCGATTCCCTTGCCCAAGCGGTGCCAGGATTGGTCATGAAGGGGCAGGGGAGCGCCCTGGCGAATGAGAAATTCGGCCAGTTCGCCTGCAAGTATGTAGACTTCATGATGATTATGGTGGGGCAGAAGTCCGCTTAGAATCTCCAGCAGTTCGACTTGCCCGCAGCTTTGCAGCTTCCGCGCGATTTCCTCCATGGTCTGCTCCAGGGGCAAGCCGGTTATCCCGGCGTCTTCAATTTCGTCCCCGGCGGGCTTAACTTCCCGTTCGACCGTTTGAGAGGGCCGGATATCGGTATCGGTGCGCAAGTGAACGTAGGGCCCCTGGTCGGCCACCTTGAGAAACCAGAACAGGGGGCGGCCGTAGGCCTTGATTGCGTCGCGAAGTCTGGTGCGCACTGCCCTGTCGGGGTCCACGCTAATCACCGAGCGTATGAATTCATGGACATTCTGATAGTATTCCGACCAGGTGGCGAAGCGGTTTTCCCCCCAGGCCCCGATCCTTTCGATCTGCCTGCGGACATGTTCGATCGCTTCAACCGATTCGGTTCTCGAAGCCTTCTCGCAAAGATCTTCTATTTCGCTGAGCAGCGAGGTCATTCCCTCGATTTCGTGCATCAGGACCTTGTGTAATTCCTCGAGGGCTTCGCTGGTGGTCACCAGGAGATTTTCGCAGGACATGACCGCTTCGAACCAGTTTTCTTCAAGCGTTGCCTCGATGCGCTCCCGGATCTGTTCCTGCTGAACGTCCATGCCCTGCTGGCGCCGTTCGATGCCTTCGATCAGCTGGGCGACGGTAAGTTTAAGAGGTCCGCTCACCCGGGATTCCCAATGTGCGTCGTCGCCTCCCGCTTCGGCCGCAAGATGAATCTGGCCGAGTCCGGCCCGTATCTGGGTCATTATGATTTCAAGGCTTTTGCGGGTAAGCCCTTCCTGCTCTCCAAACCATTCGGCGATGGCGTTTCCCATCAGCGAAAGGGAATACTCGCCGCCCCTTATGACTCCAGCGGTGTCGGTTCGCACCATGAGCCGCTGCTCGCGAAGCCTGGCGATTGCGCTTGTGGCCCTCTGAGCGCTCGAGGCCGGGTCGTTGTGGGCCACTTCTCCAACGATCCGGTAAATGTTTCGAAGCTGCTCCTCATCGAGAGTGGGATCGGGATTTATGGCAAGCCAGGTATGAATGCCAGCCAGAAAAGCGGCGTCCTCCCGGTCGAGTTGAAGGGTAAAATCCAGGGACCAGGTTTTGGCGATGGAATCGGCTACACTCAGACGTTTCACTTTATGGACATACCTGTGCAGGGATTTAAACCGAAGGGGACGACCGCGGAAGTTGCCCGGCTGTCGAGACCTGTCAAATCAGCTTTTCCTCGCCTTTCGCAAGGCCGGGAGGAAGTGGAGGTTCCATTCCCGCCTCGCCCCCTGAAAGAGCGCGGAACCAAGGTCGGATTCAATACCATGAAGCCTTGAATAAGAACAGCCCCGAGTTGTATCCTGGCGGAATCCGGGGGAAAATGGACCGCACGGATAGCGCTTTCGGGTTGAAGTTCCAGAGGGTTTTGTCCACCCCGGCTTTTGCCGGGGCGAAGGTGATGCTGTGTTTGCCGCAGGGTTTTTTATCTCACACTATCCGGGCGGGAGGTTCCTGGTCGGCCATAAGGATAACGTCTCTGGGATTGCAGAGCTGGTTTGGAAGTTCGGCAACCCTTCCACAGGAAACGCAGACGAAATTGATCTTTTCCAGCTTGGGTTTACAAATGTGGCGCGGGTCCGTCGAGGCCTGGCCGCAGTGTTCGCACACATAGGCGTCTTCCAGCTCGACAGGGTCGCACAGGTGTCCGCCCTTGCCCGCGGCTTTTCCACAGTTTTTGCAAATATTGGCGTTTTTATCCATCCTGTTTCTCCTCTTCTGAAACAAAGAGATCGGAGGTCGTAAAACGGAAAATGGAAGAAATAGGAAACGTATTATCCAATTTTCCGTATCCGCTCTTGATAAATATTCATAAAATCACGCATCATGGTATTCACTGCCCGAGCGAGTGTCAATCTTGTGAGGAAGGGTATGGTCAATTGTGATCGTATCCGCGCGGGGGCGTTGTTGCATGAGCGCGGACGCAGTTTCGACGGGCCTTTGATCGGAAAAGAGGATGAATCGACGGGAAATTCTTGCGAGTGTTGAGAAGAGCGGCCAATGCTGGGATTTCATTGTGGTCGGGGGAGGCGCCACAGGGCTTGGTGTCGGAGTAGACGCGGCTTCAAGGGGCTATAAAACCATATTGTTCGAGCAGCACGATTTTTCCAAAGGGACTTCCAGCCGCAGCACCAAGCTGGTGCACGGAGGTGTGCGCTATCTTCGGCAGGGCAACGTCTCTTTGGTGATCGAGGCCTTGCATGAACGGGGCCTTCTGATCCACAACGCTCCGCACCTGGTGAGCCACCAGGCCTTCATCGTCCCCGTCTACGAGTGGTGGGGCGGACCGTTTTACGGCGCCGGGATGAAGGTCTACGACCTTTTGGCGGGAAAACTGGGCCTTGGCCCTTCCAAAAGGCTTTCCCGGCAGGAGGTGCTGACCCATATCCCGACCCTGGAACCCGACGGGCTTCGCGGGGGAGTGGTCTATTTCGATGGTCAGTTCGATGATTCGCGCCTGGCGGTCAACCTGGCTCAAACCATGTTCGAGCATGGGGGAACGCCGCTAAATTATTTCCAGGTGCGTGAATTCATCAAAACGGGCGATATGATCCATGGCGTTCTGGTAACGGACATGGAAAGCGGAAGGGACTACCGGATCAAGGGCCGGGTGGTGGTTAACGCCACCGGAGTTTTTGCCGACAGGCTCTTGCAAATGGATGATCCGGGGGCGAAAAAGATAATTTCGCCCAGCCAGGGTGTGCACTTGATTTTGGAAAAGGAATTTCTGCCCGGGGAGGATGCCGTCATGGCGCCCCGGACCGAGGACGGACGAGTGCTCTTCGCCGTGCCCTGGCATGGCAAGGTGATTGTGGGCACAACCGACACGCCCGTCTCCGAGGTCGGACTCGAGCCGCGCGCTCTTGAGGAGGAAATTGAGTTCATTCTCAAAAATGCCGCCGTCTACCTGACAAAAGATCCGAGGCGAGCTGACGTGAAGAGCGTTTTTGCCGGTCTTCGCCCGTTGGTCCACACGGGAAGGGGCAAAAACACCGCGGCCATCTCACGGGATCACTGCCTGCTGGTCTCCGAATCGGGTCTTGTGACCATCACGGGCGGCAAATGGACCACCTATCGCAAAATGGCCGAGGATACGGTAAATCAGGCTATGGTGGTGGCGGGTCTAAACGAGCGGGAATGTGTGACGAAAAATTTGAGAATCCATGGTTGGCTCGAACACTTCGATTTTCACGATCCGCTACGCTACTACGGTTGCGATGCCGCCTTCATAAGAAAACTTGCAAGAGGGAACCCGGGGCTTGGCGAAAAACTTCACCCGAGGCTTCCTTATCTTAAAGCCGAAGTCGTCTGGGCGGTGCGCGAAGAGATGGCCCGCACGGTGGAAGATTTTTTAGCACGCCGGAGCCGCTCGCTTTTCCTCGATGCGCAGGCAAGCATCGAGATGGCGCCGGAGGTTGCCCGTTTGATGGCTTGCGAACTCAAAGCCGACGATGACTGGCAGAAGGTGCAAATCGAAGACTATATCAAACTGGCCGAGGGATATATGCTCGGCTGAACCTTTGCCAGGGGCTGATGCGGGGCTCCCGTACGGGACCGAGGAAATCGACCGGGTCTGGGCCGGATTTAAAAAAGATTTGAAAGAATTTTTGCGACGATTTATATAGCAAGAGGCATATAGCAAATATCGTTATGGATTTTCCTCAGCGAGCGGCTCCGCGATTTCGGGGCGGCCGGTTCATGGATGAATGCAATGGGATCGAGAAATACCGGAGTAAACACCAACCCTCCCGGCTATTCGAAAATCGTGGAGGCCTTGAAGCAGCTTCTAAGCGAGAAGGAATTCAGTTCCATCACCTGGGCTGCAATCGCCAATACGGCCGGTGTCAACGAGGCTTTGATCTACAAATATTTCCGCGACAGGCGGAACCTGCTCTATCAAGTCCTTCGCCAGTTCGTCGAAAAGTATATTGCCGAGGGCGATGAAGACCTGAAGGGAATAACCGGGGCGGTCAACAAGCTTCAAAAGATCATTCTGTCTCATTTTCGAGTTTATCGGGAAGACCGGGTTTTCGCCCGGATACTTATGCTCGAAGTCAGAAATTATCCGGATTACTTCGAAAGCGAGACCTATGAGCTGGTCAAACGCTATGCGAACAGGATCCTCGAGGTAATCGAGGAAGGAGTCGGAAACGGCGAGATTCGAAGCGACGTCTCTTCCAGGCATCTGAGGCAGGTGATTTTGGGTGGTATCGAACACCTGTGCATGCCGGCGATAGTCTTCGGCCGTGACTTTTCGCCGGAACTGCTGACCGATGAATTCTGCCGGGTGATTCTGGGAGGAATTCTTCCGCAGACCACGAAGTGATATCGATCGGGAGCCTTACTCGTGAATGCCTTTCCGGGGGAAAGGGTAGTTGAGTTAAACCGTGCTCCGCTTCAGCCCGAAGCCGATTTCGTGCTCTACTGGATGATCGCTTTTCGCCGCGCGCGGTGGAATTTCAGCCTGCAGCGGGCGGTGGACTGGGCCTGCGAACTGTCAAAGCCGCTCATGGTCCTTGAAGCTCTGAGCTGCGATTACCCCTGGGCAAGCGATAGGCTTGACACTTTCGTCCTGGAAGGGATGAAAGACAACAGGGCCGATTTCGAGAGCACACCCGTCTGTTATTTTCCCTACGTTGAAAGTGCGAAAGGCCGGGGCAGGGGACTTGTAAGGGAACTTGCCGCCAGATCGTGCGTTGTGGTCACCGATGATTTCCCGTGCCTTTTTTTGCCGCGGATGATCCGCTCCGTTGGACAGGATTTGCCCGTCAGAATGGAGGCGATCGACTCCAACGGTCTGCTGCCGATAGCGATGGCGGAAAGTGTTTTCAAAACGGCCCGTTCCTTTCGTAGATACCTTCAGCTCCGGTTGCCCGATTGTTTCGATCGGTTCCCGAAGGAAAATCCGTTATCCGGAGTCAGTCTTCCCGGGTTGCCCGAAATCCCTGAAAAAATCACTCGGAAGTGGCCGACGGCCGATGGGCTGCTTGACGCCTCTTCGGGTGTTTCGGCGCGCCTGCCTGTCGATGGCAGGGTGGAGCGGGTGGGAACCGCTGGCGGTTGCAGGGCGGCCCGAAACAAGCTCGCGGAATTTCTTTCTTCCCGCCTTGACAGATATAGTCTTGAGCGTAATGAGCCGGATAGGGATGCGACGAGCAACCTTTCGGCGTTTCTTCACTTCGGCCATATTTCGGTTCACGAGATCTTTTCCGGGTTGGCCGGGTTGGAGGGCTGGTCGCCCGAGAACCTCCGCGCCGCGGCTTCGGGGAAGAGCGCGGGCTGGTGGGGCATGAGCGCGGGTGCGGAAGATTTCCTCGATCAACTGCTCACCTGGCGCGAGCTCGGGTTCAACATGTGCTCCAAACGCGTCGACTACGACCGGTTCGACTCGCTTCCCGACTGGGCGATCCGGACCCTGAGCGCCCATGAAAACGATCCGCGCCAATATGTTTACTCATTGGAGAAGTTCGAAGGGGCAAAAACGCATGATCCTTTGTGGAATGCGGCCCAGGGGCAACTGCTGCGCGAGGGGCGGATCCACAATTACCTGAGAATGCTTTGGGGGAAAAAAATTCTTGAATGGAGCCCCTCGGCGCGCGAAGCACTGAGCACGATGATCGAGCTGAACAACAAATACGCCCTGGACGGAAGAGACCCCAATTCCTACACCGGAATTTTCTGGGTGCTTGGTCGCTACGACCGGCCCTTCGGCCCGCGGAGACCGATATTGGGAACAGTTCGCTACATGAGTTCACAATGCGCGATGAGAAAATTGAAGCTGGCCGGATATATACGCCGTTTTGCCCCTGGCGGGTCCGGATGAGCAACGGCCCCCCCCGGTTTCCCCGCCACTGCGTCAGGATTTCATGAACTGGCTGATAAAGTCTGCGACCTCGGCCTTTCCCCGGTAGACCCCGTAGTGGCCTTCACACAGGATATCGGCGTCAATCGAGAGGAGGACTTCCAGGCTTTTCTCGTACTCCGCCGGGTTGGAAAGCAGGCTCGGATCCAGTGGCCCATGAACATCCTGGGCGAAAAGAACTCTTAGGCCTTCGGACATGGTCCAATAGACGACCGAACCCGGCGAGTGGCCGGGGACGTGGACTGCTTCGATTGTCACACCCCCGAGAAGCAGCTGTTCCTTTGGCCCGGTGAGTTTTCTGTCCACCTGGAGGGGCGCAAGGCTCTCCCCGTACCAACTGGCCGCCGTCACCCGGTTGTCGCCGGCTTCAAGATAGACCGCATCGAGTTGGTGGGCCACGATCTCCAGCCCCAGGCGACTTTTTAACTCGGCCGCGCCGCCTGTGTGGTCGTAATGGCAGTGAGTGAGCAGAAGATATTTTATCCGCGCGGGCTCGACGCCGCATCTTTTTATGTTGTCAATGAGTTTTCGGGTTGCGTGACCGCAGCCGGAGTCGACAAGCGCGGCCTGGTTTCCGAATTGGATGAGGTATATGGCCGCGTCATCGGGTGAGGTAAGATTTGCTCCGCCAACCTCGAAGATCTCGGCTGTGATTTTCATGATTTGACTGTCTCCTTACCCGGTGGCCTGCAACTCGGCTCTTATCCGGGCGAGTATTTTGTCGTGCCCGGTGCCGGGATGATTTTTACCGGGCAGCAACCGCAGATTGTCATCATGGAAGCGCGGTATCAGGTGAAAATGAAGATGATGGACGAGTTGGCCGGCAGCCGGGAAGTTATTCTGGAGAAGATTCAACCCCGGGGCCTTGGTGGCGCTCAGCACGGCCCGGGCAATTTTTTGGACGGCCGTGGCGCAGACCTTCAGCTCTTCTTCCGGGATATCGAAAAGCGTTGCGAAATGGGCTTTCGGGAGCACGAGCGTGTGTCCGGGGCTTGCCGGGTTGATATCGAGGAAACTGATCACACGATCGTCTTCGTAGAGTTTTTCGCAAGGGATGGTTCCCTTGATGATCCGGCAAAAAATACAATCAGCCATGGACGGAGTTCCTCCAGTCGAAAAGGTAAGGCATCAGAGCGGCTGCGCACTTCCTTGAGATAGATAATCGTGTTCCATGGCCCTTACCAGATTGGTCATGGTCAGGAAGTGAGGGGTGGGTATGCCCGTTTGCCTTCCGTATTCCACGATTTTCCCGCCCAGGAAATCGATTTCCGTTCGCGTCCTGTTGGCAATGTCCACGCACATCGAATCTTTGTGGACGCCGACTTTTTCCAGGTAGGCCATGGCTTGGTTCAAGTAATCCTTGCCCGGATCGTAACCCTTGGCCCTTGCCACCGCCAAGGCTTCGCCCAGGCAGGCCTCGGCTATTTCCCTGGTGGCGGGAAGTTCCAGCGCTTCACGTATGGTCTTGTTGGTGACAGCGCAAATCGAGGCCATGGTGCACTTCATGATCATTTTTTTCCAGACATGCAGTTTGATATCCTCGACGAATTGGGTTTTGAGGCCCCCGCGAGAAAGCATTTCCGCCGCTTTTAGGCCGAGCTCGCTATTTTGCGCTGCGAGCGCCCCCAGGTGGTTGGGAGGGTTGAAAAAGTTCACATGCGAAGCGGCCGCTCCTCTGAGCGAGGCGCCGAAGTTCAAAGAGATGCGAAAGGCTCTTTTTTCTCCGAAAACCTCGGCGATCAAGTCTTCGGTGCCCAACCCGTTGTGGGCGCTTACGATTCCGGTTTTCGGCCCCACGACTTCTTTCAGGGCTTCGAGCACCCCTGCCAGGTGAAATGTCTTGGTGCAGATGAAAATGAGTTCCGGCTCGCGCTCTTTGAGGCTGGAAACATTATCGAACAGGTTTTCAGCCTGCGCGTGGAGGTGTGGTTCTCCGGTAATGGTAATGCCTTGGGTTCGGATTTGCTCCCTTTGCTCGGCCCGGCGGACCACGAGTGAGGTCCGCGGGGCGCAGGCGAGCAAAGAGGCGGCCAAAACGGCCCCTGTGGCTCCCAGGCCTATGATTGCAACGCAAGGCTCACTCATTTCTGAAAGGGCCTCTCTTGGACCAGCAGATCGGAGGGCAGTTCCTTTAACGACCGGGTCCCGGTCATAACCATCACCTGCATGAGTTCGGTGCGAAGGGTTTCGATGTATTTTGCAACCCCTTCGGTCAACCCGCCCATGGCGGCGACGCTGAAAGGGCGCCCGATCATGACCGCATCCGCCCCGAGGGCGAGCATTTTGAGCACATCGCCTCCGGTCCTGATCCCGCCGTCGACGATGACCGGGATTTTCCCCTTCATTTTCTTGGCGATTTTGGGTAGCACATCCGCGGTGGCTGGGGTGTGGTCCAAAACTCGCCCTCCATGGTTTGAAACAACGATGGCGTGGGCGCCGGCCTGCCAGGACAGCATGGCGTCATCGATGGTCATGATGCCCTTGACGATAAATTTTACGCCCGCTTTGGCGATGATCTCCCGAAGCTTTTCGAGCGGTTTGGGGGAAACCGGCCGGCCCATCTTGCGAAGGGTAATGAGCCCGGCCGCGTCAATGTCCATCCCGATGATCGAGGCCCCGGCGCCCTTCGCCTTATCGATCTTTTCGTCCAGTTCGGCATTCTCCCAGGGTTTTATGAAGGCAATTGCGCGGCCGCCCGCCGCGGCTATGGCGGCGAACCCCGCTTCGTGGATGAAGGAGGGGACCCCGTCGCCCGTGCTGCCCATGATGCCTGCGTTTCGGCAGCCTTCGACTATGGCCGTGATGTATTCCTGTTCGGTGCGCTTGCCCCCCATGTTAAAGGCCACTCCGCCGATGGGGGCGGCCAGAACGGGCATGGAGAGCTTTAGACCCAATACTTCCGCTCGGGTGTCGGGTTCCGTTATATCGTGGATCAGGCGCATGTTGAAGGCGTGGCGGGCCAGGGCCTGAACATTGGCCATAAAAGAGGCGCCGGTTCCCAGTCCGCCCATGCCGGGCACTTCCCCGGCGCAGGCTCTGCCGTTGCAAACCGGGCAGACCCTGCAAAAACCGGCCATAAGCTCACGAGCGGTTTTCCGTATTTCCTTCATGCAATAATTCTCCGTAATCGATTGACTATATCTTTACACTGTATCCCAGCCGGGCGGCTCCCCAGTGTTTTCCTCGAACCATGATAGGGGAACTGGAGTCCTGCATCAATATGTAAGAATTACCCAGATCGCGAACATAGGACTGCAGATAGACCGGCGAAGCACTGGCGATCGCCATCAGATTGGAGCGGTCGGTGTATTTGCGGCGATTGCGGCTGTTGGCGTTGTTCCATGTCGGGTCATTGGGGCGTTGTGGCTGGCAGACCTTGGGGTTGTGGCAGGGGCAATAGGCGTTCATGTCCATGGCCACGCAATACAGGGTCCCCGGTAAAATCTCGAGTGCTTTGTTCATGATAGGGGAAATGACTTGCTCGGCCAGTGAGAGAAACCGGGTTTTGAACTGCACCGGATCGGTCCCCGGTATGGGAATGTAATCGCTGTCGAACAAATCCTCCATGGTGATTCCTCCGGTGGAAAGGGCGGTTTCATAGGCTGTGGACATCAGAGCCGCTATTTCTTTTGTCAACTCCAGGTAGGGCAGATCCATACTGTCGTAGCCGGATAGAATCTTATCCATTTCGCCGGCCCGGGGTGGCGTAAAGCTCAAGTGATCGGAGTCGATGACGGTAGCCGCGACGGTTGCAAGGCCGCAAAGGGTCAACCACAATCTGGTTCCCCTGGCGGGCAGCTTGGCGCCTTCAATGCGGCATTTGCCCGAGGTCAGCTCTATTGCCTTAACCACTTTACCGGCATTATCCAACAGCTTGACGTCAAGACCGGGACGGGACGCATGCAGCAACACCGGGTAGGCTACCGGAAGAACCGAGCGGCCTTGGGAGGCGCCGGCCGAAATCACCAGTTTTGTGATGCCTTTCAGTTTTTCTCCCATTTCCCGTAAACGGTTGACGCCCGAGGAGATATTTGCAGCCGAATCATTGGACAGCCCGCCCGCGGTGACGCAGAGTCCGGCGATATCGGTGGCGGCCCGGGCCGCCAGTTTGGCGGCGGTGGACATGCTGTCGGCCGAGCGGCGGATTTCGCTTGCCACAGCCGACTGTTCTTCGACCGCGGAGGCCGTGGAATCGGTGGTTTCGCGCAGGGCGCCGATATTTTCCTCTATGGCCTTTGTGACAGTCACAAGTTGACCGAAGGTTTGGCCGAGGTCCGCAAGATGTCCCCGGACCTGGTCGGTGGCTTTCGTGGTTTGATTAGCCAATTGTTTAACCTCATGGGCGACCACGGTGAAGCCTTTGCCCTTTTCACCCACCCTGGCCGCCTCGATGGTGGCGTTGAGGGCCAGGACGTTTGTCTGATTGGCAATGTCGCTCACAACCTTAACGATCTTGTTGGACTCGTCGACGGCCCTTCGCATCACATCGACGACCCTCATCGCGTTATCGACCTGCGCCGAGGTGCCGGCGGCCGCGGCGGCGGCGTTGGCCATCTGGGCCGCGATAAGGTTGATCGCCGCTCCCATTTCTTCAATCGAGGAGCTAACGTTGGTTGTAAGTGTTTGCACCGTGTCCGCAGCTTCGGCCCCGCTATTGGAAATGGTAAGGACCTTGCCCACCGTTTCAGCCGTATCGAGCACGGAACGTTCGACTCCGCCCATGTCCTCGATCACCCCGCGCACGACATACTGCGTATCGCCGTCCATGGACTGGGCAACCGCCCCCACCTGTCGGTGCGACCAGTATTCGTATTCATCATTGAGTTTGGAAAGGGAAGAGTCGAGGGATGTTTTGCCGGCCGAAAGGCGGTTGCGATTTATCCGGCGCCCGCCTGCGAGGGCGGCGGCAGCGATCAGGCTGAAGGCCAGAAAGGCCGGCAGACGATACCCGGCGCTCCAGACAAACTCGGCCGCCACACTATTTAGGGCGGCGGTCAAAAGGCAGGCGAAAACCAGCGGTGCGGTAGAGAGAAGATTCACTTTTTTCCAGGTCATGTTGAAGCTCATAAAAATTTGGTCCTTCTAAAACGAGTAAAACATGTGTTTTCCCGACAACCATCCATATCGCCGGGGAATTCATCGAAATCATAAACGCGGGGGCGTTTCGGGGGGACTGACCTCGGCATTCAGGTAAAGCGTGTTGTGTTGCGATTTATAACGGAGCAAGGCCGAGGGGCCGGGCCGCGGTTCAGAGCTTCCGGCCATCCTGAAGCCTCGCGCCCTGCGCCCGCCCTCCGGGGAAAACGGGAGACACACTGCAAGGGCGCCATCTCTTGCCGTATTGAGCCGAAAATCGCCGGCTCATACCGTCCAATTATAACCGATGCGCAAGCCTCCCCAGTGTTGTCCTCGTATCATGATGGGACAACTCACGTCCGACATCAGGGTGAATTTCCCGCCTCCCATTTCGCGTATATAGGCTTGCAGCAACAGGGGCGTCGTGTTGACCGCCGCCCCCAGTCCGACACGATCGATGAACATGCGGCGATTTCGGCAATTGGCGTTGTTCCAGACCGGATCGTTGGGGCGCTGCGGTTTGGAGTAATTGGAGTTGTGGGTGGGCAGATAACCCTTGCGATCCACAGCCACACAAAAGACGATTCCCGGTAAGACCGTAACGACTTTGTCCTGGATGGAGGGCAGGATTTCGTCGCATATGGAAACGAAACGGGTGGAAAACTGGGCCGGGTCACTGCCCTGGATGGGAATGTAATTTTCATCGAAGAGCGCATCCATGCTGATTCTGCCTGCCGACAGCGCCCCTTCGAAGCCCGAGATAATCAACGCCGCCGCTTCGTTTAGCAAATATACGTAAGGCAGATCAACCCCGGCGCTGCTGCCCAGGACCTTATCCATTTCGCCCTGCGGCAGAGGCCGGAAGCCAAGGTGATCGGCGTCTGCGACTGTTGCTTCAACGGTTGCAAGACCGCAAAGGGTCAACCACATCCGGGTACCCCTGGCGGGTAGTTTGCAGCCTTCAATGCGGCATTTGCCCGCCGTCAGTTCCCAGCCATTTACAACTTGACCGGCGTAGTCGAGCAGTCTCACCGGCATATCGGGACGGGACGCATGCGGGATCACCGGGTAGGGAACGGGCAGGGTGGCCGTGCCGCTGGCTCCGCCCGCGGAGACCACCAGTTTGTTGATGCCCCGCAGTTTCTCCCCCATCTCTTTCAGGCGGCAAACGCCCGAGGAGATGTTTGACGCCGAATCATTGGACATGCCGTTTGCGGTCCCGCACAGTTGGGCAATATCGGTAGCGGCCTCGGCCGCGACCTTGGCGGTATCGGACATGCTTTCGGCCGAACGGCGGATTTCGCTTGCCACGGCCGATTGTTGTTCGACCGCCGAGGCCGTGGATTCGGTGATTTCCTGCATCGTGGTGATGTTTGCCGCTATCGACTCCGTCACGGTCACCAGTTGGCCAAAGGTTTGGGTAAGGTCGGTCAGGTGTCGGCGGACATCTTCGGTTGCCTTGGTGGTTTGGTTGGCCAACAGCTTGACCTCGTTGGCGACAACGGCGAACCCTTTGCCTTTTTCCCCCACCCGGGCCGCCTCGATGGTGGCATTGAGAGCGAGAACATTGGTCTGGCCGGCTATGCTGCTCACCACTTGAACGATTTTGTTGGACTCCTCAACCGCCTTTCGCATGACGTCAACCACCCGCACCGCGTTGTCCACTTGAGAGGAGATGCTGCCCGCGGCATTGGCGGCGTTAGCCATCTGGCTGGCGATCAAGTTGACGGCCCCTCCCATTTCTTCAATGGAGGAGGATACCGTTGCGGTCAGCGACTGCACTTTATCCGCGGCCTGTGCCCCTTTATTGGAGTTGTCGAGAACCTTGCTGACAGTCCTTGCGGTGTCGAGAACCGAGCCTTCGACGCCGCCCATATCATCGATCACTCCGTGGACAACACATTGCGTTTCACCGTCGATGGCCGAAGCAACAACCGCCACTTGGCGGTGCGACCAGAATTCCAGCGCTGCGCGCAAACGGCCAAGAGTTGTTTGGAGTGAATTCTTTTCTGCTGCGACGCCGGTGCGCAAAAACCGGTTGACCCCGATGATGACGGCGGCTTGGATGAGAGCGAAGGCCAGAAAGGTTGGTAAAAAATATCCCGCCTTCCACACAAAACCCGCAACAACCGTACTAAGAACGGTTGCCAAAAGACCGGCGAGAGTCAATGCCGCGGCAGTAGAGAAACTTTTATTGCCTAGTGTCTTTCCGGTAAGAAGTGATCGCATCTCCATCGTCTCCCTTTGGAACTGGTTGCAATCATTCGTCGGTCGTTTGCATGAAAATTGCGGCCGGCACAAATGCTCCCTGCAGGATCTTGGTCTTGTTTATCACAAATAGAAACTGAAGTAAGACCCAAATCGAACAAAATTACCTTCTCATACCGACCAGCGGTAGGCCAGGCGTTGATTGCCCCAATGGCGTCCGCGCACCATGATGGGCGTCGAGGCGTCTTTCATCAGGAAGTAGGCGCCTCCTCCCATTTCACGCAAATAAGACTGCAAAATAATCGGCTTCGTATTGGAGGCCGAGGAGATGGAAACCCGATCGAGGAATTTACGGCGATTGCGACAATTGGCGTTGTTCCAGGCCGGATCGTCGGGGCGCTGGGGCTTGGAGTAGACAGCGTTATTGCAGGGAATATAGCCGTTACGGTCGATTGCCGCACAGGCCACGATCCCGGGCAACACGCCGAGGGCTTTGTCTATGATGGGCGGAAGGAGTTCGTCGCAAAGCCCTAGAAACCGGGTGGTAAACTGAACCGGGTCGCTTCCGGCAATCGGCATGTAATCGTCGTCGAAGAGAGCTTCCAGAGTGATTCGTCCGGCTGAGAGGGCATTTTCATAGGCGTTGGAAACCATTGCGGCGATCTCTTTCACAAATTCAATATAGGGGATATCGACTCCTTCATGGGTTGAGACAATCCTGTCCATTGCGTTTGCCTGCGGGGGTGCAAAGCTCAGATGATCGGCGTCGATCACCGTGGCCTCCACAGTGGAGACGCCGCAAAGAGTCAACCACAACCTGGTCCCGGGGCGAGGCAGCCTGGCGCCTTCGATCCGGCATTTTCCGGCGGTCAGTTCCAGGGCATTGACCACTTGACCGGCATAATCGAACATTTTAACCGGGGTATCGGGACGGGCGGCATGCAGTAACACCGGGTAGGCAACGGGCAGTACGGAGGAGCCTCGGGAGACCTCGGCGCCGACCACCAGCTTGTTGATCCCTTTGAGCTTTTCTCCCATTTCGCCCAGGCGTTTAACCCCGGAAGTAATTTTCGATGCCGAATCGTTGGAGAACTGGTTGGCGTTTTGGCACAGATCGGCGTTATCGATGGCGGCCTGAGCCGCAAGGCTGGCGGCATCGGACATGCTTTCGGCCGAGCGGCGGATTTCGCCCGCCACGGCCGACTGTTCTTCCACCGCCGCGGCCGTGGACTCCATGATTTCATTCATCGTGCCGATATTTTTCGCTATCGATTCGGTCGCACCCTCCAGTTGGCCGAAGGTTTGACCCAGGTCAATCAGGTGTTTGCGCACGTCTTCGGTTGCGGTTGTGGTCTGGTTGGCCAGCAGCTTGACCTCGTTGGCGACCACGGCAAAACCTTTACCCTTTTCGCCCACCCGGGCCGCCTCGATGGTGGCGTTCAAGGCCAGAACGTTTGTCTGGCCGGCAATTCCGCTCACCACGTGAACGATTTTTTGTGACTCCGCCACGGCTTTGCGCATGACCTCGACCACCCGTACAGCGTTGTCCACCTGTGAGGAGATGCTGTTTGCCGCGCTTGCCCCGCCGGCCGTCCGGTTCGCAATCAGGTTGATCGCCGAGCTCATTTCCTCCAACGAGTTGGTGACCGCCGAGGTCAGAGTCTGCACTTTTCCGGCTGCCATGGCACCCTTGTTGGAATTGGTCAGGACCTCGCCCAAAATTTTGGTGGTTTCTATCACCGATCTTTCAACATTGCTCATGGCATCGGTAACCGAGTGGACCACACCCTGAGTTTCACCGTCTATGGCTGAAGCAACCGCGCCCACCTCGCGGTGCGACCAATATTCGAGCGCCCCCCTAAGGTTGGAAAGGGAGTCGGCAAGCGATTTTTGTCCCGGGGCGATCGGGCCGCGCCGCGCCAGCCAGACACCGGTTATCAGCGCGGCCTCGATAAGGCAGAATGCCGCGACCGCTGCCGGGCGATAGCCGGCACACCAGACAAAACCCGCCACCACCGTATTCAAGACCGCGGCCGTAAGACCGGCGGCAACCAATTTGGCATCAGAAAAATATTTTTTCGTCTTCATTTTCCCTGTCATAACTTGAACCGGCCGTTTAAAAGCCTGGGTTATATTCTGAACCTGCCCACCGTGACCCTTAGTTGTTCGGAAAGCGAGGAGAGTCGAAGCGCGTTGGTGCGAACAGTCTCCCCCTCGCTGTTAATTTCGCCAATGGTTCCGTTGACCAGCGCGATGTCTGAAGCCATCGTCTGGGATACCGTGGCCGTTTGAGCGATGCGCTCGTTTGATTCCCTTACACCCGATGAGGCTGTGGCAATGTTGGATGCTATCTCCCTGGTAACCACAGCCTGTTCCTCGATGGCCGCGGCGATGCCGGAAACGATTTCGCCAACCTGGTTGATAACCTGTGCGATCTGTTCGATATCTTCGATCGCGCTCCCGGTGGAGGCCTGGATGGAGGCAATCTTGCCCTTTATGTCCTCGGTGGCCGTGGCGGTCTGTTGGGCCAGCTCCTTAATCTCATTGGCCACCACGGCAAAGCCTTTGCCTGCCGCGCCGGCCCTGGCCGCCTCGATTGTCGCGTTCAAGGCCAGCAGGTTGGTCTGTGCTGAAATATTGGTGATGGTCTCGGTAACCTGGCCGATTTCCTGGGCCGCTTTGCCGAAATCCTTCATCATGCTCGTTATGGCGCGGGCCTGCTCGGTCGCGTCGCCGCTGATCGCCCTGGCTTTTTCGGAATTTGAAGCGATCTCCGCTATGGTGGCGCTCAGTTCCTCTGTGGCGCCGGCAACCGAAGTCAGGCTGCTTGTGGTCTGCTCCATGCTTTCCGCCACCGAATTGGTGTTGATGCTGAATTCCTCGGCCGCCGTCGCCACCGTCCGGGCTCTTTCCGATATGTCCTTTGTTCCGGAGGCCATTTTCCCTGAAATGGCGGTAAGGCTGGAAGAAGAACTGAGAATTGCTTCGTTGTTTCGTTGAATCTCCTGAAGCATCTCGGCGATGTGGTCTTCCATGGCCCCTAGTTGGGTGGCCATGCGTCCCATCTCATCGTCACTTTGAACTGAGAGCCGGGAAGTAAAGTCTCCCTTGGAGACGATATCGACAAATTCGGCGATCCTGGTGAGGTTTTTTTTGATCCCGTTACTGATTAAAAAACTCAGCCCTGCGCACAGCAAGCCGAAGACGGAAACCAAAATCGCCCGCATCCTGTTGGTGGCCAAAGCTCTGGCGTCTATGTCATCCGTGGCTTCTTTATAGTTTTTTTCGGCATCACCGGCCAAGGCGTTGATGGAGTTGGAAATCGGCCTGTCCATTCCTTTTATTAGAGCATCGAGAGCATCGGGCGCAATTTTTGGATTCTCTCGTCTTGCTTCCACCACCTTGTTGAAAGCTTTCTCATAAATGGCCGTCCCGCTGACGACGTCGGCGACAAGGTTTTTTTCCTTCTCCCCGGAGGCCAGGTGACTGAATTGAAGGGTTGATGCCTTCAATTTTGCCAGTGCCGTTTTGTACTCCCCGATGTAGACGTCCTTGTCCCTGAGCAGATAATCTTTGAGCCCCTGAACAGCGCGCTCGAGATGAATCCGCGCGTCTTTGGCCGCGATATTTTTGACCCCTTCGGTCTGGCGGATGGTCTTGTATTCCTTTATGAGAGAAATCTGGCCGTAATAAAACACTCCCGCCGAGACGATGACAACCAGGGCGAGAATTGCGACCAAGGTATTCATTTTTGCTGCAAAACCGAGTCTTGCCATAACGTGATCCTTCTCCCTTTGCGAAAAATACGGGTTAAAGCTTCTTGCCTTCTTGACGGCTGCGACCTTCAATTTGATCGGCAGATATGGCAAAAAGCTTCAATAAATAAATCGCCGTTTCGGTTCGCGGTCGTGGCAAACCTCACGGTGGAAAAGTATCTGTGCGGCTTGCACCCGCTCCGACGATGCAGCATAATGGTTGACGGGCAAGGATGAGCTCTGGAATTGGATTTTGGAATAAGGGCGCGGGCTACCGGGTCAACGCGCCCCCTCAACCATAGTGATTGGAGTGAAAAGTGAAGATGATGGACGAGATTTGCGCCGGCCTTGAGAATATCAGGACTCTACATCCCCTGGTTCATAACATTACAAATTATGTGGTCATGAATTTTACGGCAAACGTGCTTCTGGCCCTGGGCGCATCGCCGGTTATGGCCCACGCGGCCGAAGAAGTCGAGGAGATGGTCGGACTCGCCAATGCGCTCGTCATCAATATAGGGACACTTTCCCGGAGCTGGATCGACTCGATGGGGATTGCCGCAACCGCGGCCCGGAAGCGCTGCATTCCGATCGTGCTCGATCCGGTGGGCGCGGGCGCAACGCGGTTCAGGACGGAGACCGCCAAGCGGTTTCTAAGAGAAGCGCCCCCGACGGTCCTTCGGGGAAATGCTTCTGAAATCTTGGCCCTTGCCGGCGCCAAAGGGACCACCAAGGGGGTCGATTCGCTGGCGGGTTCCCGGGATGCCCGGCAGGCCGCGATCGAGTTGGCCAAATCAAACGCCATGGTCGTCGCGGTCACCGGTGCGGAGGATTTCGTGACCGACGGGTCGAGGGCTGCGACTGTTACAAACGGCCACGTGCTCATGAGCAGGGTTACGGGGACCGGGTGCGCGGCAAGCGCTGTGACCGGGGCTTTTTGCGGAGTCCAAAGGGATGGCTTTGTCGCCGCGACCGGTGCCCTGGTCGCCTTCGGGATCGCCGGCGAGATCGCCGCCGGGGCGCAACCGGGGCCTGGAACTTTTCAGATAAAGTTGCTGGATGCACTCGACGCCGTGGATCCCGCGGCCATAAGGGATCGTGCGCGGGTGGAGCTGTCGTGAAAGAGCGCCGGAGAGATTTTGATTTAAGGCTTTACCTGGTAACCGACCGGGAACTGTGCCTGGGTCGCCCGCTGGAAAGGATCGTGCGCGAGAGCTGTGCGGCGGGTGTGACCATTCTGCAACTGCGGGAAAAAGATGTCGCCACGAGGCTGTTTTTGGAACGGGCCTTCGTTCTAAGGCAGGTCGCTTTGGAACTCGGAATTGCGCTCGTAATCAACGACAGGGTGGATGTGGCGCTTGCCTGCCGGGCCGACGGGGTCCATCTGGGACAGTCGGACATGCCATGCGCCCTTGCGCGCCGACTCGTCGGAGAAAAGATGCTGATCGGCGTATCGGTGGGTACCGTCGATGAGGCCGTGGAGGCCGAAGCCGACGGGGCCGATTACCTGGGAGTGGGGCCACTGTTTGCCACCTTTACCAAACCCGATGCCCTGCCGGCCACGGGCCTCGATCTTTTGCGCTCCATCCGGCGCGCGGTTCGAATACCGCTTGTGGGAATAGGCGGAATAAAGCGCGAAAACGCGGGCGAGGTCATTGGCGCGGGCGCCCATGGAGTGGCGGTGGTATCCGCCATAGTCTCGGCGCCCGATCCGGGAGCCGCGGCCGGGGCTTTGAGGTCGCAGGTCGATGAGGCTCTTGGAGCGGGCGGCGGGAAATCTGGAAAAAATTCTTAGGAGAAGGTATAATCGCATCCTCTAAAATGCGGTTATCCATCAATTAAACCGGGCCGGTAAATGACATTTACAACCAAGATCCATACTTACGGCAGGCTGATAAAGTTCAGCCACACGATTTTCGCCCTTCCGTTCGCCATGGCGGCCCTGCTGCTTGCAAACATGAAACATCCGGTAAGTTTGGGGACCATCGTCCTGGTAATTGTGGCCATGGCTTCCGCAAGGTCTGCCGCCATGGGTTTCAATCGTCTGGCCGATCATCGCTACGATCGCCTGAATCCGCGCACGGCAAACCGTCCCCATGTGACGGGGCAGGTGGGGCTTGGTTCCGTGCTGTTTTTCATTTTGGTCTCCGCCATGGTTTTTCTTTGCGCGGCGGCCTTGCTCGGCCGGTTGTGCCTTGTTTTGTCGCTGCCGGTCCTGGCCATTCTTCTTTTGTATTCGTTTACGAAAAGGTTCACGACCCTTTGCCACCTGGTTTTGGGATTTGCCATCGGCCTTGCGCCCGCGGCGGTCTGGGTGGCGGTAACAGGCGGGCTCAACTGGAAAATTCTTCTGCTCTCGTTTGCCCTTATGAGCTATATCGCCGGCTTCGATATCCTCTACGCCTGCCAGGACATTGAATTCGACCGGCAGCACAGGCTCTTTTCCCTGCCCGCCTGCCGGGGGGCCTCGCGAGCGCTTCTCTATTCCACCGCCCTGCACGGCTTTACGCTTTTCTTTCTTCTGCTGGTTTATTTCGCATTCGATTTGAGTCCGATTTACCTTCTTTTTCTCTGCCTAATAGGAGTGCTGATCTTTACCGAGCACAAACTGGTGAGTCCAGACCGCCTCGATAAAGTCAATATTGCCTTTTTTCACGTCAACAGCGCCATATCCGTCCTGCTCTTCCTGGGGATACTGGCGGGAAGGTGATTGTTGCGGCCAATGAAAACGGCGTTTGAAAATCTTGGTGAATTCATCCGCGAGCTTGAAAAGGCGGGGGAATTGCAGCGAATAAGCGCTCGGGTCTCCTGCGAACTGGAGATCTCGCGCATCACCGATCTTGCCTCCAAAGCGCCCGGAGGCGGTAAAGCTCTGCTCTTTGAACAGGTGGAGGGATCGAATTTTGCGGTTCTAACCAACGCCTTCGGCTCCGAGCGACGCATGTGCATGGCTCTCGGGACCGCTTCGCTCGACGAGCTTGCCCGAAGGGTCGAGCGTTTCGTGCGCATCGGCCCTCCGAAATCCATTCGCGAATTTGCGGAGCTGGTTCCCATGGGCATGGACATCCTTAGAGCGCTGCCGCGCAAAACCTCGACGGCCCCCTGCCAGGAGGTCGTCCTCAGGGGTGAGCAAATCGACCTTTCAAAACTGCCGGTTCTAAAGTGCTGGCCCGGAGACGGCGGTCCCTTCGTGACTCTTCCGGTCGTGTTTACCCGAAGCCTGGAAACGGGGAGGCGCAACGCCGGCATGTACCGTCTGCAGGTCTACGACCGAAATACGACCGGAATGCACTGGCACATTCACAAGGACGGCTCTCATTACTTCCAGGAGTACAGGAAGGCGGGCAGGCGCATGCCGGTCGCGGTGGCCATCGGGACCGACCCGGCCACCACCTGGGCGGCCACGGCCCCGCTTCCCCGGGGTATCGACGAGATGATGCTGGCGGGTTTCATCCGCAAAAAACCGGTCAAAATGACCCGCTGCGTCTCGATAGACTTGGAGGTCCCGGCTGAAGCCGAATTCGTGCTCGAAGGATATGTGGACCCCGATGAACTCCGGCTGGAGGGGCCCTTTGGAGACCACACCGGATATTACTCCCTGGTTGGCCAATACCCCGTCTTTCACCTTACGGCCCTGACCCACCGGCGAAACCCGGTCTATGCGGCGACCCTTGTGGGGCGGCCCCCCATGGAAGACTGCCTGCTTGCAAAGGCCACCGAGCGGATTTTTCTTCCTCTTCTTCGGGCCGTTCACCCCGAGGTGCGCGATTTCTGGATGCCCTGGGAAGGGGTTTTTCACAACATCGTGGTAATGGCCGTCGACAAGGAGTATCCGGGACATGCCAGAAGGCTCATGAGCGCGATCTGGAGCCAGGGGCAGATGAGTTTTACCAAGGCCGCGACCCTCGTTGACGGCGATATCGACCTGAAGGACCCCGTAAAGGTGTTTGAGGCCATTATCGACCAGGTGGACCCGGAGAGCGATCTTTTCATAACCGAAGGCGTTCTCGATGTTCTGGACCACAGCGCCCCGGAGCCGCTTTTTGGAAGTAAAATCGGAATCGACGCCACCCGAAGGATCGGGGGCGAAAAAGACAGGCCCGTCCGGGAGGCTCTTCCGGCCCCGTCCGGGGAAGTATTGGGGAAAAGTCTCGCCGAGATATCGGGCCTTCTTTGCGCCTTTCACCTTCCGGCGCTCAAGAGCCGAAACCGCCTGCTGCTCCTCAATTTTGCCAAAGACGGCAAGACTCCGGGGCGAAAGGTTGCCCGGGAGCTTCTTGACAAGCCTGCGATCGCGCCGTTTTCAATCCTGGTTTTGCTCGATTCCTCCATAGAGTTGCGGGATTATTCCCTGGTGCTCTGGAAAGTGTTCAACAACGTCGATCCTGCCAGAGACATTGTCAAACAGGAGGGGCGAATCGTCATCGACGCCACGGCCAAGGGCCCCGAAGACGGCCACGACCGGCCCTGGCCGGACGACATCGAAATGGACCCCGAAATTGTACGCCGGGTTGAGAGGCGGGCAAAAGAGCTGGGAATAGAGGATTTGGTGGCTTGGGACCTCCGCAAGGCCAAAGCGCCCTGAGATTGCTGAACGCAAATTCGACGCGGGCAACACCGTGATGACGGAGGACGATATGACAACGACCTGTCGGTGGCGATCGGTCAATGTCCGGAACTGAAAGCGTTTGTAAATACAATCCTTTCCGTGTCAGGGGGGGCGGAAATACGGTGAGCGCATCGGGTGGCGACCTGGTCGGGGCAAGCGCCTGAAGTTCATCAAAAGAGCTGTATCCCCGCTTTTGCAATTGTTGCGAATCCTGCGACAACCAGTCGAGCTGACAATTCAAATTTATCGGGTGTGCGGGCGAAAACGGCCCGCCGGGCGACAACGGTGGAATATCCCGCCGGGTTTGGTATCACAAAGGGGTTCGGAGCCGCAAAGCGGCACTCTGAAGCGGCAAATAGAGGCGTCAATAGAAACGGCAACCAGAAAGGGAAAATGGCGGGTCGATATGTGGATGGGGCAAGGTCCATTGCCGTGCCTTCATAAGAGCCCCTGCCGCGCAGTGGCTCGAAAAGCGGGAAAAAATGAAGGTGCCCGCGGGCTATTACGATTGAAGCCCGGGCCAAGGGCTACCCTCGAATAACGGTCCTGTCGATGTTGAAAAGGCAGTTGGTGGCCGCCGTCCGGACGGGGAGGCGCTCCAATGCTTTTTCATGCGATTGGCCGGGCGACCGGGTCGATTTGAATTGAAATAAGCCTTGGAAAATGGTATACATAGACTCTTTTCCTTGCAGTTCCAATGATTTATGTGCTATGGCCTTCATGCTTTGCAACTGAGAAAATGGGGTGCATGAAGAGCGAACAGAGGGATTGTCGCTTTATGCAAGATACCGGGACGCAGCCCGAAATATCCAGGGACGAATACACAGCGCAGCAGATCACCGTGCTGGAAGGCTTGAGCGCTGTTCGCGTACGTCCTTCCATGTACATCGGCAATGTCTCCACCGAAGGCCTTCATCACCTGGTCTACGAGGTTGTGGACAACAGCATCGACGAGGCCCTGGCGGGTCATTGCGACCATATCCGCGTCGAGATCCACGTGGACGGATCGGTCACGGTGGACGACAATGGGCGGGGCATACCGGTCGATATCCACGAAAAGGAAAACATCCCGGCCGTGACGGTGGTAATGACCAAGCTGCACGCGGGGGGCAAATTCGACGATTCGACCTATAAGGTCTCCGGGGGTCTTCACGGGGTGGGCGTGTCGGTGGTGAACGCGCTTAGCGAGTTTCTCGACGTCGAAATCCGGCGCGACGGCAGGGTGTACTATCAGCACTACGAGCGCGGAGAACCAAAATCGGCACTTTTGGCTCGTGGCGAGACCCAAAAGCGCGGGACCCGGATAACCTTCAAGCCCGACGGGCTCATTTTCGAAGAAACCGAGATAAGCTTCGACATACTGGCCGAGCGGATGCGCGAGCTGGCCTTTCTTAATTCCGGGGTGCGAATCGAGTTGATTGACGATCGGATCCCCAAGGAGAAACTGTTTTTCTACGAAGGCGGCCTGGTCTCGTTTGTCGAATATTTGAACCGCAACAAGGATCCGATCTTTCCCGAAGTCATTTCCATCTGGGGGGAAAAGCAGGCCATTTCGGTGGGCGTTGCGATCCAGTACAACAGCACCTACGCTGAAAAAATTTTCACCTTCGCAAACAACATAAACACCAAGGAGGGCGGGACCCATCTGATCGGTTTTAAAGCCGGGCTTACCCGGTCGATCAAGCAATATGCCGCCCAGAACAAGACGATCAAGCAGCCCGATCTGGACAAGATGATAGGCGATGATGTGCGCGAAGGACTGACTGCGGTTGTAAGCATAAAGATTCCGCAGCCGCAGTTCGAGGGCCAGACCAAGACCAAGCTTGGAAACAGCGAGGTCAAGGGGATGGTGGAAAACCTGGTCTACGAAAAGCTCTCGGGCTATTTCGAGGAAAATCCCAAGGTCATCCGATCGATTCTGGACAAGGTCATGGAGGCCGCACGGGCGCGGGAAGCGGCGCGGCGCGCCAAGGAACTGACCCGCAGGAAGGGCGTGCTGGGCGACCACTCGCTGCCCGGAAAGCTTGCCGACTGCCAGGAGCGCGACCCGGCCAAAAGCGAAATCTTCATCGTCGAGGGGGACTCGGCCGGGGGTTCGGCCAAACAGGGCAGGAACAGGGCTTTTCAGGCCATTTTGCCCCTTCGGGGCAAGATACTCAACGTCGAAAAATCGCGCTTCGACAAGATGCTTGAAAACCAGGAGATCCGGAACATGATTTCCGCCCTTGGAACGGGGATCGGAAAGGATGAATTCAATCCCGAAAAGCTCCGGTATCACTTTATCATCATCATGACCGACGCCGACGTCGACGGGGCGCATATCCGCACGCTGCTTCTTACGTTTTTTTTCCGCCAGATGCCCGAGTTGATCGATTCGGGCCGGCTCTATATCGCCCAGCCGCCTTTGTACCGTCTGGCGGTGGGAAAGGCCGAGCATTATCTAAAAGACGACGACAGCCTCAACGCCTTTCTTCTGAAGCGGGCCTCGGAAAGAAAGCAGGTGTTTTTGCCCGGCCGCGAGGCGCCTCTGCCGCCCGAAGAGCTTACCGGTCTTCTTAAAACCTACTCCAAATACGAAGAGTGGCTCGACCGCCAGGCTCAAAGAGGCATTTCCAAAAAGCTTTTGGAGCAGACAATCCAAATTTTTGATGAAAACCGGCTCGATGAGCAGGATTCGCAGAATTGGGCCACCGTTCTTCGGGCAAAACTGGAAGAAGCCGGCTGCGAGGTGATTTCGGTCGAAGTCGAAGAGGAGCACCTGGGTCACGACCTCGACGTTATCGACCCTTCCAACGGGCACAAGAAAAAGCGCATCAGCTACCACTTTCTGGCCTCCGCGGAATTTCGCAAACTCCTTTCGCTCTACCGGCAACTGGCAATCTTTCGGCATGTGCCCTACGTCGTGCAGGACAACCAGGGAAGGACGGAGTTCGACAATCCGAGGGCGTTTTTCCAGCACCTCATGGACGAAGCCCGCAAAGGAGCCACCATCCAGCGCTACAAAGGTTTGGGGGAGATGAATCCCGAACAGCTCTGGGAAACCACCATGGACCCGGAGAAAAGAACCCTCCTTCAGGTCAGAGTCGAAGACATGGTTACCGCCGACGAACTCTTTACCACTTTGATGGGAGATCCGGTGGAACCGAGGCGGGAATTCATCCAGACCAACGCGCTCGATTTCCGGGAGTTGGATATCTGAGGCGCGGGCAAGGAACTGTCGCCATGGTTTGGATCGAGACTCCTGGTAAGGAAGCTTTTCAGCTCGCTGTCCGGGAAGCGGTGAAGCCGGATATTGAAAGTTTGAGGGCGGATTTTAAACAAGACGTGGAGAGTTTGAGGGGCGAGATCCGGGATCTCAACAAACGCGTGGGGGATTTGGAACAGCGCTTCTCCCGCCTCGAAGGCACGATCGAGGGTACGATGCGGGCCTATGAAGCCAACCTGGCTCGAATGTTTGCTGAATTTCAGCGCAATATCGAACGGGATTTGTTCACCAGATTGCTCGGGGATAGAGGCAAGTCAGCCGCATAAATGACAGACCGATAACGAAGAGGGAAATGAAGAAGAGGCGTGGATTGCGCCCTCACTTTTCCCGCATCCGTTCTTCGGTCTTGGAATGAAAAGGAATATGGACCTCAAAACCATAAATATTGCCGACGAAATAAAGCTTTCCTATCTCGACTATGCGATGAGCGTCATCATCGGGCGGGCCATTCCCGATGTGCGTGACGGTCTGAAGCCCGTGCACCGCCGCATTCTCTTTTCGATGCACGAGGTCAACAACGACTACAACAAGCCCTACAAGAAGTCGGCGCGCATCGTCGGCGACGTCATGGGCAAGTATCACCCGCACGGGGACGCGGCCATCTACGACGCCACGGTGCGCATGGCCCAGGACTTTTCCATGCTTCACCCGCTGGTGGACGGCCAGGGCAACTTCGGCTCCGTTGACGGCGACCCTCCGGCGGCCATGCGTTACACGGAAATCCGCATGTCGAAGCTGGGCATGGAGTTCATGCGGGATATCGAAAAGGAAACGGTTCCTTTCCAGCCAAACTACGACAACACGATCCTGGAGCCTGCCGTTCTTCCCACCCGTGTGCCGAACCTGCTTCTAAACGGCTCTTCGGGAATCGCGGTCGGAATGGCCACAAACGTTCCGCCCCACAACCTTCGCGAGCTTTGCTCGGGGCTTCTTGCCCTGCTCGATGACCCGGCCATTACCATAAAGGGGCTCATGAGTTACATCCATGGGCCGGATTTTCCGACGGCCGGTTTTCTTTGCGGCTGCGACGGGGTAACCGAGGCCTATGAAACCGGCAAGGGGATCGTCAAGATTCGCGGGCGGGTCGAGGTTGAAGAATCGGGCAGAAAGCAGCACCTGATCATTACCGAACTGCCCTACCAGGTAAACAAGGCCAGGCTGCTCGAACGGATCGCCGATCTTGTGAAGGCGAAAAGAGTCGAGGGAATCCAGGACATCCGCGACGAATCCGATCGCCATGGCATGCGGGTCGTACTCACCCTGCGCCAGGGAGACGATCCCAAGGTGGTCGAAAATCTGCTCTACAAAAACACCGCGCTCGAGACCACATTCGGAATCATCATGCTGGCGGTTGTGGACAACCGGCCCGAGGTGATGAACCTCAAAGACATCCTCCAGCATTTTATCGACTTTCGCCGCGAAGTGGTGGTCAAGCGCACCCGCTTCGAGCTCAAACAGGCTGAAAAACGGGCCCATATTTTGGAAGGGTTGAAGAAGGCCCTCGACAATCTGGACTCGGTAATAGCTCTCATACGCTCGGCGCCCAATCCCGCGGAAGCGAAGGGCGGTCTTATGGAGCGCTTCGAATTCAGCGAAATCCAAGCCCAGGAAATCCTCAATATGAGGCTGCAGCGCCTGACCGGGCTGGAGCGGGAGAAGATCGTCCGGGACTACCTGGATATCATGAAGGAAATCGAAAGGTTGAGGAGTATTCTGTCATCCGCTGAACTGGTCGATCAGGTGGTGCGGGGAGAAATCGGCGAACTGATAAACGAATTCGCCGAACCGCGCAGGACCCAGATTGTTCCGGACGCGGGCGATATTTGCCTTGAAGACCTGATCGCCGTTGAAGAGATGGTGGTAACGATGTCGCGAGCCGGGTATCTCAAAAGGACCCCCCTGGCGGTCTATCGCAACCAGAATCGTGGTGGAAAAGGCCGCACGGGGATGAGCACCAGGGAAGAAGATGTGGTGACAAGCCTTTTTACGGCCCTTACGCTCGACCATCTGCTGGTTTTTACCAACCGGGGGCAGGTGTTTCGCCTGAAGGTCTATGAAATTCCGGAAGTTGGCCCCTCGGCCCTGGGAAAAGCCGCCGTGAACCTTCTTCCACTTCAGAGCGGCGAGAAGATCCAGACCATTATGCCCGTGCGAGAATTCTCGCCCGGTCTTTTCGCGGTCATGGCCACCAGAAACGGGATCATCAAGAAAACGGCTCTGTCCGCCTACGAAAATCCCAGGTCGTCGGGCATAAGGGCCATAAACCTTGACGAAAACGACGAGCTGATTTCGGTTGTGATCACTGACGGGCAGCGGGATATTTTCCTTATGAGCCGCGAGGGAAAGTGCATAAGGATAAATGAAAATGAATTCCGTCCGCTTGGGCGGGTGAGCCGCGGCATACGGGGGATGAACGTAAAAGACGGCGGCCTGGTGGGAATGGATGTGATCGATCCGGCTAAATGCATCCTGGTGGTTACTGAAAAAGGCTTTGGCAAACGCACGCCGGAGGAAGACTACCGCTGCCAGGGCCGGGGCGGTCAGGGAGTTCTCAATATCAGGGTGACGGAGCGAAACGGATCGGTTGTGGGCTTCCGCCAGGTAGCCGAAGAAAACGGGATAATGCTCATAACCGACAAGGGTCGTCTCATAAGAATGTCTGTGTCGCAAATCAGCAAAATCGGCCGCGTGACCCAGGGGGTCAAGCTCATCGGCCTCGCTGAAGGCGAAAAAGTCGTCGATCTGACGGTTCTGGACGAATCGGAAAATCCCAAAGACGATACAAGAGAGGAAGAATAGCCTTGATCGAAAATATCGGGCCGGTCGGTGTGATCGGGGCCGGGGCCTGGGGCTCTACCCTCGCCCACACGCTTGCCTCAAAAGGATTGAAGGTAAATCTGTGGGTCTTTGAAAAGGACTTGTGCCAAACCATAAGCAGGAGCCGGGAAAACAACATATACCTTCCGGGCTTCACCCTGCACGAGGGCGTGCATGTCACCAGCGAAATCGAGGAAGTCGCCGGGGCGGGCCGCCTTTTTGTCATGGTCGTTCCATCCCACGTCTATCGCGGTGTGGCTGCCCGGATGCTTGCGCACATGCGCCGTGATGCGATCATCGTCAATGCCACGAAGGGCATCGAAAACGACACGCTTCTCACCATGTCCGGTATTTGGAAAGAACTGCTTCCCGCGGAAAACAAGGTGAAAGTACTTTGCCTCTCGGGTCCTTCTTTCGCCCATGAGGTGATGCGGGCCATTCCGACGGCCGTCACCCTCGCCGGTCCGGACATGAAGATCACCGGGCAGGTTCAAACGGTCCTCTCCACGCCCAGGTTCCGCATATACACCAGCCTCGATGTCATCGGCGTGGAAGTGGCGGGTGCTTCGAAAAATGTTGTCGCCCTTGCCGCCGGGTTAAGCGACGGACTGCTTTTCGGCTACAATGCCCGGGCGGCCCTGATTACCCGGGGCCTTGCCGAGATATCGAGGCTGGGTGTCAAAATGGGCGCCCATCCGCTCACCTTCTCGGGCCTTGCCGGCATAGGAGACCTTCTTCTCACCTGCACAGGGGATCTGAGCCGAAACCGCACGGTGGGGATGAAGCTGGCCAAGGGGGCAAAACTTTCTGAAATCCTTGGGGAAATGCGTCAGGTGGCCGAAGGGGTGGTAACCGCCAAGTCCATCCACATGCTGGCCAAAAAGATGAAAGTGGAAATGGCCATCTGCGAACAGATCTACCGCGTGCTCTATGAAGAAAAGGACCCCCTCCTGGTGGTCTCCGAACTGCTGGGCCGGGACCTCAAGCATGAAATGGAATTAGAGTCGATGAGGTAATTTATTGCGGGCGCTTCCGAGGAAAATCGGACCGGATGATTGTCATTCATGCTGGAATTGGTGAAACGGGGCTTTATCTGTGGGGTGAAAAGCCCTGCGAAAAGCAAAGCGCCCCGCGCAGACTGCCCGGAAGAAAATCCGAAAGGCCTGCTGCGGGTATGCTCCCCTGGAACGCGGGGCTCGAAGTCCTCGGGGGAGTGCTTTCCGAGGCCGGAATAATCATTGAGCGGACCGAATTCGAACCGCTCGATATGTACATATGGCTGCCTGCGGCCGGCAATATGCCGATCCCGTCGAGTCCGCTCATCGCCGAAGTTGCGGAGGTCGGGCAAGATGCGGATATTTTGCCATGGGTCGTAACGGTTGTTCCTCTGGACTTTTCGGAGTCCATCAAATTTCTCTGCCGCTGTGTTGAAAAGACGGTCCTTGCGCCGGGAATGATCGTTGGAAGCGATCTTGCCTTTCTGACAAGGGCCATGCGCTTTGCGGCCGCTCTGGTAGCAAAGCAGCAGTTTCTGCCCGGAGTGGAAAAGATCGGCAAGAAGTGGTTTGCCAGGTGGCAGCCTGTTTATCCGGCTTGTGAAGCCGAGAGGTTGGGCCGTTTGGGCAAGGCGATGCCCGCGGCTTGCAGGGCGGTCTGTCTGCAGGCTCAAACCCCTCCCGAAATTGCTTCCTCGACCCTGCTCTCACCCTTTGTGGGCGCAATGGTGGACCAGTTGGTCCGCTCCGCCTCTTCCAGCCCCCGGCTACTTCCCGGAAAGAAAAAAAGCCCCGTATTCGACAGCGTCCACGACCAGTGGCTCCACGCATTGGGCTCAGGCGACGGGAAAATGGAGGGAAGCGAAGCGGAGCTCGCCGGTTTTGCCCTCCAGGTTGAAGAGTGGCGCCGCCCGGCCACCAGGTCCATGGCGAGCGCCTTCAGGCTTTGCTTTCGCCTCGATGAACCCGGCGCCGCGGGAATGGAGTCGCTGACCGGGAAAGCCAACGGGTCGATCGACCAAAATCAGGATGGTTGGGCGGTCCAATACCTGCTTCAGGCGACCGAGGATCCGAGCCTTGTGGTGCCTGCCGAATATGCCTGGAAGGCCAAAGGCTGCAAGGCATCCGTCCTCGATCGGGAAAATTTCAATGCGCGGGAATATCTCTTGTCCGCTCTCGGACAGGCCAGCGGCATATGCCCCAATATTGAGGCGAGCCTCAAGGGGGCCGCACCCGCGGGTTACCGGTTGGATGCCGGCGGAGCCCATGAATTTTTGACCCGGCGGGCATGGGCGCTCGAACAGGCGGGTTTCGGCGTGTTGCTTCCCGCCTGGTGGACCCGAAAGGGAACAAAGGGCAAGCTCGCGGCTCGCGCCGTGGCCAAGAGTCCCGGGATGGGGGCCAAGGGAGGTCTTTGCCTCGACGCGGTCGTTCAGTTCAATTGGGAGATTGCCCTGGGCGGTGAAACGCTCACGTTCGAGGAACTCGAAGAACTGGCCAGGCTCAAGTCCCCGCTGGTGAGGGTCCGTGGCCAGTGGGTCGAACTGGGTCCGGAAGAAATCCAGGAAGCCCTTGATTTTTGGAACAGGCGGTCCAAAGAACAAGCCACGGTCCGCGAAGTGGTGCAAATGGCCCTCGGGACTCGCGGCACGGTGGGCTCGTTTGTTTTCGAAGGAGTCAAGACGACGGGCCGGCTCGCCAAGGTGATCTCCACTCTCGAAGGGCGCGCGCCTTTTGCTGAGATTTCCGCGCCGGGCGGTCTTAAGGCAACCCTTCGCCCCTACCAGCTCCGTGGTTATTCGTGGCTCGCCTTTCTGAGGGGGCTCGGGTTCGGGGCATGCCTTGCCGACGATATGGGATTGGGCAAAACCATTCAGACCCTTTCGCTTATCCAAAGAGACCGGGAATCGAGCGGCGGAAAACCTGTGCTTCTGATAAGTCCGATGTCTGTTGTGAACAACTGGGCAAAGGAGGCCGCGCGGTTTACGCCCGATCTTCCAGTCATGATCCATCACGGTCTTGGCAGGAGCAGGGGGAAAACTTTCAAAAAGAGGGCCGGCGAGCATTCCATCGTGATATCGAGCTATTCCCTCCTGCACCGCGATTTCGAAACCTTGAGGAGCGTTTCCTGGGCGGGCGTGGTTCTGGACGAGGCGCAAAACATAAAGAACCCGGAAACCAAACAGGCAAAGGCGGCCTGCGCGATCGAGGCGGACTACCGCATCGCCCTGACGGGAACTCCGGTGGAAAACAACGTGGGAGATCTCTGGTCGATCATGGAGTTTTTGAACCCGGGTTTTCTGGGTTCCCGGAGCGAATTCCGGCGCTCGTTTTTCGTCCCCATCCAGGCCAACCGGGACAGGGAAGCGATAGAGAGGCTCAAGCGCATTACCGGCCCCTTCGTCTTAAGGCGGTTAAAAACCGACAAGACCATCATAGCCGACCTTCCGGACAAAATGGAAATGAAGGTCTACTGCACGCTCACCAAGGAGCAGGCATCCCTTTATGAAGCGGTGATAAAAGATGTTGCGGAATCTCTCGACGCCTCTGAGGGCATCAAGCGCAAGGGCATCGTGCTTGCGACGCTCTCCAAGTTAAAGCAGGTCTGCAATCATCCCGCTCATTTCCTGGGCGACAACTCCGCCATTGCCAACCGGTCCGGAAAGCTTGCCCGCCTGACCGAGATGATCGAGGAGGTCCTGGGTATCGGCGACCGGGCGCTCATCTTCACCCAGTTTACTGAAATGGGGATGATTTTACACCGTCATCTCCAGGAGACTTTCGGCCGGGAGGCTCTTTTCCTGCACGGCGCAATTGCCAAAAAGCAGCGAGATCGCATGGTCGAGCGTTTCCAGGCCGAGGAGAACGGCCCCGGGCTCTTCATCCTTTCGCTCAAAGCCGGGGGGACCGGTTTGAACCTGACCGGAGCCAACCATGTCTTCCATTTCGACAGGTGGTGGAACCCGGCCGTGGAGAACCAGGCGACCGACCGTGTCTTCCGCATCGGGCAGATGAAAAATGTGCAGGTGCACAAGTTCATCTGCGCCGGGACCCTGGAGGAGCGCATCGATGAGATGATCGAGAAGAAGAAGGAAATCTCCGAAGGGGTTGTGGGGGGCGGGGAGGCTTGGCTTACCGAGCTATCGACCTCCGAGCTGAAACAGCTTTTCACCCTTGGCAAGGATGCGGTGGCTGAATAAGGCCAATAGACTGTAATCTTTACGAAAAGCGCACGGGAAAAGGATATCTGGAAATGTCATGGCGATCTCATGGATATTTTCCACCCTCCAGGCCAAAGGCTGTCAAGGGGGGCATAAAGGCCCAGTCGAAGCGGGGAGGATTCGGTGAGAGTTGGTGGGCGAAACGGTGGATCGGGGTACTTGAGAGTTTCAGCATAGGGGCGAGGCTTGGCCGCGGGCGAACCTACGCCAGAAACGGCCAGGTGCTCTCGATAAATATTGAAAAAGGGGTTGTAAAGGCCACTGTGCAGGGCTCAAGGAGCAAGCCCTATGTGATCGTCATCAAAGTGAAGCCTCTTTCGCGAGACGGTTGGAAAAAGCTCACCAAGGCGCTGTCAAGCCAGGTAATTTTCGTTGCGAAACTGCTCTCGGGTGAAATGCCCCGCGATATAGAACTGGTCTTCAAGGAGACCGGACTGTCTCTTTTCCCCGAAAAGCTAAAGGATCTGGAAACCGACTGTTCCTGCCCGGACTGGTCCAACCCCTGTAAGCATATCGCCGCGGTCTACTACCTTCTGGGTGAAGAATTCGACAGAAACCCTTTTCTTATCTTCAAGCTCCGCGGAATGGACAGGGAGGAATTCCTGGCCGGCCTGGGAGAAACGGAAAAGGCGGGGAGCAAAACGATGGCCGAGGGGTCCGGAGGCCAAGAGGAAACAAAAACTCTCGCCGAGCCCGTCTCTTTTGATGCCCGGGCCTTTTGGACGGGCGGTAAAGACTCCGATGATCCACCGGGGGAAGTTCGCGTCCCGCCCATGGAGGCCGTGCTCATCAAACAGCTTGGCAATTTTCCTTTCTGGCGCGGAAGCCAAGTTCTCCTTGAGTGTTTGACGCCGGTCTACCTTAATGCCTCGCGCTCCGGCATGGACATTTTTCTCTGCCCCGACGCTTCATCGGACAAAATCCCTCCGGATGGTTAAATTATTAAGCAAGGAGGTTTTGTATGGATTTTGTCTTGCACGAGGAGATAAGGGAACTTTTGCGGAAAAAAAGCGATTACTGCGTATCGCTCTACCTGCCGACCCATAGAACGGGACGAGAAACGCTGCAGGATCCGATTAGACTCGACAACCTTCTTCGAGGCGCCGAAAAACAACTGGTGGCCGCGGGACAGCGTTCAACGGAGGCAAGAGAACTTTTGGGGCCCGCCAGGGCGCTATTGAACGAAACTTTTTTCACGCGGCGCATGGCCGAGGGGTTGAGCATTTTCATCTCCCCCGGCTTCTTCAGGTATTTCACCCTTCCCTTGAACTTCAACGAGAGTCTTCACATCGGGCGCCAATTTCAGTTAAAGCCGCTCATACCCTTGCTGCACTGCTGTAAAAGGTTCTTTGTCCTGGCGCTCAGCCAAAAATCACTGCGGCTCATCGAATGCACGGAGTTCAGCGCCAATGAAATCGAACTTGAAGGCGTTCCCCGCACGACCCGGGAAGCCCTGGGTGACGACGAGGAAACCATTCCTCTATTCAGGATGAGTTCTCAGGCCTCCAACCCCGGGGCGTCTTCCATGGTCCACGGCCACGGCGGCGCGGCGGAATCCGAAAAGGAACGCATCCGGCGATGGTTTAAAGTTCTACGAGACAGCCTGCATCCATTTTTTAGACACGAGACCGTTCCACTTGTCTTCGCCGGGGTTGAATATCTTTTTCCATTATTCCGGCAGGTGGAAGTCTATAAGAATACTTTGGACGAGTTTATGGAGGGCAACCCCGAGGAAGTCGATCCGAGCGAACTTCAAAGGAAGAGCCTGCCGCTCGTATCCCCTTACTTCAACAAGGATAAGGAACTGGCCATCCATCGGTGGCTGGCTCTATCGGGCGGGCCGCTTGCGTCCGACAAGATCGGGGACATCTTGCCCGGCGCCGCGGAGGGAAGAGTCGATACGCTTTTCATAGACGCCGGGGCGCGGCAGTGGGGTAGATACGACCCGAAATCGGGCAGCGTGGAAATCCACTCCGAGAGGCGGACCGGGGACGAAGATCTGCTCGATCTGGCCTTCAGCCATGCGTATCTGAACGGCGGAAACGTCTATGGGCTGGATTCGCCGGAGCTGCCCGGAAAAAACGGTGCGGCTATTTTTCGGTATTGATTCCCGGGCGTTTTTCTATAGTCCCCATCCTTTCAATCTTTCGAGTGCCGGATAGCTGGTCAGGTCGTGCTGGATGGGGGTGACGGAAATATAGCCCGAGGCCAGGGCGTGCGAATCGGCCTCGGGGTCGAGGTCGCGCACCACCGACTCGTTTGTCAGCCAGTAGTAGACATGGGAGCGCGGGTCGGTGCGGCGGTCGTATTTTTCCACGTATCTCTGGGCTCCCTGTCGGGTTATCCGCACGCCGAGAAGTTTTTCCGCCGGCAGGTTTGGGACATTGACATTGAGGCAGATCCCGGGCGGAAGGGCTTCTTTTCCAAGGATCGCCACCAGTTCGGGGATGAATCGGGTTGCGCCCTCGAAACTGTCCGGGGCGAAGGAATCTATCGATACCGCTATGGAGGGGATTCCCAGCACCGCCGCCTCGGTTGCCGCGGAAACCGTGCCCGAATAGATGACATCGACTCCCACGTTGGCTCCGAGGTTTATTCCCGATACGACCATCTCCGGGGGGCTTTCCAGCAGTTCGCTCACCGCGATTTTAACGCAGTCGGCGGGTGTGCCGTTGAGTGCGTGTCCGAAAAAACTGCCGTTGCGGTTTACCGTGTGCACACGAAGGGGCTGGAGCATGGTGATCGCATGCCCGACAGCGCTTTGCTCGGTTTCGGGTGCGACAACGGTGACTTCGTGTTCGACCGACAAAGCTTGAAACAGGGCCTCTATGCCTTTGGAAAAAATTCCATCGTCGTTGGTTAAAAGAAGCTTCATAGGGATCGAATAAACCTCTTGAGATGAGTGTGGGATGAGTGTTTGACAATACGGTTGCAAGTCTTTATTCTGAATACCGATAATGGCGGCCATTGCACCGGTGCGCGTCAACCGGTTATAAGCGATTTTTCTTTTTATTCGAAAGGTTTCCAGATGAAAAGCGCTCAGCTCCTCTCAATCGCCTCGGCAATCCTTGTGCTCACTTCCTGTTCATCGTTTCGGCCCCAGTCGCCGCTGGGCAGAATTCGACCCCTTTCAAACGGCGAAGCCAAGCTCACCACAATACAGATGCCCGAGAAGGTGCATGAAAATCTGCCTTACGACGTCATTTTGGGTTTTCGCTCCAACGGAGCGATAAAGATCGAAAAAGTTTGCTTCACATGGCTCTCCCGGCAGCCTTCCTTTTCGACCTCATCGGCCAGTTGCCTGATGGACAATGCCGAGGCTAATGGCGAGGGCAACGGCACGCAAGGTTTGTGCCGCTCCGAAATCCCGGTTACCACGGCAAACCCGGGTTCCAACCAGTTTTGCGTGGGAGCTTCACACATAAGGATGCAGTCGCCTGAAAGACTGGTTGTAAGGATCCGCCCGGAAAATCTCCATGGCGACTATAACATGATCGAGGCCCGGGTGGAGTACGTTTACAAGGGGGTGGCGCGGGAAACAAATATTGTTCAAACCCCCATAGCCGTCGATAAGTAGTTTCATTCAGATTGGTGAAGGTTGTTCTCAAACCCGAGCACCAGTTCTTCATAGTCCCACGGAGGTCCGCCTTCGTCCTGCTTTGAGGGCCAGGGCCAGCCCCGGGGAAGCGGTGATTCAAACCGCAGCCTTTGGCCCCCGACCGGATGGCTTACGACAAGCTCTTTGGCAAAAAGAGCAATTTGTTTTTGCGCAAGCGGGGCAGGGGCCCCGTAGCGCAGATCCCCGCAAACCGGATGGCCGATGTGGGCGAACTGGAGCCGTATCTGGTGCTTACGCCCGGTATCGAGCTTTATTCTGACCAGGGTGCGTCCCCGCGCCCGATCAAGAACGGAGAAAGCAAGCCTTGCCTCCCGTGCCGAGGGGCTCTTTTCCGGGACAACCCGGCTCGACCGGTTTTCTCGCCTGTCCATGAAATTGACCAGGACGCCCGATTCTTGCTTGAGTTCTCCCTCCAGGACCGCCAAATAATATTTTTCCGTACTTCCCGCGCGGAACTGCTCGGATATCCTGGCGGCGGCCTTCGAGGTTCGGCAAAAGAGCATAATCCCGGCAACCGGCCTGTCGAGGCGATGAACAAGGCCGAGAAAAACCCGGCCGGGTTTGTTATAAAACCTTTTCAACCACAGCTTGCCCATTTCGAGAAGCGAGGCTTCCCCGGTCTCGTCGGCCTGGGCAAGAAGACCCGCGGGTTTGTAGAGTACCAGCAGGTGGTTGTCGTGGTGGAAAATCGGCCACGATTCATGGAAAAAATATTCGCCGTTCATGGCTGTCCCTTCGGCGGCGTTAAAGGAGGAGTTGTTTTGATGTCGCTGAAAAAATTCGGCGCGCAACCCGATATCGCTCAGCTTGCAAAGATTTTGTCCGCATCGGGTATTTCCTTGCCGCCGGCGGCGATCGACCAGCTTTGGAAATATCACCTGCTGCTAAGAGAGTTCAACAGGGAACTCAATCTCACCCGCATTCACAATTTTGCCAACATGGTGCGAAAGCTTTATGTGGACTCCATCCTGCCCGGCCAGATCATCGAGCTTCCTTCGCCTCTCATGGATATCGGCAGCGGCCCCGGAATGCCTGGAATTCCCTTGAAAATCGCCTACCCGGGGTTGGAAGTCATCCTGGCCGAAAGCAGGGCGAACCGGGTGGAGTTCCTTCAAACCGTGCTTGCCGAACTCGGACTTGCCAATATCGGCGTCCACGGACACGGGGTAAACGCTTCCACGGAAATCCCGGTTTCGGGCGTCATAACCCGGGCGCTGGAAGCCATACCGGCCACCCTGGAGAGGATCTCGGGTTCCCTTGCCCCGGGCGGGCTTGCGATCTTCATGAAAGGGCCGGGTTGCGAAGCGGAAGTAGAAGAAGCCAGGGACCGCTTTGGAGCGCGCTACCGACTGGCGGGCGATCACCATTACCATTTGCCCGAGTCAAACGACGAACGCCGGCTGGTGGTTTTCCAAAGACTCGATTCTCCGCCGCGTATAAGAAAAGCCGAACTGGAAAAGGGTAACCTCGTGAAAACCATTGAAAGCGAAAACAACGAAACCTTCCGGGAGTTGAAAAAACTGCTTGCCCCGAGAGGGATACGAAAACAGATGCAGGCGCTCGTTTTCGGCCAAAAGCAGGTATCCGAAGCCCTGACGCGGATATGCGGCCGTTGCATCGCCTGGCTCTCCAGGGGGGACAAAAATCCGCCGCCTGAAAACGCGCCTTCCCATTTGATGTGGTATCGGCTGGCCCCGCAACTTTTCGACACACTCGATGTTTTCGGGACTTCCAGCCCGATCATGCTGGTAAAAATCGAGGAGATGCCCCGCTGGGAGCCCTCCGAGGCACTTCCGGAAGGGTGCACGCTCTTTATCGCCTTTCAGGATCCGGAAAACGTGGGGGCGGCCATTCGGTCCGCCGTTGCTTTCGGCGTCTCACGGATCGTTATCTTGGCCGAGGCGGCCAACCCTTACCATCCCAGAGCCGTCAGGGCTTCGGCGGGAGCGGTCTTTAGCGCCCCGCTGTTTGCCGGGCCGGCCATCGCGGAGCTTCCCGAAGAGCTTCCGCTCGTGCCCCTTTCCAAGGAAGGCCGGGATATCGGCTCTTTCGAATTCCCGGCCAAATTCGGCTTGCTCCCCGGTATCGAAGGACCGGGTCTGCCGGATAAATTTCGAAAGGCTTCGGTTTCGATTCCCATTTCCGCGGAGGTCGAATCGCTAAACGGTGTGGTGGCCACCGCGATCGCGCTGTTCAAATGGTCTGAGTCCCGCTGAATCCGCAAGGGTTTGTTCACGATTTGCCCGGCTCGAAAGTGATCGTTACCCGCCGGTTTGCTTTCCTGCCGTCAAGCGTTGCGTTTGTGGCCACCGGCTTTGATTCTCCCCAGCCCTGGGCGGTGATCCGCCCAGCCGATATCCCGCGCTCCACGAGAGCTTTCTTGATCAACCATGCTTCCAGTTCGGAGGCCGTCAGGTTTTTTTCCTCCGAATGGACACAGTCGGTGTAGGCGTCCACGGCAATATCCATATGCGGGTTTTTTTTGCAGGCGTTGGCCAGAACGCCGATGTCGGCCGCGTTGGAAAGTGTCACGCTGCTCGGTCCAGGTTGGAAGAGCGAATCGGAGGGTAAGGTTACGCAAATGGAGTTCTTCAGCTTTTCGACTTTGGAGCCCATCATCTGCCGCAGGTATGCCGACAAGTTCCCCGTCTGCCACTTGGACCCGTTGGCGCCCGGCCGGAAGCTTGTAACGTTGCTCACAGTGCCGCAAGCGCTAAGGGTCAGAATGCAGAAAAGCGCCACAAGGAGCCATCCTCTTCTCATGCCTGTCCCCAATTTTTTGATATCCAAGGTTTTCCCCCGAAAGTCTCCATTAGCAAAATACGCCGGTCAATGCAAGTCTTGGGGCGAAGATGGCTGACATACGTGTTCCTTGAAGGTATAATTTGTGCTCACTTAAAGTTCGAAGCGAGCGCAAATGGCCGCCACACTCTATAGAGACTACAATTCCTATTTGCGGGAAATCTTCGGTTGCCGGGTCCAGAAGATCTCACTCGATGCGGGTTTGTCATGTCCCAACCGTGACGGAACGGTTGGAAAATCCGGCTGCATATACTGTAACGACAGGGGCTCCGGGACGGGAACCGCGCCTTTGGCATCCATTCGAGAGCAGATTCGAAGCGGAAAAGAAAGGCTTGCCCGCAGGTACAAGGCCAAAAAGTTCATAGCCTATTTCCAATCTTTTTCCAACACCCATGCGCCCCTTCCAAGACTTGCCTCGCTTTACGGCGAGGCGCTGGAAGACCCCGATGTCGTTGGGCTAAGCATCGGTACGCGCCCGGATTGCGTTGGCGATGACGTGCTGGGTCTTCTGGCCCGAATCGGCGAAAGCCGTCTGATATGGCTTGAATTGGGGCTTCAGTCGGCAAAAGAACTCACCCTGGAACTCATCGGCCGCAGACACTCCGGGGCCGCTTTCACCGACGCGGTAAGACGGGCTCGCGCAAGAAACATCTCGATTTGCGCCCACGTGATCCTGGGCCTTCCCGGGGAAAATTTGGACGATATGCTGGAGACGGCGAGATTTCTTGCGCGCCAGGATATTCAGGCTGTAAAAATACACCTGCTCTACGTCGTAAAGGGGACCGCGCTCCATGAAATGTTTGAAAGGGGCGCCTATTCGTGCCTTTCACGCGAAAACTACGCGGAGGCGGCTGCGGAATTTCTTGCGCTTCTGCCTCCGAAATGCATCATTCAGAGACTGACCGGAGATCCGCACCCCGAAGAGCTTGTGGCCCCGGCGTGGGCGCTTGATAAACGCAAGAATCTCGACGCGGTTCGGACCTATATGGAGCAAAACGAGCTTTATCAGGGCAAACGATGGCTGCCCGATTTTACAGGAGAAAAGTGCCGATGAATTGCGAAACCCGGGATATCCCCAAGATGCGCGAACGTCTTACGGAACTTGTTTACAGATATGCTTTCCAATATTCGGAAAATCCCGGGTTCAAGCTTGCCCACGGCGGAACGAGCCCCTTTTACTTCAACTGCAAAAAGGTAACTCTCGACCCGGAGGGCCAGTACCTGATCGGAAACCTCATTTTCGAGGCTTTGAGCGACCTCGAGTTGGACGGTGTGGGCGGCCTTACCCTGGGGGCCGACGCGCTCGCCAATGCCGCCGCCTACACTTCATGGCTCAGGGGCGGACCTGTGCAGTCCTTCATCGTCAGAAAGAGCCGAAAAGACCACGGGGTAATCGCTTCGATCGAAGGCAAGGTGAAGGCGGGAAACCGTGTGGTCGTACTCGACGATGTGGTGACGACGGGCGCATCGACGATCCAGGCCATCTCCGCCTGCCGGCGGGCGGGCTTCGAAATTTTGGGGGCACTGGCCCTGGTGGACCGCCAGGAACTGGACGGCAGGCAAAATATCGAAAAGGAGGTCCCGTTCCTCAAAGCCCTGGTCACCTGCGAGGAGGTCATGCGAATCCACCGGCAAACGGCCCTCTGAGGGTGGGGCCGGCTCTAAATCGTACCGATTGCCGCCGTGATGTTCATGCCTCCGTGGCGGATGTTCCAAAGGCGCATCCGCCCTGTGCCCAGGGCGGCGGCTTCGAGCCGGGATTTGGCCAGGACCGCGTACCTCCAGCCCTTGAAGTGGAGCCTCAGGTGCGCCCCTATTCTTTCGTAAAGGTCGGCTCCCCCGGTTTCGAGCCGCACGCCGTAAGGCGGGTTCAAAACCACGAGCCCTTTTGCGAGATCCCTGCCCGGCACGAAGTCGAAGAAGTTCGTGTTTTTCCACTCTATGTCGCCCGGGGTCCCGGCGCGCTCGCAATTTTCCCGTGCCGCGGAAATAGCCTGCGAATCCAGATCGATTCCAATTATGGGCGAAACGGCTTTGGGAAGGGAACTCTCCAGGGCCTTTCGCCGCAGGTATTCCCAGCTGTTTTGCTGGAAAGAGGGCCACATCTGGAACAAAAAGTCGCGCCCGAGCCCCGGAGCAATCCGCCTGGACATAAGGGCCGCCTCTATGGGAAAAACTCCCGATCCGCACATGCCATCGACCAGGGGAGCATCGCTTTTCCAGCCGGCTTTCAGCAAAATGGCGGCGGCAAGGGTTTCGCGGATGGGCGCTCCGGTATGTCGCAGCCGGTAGCCTCTTTGATGAAGATGTGCCCCGGTCATGTCAAGACTTATCAAGCAGTGGTTTTCAACGAGGCGAACGAGGATTTTTTGCCTTAGGTCGGCCGGCAGATCGCCCTTCTTGCCCGCTTGGGGGAAATGGGCCCTGGCGATGCTTTGGCCGATGATCTCCGCCACTTTTCCTTCGTTGCTTATCCGGGAGTATTCCACCCGGGCCTCGATATCGATGGGAATGCCGGGATTTAGCCACAGCTCCCACGGGAGGCGCGAAGCCTTGAAAAAGAGTTCTTCGGCAACGCCGGCGCGAAAGGAAGACAGCCTGCAAAGCACCCGGCCGGCGGTTCTGAGCCGTAGGTTGCAGGCGTAGGCGTCTTTTAGCCGGCCGGTAAATTCCAGCCCCGCTTCGCTTGGTTCGAGAGCGGGAATATCGAGCGGGCGCGCTTCTTCAAGACAGATCGGCGCCAGTTCCGGTGGAAGAGTGATCGCGAAGCGGTGTTCGGGCCCCGTGACCCTGGTTTTTATGCGGCGACTCAATGAGCCGGCCGAGTTTTTAGAATCTTTATCCATTCAATTTGCCTGTTCCATGTGCGAGCTTTTCGGTGATTGGTCGCGCTTACCCATACGCCTAACGGGATGTCCTGTAAACTCGAATATGCTATAAACGAAGAGGAGACAAGGAAAGAGACGCCATGAAAAACCGACCCGCTCTTGTTTACGCCGATGCCGAGGGCAATATTTTGGACTGGCCGGAGCTGGAGATGGCCGGGGCGGGGGCCGGCCAATGGCAACGGCCCAGCCCGTCGGAGCTGATTCCACTTCCGGAAGGCTCCGAACTGTTCCTTTTACCTGAACGGTTGCCCGTTGGCTTTAATCCCACGCTACGCCGGTTCGAACCCCTGGCCGAAGATCCGTTGGATCGGGCAAAACCGGTGCGAGCCGTTGCCGCTTTCATCTCTCCGGCCTACACCCATCTTTTTTCTCCCGCTTACCGCACCAAACCCCGCGCGCCTCTTTTGCCTCTTTTCGCCTACACCGCGGTTGGCTGGAGGAACGGCGGCTTCGTGGTTCCGGCGGTAAGAATCGACAGGGACCGGCGGCAGGATTTTTGTAATTTCGACTTGAAACTCATCGAAAAAAACGCCAGAAGGCGCATGAAGGCCGAACGAGAAAACCGGCTCGTTCAGCACCTGGGAAAATGCGCTCTTACCTACGGCTGCCCAGCGGCCAAAAACCTTTTCATGAATCGCTGGGAAGCCCCGCTGCCCTCTTCGCCCGAGTGCAACGCCCGGTGTATCGGCTGCATAAGCCGACAGGAGGAAACCGGGCTTAGCGCCACCCAGGATCGCATCGGCTTTGTTCCTTCCGCCGAGGAGATAAGCGGGGTCGCGGTCCCCCATCTGCGGGATGCCAAGCGGGCGGTCGTAAGCTTCGGGCAGGGCTGCGAGGGCGAGCCGCTGCTCCAGGCCCCAACGCTCGAAGCCTCCATCCGGATGATCCGAAAAGCCACCTCCAGGGGCACGATAAACCTCAACACCAACGGAAGTCTTCCGGGTGCTGTTGAAAAGCTTTGCCGCGCCGGCCTTCAGTCCATTCGGGTCAGCATGAACAGCGCGCGCCCCGAATTTTATCAAAAATATTTTCGACCCAAAGGGTTTTGCTTCGACGAGGCCCGCGGCTCTCTTTCAATCGTCAAGGCAAACGGCGGATTCGCCTCTATCAACTATTTTGTCCTGCCCGGATTTACCGACCAGGAAAGCGAGTGGCTCGCTTTAAAAAAATTGATCGCTGAAACCGGCCTGGATTTGATCCAGCTGCGCAATCTGAACATAGACCCGGAATGGTACGTTGACGTTTTAAAGCCCGATTTGCGGGAAAAAACCTTTGGAGTCGGCCGCCTGATCTCGATGCTGCGCGAGGAATTTCCCGATGTCCGGCTGGGCTATTTCAACCCTCCCGTGTGATTTGTATCCCTTGAGCATCCCCGGTCCCATGCTTAATTTGCATTCGATTTGGCTCTTGCACCCGGTTTACGTCGCAGATAACAACAAGGAGGAGAATCTCATGGCCCTTACACTGCCCGACCTGCCCTTCGCGGAAAACGCGCTCGAACCCCACATCAGCGCGAGGACCCTCGAATTCCACCACGGCAAACACCACAAAGCTTACGTGGACAATGGCAACAAGCTTCTCTCCGGTTCGGCCCTGGAAAAGGAATCGCCGGAGAAGATCATAAAGGAGATCGTCGGGGACGCGTCCAAGGCCGGAATATTCAATAATGTGGCCCAGGCATGGAATCACGCCTTTTTTTGGAATTGCCTCAAACCCGGCGGAGGAGGGCGCCCGACCGGGCAGGTGGCCAAAAAGATCGAAACCGATTTGGGAAGCTACGAAAAATTTTCCGAAGAGCTGAAAAACGCGGGCGTAACCCAGTTTGGAAGCGGCTGGGCCTGGCTTGTGCTAAAGGGTGGCAGGCTCGAGGTGATGAAAACCGCAAACGCGGACACCCCGCTCGCCCACGGCGTAAAACCCCTTCTAACGATCGACGTCTGGGAGCATGCCTACTACCTCGATTACCAGAACAGACGGCCCGATTTTCTCCAGGCGGTAATCGACAACCTGATAAACTGGGATTTTGTGAACTCGCAACTGTCTTAAGCCCCGCGGGCACCATTAATTCAGCCGGATGTGTTTGCAGCCGCGCCTCGTATCGAGAGCGCTTGAGGGTCGGGCGGGAGTTCGAGAGCGCGCCCGGCCTTTTCGTTTTTTTGGCTCATCTGAATGTGAATTTTCCTTGAGGAGAGTTTCCCGTTGGCAAATCTGCATTTCCTCTGAAGGTGGCTGGAGAACGAAACCAAGATCGTACCCTCTCAACCAACCCTTGTTCGACCGGATTATGCGAGTGATCCGGAAGGAGGAGGAGAGAAACATTTACAAACGGGGCGCATTGATGTTCAGGTCGGTCATGACAATATACAGATCGATGGTCCATCGACTAAAGGTCGATGGGTTGCGCTCCGCTCCACCCATCTACGACTCTGAAAGTCTTGGACGGCTGTCAAAGCGGAGGCTGACACGGCGAGGCACAGATGAAACAAGCAGAATCGGTACGCCAAGATCGGCGGAGGCAGCTTTCATTATAGGCTGCAACCTCCGATTATTCGATCGAGTCGCGGGAAATGCGTGCGGACCACTTTTGATTCATCACTGTTGACGCCATGCGCCAAATGCAAACCGAATTTAATGGAAAGCCGGCCGGCTTGCGTGCCCCATCCATGTGCAATTTGCGCGGAATATGGTGTGGCAAAATTTGCCTGGTCGACCGGTATATTTTGCCCGTGCCAGCAGAAACCGCCGGCATAGGGCAGAGACGCCGGGACCCTTAAAGCCCTCTTTGCCTTCAATTCTATCGAGCATCGCATCGGTATGCGAGCAATTCACCCTCCGGCAAACGGCGCACAATCCCATTTCTCAGTCGTCGACAAAAAGTTTACAAATGTTTACATACCGGTTCCCCATTTTTGTGGCCGATTTTTCCAAAACTGTCCGGTTATTGCTTCTAGGCTGACACAAACCGAAAACCGGAAATTAACCACAGGAAAAAAGGACACAAGCCCATGTCAGTTTCAGCAGTGAACGGCACCGATCCGCTTTACTCGGATTACCTTTCGATGGCCCAACAGTCATCTTCCGGCGGTACGAACTCAAACACCCAGGTATCGGGGAGTCAGTCGGACTCGGGAGGAAATGATACGCTAATGCAAAGCATCATACAGGCGTTCAGCCAGATGGGGATTTCGATGCCGCCTCAGTTCAGCGCGCAGCAACCGAACTCGAACCCGGCTTCCAGCAATTCCATCACCTCCACCGGGTCCGCCACATCCTCATCCTCATCCACATCCACATCCACATCCACAAACCCGATCGGTTCGGCTCACCATTCCAGACACGCGCTCGGGAAATTTCTGCATGACCTTTTTTCGGCCGTAGAGTCGGAATCTGATTCGGGTGGCAGTTCATCCTCTTCCGCTTCTTCCGCGGCAACGTCCTCCTACTCAAACTTTTCGAGCAAGCTTGAACAGTTGATTTCGCAGTTGGGGACAGATTCCGGCAGTTCATCGGCTTCCGCAACCTCCTCTACGAGTGGTACCCTGAACACGCTCCAATCGGATTTCAACAACCTGGTTTCGACGCTTTCAGGCAATAGCTCATCAAATAGTGGGAGTAGTGTATCCGGCAGCACGAGCGACACGTCAGCCGGCAACACGAATCTTTCGACTTTTCTCCAGGATGTACTGAGCAACATGGGAACTTCATCGTCCACGTGGGCGACCGGGAACTTTATGAATCTGTATTCTTGAATGATCGACCTCTGGCATGGCCGTATCTGGCTTGTCCTCGGGAAGGTTGAAGTATAAACGCGCCTTTGCAAAAGAAATCCCTTGTGGCTTTGCTCTTGAAGCGAGACGAGACCTATTGCATGGCCAAGAACCGGGAGAGCGCCATTTCGATCTTGCCACCCTCAGTCAAGTGACCATGCCCTGGCCGGAGGTGGTGTCGTGATGACGGAGAGCACGATGGTGTCCAAAGTGGGAGAGTGTCTCCGGCACAGGCGCAAGCTTGGCTACCGATTGAAGACGGGAGAAGCTCTTTTGCGCGACTTAGCTCAATACGTCGCCAGGGAAGGCCGTGGCGCCCATCTGACCACCGATGTGGCGCTGAGATGGGTCCGGGTCCCGAAGAACGCCCCCCGCTCCACTTGGTGAGAATGCCGCAATCCGGTTCGTTCTCTCCATCAGAGGATGGGAAGCGTCGATTTTGGTTTTCAGCCCTGCTTCAGCAATTTGAATGGTGAATTATTCGGGCGCCATTTGATGTGCAAAACCCTGTAACCTGATGGCCAGGGAAAATAATTTAATGGTTCTCTGCAAATGTGCCGACCTATCAAACGCGAGGAAGATTGTGAGACATCATCCGCACTTTCGTGAAGGAGGGTAATCAAATGAGCATTTCCGGGATAGGTTCGGCAACAGGCGTTCAAGTGGATCCCACACAGATGGCGGAGCAACAGAATGGCGGCAACGCGCCCAAAGCGGCTTCGACTGCTCCCGCGAATTCGACGGATTCGGCATTGACGGGGGGCCAGTCTTCCCAGACTGGCCAGTCCAGCCAGTCCACTACGACCCAAATTCAAACGTATGCGAACCAGGGTCTTACAGCCGCTCAAATCGCACAGATGTTGGGAATGTCAGTCCTCACCGTCGAGCAAGATGCGCAGGCGGCGGGGATAAGCCTGAGTAACGGCAATTCAACTCCCGCACAGAGCGGAAATCCCGCCGTTGGTAACAACATCAATACAACGGCATAGTCGCGCTATCCTGTGGGTCACAGATTCCGACATTTACAGGGGTCATCGGGCTGCCCCGGGGAATCCTTCCCTGGGCTCCCCGACAGCGCGTGGGGCCTTGGACGGCCCCGCCTGGTCAACCAGTTCCAACAGGAGTTCCGGGGGTTGCGCCTTCCTCGGCAATTTAATATGTAAAATAAATGGCTTAACCTTGTCATGCGAAGGACCGCGGCGGTTCTTCGTGGACGATGACGGTAGCAAATTGCCGTCCGGAATGTTGACGAGGATCGCGGTTATTCTTTCGACCCTTCACGCCGCGCAGGAGATCGAAGGCAGAACGTGCCGACTTTCCGCCCGCATAGCCTCAAGGGAGATCTGAAAGGCTTTTACGCTGTGACTGTCCGCGCGAATTGGTGGATCATTTTCCGCTTTGAAGACGGAGACTCTTTCAACGGGGATTTTGTCGATTATCATTGAAAGAGGCAAAACCATGGAGATGAAAAACCCTGTACACCAGGGTCTTCTCGTCAGGGAGTGCCTTGACGACCTTGGCTTGAGTGTTGCCGAAGCGGCCGAGGTGCTGGGCATCACCCGCCAGCAGCTTTATAACGTGATTGCCGGACGCGGCAACGTCACGACTGAAATGGCTATTGGCTTCGAAAAGGCTTTTGGCGGTACGGCGGACACGTGGTGCGGGATGCGGATGAACCACGACCTTGCCCGGATGTGCAAACGCGCGAGCAGTATCGCCGTTTAGCGGTTGGCGCCCAAAGTTGCCTAATCTTGTAGCCGATCGAAAACAGCTCACCGAAATCGAGTTTGACCGGCTCATTGCCGCGACCAAGAGCGCGAGGAACGAAGCCCGCGGGAAAATAGGGGTTCCCGGTCACCAGTTCCCGGAGAAACTGCTCGATTCGACCTTCGGGTTTTTCCCCGACGATCGGTTGACCGTACGGATCAGGTTTGCCGCTTCGCAGGCTTTCTCCCATCCATCGGTCTTATCGAGCTGGAAAGCGATGGAAACACCAAGCTCAACCCGCTCTGTTCCAAATAAGAATTCCGTCCCGGAAAACCTGCCTTATCCGGTGGAACGGGATCGCCGGCCTGTCACCGCTTTCATCTTCAAACCGAAACGAGAATTGGTCCCCCGGCTCAAAATGGACTCTGGCGAAAGGAATGCGAATGATCCTTTTCCCGGGGTGGTCCTCGTATCCGATTTCAAAATAACCGGTTCCGAATTCTTTGTCCCACCGAATTCTGTTCAATAGCCGATGTATGGGGATCATAAGGTATTATAGCGAGGATGCGAAGTTCCGTCTCGTGGCCTGCGATCCGATCCATTCAGCTCGAAAGATGTCATCTCGGCAATGAAAGAAGTCCTGTTGTCAGCCGACAAGGTCGGGCGCGCGGGATCGGTGCTCTCCGAAATGGCCCGCGAGTTGCGCGATCATGATCGGCGATCGGTCCGATTGGAAACGGTAATCGAGATTGCGAAAAACCAACCGCGTATTATTGAAAGATGAACAGCGGGCGTCTTTTCATGAGGTTTAATTGGGGTAGACGTTTCCCGTTTCCAGGATGCACCATCCGTTGCGGGTCTTACCCAGAAGCAGATTGACCTGCCAGCCTTTGCGGCAATGGTCGGTTATCTCCTTGGGGACGCGCACCTCGACGATTCCGGAGGTGGCCATGCCGGAAAGAATCAGTATCCCGGGGTGAACCTGGTCGATGACGAAGTAGTCGTCCAACTCGGCTGTCCAGTACCTGGGGGCATGGCTCTGGGCATATTCGTACATCAGCCTTGCAAGTCTTTCGGCGGCGGGAAGCTCTCTTGCCGCCTCGGCCGCAAGCCTTATGATCCGATTGGCCGTTTCCTTTTCGATATGCCTGTTTTCTTCCAGCCACTTGGCCAGTTTTTTGGCGACAACTCCGGCCGATTGAAGCAGGGCCTCGGAAGCCATGACTTTACGGATCATGAAATAGTTCAAAAAATTGGGCAGGGAGGAAGCAATCTTCTCGGGGCCGAAAATGAAACAGAACTCGAGGTTTTTTTGAAAATAGAGTTTTTCGTAGAGCGCCACGTCGGAGGAGCTGTCCAGCTCATGGTACCCATGTCCGTTAAGGCAATGGCGCAGAAGGTCTATAACCTCCTCGTACCGGTTGAAAGTCCTCTGTTTCAGCCGCTTTTGCTGGTCTTTCAGGAAAAGCGAAAGCACCTCGTCGATGCTGGGGTGTGAGACCCTTGGAAACTGGAGGACCTTTTTGCTTTCATTCATATTTGTCGCCACCATAATACAGACGATACCCTTATATAAGCGTTGTGCGCAAAGGGCAACAGTTTTTCAGGTTTGCTTCGCAAAGCCTGAAAACCGGAATGCACCCTTCACATTCTCGCATCCTGGCAAGAAAAAAATTCAATCACGATCGCCTCATCTTCACTCGGCCGAGGGATCGACAAACGAGTTTGCCCAGCTTATACCACACTTTCGATTCGATTACCATGTTCGGAGCAAATTCGACGGGCGGGGCCGACCGATCGGCCCCGCCCGATGTTACACGTTTCCGGCCGGACGTTCCCCGCCGGTTTGCATCGCGTTTTTAAGCCTTGAGGCGAATTCGCCCACTTTCTCGGCGATATTTTTGTCCTGGAGGCCTGATTCCATGAGTCGTTCGAAAGCGCTTCCCACAACCACTCCGTCGGCGAAGCGAGCCACCCGGGCCGCATCCTCGGGCGTGGAGACGCCAAAGCCGACGCACACGGGAAGATCGCCGCAGCATTTTTTTAAATCCCGGGCCACCAAGGCCGTTTCCTCACTTTTCAACCCGCCGCTGCCGGTAATGCCGGTCATGGAGACCAGGTAGATAAACCCGGAGGCTCCGGCGGCTATTCGGGCCATGCGGTCGGGCGGGGTCGTCGGGGCCACCAGTCGGATGAAATCGAGGCCGCCTTCCCAAAGATCGGTCAACTCGTCGGATTCTTCCGGGGGCAGATCCACCACCAGTGCTCCATCGGCGCCCGCGGCGATCGCGTCTTTGTAAAGCTTTTCGGCGCCATAGGCAAGTATGGGATTATAATAGCTGAAAATAATTATGGGAGTGGAGCTGAACTCCCTTATCGCGCCGACCATTTCAAGCACCCGTTTCATGTTCATTCCCGCCTCGATGGCCCGCGCGGAGGAACGCTGAATGACCGGGCCGTCGGCGGTCGGGTCGGAGAAGGGAACGCCAAGCTCGAGGAGGTCGACTCCCCGCAGGCACATTTGGCGGGTGATTTCCAGGGAGGTGGAAAAGTCCGGGTCGCCGGCCGTAATGAAGCCAACGAGCGCCTTTTCTCCCCTTTGGCGCAGCTTGTCGAAAGTTTCTCTTATTCTGCCCATGTCTATTCTCACCTCGCTTTCAGCTTTTCGACGATTCCAAGGTCCTTGTCTCCCCGGCCGGACAGGTTCACGACGACCGTTTTTCCGGCGGGCATGCGGGCGGCTTCCACCAGGGCGCGGGCAACCGCGTGGGAACTCTCGAGGGCCGGGATGATCCCCTCGACGGCGCTAAGAAGGTGGAAGGCGTCAAGGGCTTCCTCGTCCACAACGGATTCGTAGCGCACGCGGCCGGAGTCTTTCAGCCAGGAATGCTCGGGGCCGACCCCGGGATAGTCAAGGCCTGCCGATATGGAGTGAGCTTCGTTTATCTGCCCGTTTTCATCCTGAAGCACGTAGGATTTGGAGCCGTGCAAAACGCCCACCGAACCCGCGCCGAGAGTGGCGGCATGTTTGCCCGTGTCGATGCCGCACCCGGCGGCTTCGACTCCCACCATGGCGCATCGTTCTTCGAGAAAAGGGTAGAAAAGGCCCATGGCGTTACTGCCTCCGCCAACACATGCGACAAGCAGATCGGGCATTGCGCCCTCGGCTTCCATGATCTGCGTTTTCGCCTCGTCCCCTATGACCCGCTGGAAATCTCGGACCATGGCGGGGTAGGGGTGGGGGCCGGCAACGGAGCCGATTACGTAGAAGGTGTCGCGAACAGAGCCCACCCAGTAGCGCATCGCCTCGTTCATCGCATCCTTGAGGGTGCCTGTTCCGGAATCGACCGGGACGACCTCCGCTCCCAGCAGTTTCATTCGCTGAACGTTGGGGGCCTGGCGGGAGATGTCTTCGATTCCCATGAAAATCTTGCACTCCATGCCAAAGAGGGCCGCGGCGGTGGCCGTTGCCACTCCGTGCTGACCGGCGCCGGTTTCGGCGATCACCTTGGTTTTGCCCATCCAACGGGCAAGGAGCGCCTGACCCAGAGTGTTATTGATCTTGTGGGCGCCCGTGTGGGCCAGATCCTCGCGTTTGAGATAGATCTTGGCCCCGCCGACCTTGGCGCTGAGGCGTGCGGCAAAGAAAAGCGGAGTGGGCCTTCCCGCATAGTTTTTCAGGAGCAATTCGAGTTCGGCCTGAAAGGAGGGCTCGGCGGATATGGTGTTGTAGGCCCGCTCCAGTTCGATCACCGCGGGCATGAGGGTTTCGGCCACGTAGCGGCCGCCGTACGGGCCAAAATGGCCCGCGGCATCGGGTAGAGACGAAGTTTTCGTTTGGTTGGAAATCTCTTTCATTGGAATATCCTCCCCGGCGCAAAACCTGGTTTGGTATTTCGGACCGTTTCGATAAAAGCACGCACCTTGTCAATGTCCTTTCTACCCGGCGCCGATTCCACGCCGGAGCTTACGTCCACGGCGTCGGGGGCACCGAATTGGCCGATGGCCTCGCCGACGTTTTCAGGGTTTAGTCCTCCGGCCAGAATGGTGGGGCGCCCGGCAAGAAAAGCGCGGGCCGCACCCCATTGCCAGACGAGTCCGCTACCGCCGGGCGCGGCCTGTGAGCCGCCCTCGACAAGAAAAACACACGAGCGGTAATCTTTTGCCTCCGATACGAAAGGCTTTTTGTTGGCAAACAGGGCCTTGATGACCGATATCCCGGCCATTTGGATCGCTTCCACCATGGCCGGCGGCTCGCAGCCATGGAGCTGGATATAGTCGAGGCGGCAATTTTGGGCCGTTTTCATCATTTCAAGAAAAGGCGCATCGACAAAAAGACCTACCTTGCATATGTGCGGCGGCAGGTTGGCTCCGATGTCGCGCGCCACGGCGGCCGAAATATTTCGCGGGCTGGGCGGATAGAAGACAAGCCCGATGGCGTCGGCGCCAGCTTGCGCGCAGGCGAGAGCTTCCTCCACCACGGTCAGGCCGCATATTTTGATTTGAGGAGAGCCCGGATTTTCGATCATCCCGTTCTTATCCATTTCTATGCTCCGTGCAGGGCTTGAAGCAGCGCCGCGGGGTCTTCGGATCTCATGAGGCTTTCGCCGATGAGAAAGTTCCAGAGCCCGGCGTTAAGGAGCCGCTCGATGTCCGAGCGGGTGTGAATGCCGCTTTCGGCCACCAGCACCTGTCCGGGGGCGGCCTTTTGGCAAACGCGGATGGAGGTGGCGATGTCGGTGGTAAAGGTTGCCAGGTCGCGGTTGTTAATGCCTATGAGCTTTGCGCCCGAAAGGGAGGCGATTTCGAACTCGTGTTCGTTATGGGTCTCGACCAGGGCGTCCAGGCCGAGCGAGGCGCAGAGGGCCAGAAGATCTTTCAGCAGTTCGGGGGAAAGCGCCCGGACGATCAGAAGCAGGGCGTCGGCGCCCATCGCCGCGGACTGGTAGACCTGGTAGGAACTGATGATAAAGTCTTTTCTAAGAACCGGAAGGCGCGAGGCGGCCCGGACGTTTTCAAAATCCTCCGGTTGTGCGCCGAAATAATCCCGGTCGGTAAGCACCGAAACCGCAGCCGCGCCGCCTGCTTCGTACATCCGGGCATATTCGGCCGGATCGATCAGCTCCCGAATTTTTCCCTTCGAGGGCGAAGCGCGCTTGACTTCGGCTATGACATTCATCCCGGCGGGCCCGGGGCTGGAGAGGCCGCGCATGAAACCCCTTCGCCCGTTCGACTTCTCGGCTTGCGACCTGAGAAAATCTTCGGACGCATGTCTTGCCGCCTCTTTTACTTCTTCTTTCTTCCGCTCGATAATCCTGGAAAGAAAATCCGACATTCGAGTTATCCTGGTAAAGGGTGATGGGCAGATCGGTGCCTTAGTTGGTGAAGCGAACGAGCGCTTCGAGCTTCTGCCTGGCTTTTCCCTCGTCGATGGATCGGCCGGCCATCTCGATGCCCATGGCAAAATCGACGGCCGCTCCGGCAGCCACCAGGGCCGCTCCGGCATTTACCAGCACTACATCGCGCTTGGGTCCCTTTTCACCGTCCAGGATCTTGGAGGTGATTTCGGCGTTTTCGGAGGCGGTTCCTCCGGCCATGTCCGACTCTTTGGCGGTCCGGCCCAGGAGTTGTTCGGGTGTGATGTCGTAGGTGCGGATGAGGCCGTCCTTCAATTCGGACACCCGGGTGGGTGCGCAGACGCTGATTTCATCGAGCCCCTCGTGTCCGTGCACGACAAAAGCGCGCCTGGAGCCCAGCCGTTCGAGCGCCCTGGCAAACATTTCGGTCAGTTCCGGAGCATAGACGCCTATGAGCTGGCAGTTGGCCCCGGCCGGGTTTGTGAGCGGCCCGAGCATGTTGAAAATCGAGCGCACCCCCAGATCCTTTCGCGCTTTGGCGGCATGGCGCATGGCCCCGTGAAAGAGCGGAGCGAAAAGAAAGCCTATCCCGATCTGGCGAACGGCTTCTTCGACCACCTCCGGACCGGCTGAAAGGTTTACGCCCAGGGCTTCGAGCAAATCCGCGCTGCCGCACTTGCTGGTGATGGAGCGGTTGCCGTGTTTGGCCACGGTCACCCCGCAACCGGCCACAACGAAGGCCGAGGTGGTCGAAATGTTGAAAGTGCCCGAGGAGTCCCCGCCCGTGCCCACGGTATCGACCACCGTGTCGGCGTTTGTCTGGATTCTTGCGGCCTTGCGGCGCATGGCGCGCGCGGCCCCGACCAGTTCGATGAAGGTTTCGCCCTTGGTGGCAAGGGCGGCCAGAATGCCCCCGATTTGCGCCTCGCTGGCATTGCCCGACATGATCTCGCCAACAAGCCCGGCCATTTCTTCTTCGTCGAGGTCCTTTCTTGCGATCAGGTTCTTAAGACTTTCGACTATCATGATCAGTCCTCCCGTTCTCTTTTTTGCCCGCCGGCAAGAGATAGAAAGTTTTTTAGAAGACGCTTTCCAACCGGCGTCATGATGGATTCCGGATGAAACTGCACGCCTTCGGTGAAGTGTTGTTTGTGACGGATGCCCATGATTTCGCCGTCTTCGGAGCGGGCTGTTATTTCCAGGCACTCGGGCAGGCTCCCGGGGGCAACGGCCAGGGAATGGTAGCGCATGGCCTGGAAGGGATTGGAGAGCCCGGCGTAAATCGATTTGGCGTCCGAGGTGACGGTAGAAACCTTACCGTGCATGAGCCTTTGGGCGTGGACCACATCGGCGCCGAAAGCCGCCGCGATCGCCTGGTGCCCAAGGCAGATCCCGAGAATGGGGATTTTGCCGGAAAACGCGCGAATGGCCTCCATGGAGATCCCCGCATCCTCGGGCCGGCAGGGACCGGGGGAAATCACCAGGGCCGAAGGCGCGAGCTTTTGGATGTCGTCAAGGGAAACCTCGTTATTTCTGGCTACCTTGACCTCGCCGCCAAGCATCCCGAAATACTGAAAAAGATTGTAGGTAAACGAATCGAAGTTATCGATCATGAATATCATGGATTTTTGCTCCTGAACAGGCCGCAGGCCATCTTGTCCCGGCCGGTTAAAGGTAGGACGCTTTTCCTTCCAGCATCTGGAGCGCCCTGTGTATCGATTTGGCCTTGTTGATCGTCTCCTGTCTTTCCCGTTCGGGATCGGAGTCCGCCACTATCCCCGCTCCGGCCCTGACCGTGAGTTTTCCCTCCCGGATGCAGGCGGTTCGGATGGTGATCGCGAGATCCATGTTGCCGGTGAAGGAAAAATAGCCGATCGCGCCCCCATAGGGTCCGCGCGGCTCGTCTTCCAGTTCGGCTATGATTTCCATGGCCCTCACCTTGGGGGCACCGCTAAGAGTTCCGGCCGGGAAAGTGGCCCTGAAAAGGTCGAAGGCGTCCAGACCCTCGCGCAGATCGCAGTTGATGTTTGAAACCATGTGCATGACGTGCGAGTATCTTTCCACCATCATAAGGTCGGTGACCTGCACCGAACCGATTTCGGCCACCCTTCCCAGGTCGTTTCTGCCAAGGTCCACCAGCATGAGATGCTCGGCCCGTTCCTTTTCGTCCTTGAGCATTTCATCGGCGAGTTCCCGGTCCTGCTTTTCGGTCCGCCCCCGGGGGCGTGTGCCCGCAATGGGGCGAAGCGTGGCCACGCCGTTTTCCAGCCGCACCATGGTCTCCGGAGAGGAGCCGACCAGGATGGTGTCGTCGAAATGGAGAAAATAGAGGTAGGGGGATGGATTTATGAAGCGTTGGGCGCGGTAGAGAGACCTGGGATCGGGCGGGGTGGAACAGCTGAACTGCTGGGAATAGACCGCCTGGATGATGTCTCCCTCCCGGATGTATTCCTTTATCCGGGCCACGTCGGCTTTGAATTTTCCGGGCTCGGTTTCGCTTGTCAGGGTAAAGTCGCCCCCCCCGGGGTGCGGAAAGGGCGCGGGATTATGTTCGAGCTTTGTTTGCATCCGCTTTAAAGTCTCGACGGCCCGGTCGTAGGCTTGGTCGGCTTCGCCGTTTTCCACAAGCGCGTAGGCCACAAGACTTAGCGTATGCCGCACGTTATCGAAGATGAACAACTCTCCGGGCAGGATGAAATGGGCCAGCGGGGTGTCGGCTGGAAGGCTGTGGGCAATGGCCTCGAAAAAGGAGACGAACTCGTAGGAGAAAAAGCCGACCATTCCGCCCCAGAACCGCGGCAGCCTGGCAAGCTTCACCGGTTTGTAGCGGGCCATGAGGGAGCGAAGGATTTTGAGCGGGTCTCCGTTATGGGCTATTCGCTCCTTTCGGTTCTCGCTTTCGATTTCGACCTCGTCGCGATAAACCCTGAGGCTGGTCGTGGCGGAATTGCCAAGAAAACTGTACCTGCCCCACCTTTCGCCCCCCTCCATGCTTTCCAGAAGAAACACCGGACCATGGCCGTGGTATATTTTGGCAAGGGCCGAAACGGGAGTCTCCGTATCGGCAAGCACTTCCAAACACACCGGAATAAGGTTTCCCTTTTGAGCCATAGTGCGAAACTCGGATTTTTCCGGGTAAAAACCCAATTGCATAGCCTGCCTCCTCCCCGGTCCGGCCTCGGGACGCGGGATGTTGGTTTTGCGATTATTAATGCATCGATGCCCTGGTCAGGTTGGAAATAGCCGCTATCTGTCCGCATAGATCGGCGAACTGATCGGGGTAGAGCGACTGCGCCCCGTCGCTCAGGGCTTTTTCCGGTTCGTTATGCACTTCGACTATCAGCCCGTGGCAGCCCACCGCAACGGCTGCCCGAGCGAGGGGAACCACCTGGTCTCGAAAGCCCGCGGCATGGCTTGGATCGACGATCACGGGCAAATGACTCTCCTGTCTCACCACCGGTATGGCCGACAGATCCAGTGTGTTTCGACTATGGTTGGCGAAGGTGCGGACCCCGCGCTCACAAAGGATGACCTTGTCGTTTCCGCCCTCCATGATGTACTCGGCGGCCATCAGCCATTCTTCGATGGTGGCGGCCATGCCGCGCTTCAACAGGACGGGTTTTCTCGATTTTCCGGCCCGCCGCAAGAGGCTGAAATTTTGCATGTTCCTTGCCCCGATCTGGACGATGTCCACGTATTGCTCGACCAGATCGAAGACCTCATGGTCGATTGCCTCGGAAACAACCGGCATTCCGGTTTCAGCGCGGACCTTGGCCAGGATCTTCAGCCCCTCTTCGCCAAGGCCCTGGAAAGAGTAGGGGGAGGTGCGGGGCTTGAAGGCGCCGCCTCGAAAAATCCGTGCCCCCCGCTCCTTGACCAGCGCTGCGATCGCAAGTGCCCCGGATTCGCTCTCGATCGCGCATGGCCCCGCCATGACGGTGAGATGCCCGTTTCCGATGAGAACGTCGCCAACCTCGACCACCGTGTCGTGTGCCCGGGATTCGCGGCTTACGAGCTTAAAAGGCCGTGTTACGGCAATCACCTCCTTTACCGCCGGGAGCTGCATGAAAAAAGAGGCGTCCACCGGACCCTTGTTGTGAAGAATGCAGATCGCCACCCGCTCGCCTCCCGGAATGGGCCTGGCGGTGAAACCCTTCTGCTCGATGGCGCCAACCGCGGCTTCGATCTGCTCGGAGGTGGCGTTTTTTTTCATGACCACAAGCACTTTCGACTCCTTTCCCGTCAAATGAAAAAAGGGACCGCGGATTTTCTCCACGGTCCCTTTGAAAAACAAAAGACCGTGGGCCTCGGCGCGGCCCACGGTCCAACCAGTTACCCACATTGCGAACTGATGGCTATCCCGTCAGGCGAGCGCCTCCACAGTTACACCACCAGTACCAAAAGCAGGGTTTAATCACGAGTTTTCCGATCAATTGAAATGTCCACTGAAAATCACGGCCTCTTGTAACAGGAACGGATTCAAATTGCAAGCCTTTTTTGGGGGCTCGTGTTGGATTCTTACAATCCGCCGGTAAATCAGAAGGGGTTGGAACCGGCGTTGGGGTCGTGATGTTTCCGGACTCGTCGCAGTCGAGTTGCACTCTTTTCAGCCTTAAAAACATCGGTTCAAGGCCGCAAAATGGTTTTTTGTTTGAGCTCGACCCGCTCTACATGCCCATTTTGCTTGGTCCGACCCCTGCCCACAGCGATTATCGGATGCGCCGATGCGAAGCGACTTACCCGATCGGCGGAGCGACCCGGATTTTCCTTTTTCAAGGGCAGGCCCCATCTTTTCACTGGCAAAAAAGCTTTGCCAGGGCCACCCGCGCAGATCACCATGTGAGGAATTTTAAGCCAGGGATAGGCGGTTTCTTCCTCGGGCCGCTAGTGGCGACATGGGAAATTTGAGCCGTGATAAAATTCCTCAACTGCTCAGACGCGGACGACGGGTCTTGGAGTGCAGACGCATAATGTTCCATCGCACTGCTGCTGTCGCCGAGCCTCTCAGAAGCTACGGCCGCTTTGAAGTGCGCTACCAAATCGGCAGGTTTCTCCTCCAGGGCTGATTCAAGATACAGCTTCTCCTTATCATGCAAACCATTCTTATGACAGAACTCGGCGAGCTTCACATAGACCGTAAAATGGGAGTCGCCATCAATGCTTCCTGAACTCTCTTTTAAGAGCTTCTGAAAAAATTCTTCGTTAAAAGGGCTGATCTCACCCATCTGGTTCAGGAGATATCGTAGTAGTACGAAATACCCGTATGTTCGAACGATTGTTCTTCTAAACGTACTATCTATTATATGAGATCTGTATATGTACTCAAGGTCTCCACGTCTGTCACCGAAGAAATATCTATACATAAATATCTGATAAGCTGCACATCCAACGATCCAGGCCCATGGCACCAAAGCAAATAATGGTGGTATCAGTATTAATAGCATAAAACAGGTTGCAGAAGCTAGACATGAGTTTCTTATCCAGAATACGATATAAAAGATTATAGGTATATCCATATGTTAGTCCAAGTAGTTAATACAATAGATTCTTCAATGCCGTCATGAGACACATTATTACTTAATGATATCACCCACCACAAGGTGTAGGTTTCCCATGCTCAGGGAAGAAAGGCTCTCACCAATGTTGAAAGAAGCTATTTCCATCTGGAAGCCATGTACCGCTCATCCACCACAAAGCATCATCCTCCCATTTGTAAGGGCTTAATGGACCTGCATCCATCATATCTAGCAAGCCAGACTGATTTATAGACTGCTGCACATAAGCCTGTATTAATTGGCTCGCATCAGGTTGCTCAGGTGGAGCTGGTTGGGGATTATTTTGAGCATATTGTGCGCCGGAGTAGGCCTGGGCATAATAGCCCGCATAAGGCGCCATGCCTGCGAAAGCACCATCCAGTCCACGAGGATCGATGAAATTAACCGGATTATTTTGAACATATGTAATCGTTCACCGGGGTGTTTCAGCGGATAAGAGAAGGTAACCGCTCCTGCCGGAAGAACGCGGACATGAGGTGAGAGAGAAACTGAAAAGCATTCCTCTTTTGCATT
>JAJYDE010000086.1 GCA_021777755.1 Deltaproteobacteria bacterium
CAATGTCAATTCCGGGGAATAATTTTTCCAATGAAAACAAAAGCCGAACAAAGATACATTACACAAATCGGTTTTGCGAAGATTTTTCTGAAAAGAATTTTTATGATCGCGTCGAGCGGGAATAAATGCTGTTTGGAACTCTGTATGCCGGAATCCGGCAGGGAGAATCTCCACTGCCTCCTAACTCGGAAGGGGAACATCCTTCATCGATCGCCATGCCTGGCAACGACTTTCCTCTGCTACTCCCGGCCTTGTCGCGCCGCGCAGGGCGCGACAAGGCCGGCCCGCCATCGCGTCAGCCCCGTTCTTTTCCCTTTTTGCTTTCGATATAAGTCCCCATGCCAAGGTAGGGCTTTACCACCTCTTTCAACTCGGACCTTCGTGCCAGAAACCTTCCCTTCATTCCCCTCAGCCAGTCGGCATGGGCATTGACCGCATCCTTATCAAGGAAAAGCGGATGATCCCCGGGTTCGATATGGAAGGCCAGGTCACCGTTTTCGAGTTGCCAGGAGCCCGAACCCGAACAGAGCATGCACATGGCCCCGCCGCCGGACGATAACCGGAAAGTGTCGCCTCCGCACAGGGGGCAAACCGGTCCTCGGGGCGCCAGCCTGAGCGAGGGATCAACGAGTGCCCGCGCAAGACCTTCGGCGATCCGCCTGTTTGCATCGCTTAGCAGTGCCTCGCCCGGAAGGGCTCCGTAAACCACCGCCGAGCCGCGCAGATCTCCCAGCGTAAGCTTCACAAAACTCTCCACATCCCGCTTGCCGCTCCCCTCCTTGCCCTCGATCCCCGCAATTGCCACCGCCACACCCGGTTTGCCCCACAGCCGGTCGACCAGGGAATAGAACTGAAGACCTCGGTCCAAGAACTCCTTCATGCTGCTGTTGGCCGACAGAAAATAGACCGGGGCGGCAACCACGTATGCGTCCGCCCTGGCAAGCGCATCGAGTACCGGAAGGAAATCGTCCTCTTGAGGGCATTTCTGGTCGAAAAGACATTGGTAGCACGCCTTGCACGGCTTTATGTCGAGTTCCGGGAGCCTGACCATGCGAAGCTCCCAGCCCTGCCCCATCAGCTTGAAAATATCTTTTATGAAAAGCTCGCAGTTTCCATGCTTTCTGGGGGAGCCGGAAATTCCAAGAAGAGTTTTGCCCATTTGTCTAGTCTCCTGAACAGGGTCGAAAAAATTCAAAAAAAAAGCTAACCGGAGGGGCTAGAACCGGTTAGCTCATGAGGAGGAAAGAGTTGGTTTCTCTTTGCCTGTTATTTAAAGCAAGTTGCATGCCATGGAATGATCGTCTGTTAATGTGTAATTATTTCAATGCCTTGGCCGTAAAAGCGGAGCCGATTAAACCCGCCCTAATCACGCCATTGCCAGGACATAATGCGCCGTAATCACGCCATGGATGGTTCCATGTCTTGCAGGAGTTCGCGCAACCGGGAAACCGATCTGACGGGATTTTGACACTGGAAGCCCCTGCAAAGGTATGCCGAGGCGGTGCCCGCATTTTCGCCTATCGAGGCCGTAAAAGGGGCGATTTTGGCCAGCTCCGCTCCCGGTTTGCCGCTTTGTTTGAGCATAACGACCCTGTTTGGCGAATAGATCCTGTGAGTTGCCTCCACCATTTCTTTAGTTTCAGCGGAGGCTGGGTCCCCGGCGATGAGTATTTCCAACGTGGGGCCCTGTGCGAAGTCGAGGGCCTGCAGGAATTGGGTGAAGGCGGCCGGATTGGCGGCAAGATCGCCGGCGAAGGCCCTCATGAGGGACTCGGCCTGTTTTTCAAAGGCGGGATTTCCCGTCATTTTGCCGAGCCGCAGCAGGTTCATGGCCGCAACCGAATTGCACGAGGGGAGCGCCGCGTCGTAGAGGGGTTTTTCGGCCACGATCATCTGTTCGCCGTCGTTACCCGCGAAGTGGAATCCGCCGTCGGGGGCGCCGAAGAGCCGCGACATTTCCTCTTGCAGCCTTAGGGCTTCGGCCAGCCAGGCAACGTCGAAAACAGTCTCGTAGAGTTCGATGAGGCCCCATATGAGGAAGGCATAATCGTCGGCATATCCTGGATTTGCGGCCTCGCCCCCCCGGTAGCGCCGATAGAGTCGCCCGGCGCCGTTTCGCATTTCATGCAGGATGAAATTTGCCGCCCCGAGGGCTGCCGAGGCGTAGAGCTTTTCGCCGAGCGCCTGCGCCCCGCGGGCAAGGGCGGCGATCATGAGGCCGTTCCAGGCTGTAAGGATTTTATCGTCTTTAAAGGGATGAACGCGTTTTTCCCGGATCTCGAAGAGGCGGCCGCGACTGTTTTCGAGAAGCTGCTCCAGTTCCGGAAGACCCATTCCAAGGATCGGGGCAAGTTTTTCGAAGGGCGTTGGAATGTGAAGGATGCTCACCCCTTGCGCGAAATTGCCCCGGTCGGTGATTCCGTAGGCCCGGCAGAAGATTTCGGCGTCCTCTTTCCCCAGCACCTCGAAGACCTGTTGCGGGGTCCAGGTGTAGAAGGCACCCTCCCCGCCCTCGCTGTCGGCGTCCAGGGCGCTGTGGAATCCGCCTTCCGGGCCGAGCATCTCGCGCAGGACGTATTCGAAGATCTCCCTGGTAACTTTTGCATAGCGCTCCTCACCTGTTGCAAGGAAGGCCTCGGTATAGGCAAGGGCGAGCAAGGCCTGGTCGTAGAGCATTTTTTCGAAATGGGGCTCGATCCATTTTTCATCGACCGAGTACCTGTGAAAGCCAAAGCCGAGCTGGTCGAAAATCCCGCCGGCTCTCATGGCCAAAAGGGTCTTCTCCACCATGGCAAGCCCGTTGGACTCCGGACTGCGCCTGCCGCGGCGAAGAAGAAAGCCGAAGTTGTGAGCCGTTGGAAACTTGGGGGCGCGTCCAAAACCTCCCCACACGGGGTCGAAGATTCGGGTGAGGAGCTTGTGGGCTTTGCCGGCAAGCTCCTGGCCGGCAATTTCCGGGGCTCCCTCGGCTTGTCCGGGCTCGATGGCCCGCGAGATATGTTCGCTTATCCTGCCCAGTTGTTCCCGGTCCTCTTCCCAGAGCGCGGCAATTTTTGCGGCCACCTCCAGAAGGCCCGGCATGCCCAACCGGCTTTTTTTCGGAAAATAGCTCCCGGCATAAAAGGGCTTTTTGTCGGGCCCCATGAAAATCGAAAGCGGCCAGCCTCCACGGCCTGTGGCCGCCTGGCAGGCGTTCATGTAAACCTGGTCGATGTCGGGACGCTCTTCACGGTCGACTTTGATGGAGATGAAATGGCGGTTGAGAAGGTCCGCAACCTCTTGATCCTCGAAGGACTCATGCTCCATGACATGGCACCAGTGGCAGGTGGAGTAGCCGATGGAAAGGAAAACGGGCTTGTTTTGCTCGGCGGCTTTCGAGAAAGCCTCTTCTCCCCAGGGATACCAGGCGACCGGATTTTCCGCGTGCTGGAGCAGGTAAGGGCTCTTTTCATCCGCAAGACGGTTGGCCATTGTGTGCCTCCTCAGGGCGCCGGTCACTCGCCACCAGCTACCCGTCACTTATTTTCCCGCTACTCGCCGCCCGCCACGTCCTTTTCCTCCCCCATGTCGAAGGAGTCGAAACCGGGATAATCGCGGTCGAGAGCGACTATGATCGGCAACTGCCTGCTGGTGGGGCCCCAGTACTGGATGGCCCCGGGGCTGCTGAAACAGTCCTCCGCGGCCCACTTGTCCCTGTTTTTGGCATAAAATTCAAAGGATGGAGACGACAGGTCCACGAGGGATTTTTCGATAACGAACTCTTCCTTGCCCTTTCGCATCTCAGCGGTTACCAGGCCCGTCAGAGGAAGCGCCAAAACCCGCCCGCCCTTGTGAAAATCGGTTATGGCGGCCATGTAGCCGGTTTTTCCGGCAAGCACGAGGGACCCCGCGGCCAGCCCCAGTTGAAAGGTGAAGGCGGCGTCGAACCTGGAGGGCTTCGAACTTCTGCCCTCATAGCCCAGAAAATGAGATTGGGTCGAGAGGGTGACTTTTTTGAAATCCTCGATCTGCCCGGGGGTAGCCACGATTTTTCCCTCTTCACTGCCAAAGAAATGGTCGGTGTGCCTTTTCATCTCCGATAGCCGGTAGCGGATTTTATCGATCAACAGTTTCTCGGTCTCGATTTGGGAGACTTTGACATTTCCGTGATCGTCGCGATCGAGGATGAGCATTTCCTGGAGATCGGGGGGAAGAGAAGCCAGAAGCTGGGCCGATTGCGCGCTCAGGTGCGGCAGCAAAAACTCCCTTTTGTTCTCCACCGAGGGCAGGTCGGCAACATCCTTTTCATATTCGGCGAGCACCTTGTTCAACTCGGCTATGAGCCGGCCCATCTCGGGAATAAATTCCACGAGTCCTTCGGGGATCAGGATGACGCCGTGGTTGATGCCCTTGAAGCGGCGAAGGGTGATGATGCGCACGATATAATCGACGACTTGGGCCAGGGACATGTTTTTCTCCGCGATTTCCTCGGAGATGAGCGCTATCGCGGGCTTGGTCTGCAGCGCGACTTCCAGGGTGATCTTGCTGGCCGTTCGACCCATGAGTTTTACGAAATGGTAGTATTTTACCGCCGAGGCCGCATCCTGGTTGAGGTTTCCCACCAGTTCGGAGTAGATTTTCGTGGCCGTGTCGAAGCCGAACGAAATGGGCAGGTATTTGCCAGCGGCCATGTCTCCGTCGATCGTTTTAGGGATTCCGACAACGCTGCAGGGTATGAGTTCTTTTGCGAGATACTCGGCAATGAAGGCCGCATTTGTGTTGGAATCGTCTCCTCCCACGACCACGAGGCCGTCAAGCCTGTTTTTTACAACCGACTGCTTCACCATTTCAAACTGTTCGGCCGTTTTGATTTTGGTCCTGTCGGTGCCCAAAAAATCGAACCCGCCCATATTGATGATGGACTTGATGCTTTCCCGTCCTATTTCGAAAACATCTCCCTTGACCAGTCCCCCGGGGCCCTTGCGGACGCCCAGAAGGGTATTGCCCGTGCCCAGGACGGCCGCAAGGCCGGCGAGCACGTTGTGGCCTCCCGCGGCCGGGCCGCCGGAAAAAAGCACGGCCACTCTTTTGCCCGAGATGCCGCCGGACTCGTTCGAGGCCACCGCCTCCAAAATGGCCCCGCAGCCCTTGGAGATGATCTTGGGAAAAACCAGGGCGATCCTGTCATGGCCCTTGCAAACAAGAGCCATATCGGTCTGCCGGAACTCGGCGGGTCTAATCTTGCCGTCTTTTCCAAGAAATACCGAACTGACGGGAACAGGGAGCTTGCGAATCTCTTCTTCCAGCGGAGAGTGTTTTCCGGCTGTACGGCTTACTTTGGAAAATAAATCCATGTTTTTCCCTTCGTTTGATGAGGAACCGATTTCGTCCAGCGTGCCAATGGCCGGGTATAAAAATACAAAATTATGGGGCTATTCCAAAACAATAATTACATACGTTCGGAAGACAACCGAGAAGAAATCGGATAATCGGGGGGCAAGGCTCTCTTTTCCTTGCGAACCGAAAGGGGCTCTGCTATCAGGGTGGGGTTCGGGGCAGCCGCTTCGGAAATCTTTCGAGACAAAACAGCAAGGGAGGGATTTTCATGTTCAAGGACCAGGCCATCGGATTCATCGGGGGTGGAAATATGGGCGAGGCATTAATACGGGGCCTTATTTCAGCCTCCCTTTTCCCCCCCGAAAGGGTCTTTGTTTTCGATGTGGTCGAAGCGCGCGTCAAATATCTTGAAAAGGAGTTCGGAGTTGAGGCAAAGCGCGACATCGCCGAACTTGTCCGCTCGAGCTCGATTGTCCTTGTCGCCGTAAAACCTCAGACGATCCTTGAGGTTTTGGATACCCTCAGGGGTTGTCTTTCCCACAAACCGCTGGTCATATCGATTGCCGCGGGCGTGGCTCTGTCAACCCTGGAAGGGCGTTTGCCGGAAAGTACCTCGGTCGTGCGGGTCATGCCCAACGCCTGCGCGCTCGTAGGGGAAGCCGCTTCGGCCCTTTCGCGGGGCAAGGCGGTGACGGGGGCCCAAATGGAAATTGGCCTGGCGCTTTTTCGCGCCGTTGGAAAAGCGGTGGAAATCGATGAAAAATTGATGGATGCCGTAACGGGCCTGAGCGGTTCGGGACCCGCTTACGTTCTTTTGATGATCGAAGCCCTGATCGACGCGGGCGTGCTCATGGGAATGCCCAGGCAGGCGGCCAGGGAGTTGGCGGTTCAAACCGTTATCGGAACATCCAGGCTCCTGGAAAGCACCGGGAAACATCCCGGCGAGCTGCGAGACATGATCACCTCTCCTGGGGGAACAACGATCCACGGGCTTCAAGTCCTCGAGGCCCGCTCGGTAAGGGGCGCCTTCCTGGAATGCGTGGAAGCGGCCACAAGACGCTCCGCGGAGCTAGGAAAGAAGTAATCCGCCCAGACCCGGCCGGAGGCGGTGGCAAAAAGCAGGTGGAGGAGCCACCCGTCTTGTTTGCCTCCGCCCTCTTTCCCCGCAACATCTTCTTCTTCCTTCCCCGAATTCCTCCGGGGCACTGGCTACCCGGTGGTCGTGTGTTATCTTTTTCTCTGAGGACAAAACGGTTTTCACTTTTTTGACTTCATGCCGACGCGGAGGTCCGGTGATGCTCTATGTGTTGGACCATGAACTCGAAAGAAATGTTGACGAGCACCGGGTACAGAAGGCGGCGTTTCAGGCTGTCGAGACGATGCTGGCCGGCGGTATTTTGTCTTATTTTGAAAACGACAGGAACGTGGATGTTGCTCATCTGCTCGCTCTGCGCCGTTCGGTGGTCTTTCGCCGACTGGAGGACGAAACAAAGCGCATAGGGCTTCCGACTCTGCTCGTTCGGCAGGACCGGGACTGGAACATCCTGATTCACGGAAGACTTATCGATTCTTTGGCGCTGCTTTTGGCGGATCGCCCCGAGCTGAGTCTGAGTGAGGTTTCCGGGGAAGAACGAAAGATTCTCAAATTCTGCGAGTTTTTTTTGAGACATCACTTCGAGCAGCTGCTTTTCCCCGATGCAAGCGAGCTTGAGGCAATAGGCTCGGATAGCGACTTCGCCCTCGGGCTGGAGCAAAGGGAGCCCAAAGGCTATGCGGACATCCTGGAAATGTTGGATGATCCGCAATGGGGCGCCTTCGGGAAAAGTTACGCCACACTGCTCAGGCGGGCAAAACTCGGCGAAAGGCGCGGCTTCGGGGCGGGCAGGGTGGCTGTGGCCTACGCCGGGCAGTTGGCCGAACTGCCTACCGGTTTGCTTATTAACTTGTTTCCGGACCTGGACAAGGCAATGAAATCAAGGGTTTTGGACAAGATGTACAAAAAGGGTTCGGTGGCCGGACTGCCAGCCGCGAAAAAGAGTGCCGAACTGATGAAAATCCTGCGGTTGTTTGGAACAGCCGTTGTCCACAACCCCGACGAGGCTTTGGAATTGTTCACCGCCTTCGACAAACGCCGGGGGGTGGGCCCGCTCCTTGGGCAACTCGATATCTCGACCCCTTTGGACCGGGGAAAGCCCCTTGCCGAGCTGTTTGAGATTTTTAAAACAAATTTGGAGGAGCTTGTGCAACAAGGAGAAACGTTCAAAAGAGGCGAACCTCGGGAAATCGAGCATCCAGGGGCGCCGGGCCGACTGCTGCTGCAGTCCAGAAGCTTGAAGGAACGCATCGATGAAGCCCGAACCGACCCGGATGTTCCCCATTCCGTAATCGAAGTGATTGAAAAAAACAAGATGAACGCGACCGGACAAAGCGGCGCGAAATATACGGAACTGATCGAGACCCTGCTCACCATTCCCTGGGGCAGAATTAAGAAGATATGGATAACTCCCGAAGAGTTCGATGAAGGACTAAACCAATCCCATTACGGTTTGAAGCAGCCCAAGGAAATAATCTCCGATCTTTTCGCAAACCTTATCTGGCGTTATCAGCATTTCAAGGAGGCAGAGAGAAGATCGTGGCATCGGACCGGAAGCGCCCTTCTGTTCGTCGGACCGCCGGGAGTGGGCAAGACTTCGCTTGCCATTTCGATAGCCCGAAATCTTGGCATCCCCTACCACAAGATATCCCTGGGGGGCATGAAGGACGAGGCCGATATCCGGGGCTACGGCTTCACCTACCCCAAGTTTAACATTTTGATATCCCGAAATGGTCGTTTGGCGCTTGCTGCGTTAGAAAATGCCAGTAATTTCAGGAGGAGCATAGCCAAAAATCTCAATGTAGTGCCATGTTTTTGCAAATGC
>JAJYDE010000042.1 GCA_021777755.1 Deltaproteobacteria bacterium
GGGTCATTCCGCCCTTGCCGGGAAACACAAGGTCGGAAGTAACCGGCAAGCCCCGGATAGCATCAAGTGCCTGTGTGCTCACAGCCAAAGTGATGGTCTTCCCGCTCTTGGGGTTTCTGAGAGTCACGGTGGCGCGTTCGAGATCAATATCATTCCAGGCAAGCCGCATAAGCTCCCCGCGCCGAAAGCCCGTGAGCATGGCGAATCGGACGAATGCCGCCGATTCTCGACAAGGCCAGTTATCCAGGGTATCGAGCAGCCTTCGCGTCTCTTCCTCTGTGAGCATTTCAGTCTTCTGGTTATCGACCTTGGGCATGGACACGGAATCAACCGGGTTCTTGCCGTCATACAGGTTCCACTTTCTCGCAAGGTTGAAGAGGCGCCTGACGATGACAAGCTGGTGCTTTATGGTCTGCGCTGCGAAGGGTGTCCCGCGCGAACTCTTGCCTTTCTTGAGTTCGCTTTTCATCTTCTCGACATCAAGAGCGGTAATGTCGGCAAGGGCTTTCGAACCGAAGCGCGGTTCAATGTGCGCCCGGTAGTAATATTCGTCGTCCTTCCACGACTTCTTGTGTTCTTTGGCCCAAGGCAGGTACTTTCCCCACACGTCCGCCAGGGTGAGCGGCTTTCCCTGCATCCTGTGCTCGGAAATGTCGAATTCGCCCCGGACCAGATCGGACTTTAAAGCCGCTTCGACTTCGCGGGCAATGGTGAGGTTGTCCACAATCCGATTTGCCCGGCGTCCCTTGCTTGAAACACTGACTCGATACTTGCGGTCGCGTCCGAAGGGCTTCCCGCATTTCGTGCATTTCTTCGAATCCAGGGAGCAGCTATTTCGACATTCCGAACAGTAGATTTGAATCGCCATGGCCGGACCTCCATTCCCCTTGCGTGCATTCTTGCGTGCATATTGCGTGCACGGATTCGGATTAAACCGTCAAAAACCATCCCGACAGGTAACGCCATGATTACCCGGAAACCGTTGTTATGTCAAGGTTTATCTCAAGGAAGGAAAAACTGTCAAAAGGTATTTAGACGGACTTCTAATCCGTAGGTCGAGCGTTCGAATCGCCCCAGGCGTACTAACAAAAGAAAGGACTTGACGAACTTTTCGTCAAGTCCTTTTTCTTTGGTGTGCAGGCCCTGTGCACGGTCCATTTTAATGGCGCTCTTGCCCGCAGTTCTCTTGACTTTTTTCTAACATCCCCGGCTATCGTTTAGGCCTCCGCCGCGGGTCAACCATGGATTTTGATTTGCCGCAGCTTTGTCCAGGTACTCTCCGAATACCAGACGTCAACAAACTCGCGCAGGGATTCTTGTGCCCCGTCAGCCATTTTCCGAACGATCGGTTTTCGAAGCAGCCATTTTACAATCCTGTAGGGTTCGGAGTCTTTTCGGGCGAGTTCCAAGGCGACTGTTTTCACCCGCTCCTCGAAGTCCGCCTCTTCGACGGCTTCATCGACCAGGTTCATGGCCAGGGCCTCTTCGGCCGGATACATTGCTCCCAAAAGCAGAATTCGCTCGGCGTTTCTATCTCCCACAAGGCTTCTCAGCATCTCCACGCCTCCGGTAAACATCGGAGCGCCGAAAGTGATTTCGTTCAGGCCGATCTTCGCCTTGCCCTTGACCATGACCCTGCAGTCGCAGGTCATTGCCAGAAGACATCCTCCGGCTATGGTGTGGCCATTCAGAGCGGCCACCACGGGCTTGGGAAAAAGGTATACCTGATCGCAAAGAGCGCTGAACTTGGTTAAAAACCTGGTAAATTCGTCTTTCGAATAGTTCAGAAACTCCGGGATGTCGAAACCAAAGGAGAAAAAACTCCCGGTGCCGCGCAATATCACGGCCTTTACGGACGGATCGCTCTCCATGTCGCGGAAGCAGGTGGAAAACTCATCGACCAAAGGTTCACTGAAGGCGTTTACCTTGCCCCTGGAAATGGTAAGAGTGGCCAGTCCTTCATTATTTGAAACAGTTAAAAAGCCCATCCTCTCTCCTAATTTAAAAATAATTCTCGGCCCGGTCGCATTTTTTTGCTTCATTCATCTCGGGCCGCAGTCGGCTATTTGAGTTTTTTAAGCATCGGCAGAAGCGTACGGAATTCCTTTGTGCCGCCCTGGTGAAGCAGTTGATAAACGATCATTTCGGTGGAACTGATCACGGCGCCGGCCCTGTCCATGTGCTGAATGCCCGTCTGCCTGTTGAGTTGGCTTCTCGATGAGACGGCGTCCACCGGTACATGAACCCGGTAACCCAGGCGAAGGGCGCCGATAGCGGTGTGGAAGATGCAAATGTGGCCTTCGATGCCTGCCAGCAGGAGTGTTTTTCGGCCCGTGCGGCGAATTGCCCGCGCTATTTGCTCGTTTTCGAAAGAGTCGAACTCCATTTTGCTTAAGATTGCCGGATCTTTAACCAGTCCGCTCAGCTCGGGTAAAAATCGGCCGAGCTTATCCGGATTTTGAACTGTGAAGATAACGGGAATATTGAAAACCTTGGCCACCTCGATCAGCGCACCGGTATTCGAGACCGTCAAGTCGCGATCCTCACAAAGATCGAGCAAGGACTTTTGAATATCGATCAGCAAAAGAAGACATTCGGCCGGATTCAAAAATTCCTGGTACTGGTTCATTCTTTATCCCTCCGGTTCGGGGTGCGGGTATTCGAAATCCGTCCTTAAAGATAGGACCGCCACAGTCCTTGAATCGCACAGCAGAAAATAAATGGCAAGCACGCTTTCATTGAGGTTTTCTGATTTTTGGATCTTTGCGGGATGGGGATGCAAAACCATACCCGGTCTTCGACTTGAGCGGGTTTTCGAACGAACACCGCTATTTCGTGTATTTTGAAGAAAAATATGCCGCGATCTTTTTTGAATCGCTCAGCAGAAAAGAAATCCCGAGCACGCTTTCATAGAAAACGAACAGCAGACAGAAACAAAGGCTCGGGATAGTGATAAAGATCGGCAGTTCGAAAAATTTATGGATCAAAATATTGACCCCTTCCCAGCTTGTGCAAGCATGCGAGAAACCGGGGAGCATCCAGGAAGTATTCAAGTCGAGAAACCTCGAAAACTTCAGCCAATAAAATGCCTGACAGGCGGAAAGAAACACGGCTGGAAATAAACAGAGCCACAGGGAAAACATCCTGAAAAGCCAGTTCAAACGATAAGTGAAATTTCCGTCATGGCCTGCGGGCTTCACAGAAGAGAGCGTATCCATTTTTTTAGGTCCTCCGGGGTGGCCTCTTCGTTGCGTGATTTTGCAAATTTTCCTCCACACCGTGAAGATTCCGTCGTTTTCCCGGCGGAATAAATCGGTTAATTTAATCATAACAAATTCATTCAAGTCCAGTAATTCCTGGAATTTATGGCAACCCCCGGAGGGCTTCCGCCAAGGCAATGGATTTGCTTGATCTCTGCCGGGCGTGCACGTAGTGTTCACTATTACGGAGGTTTGTCGATATGGCCAATCCCGAAGATGACGAGAGAAAAGAAAGCAGGCCGGGTTCCGCATTGAAGACTTTGACTCCGGGTGAGCTGCGCAAAGGGCTCTACTGCCCCTCCTGCGGAACGCTCCACTACCTTGACAACGCCAAAGACTTCCTCAGGGGGCGATGCACCGAGTGCGGATCGCCCTTCGATCTCAGGGTAAAGTTCCACCGCGGCGCACGGCGCGAAGTCGCCTATCCCGTCCTGGCGGCGCTGATATCGGCCTTCATATGGATTTTGTTTTTACCCGGTGGAAGTAATATTCAACCCGAACGCAGCCTGAAGTCCGCCCTGCCTGCGCGGCAAAAGACCGCGCCGGTCGCCACGCCCCACGCCTCGACAGCGGTCAAGGTGGAAAAACTGCCTCCCCCCCCGGCCTCGAGTGCACCCCCGAAGTCACTGGCGCCTGCCGACAAGGCTCCCGTGGAGCTTACACCTTCCAGCGTCCCGAACCAACAGCCACCTGAAGCTCCCGCAGTGGGACCGCCAGCGCCCGCCGCGCCCGCGCAAAAGGAGGAGCAAGGGCCAAAAAACGTCCCTGACAGATCGCAACCGAGATCAAACTACAATGACCGCGCACCAGGCATGGGAGCACCGGGTGGAAGATCGACCGCACCGAGGGAGAAAAAAGACGATCTGATGGATATTCCTCTTCCCGGGTCAGGCGGGCAGTAGCAACAGGGGCCCTCGAATTAGCCGGCCCTTCTTCTACCCCTTCAGTGATCCGTTGCGTGTTGGGGGTGACCTTTATCGCCATTTTGGGATTTTTTCCCCGCGGGCGTCTTTCCGCTTGCGGCCCTTTTGGGCTTCACGGCGCCGGCGGGGGGTTTGGGGTTCTTTTTTTCCGGGGCGCCCTTGGACGCCGCCTTCAACCCTCCGTGCTGCAACTGCTCGAGCTTTACTCTTTCGTAATCCTGTTGCGCCTTCTTATCCTTGAAATCAAGCTTTAGTACGGTCTGAAGTTGGGCGGCGGCGGCGCTGTAATTGCCTTGCTTTTCGTAGATATAGGCCGCAAGGCGGTGGTATTCCTTCTGCTGGGGCTGGAGTCGGACGAGTTGTTCGAGTTCGTGCAGGGCGGACTTTTGGTCGCCAAGCTTTGTGGCCGCTTCCAGAAGATATTTATGCACGTTGACCGAATTGGGGTTTTGAGCCGCCATGGAGCGGAAAAAAGTCTGCATGCCTTTGTAGTCTTTCTTTTGAGCAAAAGACCTGTAGAGGGCGTCGAGATTTCCCGAGTCATTGGGGCTAAGCTTTGCGAGCTGGAGGCGAACTCTGGCCTGGCCGTTTGCGTCGTTTGTCTTCTGGTAGACGACAAGCAGTTGTTTCAGGCTTTTAGTGTCTTGCGGAGCCAAGGCGACAAGGCTCTTAAGGGGGGCCACGGCTTTGTCGTAGCTTTTCTGCTGAATGTAGAGCATCGCCAGATTGAAAAGGTATTTTCGGTTATTTGGATCGGCGTGCAGAAGCTTTTGGTAAGCGGCGATTTCGCCGGGCTGATCATTTGTTTTCTGCTCCAAAGCCACAAGGTTGACAAGTGCCTGTTTGTCGCCGGGGTTTTCCTTGACCATCGTTTCGTAGATGGACTTGGCCCTGCCGAATTTTCCCGCTTTAATGCAGAGGTCGGCGACCAGCCCAAGGGTCTTCGGGTCGTTGGGGTTTTTTTGCAGGTACTTTTCAAATGCCGCCAGGGCCTCATCGGTCTTGCCGGTGCGCATGAGGGTCACGGCGAGGTTATACTGCACATCGGAGTTCTGCATCCCGGCATTTTGGGCATCCCGCCAGGCCCGGGCGGCGCCTTGCCAGTCCTTGCGGGCTCCCGCCAGCTCGGCAATTTCCACCAGGACCTGGGTTCGGAAGGGCTGCGGAAAGTCGCGCACATGCTTTTCAAGAAAACCCTGGGCCTGGCTGACGCTCTTTTTCTTTTTCAAGTAGTTTAGAAAATCTGCGAAAGTTTGCTTATCGCCGGTCATTTTCATGAGAGCCAGGTAGAGCCGGAGGGCCTCGTTCGGTTTATTCTCGGCCTGGTAGATCATAAGAAGCTTTTCGGAGATGTCCCGGGATTCTCCGGACTGGTTGATTTCCTTATAGAGCTTTTCGGCTTCCTTATAGTGTTTGATATCGAAATAGAGTCCGGCAAGCTGGGTTTTGATGAGTATGTTGGAGCTGTTGTCGGCAAGGGCCTTTTCCAGGTATTCAATTCTCAGATCGAGGTCGGGAGTCGCGTTGGCCTTGCTCAGCCAGTCCTTGTAGTCGAGTTGGACAAGGAAGGTGACCTTGCCTATCGGCCGGTTCCAGAGCAATACCGTGATGACGAGACTCTTGGGTTTTTCAAAGGATTCTCCGGAAAAAAGATCCCTTATGACCATGCCCGGAGGCGTTGTGAGGGGCTTGATATCGACCTCGGGGCTTACGACCCTGGTCCCCCAGGAGAGCCACCCGTCGGTTTTTACGGCCGTAAGTTGCAGCGTGTCCCTCGGGTTGATCACGACCTGCGAATCGGGAAGCAGGAGCATGTCCTGCCCGTTATGCAGGAAATTAAGCGCCATGAGCCTGCCGGGAAAGATCTTCCCCTTCGGCAGCAAAAAAAACAAGGCTGCGCCCAAAAGCGCCAATACAACCACGCCGATGACAATCGCGCGCCCGTGTCCGGACGACCGCGGTTTTTTCTCCTTCTCCCTTCGACCGCTGTAAAAGGGACCGGCAGACCCATAAGGATAACCTCGCCTCGAATTCATCTCAGGCATCACTCCATGTAAAGATTGGCTTCCTCGTAGATTTTCCGGATTTCCTGCGGGCCGAGCGCTCGATGCCCGCCCGAGGGCAATTTTCCAAGAACCACCGGCCCGTAGGCTATGCGCCTGATCTTCAAGACCGGATGTCCGACCGCAAGTCCCATGCGCTTGATCTGGCGATTCCAGCCCTGGTGCAGAGTGATCCGCAGCCAGGCCGAGCCGGGAAGTCGTCCGATCACCTCAACTTCGGCCGGGGCGGTGACGCCTTCTTCGATTCGCACCCCCCCGCGCAGTTCTTCTATCGCTTTTTTGTCGGGATGTCCCTTTATTTTTACATCATAGACCTTGGTGATTCCATAACGGGGATGCAGGAGCCGATTGGCGAGTTCTCCATCATTAGTGAGCAGCAGCAAGCCTTCGGCGTCATAGTCCAGCCTGCCCACCGGGAAAACACGCGTTGGCAAACCCGGAAAAAAATCCATAACGGTTTTTCGTCCTTGGGGATCGGAAACCGTGGTGACACAACCGGCGGGCTTGTTGAAGGCCAAAAGCACCCGGCCCGGCTTCACGGAGATTTCCTTGTCATCAACGCGAACGAGGTCTTTTAAAGGATCGACGCTCGAGCCCAGTTCGGCCCTGCGGCCGTTGACTTCGACTCTACCCTGCCGAATCATTTGCTCGGCGGCGCGCCTGGATGCGACGCCCGCCTGCGCAAGAAATTTTTGAAGCCGCATTAGGCCCGTGGCCTGAACTTCGCTCACCCTGGTCGAAATCCTTTCCCTCCCCCCGCTCAGATGCCGATGGCGCGACGCACAAGCTCCATGGTGGCCGAGGCCTCGCGAGCGGCCCTGGCATTGCCGGCGGCGATAATGTCCCTCAGCCCGTCCGGGTCGCTTTCAAACTTTGCGCGCCTTTCGCGAACGGGCGCGAGCCGGGCGGCAACGTTACGGATCAATATTTTTTTGCATTCGACGCAACCGATACCCGCGCTACGGCACCCGTGGGCGATCTCCTCGATTTCCGAAGCCGAGGAGTAGAGCTTGTGGTAGGCGAAAACAGGGCAAACCTCGGGGTTTCCGGGATCATTTCGCCTCACCCTCTGCGGATCGGTCATCATCCTGGAAATTTTTTCAGCTATATCCTTTCCCGAATCGGTGATGAAGATGCAGTTGCCGTAGCTCTTGCTCATCTTGCGGCCGTCAAGGCCCGGAAGCACGGGGGCCTCGGTGAGCAGGCCGTCGGGTTCGGGAAAAATTTCGGATTTATAGAGGTAGTTGAACCTGCGGGCGATTTCCCTGGTCAGCTCGATGTGCGGCAGTTGGTCCTTGCCCACGGGTACGCCGTTGGCGCGGTAAATAATTATGTCCGCGGCCTGGAGCACCGGATAGCCGAGAAACCCGTAGGTCCCGAGGTCTTTGTGCTCCAATTGCTGCTGTTGTTCCTTGTAGGTGGGATTGCGCTCAAGCCAGGCGAGCGGTGTGATCATTGCGAGCAGAAGATATAGCTCGGCGTGCTCCTTGATCTGCGACTGAACAAAGATCGTCGAGCGCCGCGGGTCGAGACCCGCGCTCAACCAGTCGAGCACCATTTCACGAGAGTTTTCGCCTATATTTCCCGGCGAGGCGTAGTCGGTGGTAAGCGCGTGCCAGTCGGCCACGAAGTAAAAACATTCGTACTGGTCCTGAAGTCTGATCCAGTTTTCCAGGGCGCCGTGGAGGTTGCCCAGATGAAGGCGCCCGGTGGGGCGCATGCCGCTAAGTACTCGTTTCCTATCAGCCATGACAGGCCTTGTCTCCTTTACCTTTATGTCAGATTCTCATGCCCAGAATTCGCAGAAGCAGATATATAACCGGACCCAGCACGCGTGTCCACACATGCGATACGATCAAGAGCAATACGATGAGCATTCCCCATCTTTCGGTTCGCTGCAGGGGTATGGCCAGGCTTTCCGGGAGCAGACCCACGGCGATCCTGCCGCCGTCGAGCGGAAGAACGGGCAAGAGATTGAAAACCATGAGCACCAGGTTGACGATTACCGAATCGGCGGCCATCAGGTGGATCGGACCGGCGCCGAAAGTGAGGTGATAGATGATCGCACTCAGCACGGCCAGCAAAAAGTTGGTGGCTGGCCCTGAAAGGGCAACAAGCGCCATGCTTTTGCGCCCGCCGCGCAAATTGCCAAAATTTACCGGCACGGGTTTTGCCCAGCCGAACAAAAAGTGGGCGCCTGTCACCAGCAGTAGGCCGGGAACAAGGATGGAGCCCACCGGATCGATGTGCGATATGGGGTTGAGCGTAATGCGGCCCATCGACCTGGCCGTCGGGTCCCCCAGTTTTTCAGCCACCCAGCCGTGGGAGACCTCGTGGAGAATTATCGCCGCCAGCAACGGCACGATCATGATGAGTATTTCTTGAGCATGGTTCATGGAAGTTGCACCCTTGTTTCATTAACAAAAATTCCGCCACTCCGATTTCGCAGCCTCTGAAAACAGCTCGGGCCATGTGGACAGGAGATAATTAATCTCCTCGTGGCGACTCTGAACCAACTTGTCGATTCTTGCATCCAGGAGTTCGTCGAGCAGCCGGCGATAAATGGGGCCGGGGGGTACCCCCATTGCCTTCAGATCCTTTCCCTTCAACTCGGTTCGGGTATTCCTGTACCTGTGGAAAAAATAGCTCACAGCTTTTCGGATCGCTTCCTTTTCGGCTCTTCCCATGAGGAAAAGCAATTCCTCGGCCCTGAACGGTAGAAGCACCCGGTAGACTTCACTGGGTTTTCGCCTGGACAGATCGGGAAAAAAAGACTTGAGCAACCTGCCGGTGTGTTCCAGGGTCCAGAGCAGCCGGTCGCGCTGGTTTTCGGATAAAAGGAGCCGGTCGCACGCCTTGACCACTTGTTCGCGGGCAAGGTTTGAAAAAAGCCCGAGAAGGTATACCTGCCATCGTTCGAGCGGTTCGTCAAGAAAACTCAGCCGATACCAGGAAATGACCTCTCGCAGCCTGCCGAAGATCTCCTCCATTTTCCTGTCGAAATTGATTTGGGCGGACAGCGCGGCCATGACACCGAAGTCGGCCATTCTGCGAAGTGCCGGCAAGGGATCGTCTTCTTCCAAAATGAGCGCTGTTTCATGAAAAAGGCGTCGGCCCCCGAGCTTTTCAATGAGCCCCATGCGCACCGCATTACGAATGAGCGAGGCGGTCTGCTTTCCCAGTCGGAAGCCGAAGCGCTGCTCGAACCGAATGGCCCTGAGAATCCGGGTCGGGTCTTCGATAAGGCTGAGGTTGTGAAGGACCCGAATGATTTTGTCTTTTATATCGCGCTGGCCGTTGAAAAAATCTATCAGCTCACCGAACTCGTCGGGGTTTAAGGCGATAGCCAGGGTGTTTATCGTAAAATCCCTGCGGTAGAGATCCATTTTAAGCGAGCTGAATTCGACGATGGGCAGGGCCGCCGGGTGCTGATAGTATTCGAACCTTGCCGAAGCGACATCGACGGTCTGCCCGTCGGGAAAGACCAGCATCGCCGTGCTGAATTTTCTGTGCAGCTTGATCTTGACCTTGTATTTTTCCGAAAAAGCCCTGGCGAATTCGATCGCGTTTCCCTCGACCACGATGTCCAGGTCGAAATTGGGGCAGCGAAGGAGCAGATCGCGGACAAAGCCGCCCACCGCAAAAGCGCGAAATCCCAGGTTTTCAGCAAGCTGCCCGAATTCTTTGAGCATTCCGATAAGACTACGGGGAAGCTGTTCGGAGAGCACCGAGCGGATGCTTTTCCTCTTAGACCAGTGGATCTGTGAGTACTCGCCGGCGGGCGGCCTTTGCTCGCTGTGGTCGCTGCGCATCAAATCCAGCAGATCGCGCCGGGTTATAACACCCAGCACTTTCCCCTCGCCCACCACGGGCAGAATGCGCTGATGGAGTTCGACCAGGAAGGTCTGGATTTCCACAAGGCCAGCTTCGGGGCTTACAGAGGCAAAATCGGTATTCATGAATTCAGCCACGGTCTGCTTCTGGAGACCGTGGAAAAGGGCTTTTTCGAGCACCTGCCGGGTGATCAGTCCAACCAGGATGTCGTTTTCAAGCACCGGCATCGCGTTAATGTTGTAGCGCACCATGGTGAGGTGGGCCTCGGCGATTTCCACCGCTGGTTCGGTATGAATCGCGGGACTGGTCATGAGGTTTTCGGCGGTCGGATAGGGATGGATGTGCCGGCGGAGCACATCGACGAGTTTTTCTTCGGTCTGTACGAGGGTCAAATCCTTTATGCTCGCGGAGGCCGCGGTCGCATGCCCGCCTCCCCCGAAGATCGAGGCAACCGTTGCAACGTTTACCTCGGGAAGCCGACTCCTGGCCACCAGGTAGACCCGGTCGTCCATGCACGCAAGGGCGAACACCACGTCGAGGCTCTCGATATCGCGCAACTTGTGGACAAGAACGGCGAAATCTCCCACGTACCTGTCAACCGACACGGAAGTCAGACACACCTCCACGCCGTTGACGTTGATTTTTTTGGCCGACTGAATCAATTCGTTCAGCAGTGTGATCTGTTCGGCGCTCAGTTCCTGGCTCACCATGTCGGAGACCACGTTCAGATTGGCCCCGGATTTTAGCAAAAAGGCGGCGGCCTCGAAATCCTCGGGCGTGGTGCTGCTGAAGGTAAAAGACCCGGTGTCCTCAAAGATGCCAAGGCTCATGATGGTGGCCTCTTCCGAAGAGACCTCGATGCCGCGCTCCATGAAAAGCCCGGTGAGAAGAGTCACCGTCGAACCCACGTTTTTTACAATCGAAAGATCCGCTTTCACGTCGTCTTCGGCATCGGGATGGTGATCGTAGACATGCACCTCCAGGCCGGGCTTTTTGAGAATATCGACAAACTTGCCGATTCGGGACGCTTGTCGCGTGTCAACCAGAATGAGCCGGGTAACCTCTTCGACCTCGATGTCTCGAAGGCGGGTGAAACCGTAGATATAAACCGTGGACTTGATGAAGTATTCCCGGAGAGTACGTTCCTGGGAGCCGGGAAATACCAGAAGGGCTCCGGGATAGAGCTTTTTTGCCGCAATCATCGATCCCATTGCGTCAAAGTCGGCGTTTATGTGGGTGGTAATGACTTCCATGGCACTCATTTCCGGCCGGACTGTTCCCGCCCCCCGGCCGTTGACTTCCGTTTGTCCGCTGCTCATGGCCTCGGGTGATACCGGGAGTGTATCTCTTTTAGGCGCTCCCTGGCCACATGGGTGTAAATCTGGGTCGTCGAAATATCGGAGTGGCCGAGCATTATCTGCAAAGACCGAAGATCCGCGCCGTTTTCCAGAAGGTGTGTGGCGAACGAATGCCTCAGCATGTGCGGAGTGATGTTGACCGCGATACCGGCTTTTAGCGCACAGGTTTTGATAATCTTCCAAACCCCCTGCCTGGAAATCCCCTCACCGCGGGAGTTTAAAAAGATCTGCGCGGCAAAGCCGCCTTTCAACAGAAGGCGCCGTGCGCTTTGCAGGTAATCTCTCAGCCACTGCGCGGCAATTTCCCCCATGGGCACAAGCCGCTCCTTGTCACCCTTTCCATGCACTCTCACGTAGCCGGGGTCGAGCGCGACCTGGCTCACCCGCAACTCGGAGAGTTCGCTCACCCTCAGGCCGCATGCGTAGAGCAGTTCGAACATGGCCCGGTCTCTCAGGCCCAGGGGCTTGGAGACATCGGGGCCGGCGAGCAACGCCCCGATCTGGGCCGAGGTCAGCGTTTTGGGCAGCTGAGGGCCAAGTTTGGGGAAATGGACCAGTGAGGCGGGGTTGGAACCGATATGGCCCGTCTTCAGCAAAAATCCGAAAAAGGACCGAAGCGCGGCCAGCCTTCGAGCCCTGGAGCGGGCGCAAAGCGATATCCCCATACTTTGAATATACCCGCTTATGCTGGTTTGGCAAACCTCCCGCCAATTCGAAAGGCCCGATTCCTTCAAATATGCGCTGAAATGGGCGAGATCGGCCGAATAGGCCGCGATCGTGTTGGCACTAAGTCCTCGCTCGACCGCCAGGTGAATCAAAAAGAGGTCGATGTGCTTTTCCATCCGCGCCTCGTCGATCGTTAATCACCGCCCTTCTGCGTCTTGTATGTCTGGAAGTGGTAGTCGACCAGAAGTGAGGTCTGGACCCCGTCGGCTGTCTTTCGGGTGGAAATCAGATCGATATTGTGGGTCTTGCCTGCCTCATCGGCAAAGGAGATTCGCGTGCCGTCGGGAAACCCCCCTTTATGAAACCACACCTCGGGGGGAAGCAGCCATGTCTTCCCGAAGCGCTCCTCGAACTTCATGAACTCCAGGGCGTCCCTTGGAAATTGCAAATAGATGCAAAGCTCTTCATTTGTCGAGAGGCGCTTGAGCTTGGATTCGAGCTGGAGGCGCCGGGCTTTGAAGTCTTCATCGGCCAGGTCCTGAAGACCGCCTTCATCGGCCAGGATTTCATCCCACCCCTTGCCGTCCGCCCTGCCGCTTTCGAGCACCTTTTTGAAAATCCATTCGGGAGGATCGTAGAAGGGAAACGGTCCGTAGCGACCGAGCAGCAGCCGCTTCAAGTCGTCGGAGGGCTTTTCGTAGCGACCGTTTAGCACATTGCTCATGGCCGTTGCCCAGAGAAGCTGGCTACCGGGCGTCACCACCCATATGTTTCCCAATTCCCTGCCAACCTGGATCACTTCATTGAAAAGCTCGTGGGCGCGTTCAAGAAGGCCGGCCTTTTCGGCCTGTTCCATGGCCATCCGGAGAGCCCCCCCCGGCAGCTTGTGGCGCTTCACGGTCGGATCGAATCCGTGAAAGGAGCCTGTGAATTCATCATAGAGGCGTCGCTCACGCCGCAGGATATCGGAGGCGTCCAGCACCGGGGCGATGCTCAACCCTGGGGTCTTGAAGCCGTAATCGCGAAGATTCTGAATGGCGCTCAAGGCCGGCGTCTGGCTGTAGCTGCCGCCAAAACCATGATCGGCAACCTCGACGATCTTTACACCCTCCTGCACCGCGGCCATCAGGCGGGCCAGATCGTTTCCGTCCGTGTTATGGCCGTGGTAGGAGATCAAAAGGGAGGGAAATCTTTTCCGGATGGCGCCAACCAGTTCCGCGATGCGCGCCGGGGAGCCCAGGGCCGAATGATTCTTGATGCACAAGACGATGTTTTCGCCAAGAAGCGATAAAACCTCCTCGACTTTGCCCAGGTAAAAATCATCGGTATGTCCTTCCCCCGTGCTGAAGCAGATGCAGGGCATGAGAAGCCTGCCGGCTTCCTTGACCGCATTTGCCGCGACAACCAGATTGGGAATGTAGTTCATGCAATCGTACATTCTCCAGACGTCCACGTATTTGGAAAAAAGCCTCACCGTCATTTCCACGACGTTATCGGGGTAGGGACGATAGCCGAAAAGATGTTTCCCCCTGCAAAGCCCCTGGATCAGGGTATTGGGCATCGCCTTGCGAACCAGCCTGAGCTTTTCGAAGGGATTGACCTGCTTTTTTATGAGATCCATGTGCATCGTGGCCCCGCCGAATATCTCAAAGGCGAAATATCCCGTGGCGTCCCGATAAGGAGCGACCTTGAGGGTCGTTTGAGGCATGATCCGGCACATGTAGTCGGACTGGGAAAGGTCGCGCTCGTTGTTGGTGAGGAACACCCCCGGAGTTTTGCGCAAAAAATCCAGGATTTCCGCAGTCCGCATCTGTGGTGAAACTCTTTGTCGCTCAGCCATCTTGCAAAGCTCCTACAAGCTTGATTTTCCGGGGTCGTGGCGCTCAACTGTAAGGGTTGTAGCCGTAGGCGTTTATCTCTGCCACAAGGCTTGCCAGTTTGCCAATCGGGGGGACTTCCTCCTGGTAGTCCAGGAGCCGCGGATGTGTTTCTATATAGGATGTATCGAAATCCTGGTTGATAAAATCGGCATCCGTCACGATCTGCTTGTAATAGGGGATGGTGGTCTTTACGCCCGCTATGAGAAAACTGTCCAAGGATCGGCGCAGACGGTCCACGGCCTCTTTCCAGGTAAATCCGTAAACGGTCAGTTTGCACAGCATGGAATCATAGTAGCGCGGAATTTCATACCCCTGATAGACCGCACCGTCCATTCGGGTTCCATGGCCTCCCGGGGACTGGTAGATTTCTATCAGCCCGGGGTTGGGCATAAAATTGTTTTTCGGATCTTCGGCGGTTATCCTCAACTCTATGGCCGCTCCCCGAAACGATACGTCTTCCTGGGTCACCGAAAGGGGGCTTCCGGCGGCCACGAGAAGCTGTTCGCGCACGATATCAATGCCCGTGATGACCTCCGTTACGGTATGCTCGACCTGTATCCGGGTGTTAACCTCCAGAAAGTAATAATTGTCTTCCTGGTCGAGCAAAAATTCCACCGTCCCCGCGCTCAAATAGTTGCAGGCCCTTGCCGCCTGGACGGCGGTGCGGCAAATTTTCTCCGTCAGATAGTCGGGCAGAAAGGCCGGGGCGATTTCGATCATCTTTTGATGCCGCCGCTGTATCGAACAGTTCCTCGTCCCCATATGGATGACATTGCCGTGCCGATCGGCCAGAATTTGGACCTCGATGTGCCTGGGGTTGGTGAGCCCCTTTTCCAGATAGACATCGCCATTTCCGAAGGCCATCTTGGCTTCCGAGCGCCCGACTTCGATAAACCTTTCCAGTTCGCTCCTGTTCTGGGCGACCCGGATCCCTCTGCCTCCGCCTCCGGCAACCGCCTTGACCATTATGGGGAAACGATGCTTTTCGGCAAACTCGGCTGCCAGCCGCTTGCCCTCGTCTCCCGCGGGCAGCACCGAGGTCCCGGGGATCGAGGGGATCCCCGCCTCGGACATGACCCGGCGGGCTATCACCTTGCTGCCCATGTCGATGATGACCTGCGGGGGAGGGCCAACGAAGACCAGGCCGGCTTCGGTGCACTGTTTGGGAAATGCGGGATTTTCGGCCAGAAAGCCGTACCCCGGGTGTATGGCTTCAGCCCCGGTTCTCTGGGCGGCCTGGATGATGCGTTCAATGTTCAGATAGTCGCGCCTCGGGCCGCTGCCGATGCAAACCGCCTCATCGGCGCGCATGATGTGCATCGAGGTCTTGTCCGTTTCCTCGTAGACCGCAACGGTCTTTATTCCCAATTCCTGGGCCGACCGCATGATGCGTATTGCGATCTCACCCCTGTTTGCCACAAGCAGCTTCTTAAACATCGACACACTTCTCCGTTGCGGGTTTTCTCAAAGGCCTGCCGCCATAACGACGGGCAGCCGCCAGAGGCGGGAAAGAGCGCCGCCCCGCGGGGCAGGATGGAAAAAGCCCGTGAGCGTTGAACCATATTGATTTTTTTTGCAAAGACTTTCAGCCCGAAGCCGAAATCAACTCTGGGAAGACATACCCGCGCGTTTGCCCATGCGACGCGCCCGATTTCTCTCGTGCGTAATTTCCCTGCTCATCAGGCCGCAATTGAAGGGCTTGATAATGGCGTTTGCCTCCCACTTCGGCCTGTCGGCATCTTTAAGGAGTTCCTTTATGCTCGGCCAGCTCGTTTGACTATAAAATTCACAGGAGCGCCCGTCATTAAAAAATTCACAATGCTGTTCGCTCACATATTTTTCGTATTTTTTGCAATATTTGATTTTCAACGCGCACCCCCCCGCAAAATCGGCCGCGGCCCCATCCGCCGCCGGTGTTTCCCGGGCAAACAAGAGCCCTCAGGCAATATGACCCCCGAAGGTGATGAGCAACGGGGTAATCGGTCGAATCGCCAGGGGCTCGGGAAACATGGATAAAGCCAGAGATGTAAACAGTATATGCGAACCCCCCCGGCAGGAAAAGCAAAAAGTAGAAAACCCCCAGGAGGGCGGGCCTTCGTGATTTTTGCTTTGCATCGACAAGCCAAACCAGTTATAAGGAGTCCTTCCTGCAGGCCAGTAGCTCTAACGGCTAGAGCACCGGACTCCAAATCCGGGGGTTGGGGGTTCGAATCCCTCCTGGCCTGCCAGGAATTTCAAGGGCTTGGCGGGACTGCCGTCGGGTCTTTTTTCTTTGGTGAGCATACAGTGTGCGCGAATGCGGCTCGAGCCCGTTTTACTCGCTCGTGTATCCTTGACCCATCGCCCAGAAAACTCGGTGGCCTTCCCGGTCGAGTGGAACTGACTTGCCGTCTTCAATAAATGAGCGGGTTCATGACACCCGCTCTATTCCCGGATAGCTGATTATCTGTACGCTTCTTTCCTGTGCGTTACCCTGAGCGCGTAGATGACGCCTTCGCTTTGGTCGATGCGAAGTATCGCCCGGAAGTCGCCGACTCGGAGACGCCATCTGTCGTCACTGGCCCCGAATTTTAAAATGTCGGCAGTCCGCATGTCCGCCTACGCCCTGTCAATCCCTTCCTGGACTCTTTGCCTGTCCTTCGGGTCCATAGAGAGCAAGTCCTTTTCAGCCCGCGTCGAAATGACAAGCCTCATAGCCCGAGTTCCCTTTTAACCTGTTGCCATGGTTTCACTTTTCCCCGCCTTATGTCCTCTTCGGCCTCTTCGATAGCTCTCAAGTCCTCTTCCGTGTTGAATTTGGAGGATTAAGCGCCCGCGCCAAGACTTCACTCCGCAAGCAAATCCTTCTCGAAACCGGTTGCTGTTTGAAGGTCCCGCTGAAAAAACGAAAGCGCGGCGGGCGCGCCCCCCCCCCCCCGCGATGCCGCGCAGATCATAGCCCTCGATCAAAATATCTCCTATCGACTTTAAAATTCGTCTTAAAAAACACTTGCAAATGGAAACAAAGTTCTTCAAACTAAATACGGGTCAGTATTAGCTCTTGAGAATCCCATGCGTCAATTCGCCTCTCATCATGCTCCTTTCCCTGCGGGGTGAGTCGTGGAAAAGGTAAAGGTCTACCTGGACGAAGCTCGCAATGCCTGTGTCGTTTGCGGCAATTGCGGAAAATTCAAAGAGATTTCTTTTGCCAACAGGGAAGTCCCACGTTCGAGCATGGTCAAATGCAGTTGCGGCTCCAGTTTCATCGTTTCCTTCGAAAAAAGGATACATTACCGTAAAGCACTCGACTTAAAGGGAAAGTGCTTTACGAACGGCAATCCGGCCAAAAGCGACCTTATTCGAATAATGGACGTATCCATCGGCGGCGTGCAGTTTCAAGCTCCAGCGAACGGCGCCTACAAATTTGATCAGAAGCTCGGGGTTGCTTTCAGCATCGATAATCAATCCGTTAACATGATCGTAGCCGTTCGTTACATTCAGGGCCTGAATGTGGGGACCGAAGTTACGAGCATAGATGGACACAGCAAGAAAATAATTGGATTTTATCTCCTGCCCTGATAATTCCCGTCGAAGTTAAATTCTGTGTCGCCACGGAAGGTCATGCCCCCTGCCGTCGTTGGTCGAAAACCGGTCGAAAGAAAAATTTGTCTTCGCAACTGCCTCTTGGACGGAGAATTTTTCACCTATATCAGCGTGAGGCCCCGGGAGCCCGGATACGACCAGTTGATTTTCTCGCACAAAGCTGGTATGTGAGGCCACTTGTAACGCGGTATGGGGCGGCGCGAGCCCGGGGACGAAATCCCTCGGGGCTATCGGCTTTTAAGGGCCTGCCGCAACATTCATCAACCCTTCCGAACTGGTCATTCAAATGAAAATAGCAATCATAGGCGCGGGTTATGTTGGACTGGTGAGCGGGGCATGCCTTGCCGAGTTCGGCCATGAGGTCACTTGTGTTGATTACGATGAAGCAAGGATCCTGCGGCTGAGCAACGGGGAAATCCCCATTTATGAGCCCGGTCTTGACACGATGATCAAGAAGAACACACAGGCGGGTCGGCTCATTTTCTCGACTCAATACACGCCTTGCGTTCCGGAGGCCGAAGTGGTTTTCATTGCCGTTGGAACTCCGGCCTCACGACGCGGCGACGGCTACGCGGACCTCAGTTACGTCTACGAGGCGGCCCGCCAGATGGCGCCCTTTCTGCGCGATTACACGGTGGTGATCGACAAGAGCACCGTACCGGTGGGGACAGCCGCGCAGGTAAGAAGGATCATCTCCCAAACCAATCCCGATGCCTCTTTCGACGTTGCGAGCAACCCCGAGTTCCTGCGCGAGGGAGCGGCCATAAACGACTTCATGCGTCCGGACCGGATCGTCTTGGGGGTAAATTCCAAAAGGGCCGAAGAAGTGCTTAGAGCCGTCTACAGACCGCTCTACCTGATTGAAACCCCTTTTGTCATCACCACCATCGAGACGGCCGAACTCATAAAGTACGCCGCCAATGCCTTTCTTGCCACCAAGATCAGTTTCATAAACGAGATCGCATCCCTTTGCGAGGAGATCGGCGGCAATGTGCAGGATGTGGCCAAGGGCATAGGCCTTGACGGCAGGATCGGGAAAAAATTTCTTCATGCCGGTCCGGGCTACGGCGGGTCGTGCTTTCCCAAAGACACCCAGGCACTGCTGCGAATAGCCCAGGAAAACGGGGTGGCTTTTCGCATCATCGAGGCGACCATTGAGGTCAACGCCGCTCAGAAGGCGCGCATGACTCGAAAAATCAGGCAGGCCCTCGGCGGCACGGAGGGCGGGAAAACCATCGCGGTTCTTGGTCTTGCCTTCAAGCCCGAAACAGACGATGTAAGGGACTCACCGGCCATCACCATTATTTCCAAGCTGATCGAACACGGCGCCTCGGTTCGCGCTCACGACCCCCAGGCAATGGAGGAGGCGGCCAAACTGCTGGCGGGCGTGACATTTTGCGCAAACCCCTACGAGGCTTGCGAAGGCGCGGACGCTCTTGTGCTCATGACCGAATGGAACGAATACCGGGCGCTCGACCTGTATCGGGTCAAGAGTCTGCTCAAGGAGCCTCTGTTTATCGATCTGCGCAACGTCTACAGGCCCGCGGCCATGCAACAGCTCGGATTCACCTATCACAGCGTGGGCAGAACCTCGGCAAACGGCTGCGCCGCCAAGGGCTGAACGCACTAAAATGTCTTTGCAAACACGGTTTGTCTTTTTCATTCTTTGCCTCTGGGCCGCCTTTTTCGCACTGCCGCGTCGGGCGGCCCTGGCTTGGCAACCTTTTTCGCCTTGCCAAACCCGTCCCGGCGCTCCCCTGCTCCAGTTCAAGGTCGTAAAAAACTATCCCCACGATCCGGGGGCCTTCACCGAGGGGCTCCTGTTCGCAAACGGCAACCTCTATGAAAGCACGGGGCTCAATAACCGCTCAAGCCTTAGGAAGGTCGATCTCCACACCGGCCGGGTCCTAAAAGAAGACGATCTTCCCTCGCAATTTTTCGGAGAAGGCCTGGCGATCTTGGACGGCTCCCTGTTTCAACTCACCTGGAAAAACGGGCTAGCCTTCCAATACGATCTGCACACCTTTGCCCTAAAGCGCCGGTTCCGGTACGCGGGAGAAGGCTGGGGGCTAACTGTTGGCGATAATTGTCTCATTATGAGCAACGGAAGCTCGGAGCTTGAATTCATCGATCCAAAAACCTTCGCCGTGAAGCGTTTACTGCAGGTTCGAGATATGGGCAGGCCTGTTCCGATGCTAAATGAACTCGAGTGGATCAAGGGGAAAATTTTCGCCAACGTTTGGCACAAAGACTACATCCTCATAATATCACCCGAAACCGGCCAGGTCACCGGGTGGCTCGACCTCTCGGCTCTGCGCCGGCAACTGCCCCCAAGCGCGGAGGTCTTGAACGGCATCGCCTACGATGCAAAAAAAGACAGGATTTTTGTCACCGGAAAGCTCTGGCCGCTTCTTTTCCAAATCCGGCTCCTCGGCCACTAGCGGCGAATCACCGCCGCAGTTCGACATCCGAAGAGTTTTTCCGTATGGCTTTAAAACCGGGCTCTATAACCTGCCATATTTTTTTGCGCTCGTTGAAGCGCCATTTCTGCGTTATGGTCGCGTTCCTTAAAATCGGGGATTCCACGCTCCAGTATTGATAGTGCACCTTTGCGGTCGCCGAGAGGCCATTTTCGCAAAAAGCGATATCCCGGATCTCATAGTCGGTTAGCCGGATGTCCCGCTTCATCCTGTCCATTTGCGCCCAAAAGCTGTTGCCCTGCGTTTGAGGAATGAATTTTTTCGCCGTCTCGTAATCCTGCCAGCGGATATCGCCGTTGAAAAGATCGACGGACTGTTTAAGAAGCTTTTTGGCCCTTCTGTCCGGACCCGCGGCGGTGGCGCAGGATAGAGTCATCAGAGCAACGAAGAGCAGAAGCGAAGTCTTTAGCAGACGGGTACAGCTACCCACGGTCATTTTCATGGCGTCTCCACAATCGGCTGGTTATCGAACGCCTATTTTGATACAGAAGGCTCTCTGCGATCAAGCGAATTCGGCAATTGCGCGCTTGTTGATTTTTTGTCCCCCAAATGGGCCGGTTGGCATCCATTTCTGTATTATTCAGCAATCTGATGGGTTAGAATGCGAGCCTTTGGAGATACCCCCCGTAGCTGAGTGAACGATCGTGACCCAATATGTCTGGTGCAAAGATGAGGAGTGCAGGATTCCTGTATTCCGATGCCTGTTGTGCCGCTCGGACTGCTATCAAACGCGCGCCCGCGGCCCGCGGGTCCAATTGGGCGACGCACTTGAGACACTGAGAAATTCCGGAAAATTCAAGGAGCATTTTGTAATGAGACGCAAGGACGGCGCAAAAGCAAAAGATGGTCAGCTCTCCTTTTTGGAAAAGGACCAGAAAGAAGAACCCGTTGTTGAAACCGAACAACCAACGAGTGAAAACGGCGTCTTCATTGTGGAAAACGGCAGAATGGAGCCGGTATCCGCGGATTGCTTCATCACCTCCACGATGTACCGCACCGTCGATTCATTCAGCGTCGATTGCAGACTCGTAAAGCCCGAGGAGCCCGGCGGAATGGTTTTCGAGGGCAAAAAGCCTTCCAAAAAGACCGTGCCCGTCCTCATAGGCCGGGAGGGGGAGTGTGTGATTTTGAACTCCTGGGAGGAGCTTGAGACGGAGCCCTCCAGACTTTCAAACGCCATCGAGGTGCTCGGCGCCATGCCCGTCAAACAGGTTTTTGTTCTGAAAAGAAAACCGTAATCCGCGCAACGTTCTTAAAATTCGGCGTGTCCGGGAGTTCTCGGAAACGGAATCGTTTCGCGAATATTGGGGAGTCCGGTGACGAACTGCACCAGGCGCTCCAACCCGAGGCCGAAGCCGGAGTGCGGAGCGGAGCCGAATTCGCGCAACTCGATGTACCAGCGGTAGTCCTCTTTTGGAATGCCTTTCATGCTCATCTGTTCGAGCAGCACGTCGAGGCGTTCTTCTCTTTGCGATCCTCCGATGATCTCGCCTATCCCCGGCACCAGTATGTCCATGGCCGCAACGGTCTTTTGATCGTCGTTGACGCGCATGTAGAAAGGTTTCAGTGCCCTGGGGAAATTGAGTATGGCCACAGGCCTGCCGAATACCTTCTCTGTAAGATAGCGTTCGTGTTCGGCCTGAAAGTCGCACCCCCACTCCACGGGGAAGGCGAATTTCTCCCCGGACTTCGAGAGGATGTCCACCGCTTCGGTGTAAGTAACGACCTCCGAAGAGCGGCGGACCGCGTTTTCAAGACGCTCGATCAAGCCGGGCTCGATGAAGCGGTTGAAAAACTCGGCCTCCTGGGCGCACTCGCCGAGCACGACTTCGATCAGATACTTGATGAAGGCCAGGGCCACCTCCAGATCGTCTTCCAGATCGTGGAAGGCCATCTCGGGCTCGACCATCCAAAACTCGGCCAGGTGGCGGCTGGTGTTGGAATTTTCCGCCCGGAAAGTCGGCCCGAAGGTGTAGACTTGCCCGAGGGCAAGGGCATAGATCTCGGCCTGAAGCTGTCCGCTCACGGTAAGAAAGGCGGGGCGGGCGAAAAAATCGCTCTTGTAGGGGTCTTCGGTCTGCCCGCTCACAGGGCGCGCGGGGTCGAGCGTGGTGACCCGGAATGTCTCCCCCGCCCCTTCGCAATCGCTCGCGGTAATGACGGGCGTATGGATGTAGTGGAAGCCCCGGTCCTGAAAAAACCGGTGAATGGCAAAACTCAGACGGCTGCGCACTCTTGCGGCCGCGCCTATCGTGTTGGTCCTGGGCCGAAGGTGGGCGATACGGCGCAGATACTCGAAGGAATGTCTCTTTTTTTGCAGCGGGTAAGTCTCGGCCTCAGCCCGGCCATAGATCTCGATTCGTTCGGCGCGAAGTTCGATGCTCTGCCCTTTTCCAGGCGATGCCGCCACAAGGCCTTCCACCAGGATGGCGCTTCCTGTGGTGATTTGCCCGAGCAACCCGCTGTAATCCCGACCTTCGAGTTCTACAACTATCTGCACGCCCTTGAGGTTCGAGCCGTCGTTTAGCTCTATGAACCCCACGCCCGCCCTGGAATCCCGCCTGGTTTTAACCCAACCCTGCACAACAGCGGTCTTGCCCGGCCATTTTTCCTCTTCTTTAAACAAATCGGCTATCCGTATGCCTCTTTCCATACTCTTCATCCCATCCCGCAGGGGTTTTTTTTAAACACAACGCGACCAGAACCCATCCGTCAATTATAGCGATAATTTCAAGAAGCGCCATCACAGTGAATCATCTCCGCCCCGAATACAAACCTTCTTGCTCGACCGGGCTTTCCTCTATGGTTATCTTAAAGAAAAGAGGGAAACACGGTTTTTTTGAGTTGCTAAGCACCGTGCGCCAGGTTTATATTGTCAGATTCTAAAGAGTTGAATTTTCTGGCTGCCCGGATGACGCGAAATGGTTGACAATACCACTTCCCTCATACGGGCAGCTCCGATTTTCGTTTTAATCCCGAAAGGCTTAACGAAAAAGGAGAAAGCGCCTATGGCCCGGGTAACCGTCGAGGATTGTCTGGCTAATGTGGACAGCCGCTTTACGCTGGTCCACCTTGCAGTTCGCCGCGTTTTGCAGTTGCGCCACGGTGTACCGGCAGCGATGGAAAACGAAAAAGACAATAAGGAAGTCGTGCTGGCCTTGCGCGAGATTGCCGCCGGGGTGATCACCCCGGAAAATATCCGTCTGATCGAGGAGTCCAGGCCGGCTCAAATCCAGGAGCCCATGGCTGAAGTCGAAACGCAGCGTTCCGAGCTCCGGGAGATCATCGAAGAGGCCGGCTCCATCGCCGCTTCGGCCGAATTCGACGGCTCGGCTCAGTTCCTGGAAGAAGAGCCGGCCCCGGAGAGTCCCCCCGAAGAATAGATTTGTGCGGGGGAGCCTTGGACGGCTCAGGGGGCGGAAACACGAAGGCAACGCCCGGCTTGACAGTGTCGCGGATCGTGTTTAGCAATTAGCTGCTGCTGAGATAATCAATTCCCTGTAGGAAAGTGTATCGAGTCGAGGAGGCAACCACTCTCGATGGGCAAAAGAGATTATTACGAAGTTTTAGGTGTACCGCGCCAGGCTGGCGAGGATGAAATCAAGAAGTCTTACCGGCAACTTGCCCTGAAATTCCATCCCGACCGAAACCCGGGCGACAAGGAAGCGGAAGAAAATTTCAAGGAAGCCGCCGAGGCCTACGAGGTCTTGCACGATTCGCAAAAAAGACAGCTCTACGACGCCTATGGCCATGAGGGACTGCGGGGGTCCGGTTTTAGCGGCTTCAGGGGTTTTGAGGACATTTTCAGTTCGTTTGGAGATATTTTTCAGGACTTTTTCTCCTTCGGCGGTTTTGCGGGGCAGACTCGTCAGCGTAGCGCCGAGAGGCCCGGCGACGACCTGTTGGTCACGCTTCATTTAAGTTTTGAAGAAGCCATTTTCGGAACGGAAAAAGATGTCGACCTGAACACCATGCTTGCCTGTCCTCAGTGCGGGGGCTCGGGGGCCGAGCCGGGGACCAAGCTTACCACTTGCCCCGCCTGCCAGGGTTCCGGGCAGGTGGTGCAGTCGCAGGGCTTTTTTCGTATCAGCACGAGTTGTGCCCGATGCCAGGGAACGGGCCGGGTCTTGGTCTCACCTTGCAAACAATGCCAAGGGCAGGGGCGGATCAGGCAAAAAAGGACCGTCCAGGTAAAGGTGCCCGCCGGCGTTGATTCAGGGACCAGACTGCGGCTCAGGGGCGAAGGCGAAAGCGGCTACCGCGGCGGCGTAACGGGGGATCTCTATGTCAGAGTCGAAGTGGCCACCCATCCCAACATTGAACGTGACGGGGACAATCTCTATACGAAGATATCCATATCCTTTTTGCAGGCCATTCTTGGAGATACGGTAGCCTTGCCTACCCTGGACGGCGAGAAGACACTCAATATTTCGCCTGGAACACAGCCGGGCGAAGTGGTGCAGTTTTCGAGCGAGGGCGTTCCAAGGCTTAGGGGCTACGGCCGAGGAGATCTGTTTGTGGAAGTCGAGGTGCGGATCCCCAAACAGCTCACACCCCGCCAGGAAGAACTGCTAAAGGAGTTCATGGAACTGGAGAAGGAAAGGGAGAAGCACAAGGGCAAAAGGTGGCCATGGAACCGGCATAAGCAGCACGACAAGGATCCGATGTCGAGCGTTCAACCGGAGGCCAACCCTTCCTGGGACTAGCATGTCAACTGCCGCGACGCGAAAACAATTCGAAGAATTCAGGGCATCGGCCCTCTACTGCCCCGGGTGCAAGAAGGCCATGCCGGTCCACAGTAGACTGTTGCTCGTTCTACCCGATGGCGAACTCCACGAGTATCTGTGCCGGGCGTGCATGACCTCGCTTGGGACCAGGACCATACGCAACAGCCCGCAAGACAGGGTCATCATTCCTTAGCCCCCCCGGGGGGGAGCATGGCCTCAGGCCGCCAATAGTTGATCGAGCCCTGATTAAGAGATAAAAACAACGACGAAGCACTAGCCAAAAATCTCAAATGGAGATAATAAGCGGGTCGGGTGTCTTTTTCCGTTTTGGAAGGGACCTACGTGGCGTCCCTGTCGGGACATGTAATGGCGCAAGACGAGGTTGAATTGAAATGATAGAAGCCGAAGGACTGACAAAATTTTATGGCCCGAGAGGGGCCATAAAGGATGTTTCCTTTCAAGTCGAAAAGGGTGAAGTGGTCGGCTTTCTTGGCCCCAACGGGGCTGGTAAATCCACCACCATACGTATTCTTACCTGCTATATTCCTCCGTCGTCGGGCACGGCGACCGTCGAGGGACTCGACATTCTTGAGGACTCGCTTCGGATCAGGCAAACGATCGGCTACCTGCCCGAAAGCGTTCCGCTCTACAATGAACTGACGGTGGATCGATTTCTTCGTTTTGCCGCCGGGGCCAAGGGAGTCGGGGCAAAGAGGATCGGCGCGGAGATAAGCCGTGTGGTCTCGACCTGCGGCCTGGAAAAGGTGTCCAACAGGATTATCGGCAATCTTTCGAAGGGCTTCAAGCAGCGTGTGGGTCTTGCCCAGGCGCTTTTAAACAACCCGTCGGTTCTCATCCTCGATGAACCCACCATAGGGCTCGATCCGACTCAGATCATCGAAATCCGGCGTATCATCGAGGAACTGCGCGAAGACAGGACAATTCTTCTAAGCAGCCATATCCTGCCCGAGGTGGCCCAGATTTGCAAAAGGGTCGTGATCATCAACAAAGGGCAAATCGTTGCTACCGACAGCCCGGCAAACCTCACCAGCCAACTGCAGAAGACATCGACCATCGTGCTTGAACTGAGCGGACCGCACGAGGAGTTCACCCGGGCTGTTGAAAACTTGCCGGGGGTGCAGAAAGTCCTGCGCACGAGCAATGGAACGAGCAAGTTCCAGATAGAAACGGACCCCACCGTGGATATGCGCCCCGATATTGCGGCCCTCGCGGTGCGCAAGGGATGCGGACTTCTTGAGTTGCGAACCTTGCAACTGAGCCTGGAAGAGATATTCATGCAGCTTGTCACCGAGGAATCGACCCAGGAGGGAGCCGAGTCATGAAAGGTTTTTGGCCCGTTTATAAAAAAGAACTCTACGAAATGTTCATGTCGCGCATCTTTTATGCCTTGGCCTTCTTTTTCCTGCTTTTGTGCGGAGTTTTTTTCTACCTCATCCTGCAACAGATCGTGATGTTTAGCTACCAGGTTGCGCAAAACCCGCAGATCGCTCAAAACGTCAGCATGCCCGAGTTGTTCATGCGCTCCTTTTTGTGGAACATCAGCGTGATCATGCTGTTCGTGGCACCTCTTCTGACCATGAGGCTCTATGCTGAAGAGCGAAAAAACGGGACCATGGAACTGCTCTACACCTATCCGGTAACCGATCTTGGAACCCTTGCGGGCAAGTTCGCCGCCTGCATGACAACCTTTGCCGTGCTCCTTGCCGCCACACTTCCGGGCGTCATCATGCTGGCCTCGATCGCCGGATCGTCCTGGAAGCCCATTGTTTGCGGCTACGGGGGGCTTGTGCTTCTGGGCAGCGCTTTTATCTCCCTGGGCACTTTCGCTTCCACCCTCACCAGCAATCAGATCGTGGCCGCCATCGTCACCTTCGGGGTGCTGCTGATGCTCTGGTTTATAGGCGACGCCAAATCGGCGGTCAATCCGCCTGTTGTAGGAAACATCCTGGGATATCTTTCGGTATCCGATCATTTCAAGGGGATGGTCAAAGGACTGCTCGATTCGAGGGATATCGTCTATTACGGGGCTTTTTCCGCCCTTTTCCTGTTCCTCACCTTGAGGCAGATGAGCTCTTATCGCTGGAGGGGTTAACCGGGCCGCCGAGGCAGTTCTCCCGCCCGTTTTTTCAACCGGCGGGCTCCAAACCTTCCCTCGGTCCCGGAATCCATCATAAGAAACCAAAGAACGACGGAGAAATGAAAATGCCGGCAAATAGCGGCCGCAAACTCAAATGGGCATATGGAGCCAACACCGTGGTCTCCACTGTAATTTTCTTCATGATCCTGGTTTTTGTCATCCTCATCGCCCAGCAAAACCCCTGGCGGGTCGATCTTACCGAAATGGGGGCTTTCAGCCTTTCCCAGCAAACCCGAAAGATTCTTAAAACCATAAACAGGCCCGTTTCCATCAAGGTTTTCATCGCCGGCAGCGGCCAGGGGGCCCAGGGCAAGGGCAAGATCAGGGACCTTTTAAAAACCTACTGCTATTACAGCAAGAACATTACATACCGGTTCATCGACCCGGATACGCATCCGCGAATGACCCGAAGCTACGGCATAAAAACCTACGGAACAATCGTACTGGAAGGCTACGGGAAAAAGCAGTCGGTCCTTGCGGCCGATGAGCAGGACATTACAAACGCCCTTCTCAAGCTTAAAAGCACCGTGCGGCAGAAGATATACTTTCTGACCGGACATGGGGAACATTCCCTTACGGCCAATGGAAATGAGAGCTATTCGGTCGCCAAAACCGCCCTTGGTAAAGACCTCTACAAGGTGGGCGAATTAAACCTGCTGCAGGCAAGCGATGTTCCGGCCGACGCGGCCGCCCTCATCATCGCCGGGCCTCAGAAACCGATTCCCGAGCGCGAACAGAAGATACTGGCCGGCTACCTGGCCCGCGGAGGCTCGGTCTTCCTGCTCCTCGACCCTCTCACCCCGACTGGCATGACCAGCTTCTTAAAGGGCTACGGCATCGATGTGGGCAGCGACGTGGTCGTTGACCGCCTGAGCCGCCTTTTCGGCGCAAGCCCCACCGTCCCCGTGGTGATGCAATACGGGCAAAGCGAAATCACTCGCGATTTCACCGAGCCTACTTTCTTCCCCTACGCCAGGTCGGTTGTCCCTATGAAAACGCCACCCAAGGGGATCGAATTGCAAACGATCGCGGCCACTTCAGCCAGCGCGTGGGCCGACCGCAATATAGACGAACTCAAACAGGGCAAGGCCACCTTCGATAAATCAAGAGATCTTCCCGGCCCCGTTCCCCTGGTGGTCATGGCCTCCATCAAAACCGCGCCCAAGCCTGATGCGGCTGGCAAGCAACTCGTTGCCGCTCAACCATCGAAGGCGGGAAAACTCGTTGTTGCGGGCAACTCCTTTTTCCCCGTCAATTCAAATTTCAATCAATACGGAAACGGGGATCTGTTCTTGAACACGGTGAATTATCTGGCCAACAGGACCGATCTGATCACCATCCAGCGGCCGAACGTGAGCAAACCCCTGATGCTTACCCGCGCCCAGGGAGTATCGTTTATCTGGACGGTTATCATACTGATCCCGCTCGCCGTGCTGGTTTCCGGAATTGCGGTCTCCAGAATGAGGAGGTCTCAGAGATGAAATTGCGGACCACCGCCATATATTTTCTCATCCTGCTGGTGATCGGAGCGGTTTACGGCGCGATGAGGATGGAAAAGCAAAAAACGGCAACGAAAGAAAAGTTGGCCAGGCGCGTTTTTACCTTTTCACCCGATAGTGTCACCCAAATTGAGATAGAGTCGGGGCAACATAAGCTTATCAGCCTTAAAAAGGCCGGTAAGTGGACCATTTCCACTCCGATCGTCTCCGAAGTGGATAATACCCAACTCACCGGTTTTCTTTCCACTCTCCAAAATGTCGAAATGGAGCGAAAGATCGGCAAGCCCTCGGGAGACCTCAAGGCTTTCGGACTGGACAAGCCTTCTTTGGTCGTGCGGTTTTTGACCGCGGGCAAATGGCTGGAACTCGACGCCGGGGCAAAAAATCCGGTTGGGACCGACAGATACGCGAGGGCTGGCAAAAGCGGTGAAATCTTCGACATATCCAGCCAGGCTTATGACGATTTGAACAAGAACCTGACCGCGCTCAGGCGAAAGGAGCTTTTCTCCTGGAAACCCGGTCAGGTCAAAGCCTTCCAGATTACTTGGAAAAACGGCGACCAGGTGGCCGTTGCGCGCCAGGGAGACACTGGCCTGTGGAAGTCTAAAACCCAGCCGCAGCTGAAAATCAGCTCCGATAAGGTCGATAATTTCCTCGAAGGGCTTCACTGGCTTCGGGCCGCGAATTTTCCGCCCGAGAGCGCGAAACCGACTTCGCCCGATATAGCCGTCAACATTGAACTACGAGGCGGCAAAACCGCCCAACTTCAGGCTCAACTGCCCGGCCCCGGGGAAAAGCAGGCTCTTGCCACTTCCTCCGAACTTCCTTGGCCCGTGCTGCTTCCAACCTACTTTCTGTCATCCCTGCCGCACACGGTGGACGCGCTCGTAGACAAATCCCTTCTGTCCTCCCGGCCTTCGGACATAAAGAAGATCTCATGGAAAACGCAGGGCACGAGCGCGGAGCTTGCTCGCATGGCAAACAACCACTGGGGGATAGTAGAGGGCGCCTCCCCCCCGAAGTCCATCAAGAATCCCTGGGCCGCCGAGAGTCTTTTGGCCGCCTTGCACAACACGGAGTATATCGGAGCGGCCAGTCCGGCAGCGGCGGCGCCCTCCGGCGCTTCGAACTCGCTTACCCTGGTGGACACTTTCGGCAAAAAGACTTCCCTTACCTGGAATGCGGTCGAGGCTAAAAATGCGGGGCCCGTGGACGCCTGGCTCGAAAAGGACGGCTCCTTGTCGCAGCTGCGGATAAATTCCAAGGACATTCTGCGAATCGATTCGTTGCTGAGCTCGCTCAACCCGGTCGAGAAGGCTGCGGCGCCAGTAAAGAACGCGGCGAGCGCGAAAAAATGATCACAGCTCAAGCGGAGGCCCGGCGTTATCCATGACTGCTGTAAGCCTTGAAAACCTGGTGGCTCAGCAAAAAAACCTTCAAAGTATTCTCGACAACATGCTCGAAGGCATAATAGCCCACGATACGGACCGGCGGATATTGTTCTTCAACCGTGCGGCGGAAAAGATCACGGGCTATTGCCGCGAGGAGGTTCTCGGCCGGGATTGCCACTTGGTCTTCGGCTCCCCGTTTTGCGGGAAGAAATGTTCCTTTTGCAATCGCCCCATGGAAAGGCTCGATCATCACTCATATACCTTGAACATCTGCACCCGCTCGGGGGATCTGCGCCGCATAGAAATGTCGGTTACCGGCATGTACGACGACGAAGGGGCCTTTGTCGGCGTACTGGCGGCATTCCGGGATCTCACCGAGATTTTGAGCCTGCAACTGCGCCTTGGCGAACTCACGAGCTTTTCCGGCATTGTGGGCAAAGACCGAAAGATGATCGAAGTCTACGATCAGATCCGAAACCTTTCGGCAACCGATTACCCGGTGCATATTACCGGGGAGACCGGGACCGGTAAGGAACTGGTTGCCGCCGCAGTGCACAACGAAAGCGCCCGGGCCGGCGGGCCGTTTGTGCCGGTAAACTGCGGAGCGCTGCCCGAAGGCCTCCTTGAGAGTGAACTCTTCGGACATGTCAAGGGCGCCTTCTCGGGGGCCATCCGCGATAAGAAGGGCCGATTCGAGCTGGCCGACGGAGGCACGCTATTTCTCGACGAAGTGGCCGAACTGCCCCGGCACATGCAGGTAAAACTCCTGCGGGTCTTGCAATCGGGTTCGTTTGAAAGGGTTGGCGGGGAAAAGACCATTACGACCGATGTGCGCATCATAAGCGCCACCAACCGCAATCTCAAACGTCTCATGGAGCGGGAGGAATTCCGGGAAGACCTCTATTACCGGCTAAACGTTGTCCCGGTAAGAATACCGGCCCTGCGCGAGCGTAAAAACGACATTCCGCTCCTTGCCGCCTTTTTTCTCGGTCAGGCGGCCGAGCACGGCCGCAAGGCGGCACGCATCCGCAGTCAAGCCGTCTCCATGATGATGGACTATGGTTGGCCGGGAAACGTGCGAGAATTGCAAAACGCCATCCATTTCGCCCTGGTCAAGTCGCGCGGCCTCGATATCGAAGCCGATCATCTCCCTTTTGAAATCCGCCAAAACCCCTGTACGCCTTCAAAGCCGGGCCCCCGGCCGCTTCTTACCCCGGAAACGGTTGCTTCCGCCATCGCCAGGGCGGGGGGAAATCGCTCGCAGGCGGCCAAACTGCTCGGAGTGGGCCGCGCAACTCTCTACAGGTTTCTGGAAAAAAAACTATAAAAATTGGTCGTCAAACGTCTACCACAAATGAGTAACGACCGGTTGTCCCCATCGCGTGTTCACAGCGAAATCCACAAATCCGCGGACTTCCATACCGGCGGTATGCTTACGTACTCAAAAGCGACGACAGAAGATCAAAACCGGCCCGCGATGCCCCTCTCCCCCGTGCAAGGCATGGGGAAGAGAGGATTTCGACCGCGCTCGGCCAACCATAATCCGGGCGGCCAAGAGCAAAAGGGCATCGAGTCCGAAACGCAAACAGTCGGGGACTGCGAAAGAGTCGGCCTGCAACTACGAGCAGCTGCTCTTCAATTTCTTGATCTCTTCGGTAAAAGCCGGAACGAAGTTGAAAAGGTCTTCGACGACCCCGTAATCGGCCTTGCTGAAAATGGGAGCTTCCGCATCCTTATTGACCGCGACGATGAACTTGGAAGAGCCCATGCCGGCAAGATGCTGGATTGCTCCCGAAATTCCAACGGCGATATAAAGATTGGGATTGACGACCTTTCCGGTCTGCCCCACCTGATCGGAATGAGGACGCCATCCCGAGTCGACCGCGGCTCGCGAGGCCCCGACAGCGGCCCCAAGCACCCTGGCCATATCCTCGAGCAGAGCATAATTTTCAGGCCCTTTCATCCCACGGCCGCCGGAAATGATGATTTCAGCTTCCGTAAGTTCCACCTTGCCCGAAGTGTCAAAGTCCATCGACTTTACGCTGGACCTTGCAGGGGCGATGGAGACCTCTACTTTTTCCACTTCAGCCTTTTTGTCTTCCGCCGGAGCAAAGCAATCCATCACGTTCGGACGGCAGGAAATGACCGGAAGCGCGCCTTCGGCCCATTCGCACCAGCCGAAGCACTTGCCGGCGAATATGGGCCTTTTGGCCTTGATCCTGCCATTTTCACAGACCACCTGGATGCAGTCCTGGGCAAGACCTGCCTTGAGACGCGCCGCAAGACGAGCGCTAAAGTCCTTGCCATCAACGGAGGCAGGCAAAATCACCGCGGAAGGGTCGCACTTGGCAACAACATCGGCCATGGCGGGCACGTAGCTTTCCGCCAGATAATTTTCCAAAGCCGGATCATCGACCACATAGACCTTGTCCACCCCGTAACGGCCAAGTTCGGCGGCCTTGTCGGCCACTCCGGACCCCACCGCCACGGCGCACAAGCCAACACCCATGGCATCGGCAAGCCTTTTTCCCTCGCTTGCCACCTCATAGCTCACACGGCGGAAGGCGCCGTGACGAAATTCGGCAATAATGCACACGCATTTTCCCATTGTTTTGCTCTCCTTGGCTCAGATCACTTTAGCTTCTTCATGCAACGCACGAACGAGTTCCACTGCCTTTCCGGCCGTATCCAGTCCTCCGTCGATGACCTTTCCCGCGGATCTCGGGACGGGCATCTCCAGGGACGTCATACGAACTCTGGCAGTTCCGGCCACCGCGGCATCCACTCCCAGGTCGGCGAGCTTTTTTGTGGCCAAAGGCTTTTTCTTGGCTTTCATGATGCCGGGCAAAGATGCGTAGCGCGGGCTCCAAACAGCGTGCGAACCGCCGAAGGTGACCACGGCGGGCAGGCTCGATTCCAAAACCACCTTGCCCCCCTCCACGGAGCGCTCAATAGTGACGTTTTGCCCGTCCGAAGCAATCGAAACGGCCAGAGCCAGATGAGGCCAATCCAGCAACTCGGCCACCATGGGACCGCGTTGAGCCATGTCGTAGTCTACAGCGCGAGAACCACACAAAACGATGTCGGCATTGAGTTCCTTTACGGCCGCGGCAAGAGCCATGGCAACTCCCAGGCTGTCGCTTCCCTCCAGCGCCGGATCGTCGATCAGAACGCCGGTATCGGCGCCCATGGCCATGGCAGTGCGAATGGATTCCACAACTCTTTGCGGTCCCCAACTGATGATGGTGACGCTTCCCCCGTGTTTTTCCTTCAATCGAAGGGCCGCTTCCACGGCGAATTCGTCATAGGGGTTGACGATCCACTTCAGATCATCCGTAACGACCGATTTGCCGTCACTTGCAATGCGGATTACCGATTCGGTATCCGGAGTTTGTTTGAGCAATACTGCCACATTCACGGTTTTTCCTCCTTCTAGGCTGTTTAGCTCTGCTTTAGAGGGCAGTCTTCCATAACGCTTCCTCTTCTATAAAAAAAACTCCACTTTTTCAACAAATAGGTAAAATTTACCTAACGCCGAGTCAAAAAAGGCAACGCCCTTCCCGCCCCTCCCCTGGCAAAAGATTGCTCACCATCTGGCCATCATGCTCAAATAGGCATCGGCAAGCTCTTCAATGCCGATCTCCCTTTCTCTCAGCAGTCCCTGTATGGCGACCCCTTGTACGGACCCCAGAAAAGCGACGGCCGCCGCCCGAGGGTTCTTGATGCCCGGATGGTTGCACAGGCTGCGGGCGAAGCTGTCCATAAACAGCTCGTAGGTTTCCTTCAACCGCTTCTCGATGGGATGGTTGCTTCCGGCGAATTCGGTGGCCAGCGCCGCCAAACAAATGGTGGCCTCCGGACTGCGCCTGTAGTGATCTTGCATCAACTCCATAACCGCCTCAACCACAAGGTAGGATCCGGTCTGCGCCTGGTCCGCCACGTCGGAGTAGGCCTTGAAACCGCGGGCAAGCCAGGCGACCACCGCCTCCAGAATGGCTTCCTTGCTGGGGAAATAGTGAAAGATCGCTCCGGAGGTCCTGCCGATGGCCTGCGCCAGTTCGGCAATGGTGGTTCCGTGATAGCCGTGGCGAGAAAACAGCTCCACCGCGGCTTTGACAATCTTGAGGCGCGCCTCAGCGGATTGTGATTCGTTCTTTTGGTTTCTGGATTGTCCCATGGTGGATACCACATACTACGTAGTATCTACTATGTCAATTAAAATTGCTCCCTCTGATCAGCTCCGATCGCCGCCAGCGCGTGTAAACAAATGTGGAAAGTAATCACTGTGAAAACGGCATGGGCGCTTGCCACTAAGATTCAGGAGAAACCCGCCTTCGTTTTGGGTCGGGAGGCAAGATTCTTTCGGAGGCTTAGGGCTTATACGTAAATAACGCCACATTTCCTGAACGCAATTATTGCCGCGGCAAGGTGCAGTAGCGCTTCGTATGATTCGATGGATTTCTCGTATCTAACGAGTAGCTTCCTGAAGCGGTTGAACCAGGAATGAGCGGCCTCCTGAAATCTGAAACGATCAGACCGCATTATCTCTCGCGCACGGAGGACCCGATTCGCAATTGAGCCATTTAGCTCTCGAGGAAGTTATGTTCCAAATAGACACAGAACATACCTCACATCTCAACCTCCTAAAATAAAATTTGGCCGATACTGTCATCTACTGAAGCTGATAGCACCGCAAAATGGTTGCCTGTGTGCGTAGCAAAATAGGGTATACCATGGCGCTATTCCTCTTGCCCGTGACACAAGGAAAGAGGGGCCGTTGCGCAAGTCACCCACGATTGTTTTGCCTGAGCCTACTTTCAACGGCGCAAAGAACCGATTTCTCCGGGTTGGGAGTATTCCTTCTCTATAGTCCCGAACCACCTAGCATTCCCCTGGGGCTTTAATGCGGAAACGGGGGCTGTGGGATACTACGTGGTCTCGATGTCACTTGGCATTAATTTTTCTTGCAAATCAAGTGGTTAACCCTAAAAGTCCCCTTTGTGGCTCTCCGGGATCGACCATACTCCGGCCCTGTCGATTTCGGTGAAGCGGCCCGAATGAAAATAAGCCACGATTATCAGGTCGTCAGGGTTCCCCAACGAAGGCGTCCGCCCTAAGGGGAAAATAACGACGCGTTTTAAGAGCCTCCTGAGTTCATTTCGGAGGCGAGGCAGACGTAGCTCGACCCGTTCCAGGTCATCCGCTTCCTGCAAGGCCGCGAAGGGATTCACATGGAAGCAGTTCCCCACTAATATCCGGCGCTTCCAACATCCCGTGATCCTGTCCTTGTCTTAGATGTCGCTCCCCTGACCCGTCTTCCAAGGTTGAAACCACCGGGGATGCCGCAGGCAGCCGTTTCCACAGCCCCTGTGGGTTACGCCATGATCCGGGATCATCGAAGACGGATCAGGCAATGGAATCCGCACTGAAATCAGGTTTATTGCATCGGACGGTCCCTGTGCCGATCAAACGCGTTCGGGTCCGGCCATCTCAAAGTAACGATTGAAATTCTTCCTGGGTGATCCGTGCTTGTTTGAGTATTTGCACAAGAGTGGAGTTCTTAATAGGACTGTGCGCCGGAACAGTCAGCTTAAGCACTTCCATCCGCGTGTGCTTTTGGAGTCGGATATGGCTTCCTCTCTGGCGGATAATGACCCACCCGTCCCGCTGAAGGGCTTTGATCACCTTTTCGTAGCCCAAGCTCGGGAGGCGGGTCATATGGCAATCTCGATGACCTCGACACCTGGAATCGAGGACAGATCGTCTTCAACAGGCTCGAGATAAAGCTCGATGGCTTCTCTGATGTTCGCCAAAGCTTCGTCCCTGGTTTCACCCTCGCTTATGCAGCCGGGAAGGCTAGGCACGACGACAGTGTAACCCCCCTCATTGCTGGGCTCCAAAACTATTCGAACGTTCATCACAAATTACCCCACTTTCGAGACTATGAATTTCGTAGCGCCACTAACAGTATGGAGATTATACTATTGCCTCCCGGGATTGGCATCAGTTTTCCCAATCATTGTAGCGAGCAAATAAAATGTCCGCACTTCCGCTTGTAGCACGTGAATTGTCCGGTTTAGAAAGGCCTCCGAAGGAGGGGGCCAGTGAGACGGACAGAGTTGCTGCAGAGGGAAATCGTCAAAACGCTTGAAGAGCTTGATCGGTATCGATACTGTGGCCACTCTTGTTTCAGGGTTGATTTGTTCTCCTTCACAGACTGAGAACACCGCACGAATTTTTCGTCATCCGCAAGTAGTCGAAAACCAGGCGGCCATTGCGTGTGAGTTGGCGCATTTTTTGTGCAACGCTCGGCACC
>JAJYDE010000008.1 GCA_021777755.1 Deltaproteobacteria bacterium
ATGATCACCGAGTAGTAGATGCCCCCGGAGGTGAAGTTGTTTTTCTTGCCCAGGTGAGCATGAGTGAAGCGCTCATAGTGGCCCAGGTCCAGATCGGTTTCAGCCCCGTCGTCGGTGACGAAGACTTCCCCGTGTTGAAAAGGATTCATGGTCCCGGGGTCCACATTGATGTAAGGATCGAGCTTTAGAAGGGAAACCTTGAGGCCCCTGCTTTCCATGAGCGCCCCGATGGAAGCGGCGGCAAGACCCTTGCCCAGCGAAGAAAGCACTCCGCCTGTAATAAAAATGTATTTGGTCTGGCGCAAAGTATGTCCCTTCCCAAAAATCAATTAGCCCCGATAAGCTGAAAATCGATGCGGGCAGTATAGCAAATGAGATTTTAAAGTCAATTGTCCGCGGGCTCAACATGTGACTGAAATTAAAACGGTTTTAAGACGCCGGCCACTTTCGGGCGCGGGGGGGCGGGCGGCGCGAGGCCATTTTTGCCGATGCCGGACATGGATGCGGGGTCGAATATAAATGGTGCGGACGGAAGAAAATACATGAAAAACCCCATTTACCCATTTACTTGCGGATAATAGCATTGTACCAGCTAAGGAGTAAGAAGCTTTGTCAGCTCAGGAGTAAACGGGGAAAGCAGGAGAGGGGCATGCCGTCTATAATGATCGTTGAAGACAACGATTTTTTCAGGCGTTCTTTCAAGGAAATCCTTAAGATGTACATACCTTCCCTCAGGGTCGAAGAGTCGGCCGACGGATCGGACATCCTTGCCAAGATCTCCGGAAGCCTTCCGGATATGATTTTCATGGACATACGGTTGCCGGGCAAAAGCGGGCTGGAATTGACCCGGGAGATCAAGGGGCTATATCCCGACCAAGTGATAACCATTTTCACAAGCTGTGATCATCCGGAATATCGCAGGATTGCACGCGAATGCGGGGCGGACCACTTTCTTTTAAAGGACTCTCTTACGGGGGCCGAGATCGCGGCGATGGTACAAAAAGAGGCGCGAAGGGTGGGGAAGGCAAAACCGGCGACCCGCGGCGGGCGCGTCCCGGAAAAGGCCGGGCGGCGTTCGAACCGGACGGGTTCGGCCACTACGTCTGCCCCTTGAGCGCTTCGGCCTGGAAGTGGGTGTTAAGTGGATCGATCAGTTCGTCGAGTGTGCCGGTGAGGATGGTATCGAGTTTATAGACCGTGAGATTGATGCGGTGGTCGGATATGCGGTTTTGGGGAAAATTGTAGGTCCTTATTCTTTCGCTGCGGTCTCCGGAACCGACCTGATTTTTCCTGTCCCTGGCGATCTTCGCTTCCTGTTCGCGTTGCACGGAGTCGAGCAGGCGGGCGCGCAAGACCTTCAGAGCCTTGGCCTTGTTTTTGTGCTGGGATTTTTCATCCTGGCAGATGACGACGAGCCCGGAGGGGATGTGTGTGATGCGAACCGCGGAATCGGTGGTGTTGACGCTTTGCCCGCCGGGGCCCGAGGAGCGGAACACGTCCACGCGGATGTCTCCGGGGTCGATGAAGACATCGACCTCTTCGGCTTCGGGCAAAACGGCCACGGTCACCGCAGAGGTGTGAATTCGGCCCTGGCTTTCGGTGGCCGGGACGCGCTGGACGCGGTGGACCCCGCGTTCGAACTTGAGCCTGCTGTAGGCGCCCTTGCCGTTAACCGAGGCGATGATTTCCTTAAGGCCCCCGATGCCGGTCGGATTCGAATCGAGAACCTCGACCTTCCACCTGTGCGTTTCGGCATAGCGCGAATACATGCGGAAAAGATCCGAGACGAAAAGGGCCGCCTCCTCTCCGCCCGTGCCCGCCCTGATTTCCAGGATGACGTTTCGGTCGTCGTTGGGATCTTTTGGGGCGAGCATTAGTTTGAGTTCCTGTTCGACTCTGTCGACTCGATCCTTGAGGCCGGCGATTTCATCGCGGATAAGTTCGCGCATGTCCGCGTCCTCTTCTCGCTCGAAAAGGGACTGGTTTTCCTGGAGTTGCTCCTTAAGCTTTTTGTAGGCGGCATACCTTTCGACAAGGGGAGCTATTTCGGCGCGTTCCCTTGCGACCTGCTGGTATTCCTTCTGGTTTGACAGCAGGGCGGGGTTGCCGAGTTCCTCTTCGAGCTTTTTAAATTTATCAACAACACTTTCGAGCTTGTCGAACATCTCGCGGGCCTAAGCCTTCTCGTCGGACTTTTGGAATTTTTCGTACTTTCGGCGAAATCTTTCGATACGACCGGCCGAATCAACCAGCTTCTGTTTGCCCGTATAGAAGGGATGGCATTTGGAGCAGATTTCCACCCGGATTTCCTGTTTGGTCGATCCGGTGGTGATTTCGTTTCCACAGGCGCATTTGATAACGGTCTGATGGTATTGCGGGTGAATATTTTCCTTCATTTGAAATCCTTCCAGGGGGTGGCAGGTTTTGCAATCGATCACCAAAACCCCAATTTTACGCTATTCTACCGGTTCATGGAAGCAAGAAAATCGGCATTGGTCTTGGTGCCATGCATTTTGTCGAGTAAAAACTCCATGGCGTCAACGGGGTTAAGAGGCGAGAGGAGTTTTCGCAAGATCCAGATGCGGTTGAGATCCTCGGGGGCAATGAGCAGTTCTTCCTTGCGGGTGCCCGACTTGTTGATGTCGATGGCGGGGAAGATGCGTCGGTCGGCCAGTTTACGGTCAAGAACGATTTCCATGTTGCCGGTGCCCTTGAATTCTTCGAAAATGACTTCGTCCATGCGGCTGCCCGTATCAATGAGAGCTGTGGCGATGATGGTCAAGCTGCCTCCCTGTTCGACATTTCGGGCGGCGCCGAAAAATCTTTTGGGTCTGTGGAGGGCATTGGAGTCAAGGCCGCCCGAGAGGATCTTGCCGCTGGGGGGCACAACGGAGTTGTAAGCGCGGGCAAGCCGGGTGATGCTGTCCAGCAGGATCACCACGTCTTTTTTATGTTCGACGAGCCGCTTGGCCTTTTCGATGACCATTTCGGCAACCTGCACGTGTCTTTGTGGCGGTTCGTCGAAGGTTGAGCTGACCACTTCGGCCCGGACGTTTCGCTGCATGTCGGTGACCTCTTCGGGGCGTTCATCGATCAGCAGCACGATCAGGTAGGCGTCCTTGTGGTTTGCGGCCGTTGCGTTGGCGATGTTTTGCAGCAGCATGGTCTTGCCGGTGCGGGGTTGGGCGACGATAAGGCCGCGCTGACCCGAGCCGATGGGCGTCAAAAGATCCATTACCCGGGTTGACAGATTGTCGGGGTCGGCCTCGAGTTTGACTCTGCGATCCGGGTAGAGGGGCGTGAGGTTGTCGAACAGGATTTTATCGCGGGCGATTTCGGGGTCTTCATAGTTTACGGCTTCGACCTTTAGCAGGGCGAAGTAGCGTTCGTTGTCCTTGGGGGGCCTGATCTGCCCGGAGATGGAATCTCCGGTGCGCAGGTTGAACCGGCGGATCTGGGATGGGGAGACGTAGATGTCGTCGGGGCCGGGCAGATAGTTGTAGTTCTGGCTTCGCAGAAACCCGAAGCCGTCGGGAAGGATCTCAAGGACGCCTTCGCCGTAAATGAGACCGTTCATCTCCGCCTGGGCCTGCAGCAGTGCGAAGATCAACTCCTGCTTTCGCATCGAGCTTGCGCCGTCGATGCTATAGGCTTTGGCGATGGACACCAGTTCGCGGATGTTCTTGTTTTTGAGTTCGACCAGGTTCATTTCGTTGCGCCTGGTGTCTTTGTTGCTAACGGTCTCGGCAGAGTTTACGGGTGCGTCGGGCATGGGCTATTCTCCAAAAAAGACATTTTATTGTTTAAAGAGCTAAAGCGGTTGTTCTTTCAGGCTAAGAGACGTCACACGATTCCGGAGGGAATGAGACACGGGTGTTCGAGAATGGAAACCACCGGCTGCCGGCCGGAGGTTCTTTTCTTTTCAATCTTCGCCTTTAGAGCAGTCCAGGGTTAAAAAGGGCAGGTTTGGCTCTCCTTTTTAGACCGAGATGGAAAATGCAGGAAAGCAGTCATGTTTGTCAACAAGTTTCACAACGGAATACGAAAAAAGAACCAAGTTGTATTCTAGCTGCCCGAGCGCCAAAATCAACCCGGAAATGAGAAAATTGAAAAAATTGTCCACCGTGACTCCCCCCCGGCCTTGTGGCCGGGGGGGGCAATTGCGTTTTGGCTGGCGGGCTGTTTTGGCTACAATCCCATTCTGACCCAGATGTCAGGCTTGACGGGGCCCTTTGCGACTTCGGTTTTGCATTTGGCGATCATTTTTTCCACTTGGGGCTGATAGCCCAAGGCGACCATTTCGTCGGGGTATTTTTGCTTCAGCGTAAGCAGTCGCGTTTTGGCCGCGGAGTAGTGCCGGCTCAAATAGTATTGCTTGGCGATGCAGAAAAGGTGCGAGGCAAGCCTTTTGTTGCATTCGGCCAACTGTTTTCGAGCTCTGAGCGCGTATTCGGAGCCCGGAAAATTTTCAATGAGCGTATTGAAAATCGCGATCGCCTTGTGGGTTTCCACCTGGTCGCGGTCCGTAGCGGTAAACATGAGAAATTCGCTCATCCCCGCCTGATAGAGAACATAAGGGGCATTTGCATCACCGGGATGAAGGCGGGCGAACTCCTTGTAGCTCATGGCCGCCTCGACGTACTTTTGCTCGCCGAAGTAGGCGTCGCCGAGTTTCAGACCGGCGATGGTGGCATATTTGCTGTAGGGATAGGCTTCCTTCAGCTTTTTAAAGTCTTCCGCGGCATCGGAGTAATTCTTTTTCGCGAGATTTTCGGTGCCCATGTGCATAAGTTGCTCGGCCGTTTTATTGACGGTGGGCGAAGTGTTTTTCGCAAATACCTTGTGGAAATCGATGTTTTCGAGGTTGACGTAGCTGCAACCGCCAAGGGCGGCAAAAGTAAAGAGAAGCAACGAAAGAGCGGACAGCCGGAAAACCGGCTTCAACCGGTCAGAAATCAAAACCATAAATACTCCGCCGAGTTTCCTCGAGGTCTGGAATTGCAGTCCATGCGGACACAATCGTAGTGGCCCATGCGATGGCGAAAACGGCCCTTAGCTGACGACCTTGTTGATCGCGGCGGCAATCTGGGATTTTGCGACCGCCCCGGTGATCTGGTCGCTGACATTGCCGTCTTTGAAAATGATGAGAGTGGGGATGGCGCGGATCCCATATTTGCCCGGCACCTTGGGGTTGTCGTCGACATTGCACTTGAAGACTTTGAGCCGGGAATCGTAATCGCCGGCAATCTCTTCGACAACAGGGGCGATTGCACGGCAGGGACCGCACCAGGGAGCCCAGAAATCAACCAGCACGGGTAAATCGGATTTAAGGACGTCCTGCTCGAAATTGCTGTCGGTTACTTCCGCGATGTTGCCGGCCATCGGTTAGCTCCTCTGGTAAAATGTAGCCAAAACGCCGGCGCTGGTCGCCGGATGTCTTTCCCTCAAGCTTTATTCCCACTTATAAAACATTCGCTTCGGGATTGTCAATTTGCAATCGATAAAATGGGCGAGTGCCGCCGAAGGGCACGTGTTGTTCATCGGATGGTTCGGCTCGGGACCATCGTCTTTCCAACCCGGGCGCATGAGAGGTTCGGCGATAGCCACTTCGCCACCCGGTCGCAATTTTCGAACAATGTCTGAGGGTACCGCGGCCCACGCAATGTGTTCTCCACGCAGAAGTTGCATTTTATCATCAATATTCCCCCAGCGGCTGAATTTCCAACGCTTTTTCAAGCGATTGCCCCGCGGAGCCGAGTCATTTCGCTTGTAATCGAAGAGTCGGTCCGATAAAATCCCTGACTAAATTCTTAGCTGCCATCGTGAAATCTCTTTGTGGTATTCTTTTTGCGGGCCTGTACGCGTCGGATTTGTGGAAAAGCCGTGAAACCTTGTACTTGCGCGAAATCTTTGCTGATCGTTTTTCTGGCGGTCCTGCTTTCGGTGCCTGCGGTTTGCGCCAGGGCCAACAAGGCTCTGATTTCAGGTATCGAGCTGAACAAGGCGGGCAAGGAACTGAGGGCGAGCTTTAAACTGGTTGACTGTTTTAACACGGAGATGGAAGAGGCGATCCTCGACGGGGTGCCGACCACCTTCCGGATTCGGGTCACGGTGGAACAACCCTCGGTTGTGCTGAACCAGACGATGGCCGATCTAACGCTTCTGCACACCATCCGGTACAATCGGCTGAACAATGAATTTCAAGTCACTTTGCCCGAGGCTCCGCAAAGCTCCCGCGTCACCAAGAGCTTCGAGGAGGCAAAAGAATGGATGAGCACGGTGAGCAAGCTCCCGGTGATCCCGACTTGCTGGCTTGGCAAAGACAAGACCTATTATGTGAACGTCAAGGCCGAGCTTGCAAAAGTGGAGCTGCCGCTCATTTTTCGATACATTCTTTTCTGGGCGTCCCTTTGGGATTTTGAGACAGGATGGTACACCGTAGAATTTCTCTATTGATGGGGGCCATGGGCAACGGGGGCTCGGAGCCGGCACAAAGACGCCGATTTCTGGAACGTATCGTTGTCTGCGCGGTCTTTGCCCTGACATTGATTCTGGGATTGGTCCGGGGATGGTTCTTCAAGCCTCTTCTGCGCACGCCCCTGATGAGCAATATCGTTCTTGTGGTCTTCATAAACCTCAATGTATTGCTCCTGCTGCTGCTCGCCTATCTGGTTTTGCGCAATTTCATAAAGCTCATTTTCGAGAGGAAAAAAAACATACTCGGGTCAAAGCTCAAGACCCGACTGGTTGCCGCCTCGGTGGTGCTTACCCTCATTCCCGCGGTTCCCCTTTTCTGGTTTGCCAGCCAGTTCATCTTTTCCAGCCTGGACCAGTGGTTCAGCGCCAAGGTGCAGGAGTCGCTCAGAAATTCGGTTCAGCTTGCAAAGGATTACGTGGAGCGCGAACGCGGGGATTTTGTCTCGGAATGCCGCGCCCTGGTGCCCCAGGCTGCCAGGATGATAACCGAGGGCAAGGGCAGTACGCACCTGGAGGACCTCGGTTTTCTTTTCGGCGCAAGGATCGATGCCGCCTACGTGTTCAACTCCGCCGGTGTTCTGCGATGGAGTTTCACGCAGAATTCGGCTCAAAGTGTCAACCCCGGGTGGCTGAAGTCAAATTTTGCAAAAGAGGGCGGCACGGTCTCGAAGATCATCAGCTTGCCAGGCGAGCGGAGCGCCATAGCCGCTCGCATTCCGCTAGAATATCTTACGGCCGACGGGGCTGTTTTAATCGCCCTGCGGGTTCTTCCAAGAGAGCTTTCGCTTAGGTTGAAATCGATTACCGAGGGCTACAATTCCTACCTTCAGCTCGAAATGCTTCACAAGCCACTGAAGAAGAGCCATTTCATCACCTTCTCGATTGTCACGATGCTGGCGATATTCTCCGGGGTCTGGTTCGGCTTCTACCTTGCAAAAAACCTCACCGGACCCATCCAGAAGCTTTTGACGGCAACTCAGAGGATTGCCGAAGGCGATCTGGACGTGCGCATCGATCCGGACAGACATGATGAAATCGGCATGCTCATGGCTTCCTTCAACACTATGATGGAGGATCTCAGTGATGGGCGCAAAAAACTCGACGGCGCCTACAACGCCCTGCAGAGAACCAATATCGAGGTCGAAGAGGGGCGACGATACATGGAGGTGGTGCTGAAAAACATAGCCGCGGGGGTGGTTTCCGTCGATGCCCTGGGTATGGTGACGACGGTAAACAATTCCGCCGAGCTTATTTTCGGCGTCGATGCGGAGAAGGTGCGGGGCAGGCATTACAGCGAATTTATCGACAGAGCCCAGATGGAGATCGTCAAATCTTTCATCGCCTCCTATGCGGAGGGCCGGCATTCCTACCTCGAACAGTCCGCGCAGGTCAAGACGGCCGGGGGGCCGATGTCGCTTTTCATCAAGGTTTCAGTGCTGCGCGACGAGCAGGAGCAATTCATGGGCATCGTGGCCGTACTCGATGATTTCACGGAATTGGAAAAGGCCCAGAGGATGGCCGCCTGGCGCGAGGTGGCACGGCGCATCGCCCACGAGATCAAAAACCCGCTTACGCCCATTCAGCTTTCGGCCCAAAGACTCAGGCGCAAGTATGGCGAGCTTCTTTACGGGGACGGCTCGGTTTTCGATGAATGCACCCGGACCATCATCCAGCAGGTGGATCATATGAAGAGCCTGGTAAACGAGTTTTCCCGCTTTGCACGGCTGCCCCGGGCGAGGCTGCAGCCATGCAGCCTTGCCGAGATAGTCGAGGAAGGACTGAGCCTCTACCGGCACAACTTCAGCGCCATCTCCTTCAGTTTGCAAAAAGATGAGGAGATGCCCGACCTGCGGCTGGATCGCGATCAGTTCAGGCAGGTGATCATCAATTTGCTGGAAAACTCGGTTCAGGCCATCGGCGGCGAGCCGGGTGGAATTTCCATCCGGCTGCACTATGACGCAGCGTTGAAGATTGCCCGCATGGAGTGCGCCGACACGGGCCGGGGGATTGCTCCCGAAAACAGGCCTCGGGTTTTCGAGCCCTACTATTCGACCAAGGATAAGGGCACGGGGCTGGGCTTGGCCATAGTGTCCAACATCGTAGCCGATCACAACGGTTTTATTCGGGTCCGGGGCAACGAGCCGCGAGGCACCGTGTTCACCGTGGAATTGCCCGGCTAGCAGGAAAATCCATGAAACAAAAGATACTGCTCGTTGACGACGAAATTAGTATTCTGCAGTCCCTCGGGGGCCTGCTGGAGGATGAAGGCTACGAGGTGGTTCAGGCCCGTTCGGGCGAGGAGGCGCTCGAAAGGGTGAAAAAGGACCCCGCGGACCTTATTCTGCTCGACATTTGGATGCCGGGAATCGACGGCATGGCCGTCCTGGACGATGTAAAAAAGCTCTACCCGCTGCTTCCCGTCATCATCGTCTCCGGTCACGGCACGATTGAGACGGCCGTGAAGGCCACCCGGAAGGGGGCCTTCGATTTCATAGAAAAGCCGCTTTCCATCGAGCGGGTGCTGGTATCGATTCAAAACGCGATAGAGTTTTCCCGCCTCGAAGAAGAAAACCGGCTTCTGCGCAATAAGGCCGATCGCAGGATGATCGGCGATAGCCCCGCGGTGCGCGCTCTTTGGGAACAAATCCGGCGGGCGGCCCCCACCAACGCCACCGTTCTGATCACCGGAGAAAACGGTACCGGCAAGGAACTGGCGGCCAGGATGATTCATCTTCTCAGCCGCCGCAACGGGGGTCGTATTATCGAGGTCAACTGCGCGGCCATCCCCGAGGAACTGATCGAAAGCGAGCTGTTCGGCCATGAGAAGGGCGCCTTCACCGGCGCCCAGGAAAAGCGCAAGGGGAAATTCGACCTGGCTAACGGGGGCACCCTTTTCCTCGATGAAATAGGGGATATGAGCAACAGGACCCAGGCGAAAATCCTTCGCATCATCCAGGAGCAGGTGTTCGAGCGCGTTGGCGGCGAGCGCGCCATCGAGGTGGACGTGCGCATCGTGGCGGCAACCAACAAGGATCTCCAAAAAGAGATCGAACTGGGCCGGTTTCGCCAGGATCTCTATTACCGGTTGAACGTGATCCCGATTTACGTGCCTCCGCTGCGGGAGCGGATGGAGGACATGGAGTTGCTGGTGGAGCATTTTGCCGCCGAGATCGCAAGCGAGAGCGCACTGGGGAAAAAAAAGATCGATCCGCGAATCTATCGATTGCTGAGATCTTATTCCTGGCCGGGAAACATTCGCGAACTCAGAAATTTCATCGAAAGACTGATGATCATGACTCCCGGGAACCTGATAGGCCCCGAGGAGCTGCCCGCGGATTTCAGAAATGAGGTCGCTGAAGAAAACGGCGATGGCTCCTGGTTGCAATGCGAGACCATGGAGGAGGCCCGTTCGCGTTTCGAGCGCGACTTCCTGGCCAAGAGGCTGGAAGAAAACGGATGGAACATATCTCTTACCGCGACCAGAATCGGGCTGGAAAGAAGCCATCTTCACCGCAAGATGAAGGCCCTTGGCATCAGAAAAGAATGAAAGCGGTTTCTTCCCTGCCTTCGCGACCCCCTGAAGCCTTGAAAAAAGTCGGGACGCCGGCCGGCTCCCCCGACCTCGGTTTTTCGGGCCTACTTTACGGTTTCTATATCCTCGAGGTCCAGTTCGACACTCACCGCCTGTTTGATGATATCGACCCCCACCACCAGTCGTCCTCTTTTGGGGTCGGTTCTCTTTAAAATCCCCGTGCATCCGGCGAGGGGGCCACGAACAACCCTCACCAGGTCACCTTCTTGAAGATAGCAATGCAGTTCGAGAGGCCTGTCCGACATCACCAAGGTCTTCAAATTTTCGATCTGATAGGCGGGAATGGACAGGGGGCCATCGCAGTTGTGTAAAAGGCTGAGGGCACCGGGCGTTTTGACTATCGTGAGATTGGCGCTGCTGTCCAAAAGGACGTTGACGAACACATAGCCCGGAAACATGGGGAGTTGGACTTTTTTCCTGCGGTCGCGCCTCTTGCTCCAGGTTTCCAGAAGTGGCAGAAAGCTGGAGAGCGCCTTTTGCTCCAGCCTTTTTGCCACCTCTTTTTCGTGGTTGACCTGGACATAGAGCGCATACCATTGTTCGGCCGATGGAATGGAAAGTGGGCTGACCGGCGCCTCAGGTGGATCGATTCTATCGGTGTCGCTGTTCATCGGGAGCCTTTCGGGAGAAGAATTCATTTCCATCGCGGTGTTCATTTTCCAGATGAAACCAGATCGTCTATTTCCCATGAAGTCGGCAACCGCAACATGGAGCCGGACTTGTTGGCGTAGACCAGATATTTGTTATTGACGCCGTGGTAGAAAAGATCACGGGTAATTGCCACATCCTCGGTGCAGTATTTGATCAGTTCTTCCCAATTGCCCTGGCGAAACCAGTTGACGGCCTGGAGGCCGTCGGCCCCTTTGGGCCGGCCCAGGGTTGCCTGGCCAAGGTGTCCGAGGCTCAGCCGAAATCCCAGTCCTTTATAAATCTCTGCCAGCATGTCGAAGGTCGGGAGTTTGTCTAGATCGAAGGTGGTGTAGGCGCGAAGGACCCGGTAGTCGAAGCGCGAGATGTTAAAGCCGACGATGAGATCCAATTTTTGCAAATCTTCCACGAGTTTGTGGATTTCATGCTCCCGGTAGACGCTGAAGGTGTCCGAGGAGATTTCATAGAGAACGGCCACCGAGACCCGCATGAGATGGGTATTTTGCCAGCCTCCGACTTCGGAGGCGAGTTTTTGGGTTTCGAGGTCGAAAAAACCTATGCGAAGCTCCCTGGGGGACGGTTTGCTTTGAGGCGCGCAGGCCGGAGCAGGCGGGGGCGAATCGCCCGGGGTGAGGCAGTCGCCCAGGTTTTTTTCCGCCGAGAGATATCTAAGGAGTTCAATGGCCGCGGCCTTGTCCAGGGGCTTGTTCCCCGAACCGCATTTGGGGGAATGAATGCAGGCCGGGCAGCCTTCGGAGCAGGGACAGGAGAGGATAAGTTCTTTGGTCCTTTCGATAAGAGACTCTATGATGTCATAGCCCCTGGCCGAAAGCCCTATGCCCCCCGGATAGCCGTCGTAGACAAAGATGGCGCCTTTTTCGATCTGCGGGTGCATGGGAATGGAAATGCCTCCGATGTCATTGCGGTCGCACACGGCAAAGAGGGGAAACATGCTGATAAGAGCGTGTTCGATGGCATGAATGCCGCCCATAAAATCGAGGCCCGATTTTTTTATCATCTTTTCGAGGACCTGTTCGATTTCGATCCAGAAGCCGACGGTTTCAAAGGTCTGCGGGGGCAAATCGAGCGGATTTTTGGATAGAAGCACCTGGGTGTAAAGGCGTCTCGATTCGAAAGCCGCAATGTTTTCTGTAACCCGCAACCGGCCCATTCGAATGATAAAGTTGCCCGCCGGTTTTGAAGCCAGTCTTTCCAGGATCTCCGTTTCTTTTTCGCTTACGGCCCGTGTAAAATAAGGCACGTTGGCCGGTGTTGCACGGATCAACTTCTTTTGGAGATCAAGAGATTCAATGGCGTAAGTCTCGCCCCGGTGCAGATAGATTGCCCCCGGATGGCATTCCTTGAGGGCTCGAATGCCTTCGTTTTTCCCGAGGGCCGTGGTTTTGCCGCCGACGGTCTTTGTGATGGTGTAGGAAGGGCCGACCGAGCGAATGTCGACGAGACGGTGCGGGCGTACCGTGGAGCAGATCCAGCGGTTTCCCTCCAGGGTTTGGATAAGCCCGCCGGATGCAACCAGTTTTTCTATCGCGCCCCGGGCCACGTCCCGATAGAAATCTTCCCCCGAGTCTATCGGAAGTTCGGCGGCGGCGCAGGGCAGGTGGGCGTTCAATATTTCCGGATTCAGAGGATCTATTACGGCGATCTCGCAGCGGCTTTCAAGGAAGTGGTCGGGATGGTTTACGATGTACTGGTCCAGCGCGTCCTGGTCGGGAATCAACACGATTGCCGATTCGCGTCCGCTTCTTCCAACGCGGCCTCCGCGCTGCCAGGTGGTCATGACAGTTCCCGGGTATCCCACCAGGATGCACAAATCCAGGCCGCCTATATCGATTCCAAGCTCCAGGGCGCTAGTGGAAATGACCGCGCTGAGGCTTCCGTCGGCAAGTTTGTGCTCGATCACCCGCCTTTCTTCAGGCAGGAAACCGGCCCTGTAAGAACTGACCTTGTTGCGCAGTCCCCTGTCCATTTCGATCACGCTCATGTGAACCAGTTCGGTAAATTTTCTGGACTGGGTAAAGGCGATGGTTTTCAACCCCGCCCGGGCCGCCTGGACGATCAGTCGGGCCGCGGTCCCGGCCGAGTGTGCCGCACTGTCTTCGGCGGGGCGCAGGAAGACGAAGTGCCTTTTGGCGCCCGGTGCTCCGGATTCTTCGCAGAGGGTGGCCATCTCCGCCGGGGATACTCCGGTCAGGCTGGCGGCAAGCTCGCCGGGATTGCCGATGGTTGCGGAAAGCAGGATGAATTTGGGGTCGCTGCCATAATGGCGGCAAATCCTGCGGAGTCTGCGAAAAATCTGGGCCACATGGCTGCCGAAAATTCCCCTGTAGCTATGCATTTCGTCAACAATGACGTAACGGAGCTTTTTCCAGAATTGTTCCCATTTGTGATGGAAGGCGAGCAGCGCATAGTGGAGCATGTCGGGGTTGGTAAGAAGCACGTCGGGGTGTTTGGCGCGTATCAAACTTCTCTGGTGCGGCGTGGTGTCGCCGTCGTAGACGCAGGCTCTGAAGCGTGGAGCGCCTCCCCGCGTGGCGAGGGCGTCGAAAAATTGTTCCAGCGCATCGAGTTGATCGCGCGCGAGCGCTTTTACGGGGAAAAGATAGAGTGCTTTGCTCTCGGGGTCGGCCAGAAGCGTTTCGGCGACGCACAGGTTGTAGATGAGGGATTTGCCGCTCGAGGTGGGAGTGGATACCACAGTATGGGCGCCCGAGCGGATACGCTCGAGGGCCGCTGTCTGATGACTGTAGAGCGAGCTTATCCCGAGAGCCGGCATGGCCAGCCGAACGGGTTCGGGAAGGGGGGTGGAGAGCGTGCCGAAAATGGCCTGCCGGGCAGGGATCTCGGCATGATGGGCAACTTCGAAATCCTTCAGTCGATAAGTCAACAGTCTGTTTAAAAAACTCTGAATCACTGTACAGTCCGGCTAAGAGGATCGGGGGCCATGGCGAATCGAAAAGGCTGTTTTGTGCTCCCAACATTAACCAAAAAGGAAATCTTGGGCAAGCCAAAGAAGTCGCTTGCAATTGCACCGCCGGACTTTAGTATAGGAGAAGATTTTCCGTGTCGATGAGTCGGTCGGGGTGAAAGAGGCCGACACGGGTTGTCAACCTTTCAAAGGGGGAAGGCCATGCGGCTCGAAGAAACGATCAAAAAGATACACTGGCTCGGCCATGACGGGATTCGCATTGATGGAAGCACGGTTGTGACAATCGATCCTTTCAGGATTTCGTCCTTGAAGCCCTCGGATATCATACTGATCAGCCATGAACATTTCGATCACAACTCGCCCGAGGATGTGGAAAAAATTCGAAAGAGCGATACGGTCATTTTGGCCGATGCGACTTCGGCAAAAAAACTGCAAGGGGAGGTGAGGGTGGTCGCCCCCGGGGACAAGTTGAGCGTAAAAGGGGTTGAAATCGAGGTGGGGCCTGCCTACAACACCAACAAGGATTTTCATCCCAGGGCCGCCGGCATGCTCTCCTTCGTCTTCAAACTCGACGGTGTGCGCTACTACCACGCCGGAGATACCGATTTCATCCCGGAAATGAAGCAGCTCGACGTGGATGTGGCCTTTCTGCCCGTTTCGGGCACCTATGTCATGACCGCCGAGGAAGCCGCGCAGGCGGCAAGGGCCATAAACCCCAAGATTGCGGTTCCCATGCACTACGGAGAAATAGTGGGTTCGGAAAGTGATGCGAAAAGATTTCAAAAAGAGCTGGAGGGGCAAATAGAGGTGGTCATTTTGAGCAAGGAAGTCTAGCAAAATTCCCCGCCGCCATTGCCGATCGACTCAACTTAGATGTTGACACAGGGCCGGGGGAGATGGTAGAAATGGCGGTCTTGATGCAGTTCGAGGGCCGTTAACTCAGAAGGTAGAGTATCTGCCTTTTAAGCAGAGAGTCGCCGGTTCGAATCCAGCACGGCCCATTTTTTTGTGGCAATTAGCTTTGAAGCGCGCGTTCGGGTTTTGAATTTTTGAAATGCTTGACAGCGCGCCGTCCAAGTGCTAAAAAGCGCTTTTTACGCCGAGGGAAGCTTTTCGGCACATTGATGTCCCCATCGTCTAGCCCGGTCCAGGACATCGGCCTTTCACGCCGACGACACCGGTTCAAATCCGGTTGGGGACGCTGATCGAAGAAGGAAGTGGGGTACCGCGGAGGTACTCCGCTTCTTTTTTTGCCTTCAAACAGCGAGTCCAGTTTTGCCCTCATGGGTGCGATGTTGTGGCGGCCAATGATCTTGCAACTCGACTGGCCTGGCCACACGGGGAGGGGCGGATCGGCATGAGAAAAGCTGAGGGCGCCAGGCACAAGCTCGATGAAATGGTGGACCTCGTCCGCAGGCAATCCGATCTCGAAAGAAGATTGGAAAGCCGACCGAACACCTTGATCGAAAACCATCCTCATCTCGTAGGCTATGCATTTTTAGCCTTTCTTGCCGCAATACTCGTTTTTTTCCACTTGACCGTTTTGGCGCTTTCCTTTCTTTTTCTCTATTTTGTTTCCGATCTCATGACCGGCGACATTCACCGGGCACTGCCGTTTGTGCCAAAAGCCGCGCTTTTCGCGTTGCTCTATACCGTGGTTGTTTTGGCCATTATACTGCTGTCCTATCAAGTGGTCCCGATGATGGTTAAAAATTTGCCGGAACTGTCCAATCAACTTCGGGTCCAGGTGGTAAGAGATCTGAAAACGGCAACCCGAAGATGGGACCTCCCTGCCTACGTCAACGTTGATGAATTGAAGACCTCGATCGTCAAGGCAAGCGCCGATATTTTGCATTTCCTGGCAACCAGCCTGACACCGCTCTACAAGGGAGTCATTCAATTCGTCTTCGCTTTGGGGATAAACCTGTTTTTCTATTTCGAATCCGATAAGGTCGAGCAGGCCTTTACGCGAAATCCCGACAGCCTTATGACGTTTTTGTACAAGTTCTCCCGGACGAGATTGAAAATATTCTACATCTATTTCAGGCGCGTCATGGGAGGGCAGGTGATAATAGCGCTCATCAACACGCTCATCTCGCTGGTGGTGATCTTCGGTCTGCCGTTGCGTCACCAGTTTCTGATGGTTTTCGTGGTTTTTTTCTGCGGGCTTTTTCCGGTTGTCGGAAACCTGATGTCAAACAGTGTTTTGACTATCAACGCATTCGTGGCCGCGGGAATGTGGGGAACGGCGATCTGCCTGATAATGCTGATAGCGGTGCACAAGCTGGAATATTTTTTGAACTCGAGAATAATCGGAGGCATAGTGCATCTGCCGATGGCGGTTTCCCTCGGGGCGTTGATATTTTTCGAAGTCCTGCTTGGAATTCCCGGCCTTATTCTGGCCATGCCCCTGGTGCTTTTTTTCCGTCATGAACTGGAAAACATCCGGGGGATTTCTTCGCCGGGGCGTGTAAGCTCCGGATAAAGCCGGGCCGATGGGTTGATCGACTCACCGCCTGGAACATTTTATTTGTTCATAGCCGATTCTGTTGAGGATTGCGCCCAGCCGCTCCCCCCTTATGTTGTTGGCGAAATAAATGTCGAGGCAGTTTTCTATGATCCCCCGCGTTTGGTCTTGAGAGTAAATCCCCTCCATCTCTTTGCCCAGTTGAGGATGGCGGCCGAGCTTGCCTCCAAGCAGCACGCGCCAGCCCTTTTGCGCCTCCTGGATGGCCCCCGAAGGGCATGCTTCGATACACTTGCCGCACATCACGCACCTGCCGGCATCGATTGCGGGGACCGCCGATCCGGTTACGGCATGGATGGCACCCTCGGCGCAGGAGGATAGACATGTCGAGCATCCCGTACAGCAGGAGTCCACAATCCGGGGACGCACGGCCCCTATTATGCCTATGTCGGAAATCTGGGGACGCGAACATCCGTTGGGGCAGTCTGAGAAACAAATCCGGAATTCGTGGTGAATTTTCAGAGCGTCTTTGGTCCGCTCCTTTAAAAACCCGGCGATGTCACGGTTCAAGAGCAGCCTGTCCAACTCGCCCGCGAGTTTTTCACTGTCGTTTGCCCGGTTTGTGCATCCGTTTGGGCCAAAACAGTTTTCTATTTGGTATCCTTTGGAGTCAAGGGGCTTTCCTGTGAGCGCCTTTTTTTTGCATTCAAGGACGTGTTTTAGCAGAACTCTCTGCGCGCCTTGCCTCGCAGCTTCTTTTTCCACCTCCATCCGCACCCTTCGCCTGACGAAAAAGGGTGCCTTCATAACCGCCTCTTCGGCTTCACGCGTCCAGATCATTGACCCACCTCGCAGGATAAAACGATAAAAATTTGCCTTTTAGACAAAATTTTACCCCATGGCCGTCGTTTAGACCATTGACTTGGATCAAGGTCGTGCGAAAAATTGCACCATAAGAAAGTGCTCGCGTCCGCTTATCGCCCCGGGGGCCTTGGCCTGCGGTTTTCTGGTCATGGCCTGATATGCTCGACCTTTTCTGTTACCTTAGCCGAAAGGGACCCATCTCATGAAAAAGGCGCTGAGAGAACTTGCCTGCGCTCTTAACAGGGCTGATCCTTCCGCGGCTTTTGCTTTCAGACTCTGGGACGGAGAACTCATAGGATATGGTTCCACGCCGAGGACGACCATGGCCCTGAGGACTCCGGCGGTACCCGAAAGGTTGTTCGGCAAAGGGTTCCTGGGATTTGGAGAGGCCTATGTTTCAGGGGAGCTCGAAATCGAGGGAGACCTGCAGGAACTCCTGCGGCTGGGATTTGGCATGGGTTTTGATGAAAATCGTTCGCTGCGGGAGAAAATAGGGCTTTTGCCTTATTATCTCAAAACGAAGGCGACGGTGGACCGTTCGAGGAAAAACATTGCCCGTCACTACGATCTGGCGCCGGAATTCTATTCTCTTTTTCTCGATGAGTCTCTCACCTATTCCTGTGGATATTTCAGGAGCCAAAAGGATTCTTTGGCCCTGGCGCAGCGGCAAAAATACGATCTGATCGCCCGCAAACTGAGGCTAGGCCAAGGGGATACGATTCTGGACATCGGATGCGGCTATGGGGGCATGTTGCTGCGGGCCGTGCGGCAATGTGGTGCAAAAGGGCTTGGAATAACGCTTTCAAAGAACCAGTATGGTCATGTGCGCGGCAAAATCGCAGAGGCCGGGCTTGAGGGGGTCCTTGAGGTTAAGCTGCTCGACTACAGAGACCTTGTGGGAAAATTTGATAAAGTGGTGTCCATCGGGATGTTTGAACATGTCGGCAGAAGGTATATCCCGGTTTTCATGAAGCAGGTCGCAAAGCTTTTGAAAAAGGGGGGCACGGGTTTGCTGCACACGATTGCCAAGGAAGTCGAGTCGCCAACCGACCCCTGGACCCTGCGCTACATTTTCCCGGGCGGCTATATCCCGGGGCTTGCGGAGACGTTGCGCGAAATGGGGCGGGCCGGTCTGTGCGTGCTTGACGTCGAACCTCTGCGGCTTCACTATGCCAGGACTCTCGACCGCTGGATAGAAAACTTTGAAAAGAATGCGGGAAAAATCGCTGAGATGTTTGGCGAGCGGTTTGTGCGCATGTGGCGTCTGTATCTCAATTCCTCCTCGGCGGGATTCAAATACGGGAATACCCGTGTCTACCAGATCCTTTTTTCCAATGGACTGAACAACGACTTGCCCGCCATTCGCGGCTACGAGGATTCCGCGGAGAACGTGAACTGACGTTGTCTTCATTTAAAACGCGAGGCTTTCGGACCGGGCGGAAGACAAATGAATGAGCGCGTTGGCGAACCGGTCTTCCAACGGCAGCCTCACCCGAGTCCAAAAAACTTTCCCGGAAACCGCTTTTTATCGTTAAAATGAATCGCGTACATTCCTGGCAGGGGGGGGAGCCGCTCGCTTCTCCCCGGCTTTTTTTCAACGCGGCTGTCCGTGCGGGAGAGAATTTTTTGCTGAGTTTAAATGGCGTTTCAAAATTTCTGGGAAAGAAGGAACTTTTTCGCGATCTGTCCTTTCACGTGCATGCGGCGGATAGAATCGGTCTCATAGGGCCAAATGGGGCGGGAAAATCGACCCTTTTCGGCGTCATGCTGGGTTCGATCGAACCGGATTCGGGCAGTGTGGTCCGCATCGGTGGAGTTCGACCGGGGTGGCTGCCACAGGAGATGATTCCCGCACAAGGCAAATCGGTAATCGAGCGGGCCTGCGACGTTTGTGAACAGTCACAGCGGCTTAGGGCCGAGCTCGACAGCCTACAAAGCGCGATGCATCTTGAAAAGCAGGCAACGGTTCTAACCGAGCTTGCGTCCAAACACGCGGCCGCCTTTGAAAAACTCGAGCACCTCGTGGGTTACAACCTGGAGGCCAGGGCTGAAAAGGTCCTCGTGGGGCTCGGGTTTTCGGCCCGGCAGTTCAAACTGCCGGTAACGGCCCTTAGCGGCGGGTTGGTCATGCGGCTTGAGCTTGCAAGGCTTCTTCTTGCCCAAACCGACCTTTTGCTCCTCGACGAGCCCACAAACCATCTGGATCTGGACAGCCTCATGTGGCTGGAAGATTACCTGCTGAATTGCTCCTCGGCTCTTGTCCTCGTTTCGCACGACCGTGCCTTTCTAAACCGCACCGTTTCGCGCATCGTCGAGATCGAGGGGGGAATGATCCAGGACTATGCGGGCAACTATGATTTCTACCTGGAGGAAAAGGCCAAACGGATGGAAATCAGGATGGCCACCTACAAAAACCAGCAGGATCGCATCCGGCAAATCGAACGGTTTATCGATAAGAACAGGTACAATAACAAGAAGGCCGCTCAGGCTCAAAGCCGCATAAAAGTATTGGAAAAAATGGAAAAGATCGAAGCTCCATCGACCTCGTCGGAAATCCGTTTCGGGTTTCCCCCGGGCACCCGTTCGGGAAAGAAGGTCATGGAGTTGGTGCGGATGGGAAAATCCTACGGTGACAATACAGTCTATTCGGACATAGACCTCATTATCACCAGAGGGGATAAGATCGCCTTCATGGGGCCGAACGGGGCGGGAAAGAGCACACTTCTGAAAATCCTCTCCGGGTCGGTAAAGCCCGATTGCGGAGAAGTCCTGGCAGGTCTTCACACCGCGACCGGCTATTATGCCCAGCATCAATGGGAGCAGCTAAACCCGGAGGCAACGGTTTACGAAGAGGCTCTGTCGGTTTCGGGCGACATGGCGCAGTCTCAATTGCGTGCTCTTCTGGGGTCGTTTCTTTTTCAGGGAGACGATGTGTTCAAGAAAACCTCGGTTCTCAGCGGAGGCGAAAAGGCCCGCCTGGTTTTATCCAAGTTGCTGCTTCAGCGGCCCAACTTTTTGCTCCTGGACGAACCGACTAACCATCTCGACATTGCATCCAGAGTCGTTTTGGAGAAGGCGCTGGGCGAATTTGACGGAACGATTTGCTTTATCAGCCACGACAGGCGGTTCATAAACGCGGTGGCCAACAAGATACTGGTTGCCGGAAGCGGGGGCATCCATCTGTTCCCCGGAAACTACGACGACTACCTGCAGACCTGGAAGAGCCGCCTCGACGATTCGCCCCAGGAGGCGGATGGAAAGCCGGGGGGAAACGGCGTAAAATCGCAGACCGCCCAAAAAAGAGCGCAAGCCGAATGGAGAAACCAGCTTTTTCGCGCCAAAAAGCCTGTCCAGGATATGATAGAGGGTATCGAGAAAGAGCTCGATTCCTGCCATGCGGAGCTGGAGGGGCTGCGAGAGCAGCTCTCCGATACGGCCACCTACAGGCAGGGAAAGCTTGCCGTCGAGATCCAAGGCAAATACCGGCAGGTTCAGAGCAGGCTCGATAATCTGAGCGGCCAATGGGAGGCCAAGGTTCTTGAACTGGAGCAGATAGAGGAAGGATTCCGGACAGCAAGGGCAAAGGATGCGTAATGGATATTCACCGGCTGATGATTTTTTGCAAGGTCGTCGAGCTTCAAAGCTTTACAAAGGCCGCCGAGGCTTTGGGGCTTACACAGCCCACCGTAAGCGAGCACATCCGGGCGCTTGAAGATTCGCTCGGGGAAAAACTGATAGACCGGCTTGGACGCGAGACCGTGGCGAGCCCGGCTGGAAAAGTTCTCCACAAATACGCCCGTGAGATCATTCAGCTCCGGGATCGAGCCGTCCAGGCCATCGGCAAATTCAAAGGCGACCTGTGCGGCTCCCTTTACCTCGGGGCGAGCACCATCCCCGGGACCTATATACTTCCGAGGCTTGTTGGGACCTTCAAGGCCGTTTATCCCGCAATCCAGATTACCGTCAGAATCGGGGGCAGCGGGGAAATCGTCAAGAAAATCCTCGACGGGGGAGTCGAGTTCGGAATAATCGGCGCCAGGTGGGATGAAAGGAAGATTCTGCTTGAGGAGATTTACTCGGACGAGCTTGTGCTGGCGGTCTACAGGGGACATCCGTGGCAACTGCGCGAATCGGTGGAACTCGATGAACTTGCGGGGGCGCCCTTCGTGCTTCGAGAACGTTCGTCGGGGACCCGGATGGTGACCGCCAGGGCTCTGGATGCGGCCGGGTTTTCCCCCTCGCTCTTAAACGTGGTGGCCGAGATGGGCACAACCGAATCGGTACGGGAGGCCATAAAGGCAAGGATCGGGATTTCCATAATTTCGCGCTACGCGGTGCGCGAAGACATCGAAAGGGGCAATCTTGTCGCGGTACCTCTAAAAGAGGTCAATATTCGCAGGCCGTTTTTTCTGGCGCAAAGAAAGAATCGGGAACTCTCGCCTCTATGTTGCGCTTTTCTGGAACATCTTAGAACCGGGGAGGGATAGGCGAGCTGTTTCATGTTACTTCAAGACACCGGCGTTTCTTTCCGCTTCTTTCTCCAATGCGGCTCAAAAGGACGACGATCCGATGGTGTGAATGACGCCGGAGACATATCTTTTGATGTCGCTTAAAGCGACGCTGTTTTCCCTGTCGAATTCGACGCCTATTTCCAGAAACTCCGAATCCCTGCTGAAATATTTGACCATGCTGTCAATCTCTTGAGCCCTGGCCGCTTCGGCAATGTAAAAACAGAGGCTGATCCTCTGTCCTATATCCAAGGCCAAGGGGTCGGCCCCGACATTGTCAAGGCAAACCTTGCAGCCCCCCTCGCTGATGTTGACGATTATGGCTCGATACTCGCCTCGCCCGGCCTTGACGGTGGCCGAAAAGCCGCACGGCACACGTGGAGCTTTTCGTATCTTCCAGGATTTTATGATGTCGGGATAATCCAGAAAGATCATCAGCGCGGGTTTAATGATAGAAGAACTGATTGTTGCAGTGAAGGCATAAGCGTTGCCTTCACTGATAAAGGAGACAAAGAGGGATTCTCCTTCGCTCAGCCTGCCCAAAAGTTCATGGGTGGCAAAAACGCGGACTATGAGGTACTCGCCCGGAGTCATTCCGGCCAGGACCCCGGTAAAGCGGATTTTCTGATCCTTAAGCCCGTGCTCAAGCTTTAATCGCGAGCCGACAGCCATTTTCAGCAGCGGGTCCAGCAGGGGCGCCTCGAATTCCTCAGCCGTCGATTTCCCGGGATCGAATCCCATAAAGTATCCAAGGACCTCCTCTCTTTAATCGGGTTTGAAAATATTGTCGGTGGAAAATCGAATGGACGTTTCCTTTCTACCATAGAATTACAAATCGGGCAAAGAAGCTGCGAATGTTAATGGATTTTTGCCCGCCGGGACAAATTTGCCGCGGTCCAGGCTGCCGGTGAGTCTTAAAAGAACTCGATTTTGATTGTTCCCGGGGCGCAGATCATATAGATTGTCGGGATCAAAAATCGTTAAAAGGCAAGGAATTGAAAGCAGGCAATTGGATCAGATCTTACGGCAACAGGCGGGTTTTGTGCCTTGTCGGTCTTGGTTTTTCATCCGGCCTTCCCCTGGCGCTGACGGCTTCAACGCTTCAGGCCTGGCTCGTGACGGAAAAAGTTGGCCTGGGCGAGATCGGCCTGTTTTCCCTGGTAAGCTTGCCCTATACGCTCAAGGTCCTCTGGTCGCCGATAATGGACCGGTTCAGCCCGCCGTGGCTGGGAAGGAGGCGCGGCTGGATCCTGTCGCTTCAGGCGCTTCTCGCGCTCGCGATCTTTCTGCTCGGACGGTGTTCGCCGGTTTCCATGCCTTTTTTGGTGGCTTTTGCCGCCATGCTCACGGCCTTTTTGAGCGCCAGCCAGGATATTGTCATCGATGCCTATCGAACCGATGTTCTTCGTGAAAGCGAGCTGGGACCGGGGGCGGCGGCGGGCGCGGTCGGCTACAGGGTCTCCATGTTGGTCTCGGGCGCCCTCGCCCTCATCTTGTCCGATCACATGGCGTGGCGCACCGTTTATTGCGTGATGGCCGCCGTCATGCTCGCAAGTATCTGCTTTACGCTCATGGCCCCGGAGCCCGAGGTGAAGGTGAGAGCTCCCAAGAGCTTGAAGGAGGCCGTATGGGGGCCGCTGGTCAGCTACTTCAAGCGCTCGGGAGCCGTCGAGATGCTCTTTTTCATCATGATTTACAAACTGGGGAGCGTCATGGCCGGGACCATGACAACTCCCTTTTTGCTGAGCATCGGTTTCAGCCGCACGGACGTGGGCATGGTCAATAAATTCTTCGGCCTCTTCAGCACTATTGTCGGGACTTTGGTCGGAGGTAGAATTATTGCCGGGATCGGCATAAACCGTTCGCTTTGGGTTTTTGGTTTCGCACAGGCGATGTCCAATTTTTCGTTCGCCGCTCTGGCCTTTGTCGGCAAAAGCTTCCCCGGGCTGATCGTTGCCGTTGGCGTCGAGAACCTTTTCGGCGGGATGGGGGATGCGGCCTTTATCGCTTTTTTCATGAGCCTTTGCGACAAGCGCTTCACCGCGACCCAGTATGCGCTTCTAACAAGCTTCATGGCTGTGGACAGAGTTGTGGCGGGTGCGCCCATGGGGGCCGCGGCGCAATTTCTGGGCTGGCCCGCCTATTTCTCGCTCAGTGTTCTTGCCGCCGTCCCCGGCCTCGCGCTCCTTAGGAGGTTCGCCCCCTGGAACGGTGGCGGAAGGGCCGTTGCAACCATTGGCACCGATTAGTGACCGCTAGCGGTCACCAGAAAAGGCTTGGTTTTTGAACCATAATTTTGCTACTGTTTAAAATTTGCATCCTTCTGTTCGGAGGAAGACTTACATATCGTGATTGGCTGGCTAAAACGTAGAGGTAAGAAGAATTCGGAGACATTGCGCAGAGATCCCTTCGGTTTTTCGATCAATATAAAACCGAGATTTCCCCTGCAGATGTGGTTCGAGAGGGTGGTGCGCCGCGTGAGCGTTCCCGAGGACCGCCAGGAGTCGCTGCGGCAACTGTGCGGCAAGGGAACCGTGATCTATGCCATCAAAGAGCCCTCCCAGATTGATTTCGTCTATCTCAGCATGAGGTTTCATCAACTGGGTCTGCCCTCGCCCGTCTTCATGTTCGATCAGCATCCTTATCTGTGGCAGCCGCGATGGTATGCCCTGAAGACACTCGTTTGTCATTTCGTTCACCTCCTGCGCCAGGGCTGTTTCCCCGAACCTTATGAGGCCGGCTACTACGGGGAAAAGATAAGGGAAGGCCACTCCGGACTTTTCCCCCTGGTGGGCAAACGGGGCTATTATCGCAGCACGGTCCTGGTGGGAAACGATCCGCTTGAGCATCTCGTGGAGATCCAAAAAAGCTGCGACAGGCCGATTTATATCGTTCCGGTCGTGCTTCTCTACAACCGGCGTCCCGAAGGAAAATCGCGACGGGGGCCTCTGGAGATATTTCGGGGGCAAAGGAAACATTTTGGCTATGTGCGCAAAATGCTCTCATTCATCAGGGGCAATCCCTATGCGGTTATCGAAACCGGCGAGCCTTTGAATGTGCAGGAAATTCTGCCTGAACTCTCAGAGGAGCTGTGGCCGCGGCGCAAACAGATCTTCGAGCTGAGGCGCTCGCTCATCGATTCAATGGATGAAATCAAAAGAGCGATCGTGGGGCCGATTATCAAAAGCAAGCTGGAGATGAAGGAGATAATCCTGCATCATCCCAAGCTCGAGGCCATGATGGCTCGGCGCGCCAGGGCCGGATCGCAGGAAATCTGGAAAGTGCGTATGGAGGCCGACGGTTTCCTTGAAGAAATCGCGGCCAACTACTCCGTGAGTTTTATTCAGCTTGCTTCCAAGATATTCAACTGGATCTGGAACGGTCTCTTCGACGGCGTCGAACTCGACTACGACAGCCTGCAGAAGGTGAAAAAGGCGGCCCGCAACAATACGCTGGTCTATATTCCCAGCCATAAGAGCCACATGGATTACCTGCTGCTCTCGCACCTGCTCTATACCAACAATCTGTACGCGCCCTTCATCGCGGCCGGAAAGAACCTGGCATTCTGGCCGCTCGGTTCGATTTTTCGAAGGGGCGGGGCCTTTTTTATCCGCCGAACCTTCACCGCCAAATTCTACACCGAGGTCTTTTCTCTCTATGTCAAAACCATGGTGCAACTGGGCCATAACATCGAGTATTTCATAGAGGGGGGGCGCAGCAGGACCGGCAAGCTCGTATTGCCCAAGCTGGGGCTGTTGACCATTCTCATTCAGGCGGTGGAAGAGGGCTATTGTGATGACCTGGTTTTTGTGCCCACCGCCATTTGCTATGACCGCATCCCGGATGCCGATTCTTATCTGAAGGAGATCACGGGTAATCCCAAGCAAGAGGAAAACCTCGGTCAGTTGGTAAAAGTTCGCGGGGTCATGCGGAAGCGGTATGGACGTGCGTACGTCAAGTTTGCCGAACCGATTTCGCTTAGGCGATACCTGGAGCATCACAACTACCGCCTGGGCGGCATGCGGCCCAAGGACCGGCATGCGATGTACCGCAATTTTGCCTACCGGATGATAAATCACATCAATCAGGAATCGGTGGTCACCCCGTTCGCCCTGGCCTCCGCCGCCCTGCTGTCACTACCCCACCACGGGGTTTCAAAAGCCGAGTTTCTTGAAATATCGCGGACTTTCCACGATTTCATCGTCGCTCGGGGCGCATGCCTTTCCCGGTCCATGAAAAATCTGGGCGCAAGCCTTCAGGACTCGTTGCGCAGCATGGAGCGCAACAAGCTCATCGGCAAGCTCAAGGACGATGACGACGACCTGGAAGAAGAGGTCTTCACTATCGAAGACAGCAAAAGACTGGCCCTCGAGTATTACAAAAACAATGTAATCCATTTTCTGCTTCCCGCGGCTTACGTGGCGACCTCGATCCTTTCTCAGCAGACTTTCCGGTTCAGTGTGAGCCAGACGCTCGAAGATGTGGTTTTCATGAAAAACTTCTTCAAATTCGAGTTCGTCTACGATAACGAACTCAGTGACGAGAAGCTGGTGGCCGATGTGCTCGATATCTTCGAAAAGCTCGAGTTTTTGCATCGGGCCGGGGAGGGCGATCAGCCATTTATTTTGGCGCACAGCGGTCTAAGGGCTGCCCATGCCTTTCACGGTCTGCTAAGAAACTACTTCGAAGGCTACTGGCTCGTTTTGCGCGGCGTGCGCTATCTGCAAAAAAACAGCTTTACGGAAAAGGACTTCATAAAGAAGATCCTCAGCTTGGGTCAAAAGGCTCTGAAGTTGGGGCTGGTCGAAAGACCCGAATGCATTTCGAAAATTACCTTCGACAACGCTCTTAGACTTTATGTGGAAAAGAACATAATCACCAAAGCCGCGGGCGCGGAAAAAGATAAGGAAGAACAGTTTCGCTCCGGGCCGGAAAGCCGCGCTTCTTTGCAGCTCTACAGCAAGCAGATAAGCCGGTTTTTGCGTTCGCCCCATTTTGCCCTCCAATGAGGGTGCGGCGGTTGGTCGCAACCGGTGAGGGCATCGCTTGACGCCCGCGGGAGAAAAAGAGGAGGAATTGGGATGGAAATTTCCGTTCATCTGCTCGATGCGTCCAAGAAGCATGCAAAACCTTCGGACGAAAAGAACCTGGTTTTCGGCCGGGTTTTCACCGATCACATGTTTCTGGTCGATTTCAAGGGGCAAAACGGCTGGCAGGATGCCCGGATTGTCCCCTACGGACCTCTGGAGCTTGATCCGGCCGCCATGGTGCTCCACTACGGGCAGGGAATATTCGAAGGTTTGAAGGCCTACAGGCGGGCAAACGGTGAAATATGGCTCTTTCGGCCCCGGCAGAACTGCGAGCGGTTGAACCGTTCGGCCAAAAGGATGTGCATGCCCGAAATCGATGTGAGCCTGCAGTTGCGGGCCATCGAGAAGCTCATTGCGATCGATAAGGACTGGGTGCCTCACAGTCTCGGCTCATCGCTCTACATCAGGCCCACCATGATTGCAACCGAGCCTCACATAGGCGTGCGCCCTTCCGCCGAGTATATGTATTATGTAATCACCGGGCCTGTTGCGGCTTATTACGCCGAAGGGTTCAATCCCGTAAAGATCTATGTCGATGAGCAATACGTTCGCACAGTGCGCGGGGGACCGGGGGATGCCAAGACCATGGCCAATTATGCCTCCAGCCTTTTCGCCGCTGAATTGGCAAAAGAGAAGGGCTATACCCAGGTGCTCTGGCTCGATGGGGTTGAAAGACGCTACGTCGACGAAGTCGGGACCAGCAACATTTTTTTCCGAATTGGTGATGAACTCGTAACGCCGCCGCTTCAGGGCTCGATTCTGCCCGGGATCACCCGTGATTCGGTGATCCAACTGGCAAGACATCGGGGGATCAAGGTTAGCGAACGGCGCATTACAATCGAGGAGGTGATTGAAAAGGCCGGAAGCGGCGAACTCAAAGAGATGTTCGCCTCCGGGACCGCGGCCGTTATTTCCCCGGTGGGCGAGATTTGCTACCGGGACAAGATCAGCCGGATTGGAGATGGTGGGGTAGGAGAGTGGGCGCTGAAGCTTTACGACGAGATCCTCGGGATTCAGTACGGGGAAAGGGAAGATATCTTCGGATGGACACGGCGGCTGGATGTTTGAGGGCCGGGAGGATTTAAGGTGCTCTTGCTTGCGATATATGGCTCGCCGAGGAAAAACGGCAACACGGATCTGATGACCGACAGCTTTATAGACGGGGCCCTCTCGGCCGCCAGCGTCGATCTTGAGAGAATTTATATCCGGGACCTGGGGATTTCAGGCTGTCTGGGTTGCGGTTATTGCGATAAACATGGAGTTTGCGTCCAAAAAGATGACATGACAAAAATCTACCCCCTTTTGGAGAAGGCTGACCGAATCGTGCTTGCATCACCGATCTACTTCTACGGCATCACCGGTCAGGCCAAGCTTTTGGTGGACCGCAGCCAGGCACTTTTTATGCGCAAGAAGATGAAAAGCTCCGAAGCCTTCCCGGCGGCTGGCCCGGCTTCTCGCAAAGGGTTCTTCCTGTGCGCCGGTGCCACCCGGGGCAAGCGGCTCTTCGATTGCCCGGTCTTGACGGCGAAGTATTTTTTCGATGCAATCGGGGTCGCCTATGACGGGGAACTCTGCTTCAGGGAGTTGGACGGAAAAGGAGCCGTGCGCGCCCACCCCGAAGCGCTCCTGGAATGCGGGAAGCGGGGAGAGGCTTTTATTGCATGAAAACGGCTGAGAGAAGGGCAAAATAAAAGGGGCCGGCAAGAGCCGGCCCTCATTTTTTCAAACCGATTTGGAGCCCGTCTCTTAGGCCTTCCTGACGTTTACCGCCTGCGGACCCTTTTGCCCCTTTTCAATCTCGAACATCACTTCCTGGCCTTCGCTCAGGGTCTTGAACCCGTTTCCTTCAATTGCGCTAAAATGAACAAAAATATCCGGCCCATCAGTTACTTCGATAAAGCCATAGCCCTTTTGTTCGTTGAACCACTTAACTCGACCTTCCGCCATCCCAAATTCCTTTCACTAGAAAAAAATAGTCCCAGCCAGGCGCGCTATTGGAGTTCTTGCGGCAAACGTCCCTTACGGCGAAAGACCGACTCAGGTAGACCCCAAATACCGACCTAAACGAATAACCTCGCCATTTTAGGGGGAGTCGATGAAAAAATCAACATTAATCCTGCGCATTCTCGTCGAGGGGTGGATAAAAAACCGTGAAGCCCGGGGAGGCTACGGAGTATTATGGCCCTCCACCATATTTTTTCTGTGTTGCATATAGCCGTTGCGCATGGCCACGTACGGGTCCAGGGAGGCTTTCTTCAAGGCCTCGTAATCTCCCAGGTGGGCCGCGGTTTTGTCCGTATATTTGAGGGCGTCCGCGGGCAGGGTGTACCAGAAAGGACCGGGGACCCAGAAAAGGGGGTTCATGACCTGGTCGACCCCGTAGCCAAAAATGTCTCTTCCGTCCGAGGGGCCAAGCCCCGGGATCACCAGGTAGGCGCCCGGCCACATGCCCCATTTGCCCAGCGTTTGTCCAAAATCGGCGTCATGATCATCGACCCCCATGGCATTGTGAGCTACATCGAACAGGCCGCCAACGCCCACGGTGGAATTGATGATGAAGCGCGACATTTCGTCTCCGGCCCTGTGGGGTCTGCCCTGCAGGACGAAATTGACGAATCGCGCGGGGTCTTCGAGGTTTTGGAACCCGTTTCCGACCGCCTTGCGAACAGGCGAGGGCAAATGGAGATAGGCCTTGGCAATTGGCTTCATGACCCAAAAATAGAGCCGATCGTTGAACTTGAAGACTTTTCGGTTGAGACTCTCATAGGGGTCCGGGGTCTCATGGGCATTCGGGTTTTGCGGGGAAGCGGAGCATTGCTGCTCATTGGCGAAAACCGGTCCGCAGGTGAGGAGCGGAATTGCGGTAAGAGTGGAAATCAGCAGGAAAAGGAGCCCAACTTGTAAACAGGTGATCTTTCGCATAAGGAAGTTCCTTCTTCGGTCAGTGTACATCCAATTGCAAGTATATTAATATTACAAGCTCGGAGTGCAAGCAAATAATAGGCTTGAAAGCCCGATTTTGTCTTTTCGCAGGCCACTGGTTTTGTTCCACCCGATTGCACGGTTTGCGAAGTGTAGATATATTAAGGAAGTTTCGCCCCACGCTCTGCGACATGCGGGCGCCAGGGAAAGAGGGGAGTTGTGTCGGTGGAGTTTTTTTCGACAACCAGCGGAAGAATGAAAGAAAATGGCCGGTAACGAGCGGAAAGACCCTTTGAGCAGATTTTTCAGTCGTTTAAAAGGAGCCTCGGGCAACGGCCAACGAGGCCCGGACCAGCGAAAGGTACATTTTTCCATCTGGTATTTCATCCTGGCCGTGCTTGCGATTTTCTGGCTGCAAAACATTCTGACGGCCCAACAGACCAACCGGGTAAGCTATTCGCAGCTGAAACAGATGATAAAGGCGGGCAAGGTGGCCTCGGTCATCATCGGTCCCGATATGGTGACAGCCACGCTCAAGGAGAAGACCGGCGACAAAAAGGCGGACAAGACGGTTAGTGCTGTGCGGGTCGAGGACCCCGACCTTGTAAGGGACCTCGAGGCGCAGAAAATCAAGTTCAGCGGTGCCACCGACGACAAGTGGCTTAGCGCCTTGCTTACCTGGGTGGCCCCTCTGGCGATATTTTTCTTTTTTTGGAGTTTTCTCATGCGGCGTATGGGCAGTGGCCCTCAGGGAGTGCTTTCTGTAGGCAAGGCCAAGGTGAAGATCTATGCCGAAAAGGAGATCGGTGTGACCTTCGGCGATGTGGCGGGCATCGACGAGGCCAAGGCCGAGTTGGAGGAGATTGTCGATTTTCTCAAGGCGCCGGGGAAATTTGAAAAACTTGGTGGCAAGATCCCCAAGGGAGTTCTGCTGTTGGGGGCGCCGGGAACAGGCAAGACCCTGCTTGCGCGTGCCGTGGCGGGGGAGGCTGGCGCGCCCTTTTTCAGCATGAGCGGCTCCGAGTTCGTGGAGATGTTTGTGGGGATCGGCGCGGCGCGGGTGCGAGACCTTTTTGCCCAAGCCAAGGAGCATGCGCCCTGCATCATTTTCGTCGATGAACTCGACGCATTGGGAAAGGCCCGAGGCCTCAATCCCATCGGCGGCCATGACGAAAGGGAGCAGACTTTGAACCAACTCCTGGTGGAAATGGACGGTTTCGATCCGCGCTCGGGCGTCATAATCATGGCCGCAACCAACCGGCCCGAGATTTTGGATCCGGCCCTGCTGCGCCCTGGCCGCTTCGATCGGCACGTGGCAATCGACAAGCCTGACATCAGGGGCAGAGAGGCCATTTTGCGCGTTCATGCCAAAGAGGTCAAAGTGGGGACAAATGTGGATTTGAAGAAAATCGCCGCCATGACCCCCGGATTTGTGGGGGCCGATCTGGCCAATCTCATCAATGAAGCGGCTCTGATCGCCGCAAGGCGCAACCGGGAAGAGGTGACCATGGCCGATTTTTTGGAGGCTGCCGACAGGATCATCGGCGGACTTGAAAAACGAAACCGGGCCATGAACCCCAAGGAGAAGGAGATCGTCGCCTATCATGAATCGGGCCATGCGCTGGTTGCCATGACCCTGCTCAATACGGACCCGGTCAGTAAAATATCCATCATCCCCAGGGGAATCGCCGCCCTTGGCTATACGCAGCAGCTTCCAACCGAAGACAGATATCTAATGACTCGCGAAGAGCTTCTTGCCCGGCTCAAGGTGCTTCTTGGCGGCAGGGTCGCCGAGGAGATCATCTTCGGGGATATTTCCACCGGGGCTCAAAACGATCTGCAGCGTGCAACCGATATCGCCCGGCGGATGATCACCGAATACGGAATGAGCAAAAAGCTTGGACCTCTTACTTACGTGCGGGAGGGGCGCTCGGCGCACCTCGATCTCGGTTTCGGCCCCCGGGAAAGAGAATACAGCGAAAAAATCGCCCGTCAAATAGATGACGAGATGGTGGCCATGATCGAGGAGACCCACACGGGGGTGACAAAAATCCTGGGCGAGCGGCGAAACATGCTCGTGAAGCTGGCCGGGATTTTGCTCGAAAAAGAATCCCTGGACGGCGAAGAGTTGAAGAAATTCCAGGATGAGGTGAGGGCCGCGGGTTGCGTCGAACCCGCCGATGATCAAAGTGAATCTCGGCTTGACAGCTCCCCGTCCTGAGGTATATAAAAAGCATTTTACACGGTACGAGGATAAAATTATTTTCACAGGCTGTGAATTCAAGGAGATTGGGATTGGCAAACCATAAGTCAGCGATCAAAAGGGCAAGGCAGAGCGAGGAGCGCCGCGTGAGAAACCGCTCCGCCAAAACCAGGATAAAAAACGTTATTCGGGGCCTCGATGAAGCTTTGGGTGCAAAGGCTTCCGAAAAAGCGGCCGAAGAGTTGAAAAAGGCCGTATCCGTGATTGCCGTGGCGGCTTCAAAAGGGGTCATTCACAAAAATACGGCTTCACGCAAAATTTCGCGCCTTACCCGAAGGGTCAACGCTCTTTAGCCCCCCGCCAGGAAAGCGAAGCAGCAAAAAGTCAAGTTGCAAAGGGGATTAATTCCTGTTTGCCGCCAAGTCGAGCACCAGGTCTTCGAGCAAAAGCTCAGGGGAGACCCCGGTGCTCTTTATCGCGATATCGGTCTGGCCGACGGCTTCCATGACCCTGTAAAGGGTTGCATCCGAGAAGCGGCCGGCCTGTTCGATCGCCTTTTTGACCACGAAAGGGTGTTTCCCGATCCGTTTGGCCAGCTGGGATTCGGGTATGCCCTGCCGCAAACCGTCCTTCACCTGCCACACGATACGAAATTGTCCAGCAAGCGTCGATAAAATCTTCAGGGGAACTTCACCGGATGTGAGCAGGCTGCGCAGGGCGGTAAGGGCCTTGTCGGGTTGGCGGCCCTTGATGTGGTCGAGCAGGTCGAAGGCTGAAAAGGTTCTGTGCGCTCCCGCGGCCTCAAGAATGTCTTCGGCTTGCAGCCTCTGCCTTTCGCCCGCGAAGGTGCAGATCTTGTCGAGTTCCGAGGAGAGGGTCTGCAAGTCGGTTCCCGAGATCTCGACGAGCAGGGACGCGGCCCCCGGGGAAAGGATTTTCCCCAGTTGTTTTGCTCGTTCGACCAGCCAGTGAGGGGCTTCCCTCTCGCCGGGAGGCCGAAACACGACAACCTGTCCTTTGGTTTCGACCGCTTTTGCCAGTCCTTCGACGTTTTTCCTGCCGGGTGCGGTCATGACCAGGCAGGCGGAGGCCGGGATGCGCGCTACAAATGCTTCGACCTCGGACAGCGCCCCTTTACCCCATGCCTCTACCCCATCGACCATGATCACCCTTCGTCCACCGAACATCGGAAGGACGGCAATCCGGGCTATAAAGTCCGCCGGTTCGATTTCCTTGGCCTGAAGCCGTTCGCCGTTGAAACGTCCCCCTCCTTTTGGCAGCACTACCGCGAGCAGTTTGTCCCAAGCTTCGCCCATCGTCAAGGAAGCGGGGCCAACGAAAAGATAGACCGGGTCGATCTTGCCCGCGCGCAGCGTTTTGGAAAAACCGTCAGAGTCCATCAGAAGCTGCTCAAAAACGTGTCATGAACGCGCCTTGCCATGTCTGAGGCGATATACTGGATGGCATACTGCCTGTTTTCAAAGCCTGCCAGGGGCTGGGGCTGCAGCGGATTATCATTTACATCGTAGACCTTCCAGTAGGAGAAGTTGGGATCATGCCAGATCACTTTGTGCGTCTTCTTATCCACACACTGGATGTCCAGGGAAATATAGAGTCTGTTTTCAACCGTAATCCGCTGTGAGACCACAGAGACCGGGCTATGGGAAACGGGGTAGCTGTATATGCTCTTGATGGTGCCTTTGAGGACGGCTTGCGCCTCGGCCTCGGGCACAACTTTCATTGTGCCTTTCCTCATGAACTGCTGCCTCAGGGCCGCAGCAAACACGGCCCCAGCATTGGGCTCGGAGGTGTTGTTTTTGAAAACGGGGATGGCGATACAGCTAAGTCCGGGCTCGGGTCCCGACCCCTCGCCGGAAAACTGGTAGCCGCATGAGGCCAGAAAAAACACGCAGACTGATGCCAGAAAAAAGGGCAGGACGTGATTGGCCGCTTTATGCCAGGTCGGGTTCCTTCGAGTAACGGCGGCGCCGAAGGTCATTGCGGCGGTGTTTCGGGGCCGCGATCCATGGTTTTGCGATTTGTTCGCGCGGTCTGTCTCTTTTGCTCGCAACTCGGTATCGGCCCTCAATTGAAAATTTTGTCCAGCCATGGCGAACTCCGATGACCACTGGTTTGTGAATTGACGAAAATTCGGCCCCGGGCATATCCCGTCGGGCTCCTCCCGCTCTTGGCTCCTAAACGACTATATTTATCAGCTTCTTTGGAACCACGACCACCTTGCGGGGCTGCTTGCCCCCCATGAACTCCCCGACCCTGGGGTCCGACAAGGAGATCTGTTCGATTTGCGCATCCGTTGCATCTGCGGGAACGCTCAACCTGCTTCGCAGTTTGCCGTTTACCTGGACCACGATGAGGATCTCTTCGGCCTTGAGCGCCCCTTCGTCCCATGTGGGCCAGGGGGTGTCGAGAAGGATTTTTTCATGGCCCATGGCCTGCCAGAGTTCTTCACAAATGTGCGGGGCCATGGGAGACAGAGCGACAACGACCGCTTCCACGGCTTCCCTTACGACCGCCAGGAACATGGGGTGGTCACCGCGGTTTTCGAGAACCTGGTATGTCAGGTTCACAAGCTCCATGACCGCGGCGATCGCCGTGTTGAAATGAAACCTCTCGCGAATGTCCTCGGTCACTTTTTTTATCGTCTGATGGGTCTTGCGGCGAAGAGCCGCAAGGTCGGAGGATAGATCATCGCCATCGAAAGAGGGGGCGTTTTTCAGCGTGTCGATGTTTTCCCAGACAAGCCTCCACAACCGGGACAGGAAGCGAAAAGAGCCTTCGACGCCCTGGTCGCTCCAGTCGAGGTCCTTTTCGGGCGGGGCGGCGAAGAGGCAAAAAAGGCGCACGGTGTCGGCCCCGTAGGTTTTAATCATGACGTCGGGGTCTACGACGTTGCCCTTTGACTTGCTCATCTTGAAGCCGTCTTTAATCACCATCCCCTGGGTAAGCAGGTTTTGGAAAGGCTCATCGACTTCCAGATAGCCAAGGTCTCGGAGGACTTTTACGAAAAACCTCGAATAGAGCAGATGAAGAACGGCATGCTCTATGCCTCCGATATACTGGTCGACGGGCATCCAGTATTTGACCTTTTGCCTGGCAAGAGGACCTTTGTCAAAATCCGGGCAGGAGTAGCGGGCGAAATACCAGGAGGATTCAACGAATGTGTCCATGGTGTCGGTTTCTCGCCTGGCCTCGGCCCCGCATTGGGGACATCGGGTCGAATAGAAGGGCTTGTGTACGGGAAGTGGAGAGCCTCCGTTTTCCAAAAGCTCCACGTCGAGCGGGAGTTCGACCGGCAGATCCTTTTCCGGGACCGGCACCACGCCGCACTTTTCACAGTAGACCATGGGGATGGGAGCGCCCCAGTAGCGCTGCCGGGATATCCCCCAGTCGCGAAGCCTGTGCTGCACGGTCAACTCGGCAAGACCCTTTTTGGCCAAAGCCTCCGTTATGGCTACCCTGGCGGTTTCGGAATCCATTCCAGTAAATTCGGCCGAATCGACCAGAATTCCGTATTCTTCATCGGCGCCGGCAAGTTCTGAGGCGCGCGGGGGGTGTTGGGCTCCGGCCGGTTTTATGACCACATCTATTGGCAGATCGTATTTTTTTGCAAACTCGAAATCTCGCTGGTCGTGGGCGGGAACGGCCATGACCGCGCCCGTGCCGTAGGCCATGAGGACGAAATTGGCGACGTAGACGGGCATCTTTTTCCCCGTCACCGGGTTTATGCAGTAGCCGCCGGTGAAAACGCCCTCCTTTTCCAATAGATCGGCTTCCCGTTCATTGCGTTTGGATTGCTTGGCCTTTTGGATGAAATCGAGCACCGCGGCCTCCCCGGGCTTTCCGCGGCACAGGTCTGGAACCAGCGGATGTTCGGCGGCAAGGCTCAAAAAAGTCGCCCCGAAGAGCGTATCGGCCCGGGTGGTGAAAACCTGGATGTTTCCCTCTCCCGTCTCGAGTGGAAAACAGACCCTGCTTCCGGTGCTTCTGCCAATCCAGTTCTGCTGCATGGTCAGCACCCGCTCGGGCCATCCGGGAAGCTTGAGCGTATTTTCCAGCAGTTCATCGACATAGTGGGTGATCCGGAAAAACCATTGCTCCATCTCCTTTTGAACCACCGGCGTATCACAGCGCCAGCAGACGCCGTTTTCCACCTGTTCATTGGCGAGGACCGTGCCGCAGGTCGAGCACCAGTTGACGTAGGAGCTTTTCCTGTAGGCCAACCCCTTTTCGTACATCTTGAGAAAAAAGAGCTGCTCCCACCTGTAGTATTGCGGCGTGCAGGTGGCGATTTCGCGCGACCAGTCGTAAGAAAAACCAAGTTGCTTGAGCTGGTTTCTCATGTAGTCGATATTGTCGAAAGTCCATCTGGCCGGATGGGTGCCGGCCTTTATGGCGGCGTTTTCGGCAGGCATTCCGAAAGCGTCCCAGCCCATGGGATGGAGCACGTTGTAGCCGCGCATCCGCATGAATCGGGCGACCACGTCTCCGATGGTGTAATTTCGCACATGTCCCATATGGATGCGGCCCGAAGGATAGGGAAACATCTCGAGCAGGTAATATTTTTCCTTGTCCGGATCCTCTCGGACTTCGAAAACCCGGGAGTCGTCCCAGTACTTCTGCCATTTTGTTTCAATTGATTTGGGCGAATATTTTTGTTCCATGCATCCTCACGAAATTTTGCCCCCGGGCGCCGTTTCCGCCTCCGGAATGATCAGTTTGAGGTCGTTTGCGTCACGCACGGCCAGAACCATTCCGTGCGATTCGATTCCCATGAGCTTGGCAGGCTTCAAGTTGGCTACGATAACCACCTGTTTGCCGACAAGGGTCCGCGGTGGGTGCGTCTTGGCGATTCCGGCCACGATCTGCCTCCGCTCTCCGATATCGACCAGAAGCTTCACCAGCTTCTCGGACTTGGGGACATTTTCCGCCGTCAGGATCCGGCCTATGCGCAGATCCACCTGGCGGAAAAGGTCGATATCGATGAGAGCCGCAACGCTTTGTTCGGCCTTCGGGGTCGTATCGGCCCTTTTGGCCTCCTGCGCGGGTTTTGGAAGCCTCTCCTGTTTTTTGTCCGAGCTCTCGACTCTGGGGAAAAGCGATTCGCCCTTGACGACCCCGGTGCCTCCCACCAGACTACCCCAGGCGCCGTCTTTGGCCAGCCTGAGATCCTCCACCCGTTTTTCCACTCCGAGCCGCTCGAGCATCTTCGCGGAGGTCTCGGGCATAAAAGGCGAAATCAGGACGGCAACCACCCTGTTTACTTCGAGAAGTGTGCGGATGACGGTCTTTAGCCGCGCATGCCGGTCCGCATCCTTGGCCAAGTTCCAGGGAGCGGCCGTATCGATGTATTTGTTGGCCGCGCCGATACACTCCCAAATGGCCATGAGGGCCTTGTGAAAACCAAGAGCCGGCATTTGCTCCCGGAATTGACGAAGAGCATTTTCGACCTTGGCCTGAAGCTCGGAGTCCATGGCCTCGGGCTCGGTTGCGAAGGGGGGGATCTTGCCCTCAAAGTAGCGTTCGGTCATTGCGAGCGAGCGGCTGAAAAGATTTCCCAGATCGTTTGCCAAATCGGCGTTTATGCGCTGAACGAGCGCCTCGCGGCTAAATCCCGCGTCCAGTCCGAAGACCATTTCACGCAACAGAAAATAACGAAAGGCTTCGGCTCCGTAAACGGCGGCCATGTCCAGGGGGCGGACCACCGTGCCGTGGCTTTTGCTCATTTTGCCTTCTTCGGTTTTCCAGTAGCCGTGGACGTTCAAATGGCGGTACATGGGGATCCCGGCAGCCTTGAGCATGGCCGGCCAGTAGATTCCATGAGGCTTGAGGATGTCTTTGGCAATGGTGTGCTGGGCAACCGGCCAGAACTCGGTGAAGAGCTCCCCGCCGGGATATCCCAGGGCCGAGACATAGTTTAGCAGGGCGTCGAACCAGACGTATGTGACATAATTTGCGTCAAAGGGCAGCGGAATGCCCCAGTCGAGCCGCTCGGCGGGTCGCGAGATGCAAAGGTCTTCAAGAGGTTCGCGCAAGAAAGCCAGCACCTCGTTTCGGTACCTCTCCGGGCGAATGCAGTCGGGATTGGACTCCAGGTGTTCGATGAGCCAGTCCTGGTATTTGCTCATTCGGAAAAAATAATTGGCTTCTTCGCGCTCGATCAGGGGCTTGTCGTGATCGGGGCATTTGCCGTCCACGATCTCCCGTTCGGTGTAGAACCGCTCACAGCCTACGCAGTAAAACCCCTTGTAGGTGCTGAAGTAGATTTCACCCGCGTCGTAAACCTTTTGCAACACGTACTGGACAACATTGACATGCTCGCTGTCCGTTGTGCGGATGAACTTGTCGCTTTGGATGCCGAGCTTGGGCCATGTTTGGCGGAAAAGGCCGCTGATCCTGTCGGCGTACGCCTTGGGGGATATGCCCGAAGACCGGGCGGCCTGAGCTATCTTATCGCCGTGTTCGTCGGTGCCGGTCAAAAAAAAGGTCTTCGATCCCATGATCTTGTGGAAACGGTTCAAAACGTCGGCCACAATGGTGGTATAGGCGTGGCCTATGTGGGGTTCGGCATTGACGTAGTAGATCGGAGTCGTAATATAGAATCGGTTCATTTGCCCTCTTTCAGTTCAGTAACAAGGGAATATCGAGCGGGTTTCATTCCTTGCACCGTTCACCCCCACCACTTTTGACTCCATCTTTGCCCCTGTCTTTCACATCGATCTCCAGTTCCCGACCGTCTTCCAGAAGCACCGTGTAGGAACGGCCTATTACATTCTGCCGTACAACTTTTCCCTTCCCTTCAGGCAGTTCCACTTTCTTGCCCATCTTGGGCATATCCTTGCGCAGTTCCTTGTAGGTTTCGTGTTCATACTGCAGACAGCACATGAGCCTGCCGCAGGCTCCGGAGATTTTAGAGGGATTGAGACTAAGATTTTGCTCCTTGGCCATTCTTATGGAAACGGCGTGAAAATTCTTCAAAAACGTCGCACAGCATAGAGGCCTGCCGCAGCCTCCAAGGCCGCCCACCATTTTGGCCTGGTTTCTGATTCCTATCTGCCGCAACTCCACGCGTGTGCGCAAGCGCCTGACGAGGTCCTTGAGGAGTTCCCTGAAATCTACCCTGCCCTCGGCGGTGAAGTAGAAGATGATCTTGGCTCCGTCGAAAAAATACTCCACATCCACCAGATTCATGGGAAGCTGGTGGGTGGCGATCCTTTCAAGGCAAAAAGCCTTCGCGTCCGCCTCGACCTGCGCATTGTCGGCCAGTTGGCGTATTTCCTCCCTGGTCGCCATCCGCTCGATCTTCTTGATTTCCTTGGGATGTATATCGGGATTTCTTGGACAGGGCGGTTCAACGACTAGTCCAAGCCCCACCCCCTGTTCCGTTTTAACAATCACATAGTCGTCCCTTGCGGGAGAAAATTCGCCCGGATCAAAATTATAGAGCCTGCCCCCTTTTCGAAAACGAATTCCAATGACCTTTTCCATATAACAAGTCCTTTATGGCCAGGCAGAGGCCTTCGAGGCACATCTGCAGGTTTGCATTCACTTTTAAACCTTGCATGGCCAGTTCCACCCTTTGATATAAAATGAACAGGTGTTCGGCCGGGACAGACCCGGCCGCTTCCCTGGTTTTGCCGTGAAGTTCGAAGGTGAGCGCGGGGCCATTTCCCGCGGTCCCTTCCGCTGGACTGCGAGCCCCGGCGACCCGGTACAAGATGAGGTCGCGCACCCATAGCTTTATAAACTCGAGATCGCGTTCCACGGTTTCGCGACCCTTTGCCCAATCGGAAACCATGGGAAAAAGATCGAGAATGGAAAGGGTCGCAAGGCTTTCCAAACGCTCGACAACCTTTTTCCAGCCCTCGGTTTGATCCTGGCCGCAAAACCATCCGGCCTTTTCGAGGCTGCCTTCGGCCAGTCGGGCAATGGCCTCGGCGCTCGGGGCCAAGAGCCCCTTTTGGCTCACGAGCCACTGCGCCACGATCCGGTCATCCAGGGGCTGAAAACGCACCTGACAGCATCTCGAGACGATGGTGGGCAAAAGCATCTGCGACTCGAGTGTGAGCAGGATGAAAATATTGGCCTCGGGCGGCTCCTCCAAAATTTTTAAGATGGCGTTGGCCGCAAGCTCCATCATCTTGTGCGCGTCATGAATTATAACGACGCGGAATTTGCCCTCGAAGGGACGGAAGCGAAACCGCTTCACCAGTTCGCGTATCTGCTCGACTTTGATGGACGCTCCGTCGCTTTTGACATGGACCACATCGGGATGAAGCCCTTCTTCGAGTTTGTGGCACGACCCGCAGGAGCCGCAAGCATCATGATCGCGCGGCGAAAGGCAGTTCAAAGCCCTGGCAAACTCCAAGGCCGCGGCAAGTTTTCCCGAACCCGCCATGCCGGAAAAAAGAAAGGCATGCGGAACGGTCTCTTTTTCGAGCACCCGCTTTAGAAAGCCAACGGCCCTCCGCTGGCCCGCAATACTGGATAGCGCCATATTTGTCCAGCGTCTTTTCGATCAGTCGAGATCTTTTCCGTCGTTTGCCACAGCTGTCAACTCCGGCTGTCGATCTGTTCGTTAGATGCGGCCTGCGCGCCATTGTCCTTGGGAAAGCCGCGAAAAAAATGCCTGCCGAAAATGGTTTCATATCCCGTCCACAGGCCGTCGTTATGGCTTGAATCGGAGATAATCCTGTCTATGGAGTTCATCTTCGCGTCCAGATCGTCGGCCAGGTGCAGGGCGAAAGCCTCCCTGCTTGCAGGCGGCCTCACGGCGCCAAACTGGGTCTCGCCATGGTGGCTGAGGATAAGGTGCTTTACGATGAGCGTGGCCTCGGCGGGAAAACCGGCGAGGCGCCCGATCACCCGGTCGATGATCTGAGTGCCCAGCACCATGTGTCCCACAAGTCGCCCCGCATCGGAATAGTCGATGCGGGTGTCGTAGACGAATTCCTCTATTTTCCCGATGTCGTGGAAAAAAGCGCCGGCCATCAGCTGGTTGCGGTCGAGCACCGGATAATGATTGCTGAACCTGTAGGCGAGCGTCATGACCGACAATGTATGCTCGAGAAGACCGCCGATGTAGGCATGGTGCATGGATTTGGCCGCCGGGGCCGTTTTGAACCGGACCATGATGGCCGAATCGGCCAGCACCGCACGGCAAAGCCTTTGAAAGGGGTCCTCGGTCATGCCCGCCACGAGTTTGCTCAGATTTTCGAAAAGTACCTCCCGGTCATGGGGGCAGACCGGGAGAAAATCACTCGGGTCGCAGCTCCCGGCGGCGACAGGCAAAATTTCGGATATGTTTAGCTGAATGCGGTCCTTGTAGAGTTCTGTCCTTGCCCGAATAAATACGATATCCCCGGACTTGAAAAGCTCCGAAGCCTCAGCCGCCTTTTCCCACATCTTGCCGCTGACCTCGCCCGTTTTGTCCGAGAGCCTCAAATCGAGGTACGTCGAACCGTTGCGCGCGGTCTTCAGTTGCTTTTCAGCGACAAAATGTGAAGACATTTCGACGTTTGGTTTTAGTTCCGATATGAACAACTTGGGCACCGGCCACCTGCCTTGGCTTTTCATAGTGTAAAAGGCTCATTTTATTACGTTCCGGCCCTTGAGTCAAACCCAACCGCAAAGGACCGATTTTCTTACTCCACAACGATTTTAGTGGCTTTTTTGCCCTCCGAGCCCTCCTTTCTTTTCTCAAGGTTCGAGATGCGCTGGTCGATCAGCGACCGGAAGGCCTGGAGTATTTCGATGCGGGCGTTATACATGTGGGTGTAAAACGCCCCCTGTTTTTCCTTGGCGTCTTTTACCGTTTTGATAAGGGAGCAAAAAAGGCAGTTCATGCTCTCGGCTTGCGGTTCGTCGTTGTGGCAGGATTCATCCATGGTTTCCTCCAAAATCGATTACAAGATAGTCCTCGATCAGCCGGGCCTTGCCTGGTTCGAGAGAAACGAAGGCGCGAGGCAAGATAATGTTTCTTTTAAAATTGCCTATGCGCACGATCAGTTCTTCACCGACCTTGGAAAGCTCCACCTCGGCTTTTTCCATAAACGGCAGGTGAATTCTTGCCGTGTAGCGGCCGTTTTCACCGCTGAATTCGCAGGTGCGACGGCTGTAGAAGATGTCCGAGGGATTGAGGTCCTTGAAGAGTTGGCTTCCGAGATTTCCAAGGGCGTCTTGCCCGAGGATCTCGCTGCTGTGAAAGGGAACTTGAAGCAGCGGAACGGGATGAAAATAAGACCTCGCCAAATCAAAATATTCCTTCTGCGACTTTTGCCACGACTCCATGAACTCCCCCCGCGCCTCCTCGGGGAAAACTCGGTTGATGATCACCGCATCGATGGAAAGCTGGTGGAGCGAAAAGAACATGAATGCCCTTTGGGTTTCGCGAAGCACCATTTTTTCAAGGTTTGTGACCAGGCGTACCGTTGTGATCGCGGGATCGGTGAGCAACCGGTCCACCCCCTGAAGTCTTTGAAAAAGATTTTCGATAGAGGCGAAGTATTCGTCTTCGGGCAGCGGAATGTCGGAGAACCGTTTGGCAACCGGCCTCATGTAGCCCACAAGTTTTCTTTCCACCCGGAAGACCTTCTTCATGTACCATTCGAGGGTTTTGGGAAGGCTCACAAAACGGATCGATTCGGCGGTCGGAGCGCAATCGAGAATGATCAGATCGTATGCATTCTCTTTTGCGTACCGGTTGACGTAGAGCAGCGCCGCCACCTCTTCCATGCCGGGAAGGATGGCCAGTTCCTCGGCCAGCACGTCCTCGATGCCCGAGGCGCTTAGCAGTACCGAAATATACTTGTGGACTTCCCCCCAATATTTGGAGATTTCCTCGTGAACGTCGAGTTCCTGGATGGAAAGACCTTGCGAAATATTTATGGGCGCCCCCCGGTTTTTATCCATGAGGGAGCGGTCGAGATCGAAAGCGTCGGAGAGACTGTGCGCCGGATCAAGAGACATGACCAGGGTATTTAGCCCAAGCTTTGAGGCGGCAACCCCCGTCGCCCCGGCAACGCTTGTTTTCCCGACCCCGCCTTTTCCGGCATACAGCAATATTCTCATAAACGGAGCTCCGTTCCGTAAATATTTTACTTATTTTAATCGATCGATCATACTATATTAAAATATAAATGACAAAGTCGTGTCGCCAAAGAGCGAAAAATTGAAAGGAGGGCCGTGAGGGTGGAAAAGCCTGCGTTGAACGATCTGGTCCAAAAAATAAAGGACAGGGCGGACTTTTCGAAAGTCGGAATGATCGTCTGCCACAACGGGGTGGTGCGGGGCGTCTCCCGTAGCGGGAAACCCGTGGAATACCTCGACATTGATGCGGATATGCAAATCTGGGAGAAAATCCTTGAAGAGATGAGGGCCGAACCGGGCATCGTTGCCGTCGATGCCAGCCTGCTTACCGGAAGACGCTTTGTTGGCGATGACGTGATGTATGTGGCCGTTGCGGGAGACATCCGGGAAAACGTTTTCCCCGCATTGGAAAAAACCGTCAACCGCCTGAAAAAGGAAGCGGTGAAAAAAAGCGAAAAGCTTCTTTGAAAAGAAGCTGGAAAATCGAGACGCGCGGAAATGCGTCTCGATTTTCTTCCTGCTTTGGGGGCTCCCCCTCCGGGGGGAGGGGGAAGCCGCTTTGAGAATATAATCACATAGAAGGGAGGATTTTTTTCGGGAAACCCGCCAGGATCGTGTTGACATTTTCCCGGTTGGCTGCTATCTAGATGTCCCGACATTTCTGGTCCGCTGGATATGCGAAACAGTTCCTTTCCCTCTCTTAACATCGCGCACACATCCGTGTTTTTCGCCAAAGCTGGACAAAGCCGCAATCCTCTATCAATCACTTAAAATTCAGGAGGTTCCATGTCCACGAAGGTTCCTGTCCAGGAAAGCTGGACAAAAGGCGCGCACTGCGATAACCAAGGTTATCTCGACATGTACAAGAAATCCATTACCGATCCCGAGGGCTTCTGGGGCGAACTGGCCAAAGGAATCGACTGGTTTTCACCCTGGGACAAGGTGAAGGAAGGGGGATTTACCGATGATGTCCGCGTGAAGTGGTTTTCGGGTGGAAAACTCAATCTGAGCTACAACTGCCTGGACCGGCACCTGGCCAAGCGTGGCGATCAGGTGGCGATAATTTGGGAAGGCGACGATCCGTCGGTCAGCAAGAAAATCACCTACTCCGAACTTCACCGGGAAGTCTGTAAATTTGCAAACGTCATGAAGTCCCTCGGGGTCAAAAAAGGGGACCGTGTCACCATCTATCTGCCAATGATTCCGCAACTGGCGGTCGCCATGCTGGCCTGCACCAGGATCGGCGCCATCCACTCCATCGTGTTCGCCGGCTTTTCGCCCGAGTCGCTGGCCGGGCGTATCGAGGACTGCCAGGGCAAGCTCGTCATCACCGCCGATGAGGGTCTTCGCGGCGGCAAGAAGGTCCCGCTCAAGGCCAACACGGACGCCGCGGTGGAAAAGTGCCCCTTCGTTGAAAAAGTGATCATGGTCAGGCACACCAAGGGGGATGTGGCTTTCGTTCCGGGCCGGGATGTCGATTGGGACGACCTGATGAGCAAAGCCTCGGCGGATTGTCCTGCCGAGCACATGGATGCGGAAGACCCGCTTTTCATTCTCTATACCTCGGGTTCGACCGGCAAGCCCAAGGGCGTTTTGCACACCACGGGCGGCTACCTGGTATATGTTTCGGTTTCCCACAAGTATGTCTTCGATTACCGCGAGGGCGAGGTCTACTGGTGTACGGCGGACATCGGCTGGGTAACGGGTCACAGCTACATTGTCTACGGTCCGCTTGCCAACGGCGCGACCACGCTCATGTACGAGGGCATTCCCAACCATCCCAACTGGTCCAGGTTCTGGGATGTGGTCGATAAGCACAATGTGAATATTTTCTACACCGCGCCGACGGCCATCCGGGCCATCATGCGCCAGGGCGAGGCGCCCGTGAGGTGTACTTCCAGAAAGAGCATCAGGGTGCTTGGCACCGTGGGCGAGCCGATCAACCCCGAAGTATGGCTCTGGTATTACGATGTGGTGGGCGACAAGCGCTGCCCCATTGTCGATACCTGGTGGCAGACCGAAACGGGCGGCATTCTGATAACACCGCTTCCGGGCGCAACCGCTCTAAAACCCGGCTCGGCGACCAGGCCCTTTTTCGGTGTGCAGCCAGCGATCATCACCCCCGAGGGCCAGCTGGTCGAAGGCGCGGGCGAGGGATATCTGGTCATGAAGGATTCGTGGCCCGGAATGCTTCGCACAGTTTACGGCGACCACGATCGTTTCAAGCAGACCTACTTTTCCAACTATCCGGGCCTTTATTTCACCGGTGACGGTGCGCGCCGCGATGAAGACGGCTATTACTGGATCACGGGCCGTGTCGACGATGTTATCAACGTCTCGGGCCATCGTCTGGGTACGGCCGAAATCGAATCGGCCCTGGTTGCCCATCCCTCCGTTGCGGAATCCGCGGTGGTGGGTTGCCCCCATGACCTTAAAGGACAGGGCATCTATGCCTTTGTGACTCTTAAGGCCGGTATCGAGCCCACCGATCAGCTCCGCAAGGATTTGGTGCAGTGGGTGCGAAAAGAAATCGGCCCGATTGCTTCCCCCGATTCCATCCAGTGGGCCCCGGGGCTTCCCAAGACCAGATCGGGCAAGATTATGCGCCGTATCTTGAGAAAAATTGCCGCAAACGAGGTGGAAAACCTGGGCGATACTTCGACCCTGGCCGAACCGGCCGTGGTCGACGATCTGCTCAAAAATCGCCTCTCGGCCTGATTTGAGCTTGTATGAAAAAAGGGGGGCCTTGCGGCCCCCCTTTTGATTTCCCCGCCGCCCGCCGCTTTTCCAGCAGGGTTTTTCCCATTTTCCGACTTGCGGCCTTTGCCGCGAAAGTTTATAAAACACTGTTTAGCGTTAGAATTCAGCCACGAAGTGTGCGGGCCGAACCCGACCCGGATTGCGCGGAGGATAGCTCGATGACCTTTAATCCTTTCAATATGCTCATACTTTTTGTTATATTCCTGATACCGGTAGTCCCCACACTCTGGGCCATTGTGGATTTGCCCCGGCGGCGGTTTTCCAGGACCAGGTGGAAGGTTATCTGGTTTGCCCTGGTGGCCACGCTGCCGGTTTTAGGGGCAATCGTCTACTTCGCCTTTGTCCGGCGCCATACTGAACCGATTTGAGACAAATTTTACGACCGCTAAGGATTGAATGAACAATGCTCGATTTTGTCAGAAGACACTCGAGGTCATGGGTAATCAAGTTATTGCTGATCGTTGTGATCCTGGTTTTCATCGGATGGGGTGGATACCTCTACCAGACCCGGCATGCAAGCGATATAGCCGTGGTGGGCAACAAATACATCAGCGTGGATGAATATCAGAGGGCCTATCAGAATATGGCCGAACATATTCGCAAGCAGTTCGGGGGCGCCGTGCCTGAAAAGCTGATGGAGGCGCTCAATGTAAGAAGGCAGGCTCTCGATGCGCTGGTTCGTCGCTACCTGGTTATCAGGGGCGCGCGGCAATTGGGCCTTCAGGCCACAGCCTCCGAGGTTCGCGCGGCTATCGCCAAAATACCGGCTTTTCAGAACAAGGGAAATTTCGATCTGAACCGCTACAAGGCCGTTCTGTTTCAAAACAGGATGACCCCCGAAGATTTCGAGCAGCAGATGGCCGATGATATTACGGCCACAAACGCCGAGGTTTTCATAATGGGGCAGGCGATCGTAACGAAGGCCGAAATAGAGTCTTCCTATCATTTCGACAATGACCGGATAAAGCTTGCCTATGTTCTTTTCGATCCTTCGAGTTTCGAAGCCGCGGTGAAAGTCGATAATGCGGCTCTTGAGGCCTTTTACAAGAAAAACCGTGATAAATACATGGAGCCCGAGAAGCGCCAAATTGCTTATGTGGTGATAAACTCGCAAGATCTCGAAAAAAGTATCCAACCCACGGAAGGTCAGATCAAACAGTATTACGACGAAAACGGTGCCGAGTTCACCCATGGAAAAGAGGTGCATGCGCGACGCATCCTTTTGCGGATAAAGCCCGGCGCATCCGGCGCGGAGATAAAAAAGGCAAACGCCGAGGCGGCTAAAATCCTGGCTGAAGCACGGCAGGGAAAAGATTTTGCCTCGCTTGCCAAAAAGTATTCGCAGGACGCGGCCACGGCGAAAAACGGCGGGGACCTTGGAGTGATCTCCTCCCAAAAGATGTCTGCCGCCTTTTCGAAGGCCGCTTTCGCCCTCAAGCCGGGGGAGATGAGCCCGGTCGTGCATACGCCCTCGGGGCTTAACATCATCAAGGTCGAGGAAGTAAAAAAGGCCGGGACCGAAACACTCGATCAGGCAAGAGCGCGGATCGTAAAAGAGCTTAAGGCGCAGGGTGCTCGCGACCAGATCTACAAGGACGCGCAAAACCTTCGCGATGAGGCCTATGCCATGCAGGATATGGACAAGGCCGCTCTCAAGCTCAAGATGAAGGTCTCCGCCCCGGTGTGGATAACCATGTCCGAAAAGCAGTCCCCGGCCAACCCTTTTCCTCGCGGCGCCAGGGCAAAGCTCTTCGAACTCGGCCAGGGGGATGTGAGCGACATGCTGAAGATTCCCGGAGGCTATATTGTGGCCCAGGTAAAATCGATACAAAAACCCGTACCGGCGCCTTTTGCGAAAGTAAAAGACAAGGTTGCGAGCGATTTTCGCCTGGTGGAAGGCCGAAAGCTCGCTCTTAAGCAGGCGAGCGCCACTCTTGAGAGCGCGAGGCAACAAAACGGCCTTGCCGCGGCGGCCAAAGCCGTCAATGCCTCCGTCACGCAAAGCGGATACTTTTCCCGGCAGAGTCCTGATAAGGGGCTGAAGATGCTTCAGGGGACCAACCTCGATGCCGTTTTCAGCCTGGATAAGTCGAACCCTTTTCCAAAATCCGCGTTGCAGGTCGGGGCCGCCTACATGGTGTGTCAGTTCGGCGGGAAAGAGCCTGCCGGTGCGCCTTCCAAGCAGCGGATGGCTGAAATCTCCCACATTATCATGCAGCAAAAAAGGGACGTCGTGTGGAGAACCTGGCTGGGCGAAATCGCCAAGACCACGAAGGTTCAGTATTTGAAAAAGATTTAGCGTTACTCGGGGATTCGCCCAGGGACGTTTTATGCCGGAGTCCGTGGTCGCCCGCCCCGGCGATCTTCAAGCCGGGGTCCAGGGGGCGCCGGGCCGAAAGGGTAGCCCATGCGCATGCTTGTTACGGGAGCCGGCGGGCTCATCGGTTCAGAGGTGGTCTCCTATTTTTCCGGTCGTTGCGAGTCCATTACGGGACTTGACAACAACATGAGGGCCGACTTCTTCGGCCCGGAAGGCGATGTGCGGTGGAATATCGCCAAGCTCGAAACCAGCTATGCAAATTTCAAAAACCGCATTTGTGACATACGCGACAAAGACGCCGTCCAGGCGTTTTTCCGGGAACAACCGCTCGATGTGGTGGTCCATTGCGCCGCCCAGCCCTCCCATGATCTTGCCGCATCCCGCCCGCTCGATGATTTCCACGGTGGCCGCCTGGCATCGGCATGAAAAAGGTCGCGAGAACCTCGTCGAATTGGTGTCGGACAACCGCGAAGGACTGACTGCCTCGGGGCTGTAATGCGTGGCGCCCGTGTTTCAAGGGGGAATTTTTGCGAAGTTTTGAAGTTGCCTCGGATATTGTTGCCACTGATCCGAATGGAAATATCCATTTCGATCGGTCGCGGGAGAGAAGAGCCAATAGGGTGACTCGCCGCTTCGACATAAATATGGGTTTTAAATGCAATTTTCGCTGCAAGTTCTGTTACTACCTGGGCGCCATTAATGCCGGAAAAACGCGGGACCTCTCCACGGAGGAGGTGAAGCGGCGATTGCGGGTCGGGCGAAGTTGGGGGAAAACCGCTGTGGATCTGACCGGTGGCGAGCCAACGATGCGCGAAGATCTCGCGGAACTTGTCTCCTTTGCCCGAAAGATCGGCTATCAGACTGTCTGTATCATCACCAACGGCTGGATAATAGGCTCCAATAAGGACTATCTTCAAAAGTTGGCCGAGGCCGGATTAAATGACATCCTGATGTCGCTTCACGGCCCCGATGCCGAAACCCACCAGGAACTGACCGGCAAGAAGGGCTCCTACGAGCGGTTCCTGGCCGCGGTGGAGAGGGTAAAGCACACCCCTGGCGTGCGCCTTCGGTTCAACCACGTGATATGCGAGCAAAACTTCGAAAAGATCGAAAAAAGCGGCGATCTTCTCGCCTCTTTTGAACCGGACGCAATGAATTTCATTTTGTTTCAGCCAACACGCGATGCCTTGAGGGCCGAGAAGGCCATAAAGTTTCGAAGCTACAAACAGGTGACTCCCCATCTTGCGCAAGCCATAGAGAAACACCGGGCGAGGGTCCCCCGCATAAATGTCCGCGATCTTCCCTTTTGCCTCTTGAAGGGTTTTGAGCCCCACATAAAGACGATGTTCCAGCTCCAGTACGAAAAGGTGGAGTGGGATTACTGCCTGGACGTGATATTCAAGAAGGGTTATCCTTTCTACGGGGCGAGCGCGGTGTTCGGGGCGATTCTGAGCGCTGAAAACCCTTATTTCCGCACGGCCGACTGGGATAACAAAAGACACCTTGCCATACAGCGGGCGCGCGCGTTTACGATGCGGAAACAGGGTGGGGCGTGCGCCCGGTGCGCGATCACCCACATATGCGACGGTCTTGTCAAAGACTACTTTGAGCGGTGCGGAGATGGCGAGCTGTCGCCTTACAGCGGGGAGCGGATAACAAATCCGACGTACTTCATCGAGCGGGATGAGCTTGAATGAGTTCCCCCGGGGCTTTGATAACTATTGCTATACCGACTTACAACCGGTGTGATGAACTTGCCCGGTGCCTTAAAAGCTGCGTGACGCACGCCCCCGATTGCCCGATCATTGTTGTCGATGACGGAGGCTCCGACGGGACCGACCTAATGATTCGGGATAATTTCCCCGGGATCGTTTATCTGAGAAGCGATATGAATCGCGGCCCGGGGCATGCCAGAAATTTGGCCTTTGCCGCGGCAAAGACCGAATATGTGGCCTTTTTCGATTCGGATGTAGTGTTGGACCCTGGTTGGTACGAGGCCGCAGGCGGCCGTCTTTCGCCCGATACGATCCTTGCGGGGCGGGTCGAGCAGCCGGAGGGAAAGTTGGAAATAGGGCCTAGAAAAATGATGCCCTGGGGAGGGAGTCTTCCCTGTCGCCGTGAGGCGTCCGCCAACGTAGCCAGCAGCAACAATATGGTTGTCCCCGTCGGTGTGTACAAAAAGGTGGGAGGTTTCGACGAATTTCTGGGCATATACTTTGAAGACAGCTACTTTTGCATCTGCGCTCGAAGAGCAGGCATTAAAGTGCGGTATGTCGACAAAGCCAAGGTCGTCCATTTCCACAACTCTTTTTTCAATGTAGACAGGAAGCGGCGCCAAGTCCGAAACAGAAGTTTTGCAATGACGCGTTCGTCACGAAACCCGCTTGCCATGGCCGTTCTTCAATCGGCGGTCACCATGGTGGAGATTTGTTTTCTTCTGGCGGTTGGCAGATACTTGGGCGCCGGGGCATGCTTTGCCGGGCTTATGAGCGGCTTGCGTGAGGTTGTTACTAGCAAGGGGACGTGTTGATACACTTGTCATGCTGGAGTTTTGGGCTGCAGCGGGGCATACGCTCTTTCCTGATGAACCTGATATATTAAGGACTACAGGGTAGATGCTGCCTGACGAAAACAGCGGAGAGGGTATGTCATGAATGCGATTCATCGTATGAAACACTTAATTCCACGGCTTTTATTAAGCTTCAGAATCCCTTATCTGACCGACAGCGTGCGCGAATGCCCAATCTGCCGCGGTGCTTCCGAGCCGGAGAATTGCAAACGACGTTCCGATCTGTGGCGTTGCACCGTCTGTGATCATGTGTATGCTGCCAGTGTACCTCGTAGGTTGTTGCTTGAGCATCTTTATGGCGGCATGCAGTATTGGCTGATGGACAAGGGACATCAGGGCATTCAGACAATAGCCTTCGGCTCACAGTGGGATGGCTTTCTGGAAGCACGGATGGCCATCCTGGTTAGAGCGGGATTAAATTGTAACGGAGCGGGAAAGAAAAACATTTTCGAGATCGGGTGCTCCGAGGGAATGTTGGTTGCCAACCTTCAGCGTTGCGGGCATAAAGTTGCCGGCTGCGATATGAACGCCGCGATTGTTGCTCGCGGAAAACAATGTCTTGGTGTCGACATTGTGGCCGGAGCTTTCGAGGGGCTGTCGTTACCTGTTTCCACCTATGATTTCGTCATATCTTTCCATACCCTGGAACATATGAGGGCCCCTGAAACGGTGTTCGACAAAATAACGAAGATCCTCCGAGTTGACGGGACGGTTGTCATAGAGGTTCCCGGCGGCAAGGAAGAGTACGGAACGCTTGATCACCTGCATTTTTTCTCCCGACAGTCATTGGAAAGATTGATCGCCACGTGGTTCGAGAAGGTCGAAATTATAGAGAATAGCTATACAAATAGTAATGGAGATCAAGTCTGCTCCTACTACGGTAGTGGCCGCTATCCAAGAAAATTGCAAGGAAATGGGGGACGCGGTTTGGAGAATGATTAAACAAGTAGCAACGGGGTGGTCATCAGGACACTCTACAAATGAGAGCTTTTACGTTCTGTCGCCTTTCGAACAGTCTTTTGGAAAATCGGGCTCGTTTAATGGGGGATTTCGCGTGACCATCAGGGGCCTTGATCGGCTGTGGGAGCCGATAGGTGTTTCCCTGGAGGTTTGCCAACGTGGACGCCCGATTTTGTTACGATCACAAATCTCGGTTGGGTCTTTAATTGACACGGGGAGAGCCTGATATATTCATTTATCTAAAATGTTCACCAGACAGTCCAAGCCGTGTTTAAAGAATGTCGGTCAAAGATATGCACAATCGTAAGTCTCAACGTCAAGCGGAACCTTTCGTGACACGTTCCGTTTGCGGAAGAGGCGTCCAAAATATAATACACTTAATTGTAAAAAAGTCAGGTTGGTGAGAAAAAAAAGAACGTATCTATTTACTCCAAGTGAAACTATTTCACGTATATTGTCATTATCAAACAAGATGTCATACGGTGTTAAAATATAGGAAAGAGCATACATAAATCTTTTAAGGGACAGGAGGCTAATGAATTGTTCATGGTATTTGAGGAGGTGAGCCAAAATACATTCTAGTAAAGTCACGTGCGAGGGATGTTGCCTCAGATCGCCGGTTGGCAATCGACCCCCCAAAATGGGATTTATGGAAAAACCATTCTTGCTGTGCCGACGATAGCTGCCATGCACTGTTGGAATTAGCAATGATCCCCCAATGAGATTTGCGAAATGGCAGATGTAGTTATCTGCGCAGATGCGAAAGGGGCGGCTGTCCTCGGGCATGATTATGTCAAGGGTTGAACGACGGAACATCATTGAACTGGTCGTCGCCCAAACCCAGTAAGCCATTTGAAGCGGCAGTGGGCGGACCACCGTATTCTGTCCCTTATGGCTTAAATCGGGGTGCATACCGGCAATAATCTCATTTTTTTCATTTATCTGGAACTGATTCGAACTCGTGAAAGCTACGGGCATGAAATTTAGATGAGCTTTGACATGTGTCCATAAAAAATCCTCGAAGAGCTGATCATCAGCGTCAACGAACACGACGAAAATGCCCTCGGTGTGCTTTAAACCTGTCTTGAAGGCTTCCATTTGGCCACCGTTTTCATCATGCCGGATGAGTTGAAATCTGCCTTCGAGATTGTGGGACTTAATGAATCCTTCCACAACCTCGACGGATCGGTCCAGTGAGCAGTCATCGACGATAACGCACTTGAAATTCGTATACGTCTGTTTAAGGATGGAATCAAGACACCGTCCAATGTAATCGGCATAATTATAGCAACTGACAATCACGGCGACTTCTGGAAACCTGAAATGTTCTTGATGCGGGTCAATATTAGCATATTGAAAATTCCAACTATAAGGACCATTCATAATCTTCCCTTTCAACAATCTTATCCTGTTGCACTATGTAATGTCTAGGATCTGAAAAGCGGGGTCCATTAATAATCGGACTAGCCTCGGTGGTTCCGAATAAGTTTGTGTAGTCACCATGAAAGCCATCGCATATAGGCTTTATCGAACAATTATCACAGACCGGGGCATAGGAGTATTTGCAATGTACCGAAGCTCTCATTTGCGCATTTTTACGGTAAAGCTCATCAATGCCTAGTGTTTTAGATGGAGTGACAACTACTCGCAATTTGTGGTAAACGGAGAGAAGATACTTGCGCAGATCCGGGGTAGCGCGTGTAACACCATTTATGAAGTGAACGACTGATTTAGATAATAGACCATATTTAGTCAAATCGAAGGTCACATCGCTCAGGGAAACAGTGGGAGTGGGGCATCCATCTCTCATGCGTTGCGGCTGGAGGCCTGTCCACGACCATGAGGCATAGTCCCATTCATGGGTATCATAGGGGAGCTGCTGGAAGTTGTAGATAGATTTTCTATGCCTCTCACTAACAATGCAAAACGGAATATAGCGGACGTTGCACTCGATGCCAGCATCATCTAAAATATCCAAAGCAGCATCTAGATTTGGTTTGATATCGCTGTATCGAGGTACGTTTTCGGATGATCTCTTGTCTGAATTTTGCTGATCCTCAAATGGGTTGAAAGCGATAAAATTTACGACACGGGCTCCAGAGTTTATCGCCAGATGTGAGATTTCTCTGATTTGTGGAAGCGCTTCCTTTGAAAGCACGCAATTAAAGCGAAATGGAAGGCCAATTTTCTGCAGATTTTCCAGAGCCTTCATCTGCCTCGCATGAGCTCCTGGCACACCAACAATTTTGCTGTAGGTTTCACCAATGCCATGAACGCTGATGAGAAGATCGCGAATCCCTGAGTCAATGAGCCTTTGGCATTTGTCATAGTTATCGAGCACTATGGCATTGGTGATAAGAGTTGGAATCAGCCCGATATCACGACAATAGCGAACCAGTTCGTAGATATCGGGGTAGATCATAGGCTCTCCTCCCTGTATATCAATGGCGCAATTAGCATAGTGATCGACAAGCGTAGTGCATATCTGTTTTGCTTTATCGAGAGACATAAATGGATGCTCAGGGTGGTCTTTTTTTGCAATTCGATCCAGAAAATAGCAGAAATGGCAGCGCAAATTGCAAGTCTGTCCTAACCAGAGCACTCCCCTTCGGGTCAAAACCCGGCGCCTCGATTTTTGATATTCCGCGATGCCAGAGTCAATAAAAATTTCATGCGAAATCATAGTTATTCCCCCAGTAGTGTGTAATTAGGTTTATTTAAGCTAATTTCCATTATCCAAAGACTGGGTGGTGTTTATTAGGAAGGCGCCAGTAAAATAATTATACATACCGGGAGAAAATTCCCTCGGCTCCATTTCGGCAAAAGTCAATACTCGGCTGCGGAAATGAAAATCGGAATTGACAACGCACGCCCTGAGATTTCTTTGGTCGGTCTGGAACTGGAGGTCGGGTTGCTGGTCATCGCTTGTGGCCACCATATCGGTTTGATCCGCAGAGCAGAGAATATCCCAATTATGGTAGTCTCTGGTGGTGAAATCGGGAGGGAATCTACCATTTTGGGCGCCGCAACGCCAATTGTCGTACTTTTCTGAAATCATGGCGTTTGCCTGGTATTTCTCGATGAAAACGCTTTCCTTGACTTCCATCAAGACGCTCCACCGGATGTGCCGGGGGCTTATGAACTCCAAATCCCATTGCTGTACGATCGGAAATGAAAAAAACTCTCCCACGCATTTTATGTGTCGATCATTTACAGTGATGCATTTCCAGACCGCCCTCGTCGAGTCGTTCCAGAAAACGGTATTTTTGACGCCGGGCTGACTTATAAGCATGGAGGTGTAGAGGCCGAATCTTTTGGTTATTTCCATGTTTTTCCAATACACCATGGCCTTGCCATTGTTGAATATCACCACCAGATCGTCATATTTGACGACCGTTGTGCCGGCGGCATCTCCCAGCATCTGCAGATAGCTCCCCATGGCGCTGTCGGGCGGGCCGCTGGTTACCACCTTGCCTTTGTTCAAAAGCATCACTTCGTCGCATATATTGCTTACCAGTCCCAAGTCATGAGAGACAAAGACCACGGTTTTCCTGCGGTTACGGAATTCCAGGAATTTGTTAAGGCATTTGCGCTGAAAACTCTCGTCGCCGACCGCGAGAACTTCGTCAACCAGCAGGATATCGGCATCTGTATGGACCGCCACCGAGAAGCCCAACCGGGTCATCATGCCCGATGAGTACTTGACTATCGGCATGTCAATGAAATCGGCAAGCTCTGAAAATTCGACGATTCGATCGTATTTTGCCGCCACTTGCTTCTTGGTGAGACCCATCAAGGCGCCATTTAGAAAAATGTTTTCACGCCCGGTAAGTTCGGTGTGGAACCCGGCGCTCAATTCTATCATCGGGGCGATCCGGCCGGCGACCTTCAACTGCCCCCTGTCGGGGAAGGTGACTCTTGCCAGGATTTTTAGAATCGTACTCTTGCCAGCGCCGTTGGGTCCGATGACGCCAAATACCGAACCCTGTTTGACCTCGAAATTGACATTATGGAGGGCCCAAAAATCCGACTTCTTGTCACGAAAGCCCGATGTGGAAAAAAATCTCTTGAAGGGACTCCAATTCTGGGTGTTGTATTTCTTGCACAGATTTAAACCTTCTATAACGATCATAAATCATTTCTCACATCACATCAGCGAAGTTTTTTTCCAGCTTTCTGAACACGGCATAACCAAGCAAAAAAAGAATTACTCCAGCAAGCATGACTCTGGATAACATACCGATATCGGGCGGTGTGCCAAAAACGAGAATGCGCCTGTACGAGTCCACCAGTCCGGCAACCGGATTCATGATGTAGATGGTTCTCCATCTTGCTGGAACCGCATTCAACTGATACATTACCGGAGAAGCAAGCATCCAAAACTGCATAATAAGCGGTATCCCAATCACAAGATCTCTACCATAAACGGCAGCAGATGATACTAAAAGCACAAGGCCAAATGAAACAAAAATCTGAATAACAATTAAAAGTGGAAGATATAAGACCATGGATGTTATTGGGACATGATAGTACACAGCCAATGGAAAATACAGTAAAAGCGGGATGAAAAGATCAATAACAGATACAATTACGGAGGCTGCAGGAAACATTTCTCTGGGGCAGTAGATTTTTTTAATAATATGAGAATTGGATATGAAGCTATATGTTCCTGCGATTATAGAATTCGAAAAGCATGACCAGGGAATAAGTGCGGAACAAATTAGCAACGAATGTGGAACTTTCTCGCCTTTGACTCCGAGAAACCTATATATCATCACGAAGAGAGCCGTCAAAACCAGCGGTTGAATAAAGGCCCAAGCCGGACCCAGCAAAGATCGCCTGTAGCGCACGATCAGCTCTCGACGAACAAGAGCCAGCATCAGATCCTTCTTGCTTAGGATGTCGGAAATCATGATTGCTGTACCTTGCCGGTTGGCGCAAAAAGAGATCCGCGCACTTGCGCGGTCGAGCCTGATTGTGAAAGCAAAAAGTTTGCCAATTGCGCCCCTTCAGGTGGCCCGGAGCCACCATCGTAATTCGTCATACAAGAGAAACTCGCCAACCCGCGCGATAAGCAAGCCCTGCTGTAGTGTAGGTGCCGGTCTGTTCGGTCCCGCTTGCCGTTTCGAGAGTCGGCGAAATGCGCATTGGCGCCAGGCTCTCCTGTGGTCGATCACGGCTCACCGCCCAAAACACAATTATCAATCAACCGCGTCTTGCCCACCCACACGGCCAAAGCCAGTAGCGTCGGGCCGTCCACGATCTCCACATCCTCGATGGTCTCGGTGTTGCAAAGCCTCGCGTAATCTATGACGGCGCCACCGCCTTCGCTGATGCGATCGCTTACGGCCTTTAAAATTGCCCCGGCGTCCTTTTGCCCCGCGTTCACCAACTGTCTGGCAAGTTCGAGTGAGCGGGAAAGGCGCAGGGCGATCGGGCGCTCGTCCGGTGTGAGGTAGGTGTTTCGGCTGCTCATGGCCAGGCCGTCTTCTTCGCGCACGATCGGATGGCCCACGATTTCGACATCCATGTTCAAATCCTTGACCATGCGCCGGATGGTCACAAGCTGCTGGAAGTCCTTTTGGCCGAAAACGGCCGCGTGGGGTTTCACGGCGTTAAAGAGCTTGGTCACAACCGTTGCCACACCTCGAAAGAAAATCGGACGGCTCGCGCCGCACAGATTTTTGGTAACGCGGCCAACCTCGACACAGGTCTGGAACCCTTCGGGATACATCTGCTCGGCGGAAGGGGTAAAAGCAATATCCGTGCCGATTTTCGCGCTAAGATCGAGGTCGCGCCGAAGGTCTCGCGGATAGCTTGCAAAGTCCTCGGTCGGGGCGAACTGGGCGGGATTTACGAAAATGCTGATCACGCTCTTTGTTCCCAGGCCCCTGGCGGTGCGCAAAAGGCTCAAATGCCCTTCGTGCAAAAATCCCATCGTGGGGACGAATGCAATTTTTTCTCCCTCGGCGCGCCAGGCTTCAGCCAGCCGCCGCATCTCGGCAACATTTTCGACAATGCGCATTTGGGCAACTCCTCATGGCAGGGACGTCGGGCGAATGTTGGAGCGCGCCACGCCCCCGTACCCCGGCATTTCCGCACCGGAGCGGAAATCGTGAAAACCGCCGATCCCGTTCGCAGTTTACTATATTTGACGCCGATATTTGATAGTAAATTTTTTACAGTCATTTTGGAAAAAGAAGACCACGGAGCCTGTATACGTGAAATCGAGCGGCCCTGCAACCGCTGCCGAAATTTAGGGAAAAAAAGAGAGCCCCGCTCGAAGGATTAGGGCTTTACCGCGGGAATTTTTCCCGCGGATCCTGTAAAATAACAAGCAGAAATGATATAAGATTTGTGCGCGATATGGTTCGATCTTTAAGTTCAAAAGACAAGAGCGCCACATCCTTTGAAATCTCGGCTGTCCGCGACAATCCCCTCGTTTGTCGGGGGCGGAAAGGCACAGGGCGGGACGGGTGTCGATGAAAAAAGTGCTGATCGTTTGTTTGTTTCTATTGCCGGGCGTTCTTTTGAGACCGCTTTTCGCCGCCACCCCGGCGATGATCGGTAAAAACCTCTTCTCCCAGGACCGCAAGCCTCCATCTCCCAACGCCGACTCGACGGCCCCCGGCCGAGTCGGCGCGGGCACTGCCATAGGAAACATTCAACTGGACGGTGTGATCTTTCGCAATAGTGCCAAGACGGCGGTTTTGCGGCTGAAAAATGTCAGTGGCTTGAACCAGGCCGCCCATCCCGAGTCGCCATTCGTTTCGGTTCGCGTGGGAGAGATGGTCGATGATTTCCGGGTGACAAAAATCGATCTTCGAAGCGTCACTCTGGAACGAAGCGGCCAGTCATACACTGTGGGGCTTTTTGCCAATAACAAGGTCGCCGCTCCCGCATCCCCGCCTCCAACCGCGAATGCGGCTTCCAACGGAAAGCCGCAGCCTCTGCCCGGCCGGGCCGGCGTGAAGCCGGGGCTTCCCAACGGCGCCATGTTTCATCCCCAAAACTTGGGGCAGGCCATGAGACCCCCGCTGACAATGCCCCACGGCCGCCCCCCCGTCAGTCTTCCCGTCACTCGCGCTGCAACGGGCACCGGGACAAAATAATCGCCGGACGGCCAAAGGAGTAATGGAAGGCGAGCAATAAGGCAATCCCCCCTCGCCCCCCTTTGCAAAGAGGGGCGATCGAGCCTTGCACCCGGCACCGCCATGAAGCCCCGATTCAAGGCATGAGTGCAACCGAAGTCTTCTCCACACAATGCGGCGTTTCGTCGTTTCACGGCCGCGCCTGAATTCCCAACGCTTTTTCATTCGATTGTCCCGACGGGCGCGCGCGGTTTGGTGGACTTCATCGGAAGCTGTGTGATAAGGTCTGAGGCCTTATGGCGTTTTACCGACAACAGATCCTGATAGTGTGTGCAAATGCGGTTTTGTGGACGCCGGAGGGGGGATGACAGCGATGGATGCAGCGGTATCCAGCGGGACAGAGTGCCGGGCTGATGAGCGGGAGCGCGTTTGCCAGCTGTGCGGCTTGAACGGGGGAGGCGAACTGAGGCCGGGGGTGCTGGTCAGGCCCGCGGTTGGTGAATTGATCCGGCGTGAATTTGGCACTTGGGATGAAAAGGGCTGGATTTGCGAAAAGGACCTCCAGAAGTATCGCTGCAGATATGTGGAGGGGTTCATTGAAACCGAAAAAGGCAAACTCACCGATATCGAGCGGGAAGTCATCGACAGCATAAGAAAACAGGACATCCTTGCGACCAATCCCATCGAAGAGGCCGACAAAAAGCTGGCCCCCGGCGACAGGATGGCCGACCGGATTGCGGATTTCGGCGGCAGTTGGACCTTCATTTTCATCTTCTTCGGGATCCTTGTGGGCTGGATGGTTGTAAATACCCTCATTTTAGCACTTCACCCGTTCGACCCCTATCCTTACATACTTCTCAACCTGGTGCTCTCCTGCCTTGCGGCCATCCAGGCGCCCATAATCATGATGAGTCAGAAACGGCAGGAGACCCGCGACCGCTCGCGGGCGCTGCACGACTATCAGGTCAACCTCAAGGCGGAGCTCGAAATTCGCCACCTGCACCAAAAGGTGGACCACCTCTTGACTCACCAATGGGAAATGCTTCTGGAGATTCAGGAGACGCAGAGAGACTTTCTCGATGCACTGGGGGATTTCAAGCGCAATCGGCCCTGAATTCGAAAGCCTCGGGCGCCCGGTGCAACCCCATGGACTTTGCCTACTTCAATTTTCGGCCCGGAAGGCTTACCCGACGCGGAAGCCATGCCCCGGCGGATTGAAAAAATTTTCCGATCGGAGTGGATTCATCGTTTTCTTCCTAAAGTTCTTCGGGAAAAAATCCGATACACATTAGGCCATACTTACCGATTGCACCGTGACAGTTTCCGCGGCACAGTCCGTGTTTGCGGCGGAAATGGGAGGTTTAGACGATGAGCATCGGAGCACTCAATACTTCCACGTTCACTCCGTTTCTGGATCCGGGGAAAGATCCCCCCTGGGGCCCAAGAGATCTTGACAAGCTCAAGCTTTTCATGGACCAGGGTATTCCGACCGCCGAAATTGCAAAGCAACTCGGGACAACCGTCAGTGATGTTCAACAGATGGTGGAGGCCTTGAAGCAGTTGTCCGGCGATAACGCCCCCGCGGCAGCTTCCGCGAGCATGGAGGCGACAAATCAACCCGGCGGCAATAATGCGGGCCCGAGTCAAATCACCGGCCAAAATGTGGACCTCAAAGCTTAGCGAGTCCTCGGGGCGTTTGAATTTCTCCAATGGCTCAGGCGTGCGATCGGGGATGTGTGCCACAGAATTTGCTGGCGACATTTCCACCGGTTTCCAAGCGCGCTCCAACCGGATGCCTTCTCCCCCCCACGTTTAAGATCGCCCGGCGGCAAGACTCACCGAAACTTGTTTCCGGTGCCGGGAAAACTTTGTGCGCGGTCCCGAGATCTCGTATCAGGTTTTAAGAGACCGCTTTCGTAGCTTTCTACGTTCCAAGCGATCCTTCCGGACATCGGATTTGCGTCGATTCAAACCTGTTAAAGGCGATTGGTCCTTGCCCTGGACTCCCCGGCCGTGTTTTTGCGGCACATAAATTGCTTCTTCGCTTCCGGTGAAAATGAGGACGCAGGTGGTGAAGAATGCCGTCAAAATTTTGAATCCACGGAGCATGTGAGGAGCACCTTTTATATGTGTGGTATCGCGGGTATGTTTTTTAATTGTGCCAAAGGCCCGGTGAGCGAGCCTGACATGTCTTCCGCACTGGGGCGGCTTGCGCGACGCGGACCCGACGGGCAGGGAATAAGCCGCGGCCGGGGCTGGGTCTTCGGGCACAGGCGTTTGGCGGTCATCGACTTGAAGGGGGGAGTGCAGCCCTTCGAGGCTCCCGGCGGCGTGCTCACCTATAACGGAGAGCTTTACAACTACCGGGAGCTACGGGACCAGTTGCGGGCCGCGGGGCAGGTGTTTACGACGGCTTCCGATACCGAGGTGCTGCTCAAGTCCTGGTTGTTCTGGGGCCCCGATTGCCTCAAGCGTTTCAACGGCATGTTCGCCTTCGCCATCTATGACGCCGCACAAGACGCCCTCTTCCTGGCCAGGGACCACCTGGGGATCAAGCCGCTCTTTTATCATGCCGGTAAAAGCGGGTTCTATTTCGCTTCATCGATGGCGGCGCTGCTGGCCTTTAAAGAGGTGCCTGCGGTAGCCGACCCCGTGGGGATCTCCCATTATCTTACCACCACCCAGGTGACAATGGGCGCCCGCACCCTGGTAAAGGAGGTGTGCTGCCTGGAACCGGGCCACTGGCTGGAGGTGCGGCGCGATTTCGAGGAAAATCCGCCCAAGGCCTTGCGCTACTGGCGAATTGCCGACCAAAGCCGGGAGGCGATACCCTTCGAAGATGCGCTCGCCCGGACGCGCGAGCTTGTCCACGACTCGGTGCGGTCACAGCTGGTAAGCGATGTGCCTTTGGGCGGATTTTTAAGTGGTGGCATCGACTCGACAATCATCGCCTCTCAGGCGTCCAAACTCTGTTCTTTCAACGCCTATAGCGTGGGATACGATTGTGCGCCCTTCGCCGGCGAATCCTACAACGAATGGCCATATATTCGAGAGGCCGCGGCTCGCTATGGTATTGGATGCAAGGAAATTGTCCTGCGGGAATCGGATTACCCCGAGGACTGGAAATTTCTCATCGCCCAAAAGGGCCAACCCCTCAGCACACCCAATGAAATCGGCATCTACAGGCTGGCCGACGCCTTGAGACGGGAATATACCGTGGCACTTAGCGGTGAGGGCGCCGACGAGGTCTTCGGGGGATATACCGAAGCCTATTTTTCGGTTACCGATTTCATCCACTCTCAGCACCTGGGCCGGCTTCCACCCAACGTCAGTCAATCCGTTTCCGCCGCCTTGAAGCGCATGTACGGGACCGATCAGTTTCATTCCCTGCTAGACCATTTTTTGCGAGTGGTCAGTTTCATGAATTTCGGGATCAAATTCAACCTGTTGCGGCCGCAATGGCAGGAGGCGCTAAAAAGCGACGAAGCCCTCATCCTTCACTATGCCGAGCGCTTTGCCGCCATGAATAACTGCACGCCTTTCGACACCTACATGCGATTGCTGCTGGAAAAAAATCTGCAGAATCTGCTTTTCCGCCTTGATTCGAGCACCATGGCCGCTTCCGTGGAAGGTCGCGTACCCTTCACAGATCCACGCCTCGTGTCTCTGCTTTTTTCGCTTCCCGATCATTATAAAATGGATTGGACCAAGGAGGCGGGCGAAAACGAAATTTGGAATCTCAACACGGTCGAAGCCGCCGCCCGGGGACTGATCAGGAGTAAGATTCTGCTGCGGGCCGCTTTTGCCGATGTGGTGCCGCAATCAATCCTCAACAGGGTCAAGGTGAGCTTCCCGGTACCGTTTCGCCAATGGTTCGGAGGCTCTTTGCGCCAAATGGTGGAAAGCCGTCTTCGCGAAAACCCCTGGGCCAGGGACTGGTTGCGGCCCGAATCGGTGGACATGCTTCTTGCCAACCTGGATCAGGCGGCCTACGCACTGCTTGTGTGGCCTTTGCTCAACCTGTGCCTGTGGCAGGAAGCCATGGGCATCTCCTGGGAGTAGGAGGCAAAATCCAAGGGAGACTGGTAACTCCGGGGGGGGTGCGGCAAAAGGGAAATAAGTCCGGTCTCACTCCCCTTTCGCAACATCGATAGCATCAATGGAAATTTCGGGCGGATACCGCCCCGACCTCTTGTTTGCGCCGAAAAAACAGTGCCCAACCAAGCATCGCGCCTACCACCAAAAACAGCGAGGAGGGTTCCGGGACAGCCGCCGTGCCGCCGACTCCGCAGCCATTGGTTCCAAAATAGGCTTTAAGATCGGTCAGCTGCGAGAGATCCAGACCCGATGCACCGGAAAAGACAAAAGTTACGGAGTTTTCGGCAAAAGGGTGATGGTTTTTCATGCCGTCCAGGTTGATATTGGTGCCGTTCGCCACGATTCCGTATTGAGCGCTGCCGGGAGCCGACTTGTGTATGGTGCCGGCATCAAAGAGACCGTTTTCTCCCGATGTGGCTATGCCATAGGCGTCGCTGCCGTGGGAGCTGGAAAGCGTATTCGTCCAAGTACCCGAAATGTTGTTGCCTCCGCTCGGAGTCAAAGAACTGGCGGTTGTGCTCAAAAGCTTGAGGGTAATATTGTCAAAGCCGGGCGCCTGCCAGGTGAGCCCGGTAAGGACACCGGCATCACTCAATGTTCCGCCCCTCGTGGTATTGGTCAGAACCACCGTAAGATCGTTGCCCGAAAGGGTGAAGCTCGCTGTCGCCGAATTTGTCCCGGCGAAAGTGAACGAGGTGGTCGCCCAAGCCCTGGCGCTTAACAGAGTAGATGCAAGAATCGCCGCTGCGAAAATAACCGGTTTTAAGTTATGCATATTTCTCCTCCTTTCCACGACGATGAATGTAAGTCGGAATCGGCAAACATCAATGTTAGGAGCAACAAAAAATATTCGGTGAAGCGTAAAAAAGCGGGGGTATCCAAGTCCGGATGAAGATGGCAGGCTTTGCCGTCGTGCAGCCGATTGGCTGCACGCCCCCCCCCAAAGGGGGATTACGACGGGTCTGCCAAACGCGGGAAGCTATATTTTGCTGTGTCCATAAGCGGGCTGGCCTGCCGGTTTTCCCGTGAGCAGGCCTTCCTCGCGCACGGCTTTTAAGGCTGATCGGGCCGCGAAAGACCGGTGTGATCAGAAAAGGGCATCAGGAGCCAGGGAACAAAGCCCTGCCCGGGGAAAAACAGGCATGGGCCGGTATACATGAGATGACGAATATGGTGACAGGGTCCGCCAGAGGGTCTGGACTCGGACCGTTTGCACATCGATGGTTGGTTTTCATCCCTTGTAGCCGTGTTGGAGCAGATAGGAATAGAATTTGGGTTTTAGCCAGCGGCTGCGATAGGGCGGCAGAGGCGAGTTGAACGCCGCGATCCGTTCTTCCATGACTTTGGGATGGGATTTCCGGAACCGCTTCATCATGGTCAGGTTGTATTGGAAGGAGTCGGGAGGCCGGACATGTTCTCTTCCGTAATGGCCTCTTAGAAGACTCGCCTTCTCGGCAAGCTTGGATGGGTCCTTTACCGAAGTATAATGATATATCCGGATATTGCTTTTCACGTAATGCTCTTTGGGCCCTTCGAGAATTCTCCTTGGCGCCCCGCGCAGGGCGAAGGCGACCGCATCCCCGATGCTTACGACCTCGCCGGTGTTTCGTATGATGCGGCAGGCTTTTCTGTGGCTGTAAGGATTATAGGTCCGGTAGTCGCCGTAGAAATGGATGAACCGCAGGCTGATCGTCTTTACGGAAGGTTTGCCGTCGCATTTTTCAATCAGTTTCTTGAGCTTGGGGAGGTCCTTTTCATGAATGACCTCATCGGCCTGGAGACTGAAGGCCCAATCGCCTTTGCATTCGCCGAGGGCGATATTGGTCAGATGGCTGAAAATTTCACCGCCATATTTGAAATCGTCGCGCCATTCATTTTCCACTATGCGGACCTTGTCGCTTCCGATGCTCTTTATCAGATCGACTGTGCCGTCTTCGGACCTGCCCACCAAAACGATGTATTCATCGACTATCGGAAGAATGGATTTGATCGATTCAACGACCGGATATTGGAGCTTGATGGCGTTTTTAACAATGGTAAAACCCGAGATCTTCATCAATATTCCCCTTTGGCTTTGCGGCAGCTTCTACAGAAAAAGGGCCGCCTTGGCAAATAAAAAAAACTCCAATTTTCAGCCGACGACGGTTCCTCTGAGATCTTCTCCGCTAAAGCCCTTCACCTTGACCATAACAAACTTTCCGGAGCAAATGCCTTCAGCCGGCAAAAAAAACACCTTCACATAGTTGCCCGAGAGGCCTTCGAAGAGGTCGGAGCGGACTTTTGTCTCCACGAGGAGCTCCAGATTTTGCCCCTGGAGTTTTTCGCGGAAGGCGCGCTTTTTCCGCCTGCCAAGCTCCTGGAGGATCAAGGCGCGCCGTTTCATCTCATCGGGGTGCACGGGGTCGCAAAACTGCGCGGCCGGGGCGCCGGGGCGAGGCGAAAAGGGAAATACGTGCAGATAGCCAAGAGGCAGTCCGTCGATAAAGGCGAGGGTATTTTCAAACTGCTTTTCGCTTTCTCCCGGAAAGCCGGTTAGCACATCGGCGCCGATGGCCGCCTCCGGAAACGAGGCGACAAGGCGGTGGACAAGCTCGCTGTAATTCCCGGGGCTGTAGGATCGGCCCATTCGCGAAAGGATGACAGGATCTGCGCTTTGCAGCGGGATATGGAAATGGCGGCAGATCCACGGGTTGGCTGAAATCACCTCCACCAGCCGCGAATCGAATTCTTCGGGTTCGATGGAACTGAGCCGGAGGCGCGGAGGTAAAGGAGCGCTCGAAGCGATCATTTCGAGCAGATCGGGCAGGCTTCGGGGCGAGGCAAGATCTTTTCCCCATTTCCCGAGGTGGATTCCTGTCAGCACAATTTCCCCGTAACCGGCCCGGATCAGTTGATGGAGCTGCTCGAGGGCGAGCGCGGGCGCAAGGCTGCGGCTTTTTCCCCGCACACGGGGCACGACGCAGTAGGAGCAAAAGGCATCGCAGCCGTCCTGGACTTTGAGCATGGCCCTGGTTCGGCCCGTATGCATGTGCGAGACGGGCGAAATGTCAAAATCCGCGCACAGGCGCGGGTCGGGATCGAGCCCGATGCAGGGTTTTTCGAAGCTGCCGGGGCGGCGCAGCCATTCGAGGAGCTTAAATTTTCCGGGGTTTCCGAGAATATGGGTGGCCAGCCCCTCGCGGGCTATCCGTTGCCCGTCGAGTTGGGCGTAGCACCCCGCGGCCACCACTCGTGCCTCCGGATTGGTCCGCCGCGCCCTGCGCAGCAGTTGCCGGGTTTGCGATCCCGCCTTGGCCGTTACCGCGCAGCTGTGTACGATATAGACGTCGGCGCTTTCGCGGAACGAAACGGCTCTGTAGCCCGCCTGTTTTAAAAGTTCGAAAAAGTAGGAGGTTTCATACTGGTTGACCTTGCAGCCCAGGGTTTCAATAGCAACTGTCGGCTCATGGTGTTCTTCCGGCCTCAAATCCCCATCCCCTCTGCGTAAAAAGCCATACTGGCGAAGGTGACAAAAGAACCATTTTCGTCCACCAGGGCATGTGATTGGCTGAGGGTCTGTCCAAGAGCGTGCCCCTCGAGCGCCTTTGCCATCGTATAGAGGGGAGCGACCCCGCATATCTTTCTGCTGTTGCCGTCTTGATTGATGGTTTGGAGGAAATCATCCGCGCGGCACCTTTCGAGCAGTTTCAAAAGGCGAGCGTCCAGGGCGAGACTACGTTCGATCATCCCGGCATTCGGCCTGAAGTCGTCTCCGTAGCGAGGGCCGACATGGGCAAAATCAACGCTTGCGATTATCCCCGTCGAGCCCTTGCCTGCAAGGACAAGTTCGCGAAGGAGCCCGGCGAACTCATCGACCCTTTTGCGCTCCGCCCCGTGGTCCTCGGGGTCGAAGGAACACAGTATCGGTACGATGCGCGCCCCCGGCTGCAGAAAAGATAGAAATACCGCCTGGAATTCTATCGTATGCTCCGTTCGGTGATTATATTGGCTTGCGCGAAGGTCGAACGGGGTTCGATCGAGCAATTGCGCGCAGATTTTGCGATCGCAGGCCACAAGGCCGAGCGGTGTTTCGAAATCTTTAACGGTCAGGGCAAAGCAGTTTTTTACGTACTCGTGCCCTGTGCCCAGCACGATCCAGGTGTCTGGGGCCAAGCTTTCGGCAGCCGATTTATAGGCATGGGCAAAACAGGGACCGCCCGCATTGAGATCGATATGGGGGGCCACCAGGCCAACGATTTTGCGGGCTCTCTTTGTCGCGGGGCGCGCAAAGCCCGGACCGCCGTTTTCGGCTCTGAAAAAGGCGCCCAGTTTTTCCCGAAGCTCCGATGCCTTGAGCGGGTAGCTCGAACCGGCATGACACATTTTTCTAACCGGGCTCTCAAGGAATTGGGAGATTTGTTTTGCCGCCAGGTTTCGAAACCGATCATTATCGAGGAAAAGATGCTGGTCGAGAATTTCGACCAGGTTGCGCAGTTCTTCCATGGGAATCGACTGGCCGGTCTGTTTCATGAAACCGGCTTGCAGCTCTTCCAGGGAATTGCCGCCGTTCATGTTGGCCAGAAGGTGGAGCGCTATCGGGGGGAAGACCAGGCTTTCGGACGAGTAGCCCGTTCGGTCTCGAACAAGGATCAATTTTTCTCCGCAATGTTCGATCGGCCGGGCTTCGAGGTCTTCTCGGAGTTTGGGGTGCGGCTGTTTTGTCATCTTGGATGATTTCCCTGGCGAAATGTTGAAAACGGAATTACTTTCCTCGGGTCGAGAGGCTCGATTTCATTGACTGAGAAGCCGTATCGTGCTAATCCTGAAAAGCTGTACTTCAACTGCTTTTTCGTCTCCTTTCAACAGGAGGGCTTCGTCTCTTCAATGACTTCTATGCGTTTGTTCGTCTGTATTTTGTGTGGCGTCCTTCTTTCCGGCTGCAGCCAGTCACTGTTGTCCCCGGCCGCGCCGGGGCCTGCGCCCAAGGCGTCCATGGATGTTCGGGCCGAGGCCTACTATCAGTATTTGGCCGCCCGGCAATATGTTAACGAAAAGCACTACAACAAGGCAATAGAAGCTTACGGGAAAGCCTTGCGGATCGATCCCGGCTCCCCCGAGCTTCAAATGGAACTTGCCTCGCTTTACTTTCACCAAAAACAGTTCGATGCGGCACTGAAGCTCCTTGAGTCCTCGATCGGCGCCGCTCCGGGTCGGGCGAGCGCCTATCTTCTTCTTGGCCGGATCTATGCCGAGAAAGGTCGTCTGGACGATGCGGCCCGGTCCTTCAATCGGGCCATTGCGATCGACCCTTCGATGACCGAGGCCTACCTTTTCCTCGGGGCGCTCTATGCCCAGCAGAGCCATTTCAACAAGGCCATCGAAGTGTTTGACCAGCTCGCGCAAAAGGCGCCCGGAAATCCCGTGCCTCTTTACTACAAGGCACGGATATTCCTGGATATGAAGTATTACGACCAGGCCGAGCAGGTGTTGAAGCAATTGCTTGCCGAGCAGCCGGGGTTCCAGGACGCGATGCTCGACCTGGCCTATATTTATGAGGTTACCGACCGGCCAGGGGAGGCCGAAAAGACCTACCTGCAAATTCTTCTGAGCAATCCGGCCAACGTGCGGGCGCTTGCCAGACTGGGAAACCTTTACATGCGCGCAGACAGGGGCGGGGAGGCCATCCAGCAGTTCGACCGCTTGCTCGCCATCGACCCCAAGAATGCGGAAAGTCGCCTCAAGATCGGGATTATCCACCTTCAGCAGAAAAACTACAAGGCTGCCGAGGAGGACTTCAAGGTTCTATTGAAGAGTAATCCCAAGTTCGATCAGCCCCTTTATTACCTTGCGCTGGCGCAAGAGGCCACCTCGGACTATCGGGGGGCGATCCGCAGCCTCGGGGCCATTTCCACCGCAAGCCCCATGTGGAATGCGGCCCAAACGCGCATGGCCAAGATTTATGTGAAAATGAAAGACTTTCGCAATGCCGCCGCGGTTTTAAACGAGGCTATCGCCAAAAGCCCCGGGGCGAGCGATCTGTACGTGAACCTGGCGCTGGTTTATGAAAAGGCCAATAGAACCCGGGAGGCTCTAGACACCCTCGATCGGGGACTCAAGGTTTTGCCCGGCAATTCCAGTCTGCTTTTCCGCAAAGGCCTCGAGCTGTCCCAAATGGGCCGGGAGAGTGAAGCCATCGAGACGATGCGCAAAATCCTGGCTTCCGAGCCAAGGAACCCGGACGCGCTCAACTTTATCGGCTACAGTTACGCGGAAAAAGGGATTCACCTGCTGGAGGCCAAGGAGTTGATCCTGCAAGCGCTAAGCGCTTCCCCCGATGACGGCTACATAATGGACAGTCTCGGCTGGGTCTATTTCAAGATGGGAAAACACAAAAAAGCGCTCGACACGCTGCTTGAGGCGGTAAAGAGGGCGCCCGAGGACCCGGTTATCCGGGAACATTTGGGCGATGTCTATCTGAAGCTCGGCAAAAAGGCGAAGGCCGGCGAAGCCTACCGCAAAGCCATCGAGTTCAAACAGACGGGGGTGGAAACCATCAGGGCCAAGCTCAACGCCATCAGGTAGCGCGCATGCGGCGGGAAACGAGTACTTCGATCGCAATCAGGCCCATGCATCCGTTCACACATTGATTCTTCGGGGAGCCTGAGGGAAATGAATTCATCTATTGCGCACCTGTTGAAGATTTTTCTTTCTTTTCTGTTCATGCTGGTGATTGCAACGGGCTGCGTGCGGGCGCCGTTTCCTTCCCCGAAAACTTCCGGGCTTGCTCCAGAGCAGCCTTCCCCGGCCGTCCAAATCGCCGCGATGAAGTACCGGTCCGATTTTTGGAAAAATTTTCAATCCAAACTGCGCATCGACGTCAGCGGGAAGTCTGCCCGGTTCAGTTCGCCCGCGATCGTTCTGGTCAAAGCGCCCGATCTGGTGAGGTTTGAAACCTTCACCCCCATCGGCATGACCGCCGCCCTATTTGTTTCCAACCCATCCGGACCATATCTGCTGATACCTTCTCAAAAAGTGGTCTACACCGCCAGGCGGCCCGAAAGCGTTGTGCGGCGGTTTCTGGGTGGCGTGAGCTTGTCGGTTGGCTTTTTCAGTCATGTGTTGAGCGCCTCCGTTCCGGCCGAGATGCTTGGCACTCTCAAGGGTCGCTATCAAGATGGTTTGCTTAGATTGACCTCGAAGAGTTCCGCGGGATATTTCGAGTGGCAGATAGCCTCGGGTGCCCTGGTTCGTGTGTTTATCGGAAGCCCTCGATTCGAGGGGGAAGTCGTGTATGATCCCCCGGTCCCGCTTGCCGGTGAGTCCGTGCCTCAAAGAATTCACATATCCTCGAAGAAATGGAAAATGGAGGTCCGCGTTGAAAAGATGCGGCCCGCCGCACAATTTCCGCCGGGAGTTTTCCATTTGCCCGAGTTGCCCGGTGTACGGCAGGTCGTGCTGGACGGGACCAAATGAGCCAAACCGATGAACCCGGCAAGCGCTTCGCCGCCGATATCATGCTGGGCAGGCTTGCCAGGTGGCTGCGAGTGCTGGGGTTCGACGCCCGCTCCATGGTTATTGCCAACCGTTTCCTGATTGCGTCACTGCTTTTCGAAGGGTTTATTCCCGTTACCCGCAGGGAGAAGTTCCGGGATCGGGAAGGGGTGATTTTTATTCGAGGTAATCATCATTTCGAGCAGTTGAGGGAATTGATATCCCTGGCCGCCCTGGGCCGTGAGGAAGTGCGCCTTTTTTCGCGCTGCATCCTCTGCAATGCCGCTCTGGAAGATGTCTTGGCGGAGGTTGTCTTTGGCGTCGTGCCCGACCATGTGTTCGAAACGGTATCGGATTTTCGCCGGTGCCCGCAATGCGCAAGGGTCTACTGGCCCGGCAGCCACAGGCGGAAAATGGTCCGGCAACTCGAAACTTTAACGGGCTGGAGCCTGTTGGAAGGAGAAGAGGGTGGAAGGTAGCGATGCGATCGGAAAAGTATCGGGGGCGGCCTTGAGAGGGCTCCAAATCGCCAGTGCCTGGTCTGTGTGTTTTGTCAAAAAGAAAGCTACGGGGTTTGCACTCCGAAAGGCCAAAAAAAAACTCGATGCCGCGACCTCCATGCTCGGCATGGAGATTTACGCCCTCTACAGGCGAGGGGAAGGCGAAATTTTAAACTCGCCTTTGATCACCGGGCAGTTGCAGACAGTTCAAGAGGCCGAATCCCGGCTACTCGATCTGCAGGCTCGCGCGGACGCTATCGAGGAGGAATATCGCAAAAAAAAGAATGCGGTGTCGGCAAAACAGGGCTAGGTCGCCCTTATCCTTCCTGCGCGCAGTCGGATGGGTCCCCCTGAATTTTATCCAGAGCGTGGGGAAGGGCCGCGAGGATGGCTTCCAGGTTTTCCAAAGCCCCTTTGGGGCTTCCGGGCAGGTTTACGATAAGGGTTTTGCCCCGAATGCCCGCAACGGCCCTTGAGAGCATGGCGTGGGGGGTTTTGCGCATGCTTGCGGCCCGCATGGCCTCCGCAAGTCCGGGGACCGGCTTTTCAAGAATCGCCAGAGTGGCTTCGGGAGTGAGGTCGCGTGGTGAAACTCCCGTACCCCCGGTGGTGACGATAAGGGCCGCGCCTTCGCTGTCCGCCAAACTTGCCAGGATCTCTTTTATCCGCTCGTAGTCATCGGCAATGACGGTCTTTGAGAAGACTTCGTAGCCTTCGGCGGCAAGTCTTGCCGCCAGGACCTCTCCCGAGCGGTCTTCACGAAGCCCCTGAGAGCCGAGATCGCTCATGGTCACAATCGCTGTTTTTCTGGAAAACATGGGTTTGCCTCCGATAAAGCCGAATCCACCGCGGTCGGGGAGAGCAACGCCCTCCGGGCTTCCCGCGGTGGATTCTTATTGCGGCTATTTCTCTTCTTTTTCCTTTTCCCGTTCTTTTTTCGCCAGTTCGACTATCTTTTCCTGAAGTGCTCCCGGGACTTCCTCGTAGTGTGAGAACTTCATGGTGAACATCCCCCGGCCCGCGGTCATCGAGCGAAGGTCGGGAGCGTACTTGAGCACTTCCACAAGCGGGGTGTTGGCTTTCACTATCTGCTTGTTGCCCTTGGTTTCCATGCCAAGCACCCGTCCGCGCCGGGAATTGAGGTCTCCTATGATATCTCCCATGGCGTCGTCGGGAACGGTAATTTCCATTTCCATGACCGGTTCGAGCAGGGTGGGCCGGGCTTCCATCACCCCCTTCTTGAAGGCCATCGACCCGGCGATCTTGAACGCCATTTCCGAGGAATCGACCGTATGGTAGGATCCATCGACCAGGTCCACCTTGAAGTCCACCACCGGGCATCCGGCAAGGGGGCCTTCGTGGAGGGCTTCGGCGATTCCCTTTTCGACCGCCGGTATGTACTGCCTGGGGATGACCCCGCCAACGATCTTGTCATAGAACTGGAATCCCTCGCCCCGGGGCAGGGCTTCTATTTCGATCCAGCAGTCGCCGTACTGGCCGCGCCCGCCGGACTGTTTTTTGTACTTGCCCTGCACGCGGGCCTTGCCCTTGATCGTCTCTTTGTAGGAGACCTTCGGGGGCTTGAGGTTTACTTCCACGCCGAATTTGCGCCTCAGTTTGTCCACAACCGCTTCTATATGGATTTCTCCCATTCCCGAGAGAATCATTTCGCGGGTTTCGTCGTTTCTTTGCAGCTTCAAGGTCAGATCTTCTTCCATCAGGCGTGAAAGCGAGGAGAAAATCTTTTCTTCGTCCCCCTTGCTCTTGGGTTCCACGGCAAGGGAGTAAATGGCGGGGGGGATTTCGATGGCGGGGAAAACGATGGGGTCTTTTTCCGAGCAGAGCGTATCCTGCGTAGTGGTTTCCTTGAGTTTTGCCACGGCCACCACATCGCCCGGCCCGGCCGACTCGACGGGTTCCTGGTTTTTGCCCTTGAGCCGCAGGAGCTGGCCGAAGCGTTCCTTTGCACCCTTGTTGGAGTTAAGAACCGTGGAGTCGGGTGCGAGTGTGCCCGAAAAGATGCGCAGAATGGACAGCCTGCCGGCATACGGGTCGCTTACGGTCTTGATAACCAAAGAGCTGAAGGGGGCCGCGGAGTCCGGTTCTCTAACCGTTTCAGCATCTCCTTTGACCGGGCGGCCCTTCACCGATCCGCGATCCAGCGGAGAGGGCATGCACTCGGCTATGAGGTCGAGCAGGGGCTGAATGCCGATGTTGGCGCTCCCCGAGCCGCAGGCGATGGGGATCAGCTTGCCGCCTATCACCGCGGACCGAAGAGCCCCCCTTATTTCCTCGACGGAAAGCTCGCCCGCGTCCAGGTATTTTTCCAGCAGTTCGTCGCTTGATTCCGCCACATGTTCGACGATGGCCTCCCGGTATTGGTCCGCCAAGTCGGATAACTCGTCCGGCATATCCTTTACTTCGAACTTTCCGCTTTCATCCCCCGCGTAGAGGTAAGCCTTGCCGCCAAGGATGTCGGCAACCCCTTTAAATGTTTCGGCCGCTCCGATCGGGATTTGAAGAGGAACGCAGGCATCGCCGAACATGTCTTGGATGGCCCGCACGGTTTTGGCGAAATCCGCCCTCTCTCGGTCCATCTTGTTAATGAACACCATTTTGGGCTGATTGAATTCGGTTGCGAATTCCCACACTTTCTCGGTCTGGACGCGAACGCCGTCAACGGCGTCGGCGAGCACGACCACGGAGTCGCCTCCCTGCATGGAGGTCTTGGTTTCCGCGATGAAGTTGAAGTCTCCGGGGGTGTCGATCAGGGTGAAGGGCTGCTTTTTCCAGCTAAACGAGTAAACCGAACTGCTTATGGTTGCTTTGCGCTTGATCTCTTCAGGCTCGAAATCCAGGACAGAACTGCCTTCGTCCACTTTGCCCAGCCTGGTCGTAGCGCCGGAGCCAAAAAGCATGGCCTCGGCCAGGGAGGTTTTACCCGCACCGCCGTGCGAGATGATTGCGAAAGTACGAACTCTTGCCACGTCCTCTTTCATGTTTTATCCTTTCTCCTTAGAGTCGACCGGGGGAGGAAAGATTTCCCCGGACTCGAGCGCAATTGCCTGCGGGCGATCCCCTTCAACTGATCGCGGCAGGAACCCTTCCTGGATGGAGACGGCTTCTCGCGTCCTTCGAGCCACCCCCGGCCGCGGGTGCGGCAGGGTGGTCCGGCCTCTGATAGAGGCGCGATGGGCCGGGAGGCCTTGCAAGCGCGCCCCGCGAGGGGGTGCACCGGGCTATGCGGGCGGGGCGGGGATGCGGCCCACCACACCCTTTGCATAAAATCTTCTTACGACCCTTCGGTGTATCCTGAGATCACGAAAAGTTGGACTGCTTTCGCGTTTTGGCGAGGCAAAACTTTGCGGGATAGCAGATCCGATACACAAGGCCCAAATATTTTTAATTATTTCAAATAGCCCGTAAAGTCAATAAGGCGTGTTAACAAAGTAACTTCACGGGGCGGGCCGCAATGGCCCCAAACCTGTAGTGGTCAAAGGGGGGAGAGACTTTTTACGTGGCAAGACGCGGGGAACTTAAGCTCCTTTCCTTTATCAAATCATCACGGCTTGACTTCCGGCCTAATCACGTGCACGGTTGACACAATTGAAGGCCAGGACAAAAAGAATTGCCCCGAGCACGGCGAGCAAAACATAGGACGAATAGAGGGGCGGTTGTGCGAATGCGGCTGCGCGAATGGCTTTGCACGCATGGGTTAGAGGTAGAAAATGGAGTATGTACCGGACCCATGGGGGCATGGAGTTTACGGGGAAGAAAGTGCCGCCCAGGAAGGCCATCGGGGTTATAAAAAAGTTGCTTAGAAGCGCCTGGTCGGAGTGCGATTTGACAAGCATCGCCAACGTAACGGCCAGGGACGAAAAAACGAAGGCGTTAAGGCTTACCGCCAACCAGAAATAGAAATTATAGGAGAGAACCACACCCGAGGCGGCTGCTATCAAAAGGATCACCGCAACCGAAAAAAGCGCCCTCGTAATTCCCGCGAGCACCTCGCCACTGACGTATGACAAATTTCCGATCGGCGCCGCTTGAAATTCTTCGAAGACATGCCAGTAAAACCTGGCAATGTTTATCTCGCTCGACATGGCGAAAGCCTGCGTCATGCTGCTCATTGCCACAAGCCCCGGGATGAGAAATTCCATGTAGGAATGGCCGCCCACTTTCAAGTTTCTTCCCATCCCGAATCCGAAGGCGACGATGTAGAGCAGGGGACTAATCGCAATGGAGGCCAATTGTCTGAAAAATCTCTTGCGAAGGATCAGCATCTCTCTTTGGTAGATTGCCAGTATGGCGCTCATAGGACGCCCCCGCCTCCCGTTTCCGGTCAGTCTGAAATTTTTATGATCGGGGCGGGACGCCGCCCCGTGGCCCTCACTGCTGCCTGACCTTCTTGCCGGTAAGGGAAATGAATACGTCTTCGAGATTGACTCGCCTCAGAGAAAAGCTGCCTCCGTTGGCCGTTATGTGGTCGTTGGCATCTTCTCTATTGCGGAAATAAACCGTCTGCATGTCTCCATCGCCCACCTTGTCGAGTGCCCATGCCCCGATGGCCTCCATGAGGTTTTGCGGGGTGTCGAGGGCAACGATTATGCCCTTGTCCAGAAAGGCCACCCTGTCCGCCAGAAATTCGGCCTCTTCTATGTAATGGGTGGTAAGAAAGATGGTCGTTCCGTTTTTTTGGATGCTTTTTACCAAAGACCATATCCGGCGCCTGATGGCCGGATCAAGACCCGCGGTGGGTTCATCGAGAAACAGGATCTTCGGCGAATGCATGAGCGCTCTTGCGATCATCACTCTGCGTTTCATTCCGCCCGAGAGCGATTTTACCGCACTGTTGAGCCTGTCCGCTATTTCCACGTACTCCAGGAGTTCTTCGATCCGCCCAAGGCGCTCCTTGCGAGGCATCTGAAAAAGTTTTCCGTGCAGGTGCAGATTTTCGCCCACGCTCAGTTCGTTGTCGAGATTGATATTTTGGGTGACGACCCCGCACTGACGCTTGGCCTGCACGCTTTCCTTGTCGATATGAAATCCGTGAAGCCATGCATCGCCGGAAGAAGCCGCCGCGAGCCCGGTAAGAATCCTGATGGTGGTCGTCTTGCCCGAACCGTTCGGCCCCAGGTAGGAAAAAAGCTCTCCCTCGCCAACCTGGAGACTGACCCCTCTCAGGGCTTCCACCTTGCCGTAGAGTTTACGCAGATTTTCGAGTCGAATCATCATTCGGGGCTTCCGCGATCCATCTGCAGATCCTCTTTCAGGTTGAACATGGGAAATGCTAATGTTATGCAAAATCGTAAAAATTGTGAAGACTCAAATTTTCCGCTTCCAAATGCGTGGCGGTTGCCCGCGTTTTTTCGTTGAACTATCACCCTTATTTATACCAAACTCCGAGGTTGACCTGCGATCGTCGATGTTGTAGCATGGCTTCGCTTTTTAGTAGCGTCAGGTACTTTCGAGTTTAATTGGGAATCCCGTGAAATTCGGGAACGGTCCCGCCGCTGTATACGGGGACGAAATCCGGTTTGCCACTTTCTCGCGCTGGCGGGTGGGGAAGGCTTGGAGAGTAGGGAGATCCGTGAGTCAGAAGACCTGCCTGATGCCGTTTGGCGCGCCGGCACGTGGTGATGCCGGGTGGCCTTGGCCAAGGACCAAGTAAACTGGGTGCAGTCCTGGAATTCCAATGGGGAATCCGGGATTTTTTTTTGGGGCCAAGCTCCGGGGCCTGGCGGCGGAACCGCTCGGAAACTCCCGGTACGAAGCCCTCCGCGCCATTGCAACCCGTAAGGCCCCCGTCGTCTTTTGCTCGTGATGATTTCTATTCCGCCGCTTTCCTGAGAATTGCGGCACCGGTTGGAGTGGCTGATGTTGGGCACATTATTCGGCATTGGAGTTGGACCTGGAGATCCTGAACTGCTGACCATCAAGGCGGCAAAAATCCTTAGAGAAATTCCCCACGTTTTCGCGGCCTCATCGAGCAAAAACGATTACAGCCTTGCTTTTGCAATCGTTCGCGAATACCTTCCGAAGGGAGCCAGCGTAGAGCAACTCGATTTTCCGATGACCTTCAGCCATGACCAACTGGAGGATGCCTGGCAGGCCAACTGCGAAAGGGTCGCCCAATTGTTGGAGGGGGGAAAAGACGTCGCGTTTCTGACCTTGGGAGACCCCCTTACCTACAGCACCTTCTCCTACCTTATGCGCAAGGTCCGCGGCCGGCTTCCCGAAGTCAACGTCACCGTAATTCCGGGAATCACCGCTTTCCAAGCCGCCGCCGCCTGTGCCAAAGAGCCCCTGGTCGAAGGCGAGGAGAGTCTCGCCATCGTTTCGGCGGCCAAAGGCGTGGACAAACTCAAGGACGCCATGAGTGTGGCCGAAAACATCGTCATGATGAAGACCTATAAGCGGTTTCCTCAGATCCTGGCTCAAATCCGGGAAGAAGGTTTGCAGGATCGCTGTTTTTTCATAAGCAGGTGCGGATTGGACGGGCAGGTCGTGGAGCGCGACTTCGACAGGCTCGAGTCTATGGAACAGCCTCCGAACTACCTGTCCCTCATGATCATAAAGAAAAACGGGCTGGGGAAATAACGCTTTTTCATGGTCGCTCCCCCTTTTTGAAAGCCACCTGAAGCGTATCGCAAAAATCGTTGTGCGCCACCCGTGCATGGACATTGAACACATCCCCAAGCACCTCGGCGGTAAGCACCTGTTCCAGGGGGCCCTCGGCCGCCACACTGCCGGCCTTCATGCAAATCAGCCGGTCGCAGTAGAGCGCCGCAAGGTTGACATCCTGCATTACGGCCACGACCAGCGAATCCGAGCACACCTTTGCCGCCGCCAGATTGAGCATCGACAGGCTATGGTGCATGTCAAGGCTTGCGGTTGCCTCATCGAGCAGCATCACCGGCGTCTTTTGCGCCAGGCAGCGGGCAAAGACCACCCGCTGGCGCTCCCCGCCGCTGAGTTGGTTGACGTGGCGCGCCTGGAAACCGTCGAGATCGGCCTGCCGCATGACCTCCTCCACTATGGCGCGGTCCGCCTCGCCCGGCTGTGCGAACCGGGGAATATGGGGATAGCGACCCATCATGACGATTTCCCGGCAGGTATAGGGGAAATTGATCCGGAAATCCTGGGGGACGATCGCGATGCTTCGGGCGATCGTTTTGCGGTCGAGTCGATGCAGGGGACTGCCCTTCAGCCGCACGCAACCATGCTCGGGCCGCAGGTGGCCGGCCAGAAGGTCGAGCAGGGTGCTCTTGCCGCAGCCGTTGGGGCCGATGATGCCGTAAAAATGGCCCGTTTCCAACCTCAGGTTGAGATCTTCAAAAACAGGCCTTGCGTCATAGGAAAATCCGACATGCTCCAGAGAGTACATCACGGGGCCTGCCGGTTTTGCAGCATGCGCCTGCGGTAAATATAACAAAAACAAGGCCCGCCTATCAGCGCCGTTACGACGCCGATGGGAATTTGCCCGGGCAAAAGGGTGCGGGTTAGCGTATCGGCTCCCAGCAGCAGGAGTCCCCCGGCCAGGGCCGAAACCGGGATGAGGAGCCGGTTGTCCGGCCCGGTCACCGAACGTACCAGGTGAGGCACCAGCAATCCCACAAAGCCTATAATGCCCGAAACGGCCACACAGACCCCCGTAACCAGGGAAGCCGTGATCAGCAGCAACAGGGAAATCCGGCGAGGCGATACGCCCAGGGAGCCTGCCGTGCGGTTCCCCAGGGCGAGCAGGTTGAGGTCCCGGCTGAAATATAAAAAAACCGAAAGCCCTGAAGCGGTCGTTACGGCAAGCAGTCCGACCTCGGCCCAGGTCCTTGAAGCAAAGCTGCCCATCAGCCAGAAAATGATGACCCCGACTGAATCGTTGGCCAGATATTTTATGAGGCTGACTCCCGCGGAAAGTATGGAAGAAACGATTATGCCGGCAAGAATCAGGCTGCCCGAGGACAATTCCGCGCTTGCGGCCGTAAGATAGATCACCGCCGCCAGTGTGGCCGCGGCTCCGGCAAAAGCAAAGGCGGGGGCCGACCAGAGCCCCAGAAGAGTAAAATTGAACAGCAGTGCGAGCGAGGCCCCGAAGGCCGCCCCCGCCGATATGCCCAAGGTGTACGGCTCGGCTAGCGGATTTAGCAGTATCCCCTGAAACACCGCGCCGCAAACCGCGAGGTTTCCCCCCACCAGCATGGCTGCAAGGATTCGCGGAAGGCGCACATCCATGACCACCACGGGGGCCGTGCGGCCAAGATTTGCGATCAACCCGGTGTCTCCGCTCATCTTTGCCGCGACGATCCGAATGACTTCCAAAAATGGAATCCTCACATAGCCCGAGCCAGCGGACAAAACGACGACGCTACCCAGCGCAATCGCCAGCACGGTAAAAACCACACTGGCAGGCACACGCTGCGAAGCCTCGCCCTCTCTTTTCGCCTGCCCCGGCATATCCCCGTTCCTCTTGTGGATTAAATCGTATGTCCCCGATGTCCCGGATAGAATAACCCGGGTGAAGTTAGAATCTTTCCGATGGGTGGTCAAGAGGAAAAACCGGATAGAATCCGGCCTCATTTCCCGAGTTTTCCATTGACATCCCTTTGCTTTTTTCTCTAGGATCACATCTTGTTCAGGCGCTTCATCGGAAGCTTAATAGGGAACCCCGTTAAATTCGGGGACGGGCCCGCCGCTGTAATCGGGGACGAAAGCCGCACCAGGTCACTGTCTGCTTTTGAGGATGGGAAGACGCGGCTGGCAGGTTGAACCGAGAGTCAGAAGACCTGCCTGAACATATCAGGGCAACGGTTGCGTGGACGGCTCCGTGCCTAATGTTTTCATCTGCGGATAAAAAAGGGACATCCCGGATCGGTATCAATCGGTCCGGGATTTTTTTGTCCGGACCCTGGAACACGAGCTTAGGAGGAAAAAAATGAACAGATCGACTATGAGGATACCGGGTATTCTCGCAATGCTGCCCGTCCTGGTCTTTTTGTTTTCCAGGGCTGTTTTCGGGATGGGGATGGAAGGAATCGCGAACAAAAAGGCGATCGTCCTGGCAGGATTTGGCACCACCTATCCGTCGGCCCTGGTGGCTTACACCGATCTTTTGCAAACGGTGCGGCAGGCTTTTCCCGGTACGACGGTGCGCCTTGCCTTCACCTCCAACATCATAAGAGAGATCTGGCACAGGCGGCAGAATGATCCGCGCTGGCTCAAGGATAACAAGGAGAGCCCCCGCGACATCCTCTATGTCAAAGGTCCCCTGGCCGCCATCGCCGACCTTCAGGATGAAGGATACAGGACGATCGTCGTTCAGCCGTGCGACATATACGCCGGCGAGGAATTCCACGATCTTCAAAACTATGTCGGGGGGCTGGGTTCCATTACCACCCTGAGGGCCCAATACAAGCCTTTTGTCAAACTGGTGCTCGGTCGGCCCGTATTGGGGCAACCCGGAATTGACTACGACTACCACAAGGACTTGGAGGCCGCGGCAAAAGTGCTTGCACCCGATGTGGCCCTTGCCGCCCGAAAGGGCGAAGCTCTCGTATACATGGGCCATGGCGATCACTTTTTAAGCTCGGGCATCTACGCCGAATTCGAGCAGGTGATGCAAAAAACCTATCCCGATGTTCCGATTTTCATCGGTACGGTGGAGGGCTATCCTTCGCTTGCCGATACGGTCAAAAATGTCACCCGCCGGAAGATCGGCAAAATCATGCTGAAACCCTTGATGTTTGTCGCAGGCGACCATGCCAACAATGATATGGCCGGAAACGGCGACGATTCCTGGAAAAACAGCTTCAAGCGAGCCGGTGTGCGCACCGATTGCGTAATCCGCGGACTGGGCGAAAACATCGCCTGGGATGGGATTTATGTGCAACATATAAGGGATGCGGCGAAAGCGGCGAACATTCAATTCTAGCCGTTGCCGTGCCGGAAAGAACAGAAGATGCAAAAAGCCTGTAAAATAATACTGTTAACGATGGTCGCGATTTTGGTCTTCGCCGGGCGGAGCAGGGCGGCCACAAATGTGATCATCGATCAAACGGGCGCCCGGATCGTGGTCGAAAAGCCCTTCAAGAGGATCATATCTCTTTATGCGGCCCATACCGAAAACCTTTTCTCCCTTGGCCTGGATAAGGAAATAATCGGTGTTTCCCCCGATGAGGCCTTTCCGCCCGAGACATTGCAAAAGCCCGTATTCAGCTGCCATGACGACGTGGAAAAATTTCTGGCCGCCAAACCCGACCTCGTGCTGGTGCGCCCGATGATCACGATGGGGTATCCCAATTTTGTCGCGGCACTCAAAAATGCTGGAATCACGGTAGTCTCCCTCCAACCCAACACGATAGGCGAGGTTTATGCCTACTGGAGAAACCTTGGCATCTTGACGGGCCGCGAGGCCCGGGCAGAAGAGATGGTCAAAAAATTCGGGGCCGGCTTGGACAAAATCAACGCCACTGTCGCTACCATTGCTCAATCAAAGAGGAAAAGGGTCTATTTCGAGTCCAATCACAGCAGATTCATGACCTTTGCTCCATCCTCCATCAGCATATTCGCCCTTAAGACCGCGGGCGGAATCGACGTGGCCGAAGACGCCCTAAGCGTAAAAGGCTCAAACGTTGCCGACTACGGAAAAGAGCGCATTCTCTCTCATGCCGATGATATTGATGTCTACCTTGTGCAAAATGGGGCGATGAACCACGCCTCCGTCTCCGTTATAAAGGAGGAAGCCGGGTTTAGCATCATCAAGGCGGTCCGGCATGGACAAATCCATGTTGTTGACGAAAAGATCGTTTCCCGGCCCACCCTGAGGTTGCTCGACGGTATCTATGAGATAGCAAGGTTTCTCTATCCGGATAAATTCAACGATGTCACGCCACTAAGGCACGCAGCAAAGCTATCGAGAGCGCAATTTGCCGAAATGTTTTGCAAAATGGCCAACATACCGCTAAAGACCCCCGACTACCGGCATGACATTCTGCACAGAAGCACCGCTGAGCACAAGTATGGCGATTTCAAAGATGTCGACTACACGGGTGAAGCCTATAAGTTTATTGAGACCGTCGTCTACAGGGGTATTTTCCCGAAACTCCGGAAATCCGAATTTTTCCCCGATCGCCCCATAACGAGAAGGGACTTTGCCTATGCCCTTTTTGTCCATTTCGATCTGCCCGAGGTCAAGAAGGCCGTATCCTTGGAGGATGTGAAACCTACCGACCAGTTTTTCGAGCAGATAAGGACCGCTGTGGGGCTCGGACTCATCGAGGCGCCGGGGGGGCTTTTCAAGCCCGACGCGTCGGTTTCGGGCGAGGAGGCATTCCAGATCATCTCGCGGGCAAAAAATGCGGCCCATCAAAAGGGTGGTTGATCGGTCGGAGCTTACTCCGTAAGGATCGCACCGCCGGATGCCATGGCCTGAAGTGGTATTCCTTGAAGCAAGTTGAATACTCGGCCAGTTTCTATTGGCCTGCGGCGGTTCACCGAGTCTGGAGCACTCTTGCACATCTGAGCAAGGCAAGGCAAACATGATCGAACAGGATTTCGACATGGCTTTTGTGGCTGAATTGGTTCTGAGAGAAAAGCGGATACAACAAAACCACCGGCGGATAATCGCCGATCACAAGTGGTTTGCCCGAAGGCCGGGAACCCTCTTCCGGGGACTGCCGCTATCGGAATTCGCCCCCGCGCCCTTGAGAGATTCCTTTTACAGGATAGCATGACCGTGAACGAGGCATTGGCCTCATGCCCGGCAACCGGGGCAATCGCATGAACTTGATGCCGACAAAAGCCTGTTTCCAATCCGCCACCCGCGTCAAAGATTCATCGGGCCTTGCGGTAAGCCTTCGAATGTGGGAAAAAGGTTGGCCCCGGGGCCGAAGGGGCTTGAGAGCGACCGAAAACCGAGAGCAATGGAGTAGCGACAAAAGCAATGAAGATAATTCCACTTTTTCTCCTGGCCTTGTGGCTGTGTTTCCTGCCGGTGCGAAGAGTCCTCGCGGCCGCACAGCCCGATTTGTCCTGGACGCTGCGCACGGTTTCCGAGGATGAACTGGTGCGCCTCGGGATGTCCAAGCGGGCACCGGGGCTCAATGATTGCCTCAATATCCTGAGCAGGCTGAACACCGAGGAGCCGTTCTACATCCTTAGAGAAATGCGCCGGGGAAAGAAACTCAAGGTCCCCGATGATTTCAACGCCTACAGACACTGGACCCCGCTGCCCGTGCGCCTTCCTGAAAGGTTCGACTCGCCAAAGCTTATCATGGTGGTGAAGCACCTCGGCTTTATCGGCTGGTATGATCACGGGGCGCTTGTCGGCGACAGCCAGGCGTGCGTAGGCCGTGAGGGGCAAAATACCATCCCCGGGCTCTACCGGGTCGATGAAAAGGATTCGAAACACACCTCCAGTTCCTACCGCAACGATTACGGCGAGCAAGCCTGGATGCCCTATTCACTCCATGTGTACGGCGCGGTTTGGATTCACGCGGGCAACGTCTTCGGCCTGCACTGCTCCCACGGTTGTATAACCTTGCCCTATGGAAACGCGGAAAAACTCTACAATTGGGCCGACAAGGGAATCCCGGTCCTTGTGGCCGACGATTTGAAGGACGTTTGCGGCGGAGATCAAAGAAGCGGGCTGAAAATTTTCAAATCTGGCGCTTCGAAGCGGTGAAGCAACGGGGCATGGCTTTTGCATTCTGATCCTTCCGTATAACCAGCCGGAGGGATGCACCATGTCAGTTACATTAAATGAATTCGCAAAAGCAGGGTTCGCGGAAAGCCGGGCACAGGAAGCCGCGCGGCCTAACGGCCTGCCGGGCAAACAACCCGGGAACCCCAATGTTTTTCAGACCCTGCTGAATTTGTTCAAGCCCGATGAAGGCGCGGCGCCCGCCGGCGGGTTGCGAAACAAGCCTCCATCCTCCCGGGTGATCGGAGCGCTGCCGACCGAGGGGGAGGGGCTTAACTCCGTTGGCAGCCAGGCATCGAGCACTAACAGTGTCAATACCATGGCGGCCTCGGCCCTGATCGCCCTGCACGCCATTTCTTCGGCCCGCGGATGCCTGGAGCGGTTTTGCAGGCATTCGATCCAACCCTCTGGCGGATTGTCCCCACCGGGTTCGAGCGCCGCCGGGGTTGAACAAACCAACGGCGGTGCCGCCGGCGCTCAACCGGGCACGGAACTTGGTTATCTGGCGGGCCTTTTCGAGTCCGGTGAAGGCGGGCCAGGGACCATAGGCTACGATCCGAGAGGCGGCACCTCCTACGGGACCTTCCAGATTTCATCCAAGGCCGGAACAATGAAGCTCTTTATCGATTATCTCTCGCAAAATGCGCCGGATCTTGCGCGCAAGCTCGAAGCGGCCGGTCCCGCCAATACCGGCTGCCGCGCGGGCGCAATGCCCAGGGTGTGGAAAGAACTGGCCGCGAACCAACCCGTTCGCTTCGAAAAGCTTCAGTCCGATTTTATCGCCCAAAACCTCTATCAGCCAACCGTTAAGGAAATTTCCGATAGAACGGGGCTCGACGTTTCAAAAGCCCCCAAGGCCCTCCAGGAGGTCCTTTGGAGTACTGCCGTCCAGCATGGCTCAAAGGGCGCGGCCAATATTTTCATCAAGGCGATCGGGACCCTCAAGGGTCAAAGCGACCAAGGCGGGATGGCCAGACTGATCGATACCGTCTACAACATGAGGGCCGGCCGGTTCACATCCTCGGGGCCGGGAATCCGGGCTGCCGCCGTAAACCGCTTTAAGATGGAAGGCCGAATGGCCCTTGCCATGCTTTCCAGCGAAACCTCGACCGGTAACATCGGGTAATCTCGCGATATTGTCCAACGGGAATTGAAAATCCGCCCGAGGTTCCCTTCCCCGTGAAGCTCTTCTTGCCGCTATGACGCGGCAAGAACGCGCTTTCATCCTTTGTTCCCAGCAGCGGCAAACACTCTATGTTTTCGGATTGCCCGCGCAGTCGGAAAAAATTGCGCAACCATGGGGGAAAAAAATTCCCCGGCCGTTTCGCCACTCAAAAAAACCATTTCCATCTACCTGATTATAAAGAGTTTTATTCTGACACCACCCTTGGCTCGATGTTTGCTCTCCTTCAGGAGTCGTGAAGGGAACATCGATCAATCGTGAAACGGTTTTGTCCCTCTGAATAGGATAATGCGATGCAATCCGGACAGGTAAACGCGTCACAACTGCTGGCGTCCTTTTTGGGAAGCGTGAAAGCAAAGCTCGGCCGTTCGATTACCAATAACGATTTTTCCGGAGAATTGGCCAGGCATCTGCCAAAGGAGACGCAGGCCGCCCAACTGGATCCCATCGATACGGCCGGGTTGGTCTCACCCGACGGGCCGACTACCGAGACCAAGGCTTGCGCCACGGCAGCATCGGCTCAAGCCGAGTCCAAGAGCGGCACCCCTTTGTCTCTTCGTGAAAAATCCCTTCCAAATGCGAACGCAAAGATGACCGGGAAAAGTCTCAGGGAGGTTGCGGCAAAAAATCTTGTTGTTTCAAATCCGGCCATCGTACAGACGGTATTGGCCAAACTTAATTATTCAGCGGAGAAAAGGGACGAATGTGAAAAACTGCTTAACAAGCAGGGCCACATATCCATCCAGGATTTGAGTTCCATTTTGAATAGCGGGCGGGATGCCGGGGGGCAATCGGCCGGGCAAGTTCCGGTTGCGGCAGTGCGCACTTTGGTGGAATCTATCGTCGGCTCTTCCGACGGCGAGCGGCAAAATGGCGGCGCAGCCGTTAAGGGCAAGGAACCGGCCGTGGCGTTGAAGCCGGATGGTTCTTATACTCGCGAGGAACTGAGCGGGCTTCTTAAAAAAGTCGTTAAGGCATCTCTTAAGGACAACCCGCCGGCAAAGCTTGCAAAATTTTCATCGCAAAGCTCTTCCACTGTTGTTCCGGAAACGTCGGAAGCGCTTAAAACCGGGCAAACCAGGGAACTCGTTTCCTCTGTTCTTCCCTCGTTCATCTTCTCGGGGGATAAAGTCCCCAATGTCAAGGACTTCGGGGAGGGACGGGGCGGCAAAGTGGTGCAGGCGCCCGATTCCGGCCAGAATAGGATTCGAGGGGAGGAAGATGCGGTGAACGTAGCCTCCGGTGGATCGGACCCGATTGGCGGGGAAACGGTGGAACAGCCGGACTCATCCTCCGGGAGAGTCGCGGGTGCCGCGTCCGGCCATGGAACCCTTCCGGACGGGGGTGAAAATGCAACCCGCGGGGTTTCCGTGACGATTGCGGCCACCGAGGTTTCGGACCGGGTGAGCACGGATTCCGAGGGGCTGACTGTTGAGGCCGCCTTGGCTGATGGGATTAAGGCCGGTATGGCCGTGCGGCGGGATGAATCCCTTGCGGCCGAGGCAATGAGCGCCGCCGGGTCTCTAAAGGATGTGCAAAATCGTGCGCAACTTGGCGGTCAGGATACGCCAATGCTTGCCAAACATATCGAGAAGTCCGTCGGTGGGAGGGAACAGTCTTCGGAGGGTGTGGTTTTGAAGAGGGCGGAGGCCAATCCGGGCGAACAGCTGATAACCATGCCTCAAATGGAAAATTCCAGTCCGGAGGGCTTTGTTTTTTACGACCGCAACCAGTCGGCGGAATTTATCAAAAATGGACGGGACACCACGCCGAGTGAGGCGGTCTCCTCCGGGCAAACCGATAACATTGTGACTATTCTAAACTCCTACATCTCCTCCGAGGATGGGGCCGTTTCGACCGCGGATGGAAACAATCTTACAAGCGGTTCCGGTGCAAGCTCGGCAGAACATATTTCGAACAGCTCCAAATCAGGGGAACAGGCGGCGGCGGACATGGCGGCCCGGTCCGAAATCGATGACGCCGCGGGGAAAAAGAGCATCGGCCAGGGGAGCGACCGGGGCGGCGATGTTACGCAGAGTGCTTCTGAAATGAACGTCGCCGGGCGGTTGCGCGCCGTTGAGCAGTTCATGTCGAAAGGGCAGGGGGGTGTTGCATCCGCAAAGCAGAACCACCTGACGATCGAAAATAAGGCGGCAAACGATTCCGCTCAAAACTCGGCTCAAGATGTTTCGAACAGCACCAAAGCCGGGGGGCGGGCTGATTCGGACGAAGCGGCCAGGGCCAAAGGCAACGAGATCGCATCCGCGGAGAGCATCGGGAGCGGAACAAATACCGCGGCATCCCAGTCCTCCTCGGCTTCCACCTGGTCCCTTGCCGGTCAGGAATCGATAAGCATGGCTGCCGATCTTTCAGGGCAGAGCCCCTTGTCCGGTGATGGGCAAACAATCGATTCGTATTCAGGAAAAAAACCTTCGGAAAACCCGTCCAATACCTCCGGTGTGACGACCATCGCCCAGGTGATGTCGGCAGGCCTGGGGGGCGCGGTGGCTGCGAAACGCGCCGCGGAGGCCAACGTTGACAAAGAGCCGGTCTCCGGTCCAGGGCTCTTACAGGTCTCAGCGCCTCAGCCCCAGGCAATCAATATGCCACTTGCGGACAACTCGGCCCAAAACGGTTTTGCCTCCTATGACCCATACCGTGCCGTAGAAATGGCCAATGAGGCCCGCGAGCAGGCGGTGGGCGGCGCGGCACGGGGGTTGGTGCTCCAGATGGATTCCGAGGCCCTTGGAAAGATCAATCTGAAAGTCCAGGCCAAGAAGGGTGAAATCTCGGTGGAAGCGTTGACGCAAAACGAACCTGCCAGACAGGCCCTTATGAGCCACACGGTTCAACTTCGCGAGGATCTGAGAACCCAGGGGCTTGTGCTGGAAAAATTCATGGTCGACGTTGGCGGTGGTAATCCGGGAGGGAAAAACGGGGACGAAACCCACCAGCCCGGAAATAAGCGCGGGGGCGTATCGAAGACCGCGGAAGTGCGCGCGGCCAAAACATCCGAAGCTCCCGTTCAGGCCGCCGCACCGGCGGGCGGAGCGCGTCTGAGTATCTTTGCCTGACCCGCAAATCAGTCGTGAATGTGTGATAGTGCCTGTGATCCCAAGTTCGAGCACCTCCGAGACCCGCGGTCTTGGTTGCTGTTCTTTCATCCCCGTGTGAAGGTGGCGGAAAGCCGCTTCATCCCGGAGGGTGTAAGAAATGTGCGGGTTGTCGGAGTTTCGAAAGACAAATCCTACCCGCCTGCGAAACTAGTGTGAGATCCCGTAAATTGGCTGATACAAAACGATAGCACTTTTCATGCTCCAGGCAGGTCCAGACAGTCTGGCAGACTATCACGGAACGTAGGGGACGTCACACTGGTAGTGGAAACGCCGTAAAGCTCCAATGGCCTCAGTCTCCGAACAGCAATGGCCGGAGGGGGAGAGCAATCGTAATACAAATCATTTTCGCCAACGGGCCCGGCACCACAGCGAGCAGCCCCCCCCCGACCGCATGAGCGGAAGTCCCGCCGGGAATCGGCACGTTGTACAACACTTTGGTGAAGGAAAAAGCCGCCCCGATGGCCATCAGGGGAACATGCCGGGATTTGACCCGGTACTTGACTTTTTTAGCCCCGGCAGTCCATGGTGGAAACCATCACGGCCCCCGGGCCCCAAGCATGTGGAAGGGCTCGAACAGCTGTCGGGCAATATGTGTCGCCAAGCCTTCGCGTAAGCACAAAAAAAGACCACGAAATTCCTCTGCTCCACCAGGGTGGAAGACAAAAGATCTTCGTGGTCTCGGGATTACGCATCAAGCCGGGCGGCGCCTGCGAGAGCCTGCGGCCTTCCTGGCCGAAATAATTTCATGGTTCGCTTCGCAAACGCCTCCCGTTTGATAGCCTGCCAGATGGCACTCGGGGACGGCGCGGTCAATGCCGAGATAGTCTGGTCCATTCGGATGAAGACGCCGCAAGTGCCTCCTTATCCGGCGATCAGACCTACCACGGTCTGGAGCAGTGTGTCGCCCGTGACAATGGATTTGGAGTTTGCCTGGTAATCGGCCTGATAATTGATCATGTTCACCATCTGTGTGGTGAGGTCGACATTCGAGCCTTCCAGCGCCCCTGAAATCACCGTGCCCGCCTGCCCGGCGCCCGCGGCCTGCACCGTGGCCGTTCCAGAGTTGGGGCCTGTGGTTACCAGGTTGTTTCCAACCGAGACCAAACCGCTGGGGTCGGAAAATGTGGTGATTCCGATCTGGTCTATCGATACCTGCGTTCCGTTGGTTTCCACTCCGTAGACACTGCCGTACTGGTCGACGGAATAGCTACTGTAGGTCTTTCCCGTTGGCGGGTTGAGATTGATGGCACTCCCCGCGGTGTCGAGCACCTCGTTGTTATCCATATCCGTGAGATATCCGGCCGAGTTTACCTGGAACGCCCCGTCCCTGGTATAGTAATCGGCGGCCGTGGTGGTGTTTTGGAGTTTGAAGTAGCCGCCCCCCTGGATCATCAAATTCGACCACACGTTGGTCTGCATTTCAGCCCCCGTGCTTTGGTCCGAGGTCTTGTCGAGTATCGTCGCCCCCACGCCTTCGGCCGTATTGTCGCTGTAGACCGTGGGCATATAGCCGCTCACCAGGTCGCCGAAATCGAGAGTCTGCGATTTGAAGGCCGTGGTATTGGCGTTGGCGATGTTGTCGCTTACAACCGACAGGGCGTCATTGAAGGTGTTGAGGCCTGAAATTGCCGTGTACATCATGTTGGCAGCCATCTGGTTCTCCTTTTTTTTGAATATGCCGATCAGATATTATCGAATGCGATTCCTTGTTCTTCCGTCGCGGTCCGGCCGAAAAGCACCCCCTAGTTGGAGTTGACCCCCAATACGTTCGACACCGGAATCTGCGCTCCGTTCACACCCGAGAGCGTATAGGTCGGAGGACTCGCGCTCAGGTTGCACGATGACACCTGCCCCTGGACGGTGGTCTGGACCGCCGCGGCCGCCGAAGACCCGTCCGACGGGGTGGCCGTGACGGTTACCGTGTAGGAACCGTCGGCCACCGTGCTTCCGCTCGAATCCGTTCCCGTCCATGGCACGCTGTAGGAGCCGGCGTTCTGTGCCCCGATGTTTCCCGAATAGATCGTATTGCCGTTGGAATCCGCAACCGTGTAAGTGACGGTCGAAGGTTTTGAAAGCGCGTAATTGAGGCTGTTTGCGAGCGTGCCTGAACTGAGGCTCATCGAGTTGTCCTGGGCCGTAATGGTTTTGCCCACCAGCGACAGGATCTGGCTGTTGTTTATTCCGCCCGAATACTGCTCGATGCCGTTCAGTTGCGAGGTGGCCTGCGTCAACTGTTCCACCGTGGTGAATTGGGCAAGCTGGGAGGCCAGTTGGTAGGATTGCATCGGATTGGTCGGATCCTGATTTTGCAACTGGGCCGTGAAAAGCGTCAGAAAATCCTGTTCGTTCAACGTATTGGCCGGTGTCGTGCCGGAGCTGCCGCTCCCGATTCCCAGATAATTCGAGCCGATACCCGGCATCACTTGCGTGGTGCTTGTAGAACCGCTGGTGGTTGAAGTAGACATCACTATCTCCTCGCTGGCCTTTCGGTGAGTTTCGCAGCCTGAGCTGCCGCAAAGCCCGTAGTTCGATGTGTTACCCGTCGGAAGAGCAATAGGCGGGCCAGAAGGGCGCATTTAAAAAAAACCGAATGAATATGCATTGTTACCTTTTTATGCCGCAGGCCGCCGTTTCCCCGTGGAGGGAAATTTTTCCTACCGGCCTGCACATTTTTCCAGTTTTGGTCTCAAAATCATGGGAGGTCTTTCGGTGTCCTAAAAAAATGGTTCGAAGAAGGTCAAAAAACCTTTGCTCCAAGGAATGGGGAAGTTTTGCGTCAAAAGCTTGACCTGAAAATCGGGTTAAGCGGCATCTTTTTATGGCGTGCGCCGCCCGGGCTTGGCGGTGATTGCATCCAAAGGGCTTTGGTGCTTGGCATTGAAGCTCCGTGGCATGTTCATTGCTTTTCTGATGGCTCGAAAGATGAAAAGTGGCGTTCAAGGGGATTTGCCGCGTCAAAAAGATCGGGCTCCGCCCTTTAGAGGAAGGTTGAAGGAAAATGGCCGCAGACCAGGATGCAAAAGAAGTGAAGAAAGGCTCGGGCAAGCTCCTTATCATAATACTGGCTGTGGTTGTGCTGCTTGGGGCCGGGGGAGCCGTCTACTATTTGAAGTTTATGAGAGCCGCGTCGTCAGGTGCCGCGGTCGCCAAGAAGGAGAAGCCGGTTGCCTACGCCTTGCCGACATTTCTGGTCAACCTGGCCGACCCCGGGGGCAAGCGATTTCTCAAGGTCACGATGAATTTGGAACTTAGCACCAAAGAGGCTACCGATGAGTGCAAGTCGAAGGACGCCCAGTTAAGGGACCTCATTTTGACAGTGCTTAGCAGCCAGGAGTCGGGCGATATCGTTTCTCCGGGTGATAAGGTTCGCCTTAAAAATCAGTTGGTCAAGGCCTTGAATCGGATACTTGCCACGGGCAAGGTTGAGGAAATCTATTTTACCGATTTTCTAATCCAGTAGTGAACACGGCGGCCGGCTCTGATTCCACCGGTCGGAAGAGAAAGTTTGCGCCCTCATGGAAAAAATACTTTCCCAGGATGAAGTCGATGCCCTGTTGAGGGGACTTTCCGACGGCGAAATCGAGGGAAGCAAAGAAGCCGCCAAGGAACCCGATAACGTTCGTTCGTTTGATCTGGCAAACCAGGACCGGATCGTGCGCGGGCGAATGCCGACCCTGGACATCATAAATGACAGGTTCGCCAAGCTCCATCGCATTTCTCTTTCCGGCGCCCTGCGCAGAATGCTCGATATTAGCGCATGCCAGGCCGAAATGATAAAATTCGGAGAGTTCACCCGGACTCTTCCTGTTCCTACCAGCCTGCACATTCTCAAGATGGAGCCGCTAAGAGGCCACGCTTTGTTCATGATAGAAAGCCGCCTGATTTTCAACCTTGTCGATTGCTTTTTCGGAGGCACCGGGAAGGGCAGCTACAAAATAGAGGGGCGCGACTTCACCTCCATTGAATACCGCGTCATAAACAAAGTGGTAAGGCAGGTCCTGCTGGATCTCGATCAGGCTTGGCAGCCCATCATTCCGCTTTCTTTCGTCTTCGTCAGATCCGAAATCAATCCGCAATTTGCAACCATCATTCCTCCAACCGACGTTGTCATAGTGGTCCGGTTCGAGTTGGAGATGGACCGCTTGATGGGGCGGATGGCCATCGTGCTTCCATACTCCACAATTGAACCGATCCGATCGAAGCTCTATGCCAGCTTCCAAAGCGACCAGCTCGAAATTGACGAGCAGTGGATATTGCGCCTTAAAAAACTCATTCGCGAAGTGCCGGTGAACCTGACCGCCGAGCTTGGCAGTGCTGTGCTCAAAGGCGAAGATCTGATGAATATGGACATCGGCGACGTCATTGTGCTCGACAACGATGCGGACCGTCCGATTATCGTCAAGGTGGAAGGGGTTCCCAAGCTGACTGCAACGGCCGGGATCTGCCGAGGGAAAATCGCGTTCCAGGTCGAGGGCGAAATGGGAAGCGGATTATGAGTCGGGGAAGGTCGTGAGACGGCGGAAACGGCAACGCCTCTTCTTTTGTGTATCCAAAATGTCTTATGAGGTGAAATGACAATGGACAACGAGCAGGCTCAATTCCCCAGTCTTGAAAAAGGGCAAGGACAAAAGAGCGCGAAGGACCTCGATTTCCTGTTGGACATCCCGCTTGAAATCTCGGTCGAACTTGGACGGACCAAGATTTTGGTCAACGAGTTGCTCCAACTCGGGCAAGGCTCTGTTGTCGAGCTTAGCAAACTGGCCGGCGAACCCCTTGAGATTTTTATAAACCAGAAGCTCATAGCCAGGGGGGAGGCGGTGGTGGTCAATGAAAAATTCGGGGTCAGAATAACTGATATAGTAAGCCCCACCGAACGTGTGAAACAACTGGGTTGAAGCGCGCCTCACCAATGGAGGTGTGGAACAAATGACATCAGCATTGCTGCTTTTGAAAACCATGGGTGCTCTGGTACTGGTTCTGGGTCTTTTTGTCGCCCTCGTCTACGCCTTGAAGCGATGGGGGAAAATGCCCGGAAGCCCCGTTGTGAAGACAATGGAAGTCCTGGGCCGTCAATCGTTCGGACCCCGCCATCACCTGATCATTGTCAAAATCTCCGGGGAGCGCAATGTCCTGGTAGGTATTTCGCCTCAGAACATGAGCCTTCTTTGCTTGAGCGAACCGGCGGCGCGGGCGGGAAATCATCCCCCGCACGCGGACGAATGCTTATGAAAACTTTTCATCAATACCGAATATGCCGACTTCCCCTGCTCTTGGCGCTCCTGTGCCTTGTTTCGCTCCTTTTCCTGTGGTCCCATCCACGGTGCGCATTCGCCGAGGGCATCGACGTTCCGGGAGTGCATCTGAATCTCGACGGTCCCAAAGGGCCCGAGCAGGTCTCCGGAGCCCTCCAGATCGTGTTCCTCCTGACAGTGCTTTCCCTTGCTCCGGCGCTCTTGATCCTCACGACCAGTTTTACCCGTTTCGCGGTTGTATTTTCATTCCTGCGAACCGCCCTCGGAACTCAGCAGGCGCCTCCCACACAGGTCATAGTCGGCCTGTCGTTGTTTTTGACTTTTTTCGTCATGAAGCCGGTGTGGCAAAAAATTCAACATCAGGCGCTGACTCCTTATGAGCAGCACACCATTTCCACCGAAGAGTTCATCAATCGAGCAACGGCTCCTCTTAAGGATTTCATGCTCAAACAAACCAACGAAAAGGACCTTGCACTGTTTGTCTCCATGTCGCGCAATACGAGACCGCAAAACGCCGGGGTACTGTCCATCTGGACTGTGATTCCCGCCTTCGTGATCAGTGAATTGAAAAAGGCTTTCCAGATCGGATTCATGCTCTACGTTCCCTTCATTATAGTGGATATGGTCGTGGCCAGTATCCTGCTTTCAATGGGCATGATGATGCTGCCTCCCGTCATGGTTTCGCTTCCGTTCAAGCTCATGCTGTTCATAATGGTTGACGGCTGGTCGCTACTGATCGGGTCCCTTGTAAAGAGCTTTCACTGAACCCGGGGGACAGGGAAAGGAGCAAGACATTATGACCTATGAGTTTGTAATCACATTCGGAAAACAGGCAATCGAGACGATGCTGTTGGTCAGTTTGCCCGTGCTCGGCTTCAGCATGGCGGTCGGGGTTATCATAAGCGTGTTCCAATCGGTGACTCAAATCCAGGAAAGTACCTTGACCTTTGTTCCAAAGATCGTCGCCACCTTTCTGGCCATGCTTATCTTCGGTTCCTGGATGCTTTCCAAGCTCACCTACTTCTTGCACCATGTCATCGTGAGCATCCCCAATATTTCAGGCTGAGCGGTGTGGTAACCTTTGACGTCCATATAACCGAGCTGGCCATACTTTTGGCGATCATAGTCCGTGTGGGGATCGTCCTTTTCATGCTCCCGATTTTCAATTCGACCGCCGTGCCCCCCGTAATCAAAGCCATGATCGTGATTTCCTTATCAATAATGCTTTTCCCACTCGTTCGCCACTTTGTTCGGCCCATTGCCTTCGACCCTGCGTCCCTGGCCCCGATTGTCATCGACGAATTGATTTTCGGAGTTCTGTTCTCTCTTTCCATGCTTCTTGTCATCAGCGCATTTCAGTTCGCAGGCGACCTGATCAGTTTCATGATGGGGTTTGGCTTTGCCCAGACCGCCTCCCCCCAGGGAGGAGCTACCGACTCGGTGCTCGCCTCATTTTCCCAACTGCTTGCAATCATGATCTTTCTGTCCATTGACGGGCATCTTATAGTTATCCGCGTGTTGGTCCACAGCTTCCAGACCATTCCGGTCGGCTCCTTCACTCTGAGCTCGAACCTTTTCAAAAGAATACTCATGCTCTCCGCCATGCTGTTCGTCATGGCCGTAAAGCTCGCCGCCCCGGCCCTGGCCGTTTTGATCCTCACACAATTGGGTCTGGGGCTCATGGCCAAATTCGCCCCTCAGATGAACATCATCGCCCTCAGTTTTCCTTTGACCATCGCCATCGGAATGATTTTTTTCGGAATAACCCTGGTTTCCTGGGGGGGGCTGAGCCGGCTCTACTTCGCCCGGCTTTTCGAATTTCTAAACTATTTGTCCCGATAGCCCCGCTACAAAGAACTCCATTGATCGCCAAAACCCTTCTTGCGCGCTTCGCGGTAAGTACGAGAGTGAATTGGAACGGTTTGAGCATTGACAAACCCGTAATGGGCCGGCTCGATCGGGGGCGGCCAATATATTGACACGGGACGTTTTCATCCTTTTGCAAATGAAAGAGCGGACAATTGGCGCAGGGCAGTCAGGACAAGACAGAGTCCCCTTCAGCGAAAAAGTTCCAGGATGCGCGCAAAAAGGGCCAGATCGCCAAGAGCCGGGATCTGACATCCGTCATCGTCCTGGTAAGCGGCGGGGTGGTCATCTACCTTTGCAGTAACAACATGCTCGCCAGCTTTCGTTCGATGGTCCTCAACTTGTGGTCCGAGGGCTCCTTCAGCCGTCCCGAGATTTTTGCCTCCGGCTTATTCATGAACCTCATGCTCTCCTTTGTGACCATGACCGGGCCGGTTGCTCTTGCAATTCTCGTCATGTCGATCCTTGTCAATTTCGTCCAGATGAAAGGTTTCATTCTGTCTTTGGACAAACTCAAGTTCGACCTGGGACGCCTGAATCCTTTGGCCGGCTTCAAGCGGATGTTTACGCTGAGATCCCTTGTCGAACTGGTCAAATCGATCCTCAAGATGGCCATAGTCGGCTATGCGGTCTACTCGGTCCTGTGGCCCGGGCGGGCTGCCATGTCGGAGCTTACCTGGAAGGACACGCGCCAATTTTTGAGCTTTACGGCAACCATGGCCCTCAAACTCCTCTTTAAAACGGCCGGCTACATGCTGATCGTCTGCATTCTGGATTCCTATTACCAGAAGTGGCAGATGAAAAAAGATCTCATGATGACAAAGCAGGAGGTCAAGGAAGAGTTCAAACAAAGCGAAGGCAACCCGCAGATAAAGGGAAAGATCCGTTCCTTGCAGAGAATGCTGGCAAGAAAGCGCATGCTCAAAAAGGTGCCCAAGGCCACCGTCATTATCACAAACCCCACCCATTTCGCTGTGGCCCTGAGTTATGAGCGAGGCATGGAGGCCCCGGTGGTTGTGGCAAAGGGCCTTGACTTTCTGGCCCTCAAAATCATCGATACGGGAAGGAAACATGGTGTTTCGATAGTGCGCAACCCTCCTTTGGCACGTGCCTTGTATAAACAGGTGAAACTCGATGAGGCCATCCCCACCGAGCTTTACAAGGCTGTGGCGAAAATACTGGCGTATATCTTTCAGCAAAGACAGCGGAAGCAGAATGGCTAACAATACAAACACCGCACAGAGCCTTCTCAAAGACCGGCTGAAGATGATCTCCGACGGGGACGCGCTCCTCGGAATCGGAATGGTCGCCATCCTCTCCGTCATGCTTTTGCCTCTGCCCAGCACGTTTATTGACGTGCTGCTGATCGTCAATATCTCGGCGGCTTTCGTGATCCTTCTGACCGCCGTATACAGTGCAAAGCCTCTGGACTTCGCGATTTTCCCCTCGCTTCTTCTGGTGACGACCCTTTTTCGAATCTCCCTGGCGGTGGCCGCCACGCGGCTGGTTCTGCTAAACGGCGATCAGGGTTCGACGGCCGCGGGACTCGTCATCCACGCATTCGGCAACTTCGTTGTCGGCGGCAATTACGTGGTTGGCTCCGTCATATTCATAATCCTTCTGATCGTAAATTTCATGGTGATCACCAAAGGCACCGAGCGCATCTCCGAGGTGGCCGCCCGTTTTACCCTCGACGCCATGCCCGGAAAACAGATGAGCATCGACGCCGACCTCAACACCGGCCTTATCGACGAGCGTACCGCTCGTATGCGGCGTAATACCATCAGGCAGGAGGCCGATTTCTACGGCACGATGGACGGCGCGAGCAAGTTCGTGCGTGGAGATGCGGTGGCCGGTGTTCTCATCGCCATTATAAATGTCCTCGGCGGACTGGCCATCGGGGTCCTCCAAAAAGGTATGCCGCTGTCCGAAGCCCTCCATGTCTATACGCTTCTGGCGGTTGGCGACGGACTGGTCGAGCAGATCCCGGCCCTGGTGATTTCTTCTTCGGCCGGTATCCTGGTCACCCGGGCCGCAACCGAAATGGGAATGGGCAAAGCCTTTGGAAAACAGTTCAGCATGAATTCCAGACCGCTTTCCATTACCGGCGCCATGCTGTTCTTTCTGGCCATCATCCCGGGCTTTCCGGCCGTGCCGCTGGTTTTGGTGGGAACCATCCTGCTGATGTTATCTCGCCGGGTGGCCAAAAAACATCGCGAGGAGCTTGAAAAGGCCGAAGCCCTCAAAGAAGCGGCTCAAAAGAAACCCGCCACAGCTTCGGATATGCCCCCCCTGCTCGACCTTTTGGAACTCGAACTTGGCTACGGCCTCATTCCACTGGTGGATGAATCCCACAGCGGAGACCTGCTGCAGCGGATCAAAGCCATACGCCAGCAACTGGGCGTTGAATACGGGATACTCGTTCCCTCCCTGCACGTAAGGGACAATCTGCAGTTGAAACCCTCCGAGTACAAGTTACTTTTGAAAGGCAACCCGGTTGGCAAAGGCGAAATCATGGTCGGACACTTCCTGGCCCTTAACACCGGTGAGAACTCGGTGGAAATAAAGGGGATTGCCACCAGGGACCCGGCCTTCGACCTGCCTGCGGTGTGGATTCCCGAAAATCGGCGTGAAGAGGCTTCGATGGCCGGCTATACCGTCATCGATCCCTCCACCGTGGTTGCCACCCATCTGACCGAGCTTTTCAAAAAATACGCCGACCAGATGCTCACCCGCCAGACTGTCCAGCAGCTGCTCGACAACCTCGCGCTCCATCAGCCCAAGCTGGTCGATGAACTGGTGCCAAACCTGCTCTCGCCCGGGATAATCCAAAAGGTGCTACAGAACCTCATCCGTGAAGGCGTTACCGTGCGCGATCTGCAGACTATCTGCGAAACTCTGGCCGACTACGGTTCCATGACCAAGGACCCCGACGTTCTGGCCGAATATGTGCGTCAAGCCCTGGCCAGAACCATTACCAGACCCTATGAGACCGACGACCAGAAGTTTCCGGTACTTTCGCTGCAGCAGTCGCTTGAAGAAAGGCTTACCCGGGGGATTCAGAAGTCCGAACAGGGGAGTTTCCTCAGTCTGGATCCGGGGTTCCTGCAGAATTTTCTCCAGGTGACCAGCGATGAGGTCAAACGCGCGGTAAGCCTGGGATATCGGCCGGTTTTGCTCTGCTCCCCGGTGATCAGGCGCCACCTGAGAAAGCTCCTGGAGAGGTTTTTGCCTGATGTGGCCGTTATTAGTCACAACGAACTGAGCAATTCACTCGAGATCCGTTCAATCGGCATAATCAGGATGGACCATGCAGGTTAAGACCTTTACGGCCCCGACGATGGAGAAGGCATTGGCCCTGGTGAAAAAGGAGCTGGGGCCCGAGGCCATTATCCTTAGCACCAGGAAGGTCCCCTCGGATTCGGGGGAGTCGTGGACCGAAGTAAGTGCCGCTCGGGAGCAGCGGATTTCCGCCCCCGAAACCGGACCGGGTAACGATTTTCCGGCCGCGGAAATGATCCGGGACGTTCAGGAAATCAAAAGCTTTCTTTCCCTTCTCATCTCGTCGCGGGACCACCTGACCCAACTGCGGGCCAACCGGCCCCTTGCCGAACTCTATCACTCCCTGCTCGTTCACGGCCTGGACGAAAAACAGGTCTTCATCCTCTTGAGCAAAGCACTCTCGGAGCTTGACGGAGAACCCGCCGAGCGGCCCGCGATATTTAACGCCTTCTGTAAACAGCTGGTCGGCAAGATTAATTGCGCCAGACCCTTCAGGGTCGTTTCCAGCTCCGGGGGCCCCGCGGTCTACAGCTTCTTGGGACCCACGGGCGTGGGCAAGACCACCACCCTGGCAAAACTTGCGGCCTATCTGAAGATAAAGCGCAGGTTTGAACTTGGCATCGTTTCGCTCGATACCTACCGCATCGGCGCCGTGGAGCAACTCAAGACTTACGCCGAAATCCTGGAAATCCCCTTCAGTGTGGCTCAAAACAAATCCGACCTGCGCAACGCCCTCCATGACTTGAGCCACTGCGATGCCATCATGGTGGACACGACCGGCAAAAATTATCTCAACCAGGAGCATGTGCGCCACTTGCATTCACTTTTTGAAAACGTACCGAGGTTTTCTCATTTTCTCGTTCTCAGCGCTACGGCAAAAGATGAAGATCTGCGGCAGACCATAGTTCATTTCAGAGGAATCGATATCAACAGCCTCATTTTCACAAAACTCGACGAGACGGTTCACCACGGCTGCATTGTCAACCAGTTGGTGCGGTTCAACTACCCTGTTTCCTACCTCGGGACCGGGCAAAGAGTGCCGGAAGATATTGAAGCGGCCACTCAAAAAAGACTGCTTGCCTTCCTGCTCCCGGCCGGAAACGGGGCAGTCTAAAGGGGAGAAAAGATGGATCAGGCGGGGAGTCTAAGAAAAAAGGAAAACTTCGGGATGCAGGTTGGCAGCGACATTGCCGAAGCTGTCCCGGCCTTGCAAAAGCCGGTAAGAGTCATGACGGTCAGCAGCGGCAAGGGAGGCGTGGGGAAAAGTAACATCGTGATCAATCTGTCGATCGCCATGTGCCGTCTGGGGTATCGGGCGCTCATTTTGGACGCCGATCTGGGGCTTGCCAATATCGATGTGCTTCTCGGCCTGACTCCCAAGTTCAACATGAGCCACGTATTGAACGGGCAAAAAAAGCTCGAAGACGTGCTGATCGACGGTCCGGGCGGCGTCAGGATAATGCCGGCCAGTTCGGGCGTTCAGGAACTCACAAGGCTCACCGATGATCAGAAGATCATGTTTCTCGAACTGCTCGACGGACTGGAAGCCGACATAGATATGTTGATCATCGATACGGGAGCGGGTATCTCCGATACGGTGCTCTATTTCAACCTGGCGGCAAATGAAAGAATCATCGTCGTCACCCCCGAGCCCACTTCGCTTACCGATGCCTATGCCCTGATCAAGGTGCTCTACTCGAGGCACAGCGAGCGCAATTTTCGCATTCTGATCAACTCGGCCTCCGGAGAGGCCATGGGCAAATCCATTTTTGCCAAGCTCAGCAAGGTCGCCGACCATTTTTTGGATGGAATTTCGCTCGACTACCTGGGTACCATTCCGCACGATACGGCCGTCACCCGGTCGGTGCTGCAGCAAAAACCGCTGCTGGAGGTTTTTCCCAATGCTCCGGCCTCGAAAGCCTTCCTGCAGGTGGCCGAGACTATTTGCAGGAGTCGTCCCAATGTCAATCAAGGCACGATTCAGTTTTTCTGGAAACGTCTGCTCAACGTATAGAAAGGGGCGGTCTCCATGCAACAGAGTTCCTCTACGCTCAGAAAGAACCCTTACGGCGCCCGGCCTTCCGATTCCTGCTCGGCACAGGCCGAAAGAGACAAGATCGTCATGGAGCACAGAGATCTGGTGAAGTTTATCGCTTTCAGACTCATCTCGCGCCTGCCGGACCATATCGCCGTTGAGGACCTCATTGGCGCCGGAGTGCTGGGTTTGATCGATGCGATCGAAAAATACGATTCAAACCAGGGCATTCCGTTCGAACATTATGCCAAGATCCGCATCAAGGGGGCAATGCTCGACGAGATCCGCTCCATGGACTGGATCCCCCGGTCGCTGCGCCAGAAGAGCAATCTTATGGAAAAGGCCTGCGTTAGCCTCGAACAAAGGTTGGGGCGAGATCCCTCCAAGGAGGAAATTGCCCTGGAGTTGAACATTGAAATGGGTGAATTCCATAAATTGATGGACGAAATCAAAGGCATCTCCTTTTTGCCGGAAAACATCCATGACATCATCCACGAAAACAGAGAATCCAACATGCTCACCTCGGATTCCGAGGAACTCTTCAATTCCGCCTACAGGGAAGAGATACGCCGTCATCTGGCCGAGGCCATTGTCGGCCTTGCCGAAAAGGAGCAACTCGTTCTGTCTCTTTACTACTACGAAGAGATGACAATGAAGGAAATCGGCGCCACTTTGGGATATACGGAGTCGCGAATTTCCCAGCTCCACACCAAGGCCATGCTCAAGCTCAGGACAAAGCTGACCAAAAAGCTCAAAGTCGAAGACATGCCTGAATTCATTCAAAACGAATTTCGAGCCGCTCAGAGCGGAAACACTCGCCTGGGATAGTCCGCGCGGTAGGAAGCCGTAATGATGGAAAAAAACGAAAGCTTGGAAGCCGAACAAGAAATGGAATCGCGGCAGGCGTCCGATGAAGACGGCCTGGATAAAAAATCCGGCCTCTCGTTACGCCTTTGGATGATTTTGGGCGGCTCGCTCCTGATCTGCCTTCTGGCGGCCGCGGCCGGCTTCTATCTGATGAAGTCGAAAAAGGCCGCGCCTCCTTCGCCCAAAACCGCCCTTGTCAACTCTATCACCAGCTTAACCCGCCCCATTCCTTCTCCCGACAAACGGGAAGTGCTCGATTTTCTCATCGCCTACCAGGTGGAGGGCCGTGAGACGGTGACCGCATTGAGGATGGAAGCCCGGTTCCAAAATCTCGAAAGATATGCCCGATTCAAAAAAAACACGGTCGTCTTCAGACAAACCGTCTACAATTTTCTGCTCGGCCAGAACGCGGCCTACAATACGGTGAAGTCCTGGGATTCGGTTTTCGCAAAGAACCTGCTCGACTACCTGAGGGCCAATCTGCCCGGGAGTTGTCCGGACAAAATCCGTCTGACCCAGGTTGAAAACCTCTAGGAGGCCGCGCCATGGTGTCTTTTTTAAAGCTTTTGGAAACACACACTTCCCTGAACGCCTTCCTGCAGATCGGACTCGATGTGGTAATCCTGGGGTTGCTTGCCGCGGTCCTGCGCGCCAAAAGGCCCAAGGTGTCCAGGCAAGATGAGACCCTGCTGCGGTCTCTGGATAAGATAATGGCCGAGACCGCCGAGATATCCCGAAAATTCGAGACCAACCTTGAACAAAGACAGGAGCTGCTCCAACAGGTAACGGCAAAACTCGACGGGCGCATTCAGGAAGGGCTCAAAGTCTGCGCCCGGCTGGAGGAGCTTTCCAATGCCCGAACCGAAAGAATTGCTCCCGGCAATCCCCCGAAGGCCGAAACCAACGCCCACCCCTCCGACCAGCAGAAGGTGCTGGCTCTCGCGCGCCAGGGACTTGATGCCGACCAGATCGCCGTACGGCTCAAAAGGCCGGTGGGAGAAGTCGAGCTAATTCTGAATTTGCGTAAAATCGCTTCTTGAAATGAGAGGATGCGATCCCTTTCCAGGGATCGGGCGGGTAGCTCGCTCAAGGACAGGATTTAGCAGGATCGGGCCCGGTATCGAGCCTTAATCCTGTAAATCCTGTCAATCTTCCATTTGTGTATGGCCGAGCACGGCTTGCGAGTCTAGTAAGAGCGCCCCCGGCCGCCGCCGCCGCCGCCATGGTGCCCGCCTCCCGGACCTCCACGCCGATCCCGGCCGCCGCCGCCAAAACCACCGCCGCCCGATCGTCCGCCACCCCCGGGGCCACCGCCGGGCCGTCCACCGCCGCCGCCAGGTCTTCCGCCACGGTTTTCACGCGGTTTGGCTTCGTTGACCGTAAGGGCCGAACCGTCCAAATCCTTTCCGTTCAGTCCTTCGATTGCGGCTTGTGACTGCTCCTGGTTTGGCATTACGACAAAACCGAAGCCCCTTGATTTTCCAGTAAAATTGTCTTTGATGATCTTTGCGGAATCGACTTCGCCGAAGGCTTCGAAAGCTTGGCGCAACTCCTGCTCGCTGGTTCTGGCAGACAAATTGCCAACATAGATGTTCATCATTCCTCGTTTCTCCCTTGGAGGGATAATGCAGGGCCGAATCGAAAATCCCCGTTCAATGATCCTTCAACTCCAACCACGCATAGTAAAATAGTCATTCCCCGAAAACAAGGGAAGACACTCGCTCTGCCGGGGGCGGGAATAAAATTGCGGAGCGACGGCCGCACGATCGACCGCCTTCTCCGCGACAGATTTCCCGCCGAACCCTCTGTCAGAAAACATGCATGAAAATCCGTCCCGGGCGGCAAAATTTTCCTGGACCCACCGAATTGATCGTCTGGAAGATGGTTTGAAACCCGCATTCCAAGAAGATTGTTCCGCTGGCATCTTCGTTGCAATGTGTAGCGAGCAAGAGGAGCATCCCATGAAGCTTGACAGCTATTTTGCAGCAGCAGGGTCCCAGGCAGAGCAGACACGGTTGGACATTATAGCGAACAACGTCGCAAATTCCAATACTCCTGGCTACAAAAAGGACCTCCTCAGCTTCAACGATCTTCTGGGGGAACTCGAACATACGGACATGTCGCAGGGAGCGATCCGCCCTACGGGAAACAAACTCGACGTGGCCCTTAGCGGAAGCGGTTTCCTCTGCGTTCAGGCCAATCAGGGGGTCCTCTACACCAGGGCCGGAGATTTGGCCGTCGACAGTTCCAACCAGCTCGTCACCCGTGACGGCTGGCCGGTGCTGGGGAAAAATGGCGCTCCAATCAAGGTCGACAATGCCGAAGGCCTCAATATTACCGATACTGGTCAGGTTTTTGACAACAATAACGCTGTGGGCCAACTCCAACTGGCGGACTTTCCGGCAAACAGCCTCAAGAAGGTGCAGGGGCAGTACTTTGAACCCGCCAATCCCAATACGCAATCCGTGCCCGCGACAAACTGCACGGTTCGGCAGGGGGCTCTTGAGGAAGCAAACTTCAATACGGTTCAGGAAATGACCAAAATGATCGAGGTCACAAGAGAGTTTGAATCCTATCAGAGGACAATGAAAAACGGCGCCAATCTCGACTCCGAATTGATTTCCAAAACGAGCGGTTAGTGCCGGCAAATCCATGGGTGAATGGGGCAGGAGGAACTTGTCATGATGAGAAGTCTTTGGACCGCGGCCACGGGGATGGAAGCGCAGCAGACCAATATGGACACGATCGCCAACAACCTGGCGAACGCCAACACTACGGGGTACAAGGAAAGCCGCGCCAATTTCGCCGACCTGATGTATCAGACCATCGTGGCCCCCGGGGCCAGCAACTCGAACAACAATCAGGTGCCGGCGGGCATCCAGGTGGGGATGGGCGTGGGGACCGCCTCGGTGGGCAAGATCTTTACCCAGGGCAACTTCACACAAACCGGCAACAATCTGGATCTGGCCATACAGGGTAACGGCTTTTTCCAGGTCATGCGCGGAAACCAGCAGAGCTATACCCGCGACGGCAGCTTTTCGGTCAATCAGAACGGAAACATAGTCGATGCCGACGGTTACCAGTTGCAGCCGCAAATCACTTTGCCCCCGACCGCGGTGACGGTCACAATTGATCCTTCCGGCGTGCTCACGGCCACCAATTCGCAGGGAAACGTGGTAGCCACCGCCAATCTGCAGGTCAGCATGTTCCCCAATCCCGCCGGGCTGCAGGCCATAGGTCAAAATTATTACATCCAGACACTTGCTTCGGGAAACGTCATAACGGCCCAGCCCGGAGGGCCTCAGGGTGCCGGCACCGTTCTCCAGGGCTACCTCGAGGCATCCAATACCAATGTGGTCGATGACATGGTCAACATGATTCTCAGTCAAAGGGCCTATGAAGCAAACTCGAAAGTCATCAAATCAGCGGACAGTATGCTTCAGATGGCCAATAACGTGGTGGCGTGATGAAGGTGGCAAGTAAAAGCCCGAGGAGCGATGGCATGCGTACGGTGATTGCGCTGCTTACAACTGTTTTTTCCCTGGTTTCTTTTTTGCCGGCCACGGCTCAAAGCGTCGCAAAATCCCCGAAGGCCGCTGGCGCCCTTAAGGAGATCCGCATCCGGAGCGCTATTATGGTCCGCGATGGCAACGTCTGCCTCCTGGAAATTTGCGACCCCTCGACGCTGCCCGATAACTGGAAATCGATCATGAGTGCACAGAACATCGGGGATGCTCCGCCGGTGGGGGCCGAGAAGTTCGTAGACCCGACCCGGCTTCGCTCCTTTTTGGTCGCGCTGCTAAATTCACACGGCTTGGACGCCGCGGGTGTAAAACTCGATATCCCTTCAAAAATTGTCGTGACCCGCGAATCGACCCGTGTTTCGCAGCAATGGATCGAAGAGGTGTTCAAAAAGTATGTCATGGAAAACTCGCAGTGGAAGCAAAGCGACATTGCCTTTGAAAACCTGCGCCTCTCCGGTATTCCGGTCATTCCCACGGGTACGCTCACTTACACGGTGCGCCCCGTTACCTCGGGGACTCGTCTCATCGGCAACGTGAGCTTGAGCGTCGATCTTTATGTCGATGGCCGCATGGTGCGAACTCTTGACATTCTGGGACGGGTCGAGGTCTTTCAAAACGTCTACTTCGCCTCTCGTCCGCTTAAACGAAATGACGTTATTTCCAACTCGGACCTGGAAGTGCACAGAATGGACATTACAGATGCCGTCGATCGCTACGCCACTCAGGCCGACCAGGTGCTCAATCGGCGCATGCTCTATGAAATCGGCGTGCATCAGCCATTGGTGCTCGCCCAGCTGGACAAACCTCTGGTGATAAAAAACGGCGATCCGGTGAGAATAATCTACCAGATCCCGGGGCTTCTGGTGAGCGCCAAAGGCCGTGCCAACGGCGATGCCGCCATTGGCGACACCCTTGCGGTCACCAATACCTCTTCCACCAAGACGATTTATTGCAAAGTTGTGGACAGCCAGACCGTGATGGCAGTTCAGTAGCCGCGGTCGATGCGGGGGTTGCCATGAAGGACAAACAAGTTGAAAACGGAAAAGATTACCGGGGGATGCCGGTGAACGATCTTGAAAAAGCCCTCGGTTTTGCCGTCTGCGCCCTGGTGCTGCTGCTCCTTTCGGGTTGCGCCTCGATGCAGGCTCCGAAGGCGCCCGAAGCGGTTCTGCCTCCAACCCTCATGTCCAGCCCCAAATCGGTTCCACCGGCGGGGGCCCCGCCCAGGTCCCTCGACCCCACGGGCTCTATTTGGGCCCGCGGCGACGATTCGCTTTATTCCGATATCAAAGCTCACAAGGTGGGCGACCTGGTGACCATAACCGTAAGCGAAAGCTCAACCGGTTCCAATACCGCTTCGACCTCGACCAGCAAGGCCTCGGCAAACCAGGGCAGCATCGCCTTTTCAGGCGTCGGGATAGGCAGTGCCACGCCCTCCAAGGCCGCCTTCAGCCTCGGGCCCTACAAGACCTCCTTTACCGGGACCTTCGCCGGGAGCGGTTCAACCAGCCGCACAGATACGGTCTCCGCCTACATGACCGCCACCGTGGTGGCTGTTTTGCCCAATGGCAACCTGGTCATTCGAGGCTCCCGCTGGACCAAGGTCAATGACGAACTCCAACAGATAGTCCTTGAAGGGGTGGTGCGCCCCGTGGATATCAGCGACACCAATACCATTCTTTCACAGGATGTGGCTGAGGCAAAAATTTTCATGCTCGGCAAGGGGCCGGTTTCCCACAACCAGAAACCGGGATGGCTCCAGCAGGTTTGGGACACCATTTCACCTTTCTGAGCGAAGTGAGGAACCATGGCAAACAGGGGACGTATCGCGGCGGTCATCACGTGGCTGATTTTGGCGCCGCTCTTTTCCTCCGGCGCGGCGCGGTCGGCGAGGGTAAAAGACATCGCCTACTTTCTGGGCGACCGCTCAAATGACCTCATCGGCTATGGTCTTGTAGTCGGTCTAAAGAATACGGGCGATGACACCAATACGCCCTTTACGGTTTATACCCTGCAGAACCTGCTGAACAATATGGGGGTTCAGATGAATCCCGGTGTTACGATGCTCAGAAATGTCGCGGCCGTCATGGTAACGGGCAGGCTGCCCGCTTTTACCAGGGTTGGAAGCCGGATAGACGTTCAGGCATCCTCTATCGGGGATGCCACGAGTCTGGGCGGCGGCACCCTTGTCATGACGCCTCTAAAGGGTCCCGACGGCAAAGTCTACGCCGTTGCCCAGGGGCCGCTATCCATCGGGGGCTTTTCGGCGCAGGGCGCAAGCGGAAGCAGCGTGCAGCAAAATCATCCAAACGTTGGGCTCATAAGCGGCGGGGCCACCGTCGAAAAGGAAGTCCCGGTACGATACGCCGGATTGCATTCAGTGGACCTGGTCCTCATGAACCCCGATTTTACAACCGCCCAAAGAACCGCGGACGCGATTTCCAGGGCCATTCCCGCCGCCGCCGCCCGCCCCGTGGATGCCGGGACCATCAGAATCCAGATCCCGGCCGAGGATCAGCATGATACTGTAAGCCTCATCGCCAAGGTGGAAAGCCTGGAGGTAAGTCCCGATGTGGTTGCCAAAGTGATCATAGATGAGAGAACCGGCACCATCGTCATGGGTGAAAACGTCCGCATAGCCCCCTGCGCGGTGGCTCACGGGAGTCTTTCGATTCAGATTACCGAAAAACCGACCGTTTCCCAGCCGTTGCCCTTCAGCAATGGAACGACCCAGGTCGTGCCGCGCTCGGGCGTCAAGGTGCAGCAAAAGAAAGCTCATCTGGCTGTAATCGGCGGCGGTGTGACAATAGGGCAGGTGGTGGCTGGGCTTAACGCCATCGGCGCAACACCCCTTGATCTCATCAATATCATCGAGGCTATCAAGGCATCCGGGGCGATGAGCGCGAAATTGCAGATAATTTAGGCCTTTGGAAAGGATTTGTCATGCAATCCGTGGTTGGTGCGGCTTCAAAGGCCGATGCTTCCGTAAAAGCCGAAGTTCATGAAAAGCAATTGCGGAAAGCGTGCCAGGAATTCGGATCGATATTGGTTTCCTTCATGTTGAAATCAATGCGCGCGGGTTCGAACGACGATGACAAAAGTCTTGCCGGCGGGGTCTACCAGGATATGTTTTACGACGAGGTGGCCAAGGTGGCCGGCAGGTCGAATGCCCTGGGGCTTGGAGACAAGCTCTTCACGCAGTTGCGACAACTGGAAAAATCGAAGGCTTCCGGCAAATCGACTGCTTCGGTGATGGAAGCGTTAAAGAAAGCGGCGGGTTCTGCCGAATAGTATTTGCAGAGAAACGTGGAGTCCATGCCCCCCCGGGGGGGGTGTGGTCCAAGCCAGGAGTTGAACATTATGGAACCGGCAGCCAAATCATTCGAGACTTTTTCACGCTCGGGCGCATCGGCTTGCGACATAAACGAGCCCTGCGATCCGGAACTGCTCGGCGCCGCCCTCGAACTCCTTGAGACTCTCAAGGCCGAAGAACAAATTCTGCGCAGGTTTTCCGCCGCCGAACTGCTGAGTCTGCTTCCCAGAAAAGAGTACCTGGTAAACGAACTGGGATGGAAACTGCGAGCGGCCATGGGGGATGGGCAATCGATTTCGAACTCCTTTCAGCCTCTGCTCGCCGAAATTAACAGGCGCAACACGGCCAACGGAGTTTTCATAAAACAGACTCTATCCTACTGGCGAGATCTTCAAGCCATCCTCATGCCCGCCGGCTACGGCCGCAGCGGCAGGTTGGGGCCCCCATCCCGCCAACCCCCAAACGGAATTACCTTCCAAAGGGAGATTTGAGCCATGGCCAGCCTTGCCCTCACTCTCAACACCGCCGAACAGACCCTGATAAATACCCAGACGGAGCTGGCGACCTCTTCCAATAATATTTCCAACGCCAACACCCCGGGCTATGCGCGCCAGACCGCCGTTCAGGTGGAAAACCCCGAGATCCCTACAACCTACGGCTGGGCGGGGGCCGGAGCATCGATCCAAACCATCTCCCAGACCCGGGACGACTTCCTCGAACAGCAACTGATGAGCGCAACGACAAGCGATTCCCAGTACGCGAGCCTTTCCACCCAACAGACCACCATCCAGGCCGCGGCTTCGGATTCGGGCAGCAACGGGATCTCGCAGGCCCTCGGGAATTTTTTCGATTCCTGGAGCACCCTTGCTCAAAACCCGACGGGAACCTCCCAGCAGACAACCGTATACGAATCGGCTCAAAATCTGGCCAACGCCGTTCAATCCACCTATTCCCAGCTCAATCAGATCAGCACCCAGCTCCCGGGCCAGATCACCGATACGGTCAACCAGGCCAATACGCTCATCAACCAGATATCCCAGTTAAATACCGATATCCTCACTTCCAGCTCCCTGGGCAAGCCCAATAACCTGATAGACCAAAGATACCAGGACATGGACAACCTTTCGAAGCTCATTCCCGTCAGCTTTTCCACCAACGCCGACGGCTCGGTCAATGTGTCCACGACTGAAAGCGGCAGTACGGTGAGCCTGGTCTCCGGCACGGCCACTCCCGTTAACATCGCGAGCTCTTCGGGAATCACCGGCGGCCAACTCGGCGGTCTGCTGCAGGCACAAACCAATCTCAACGGTTATATGACCAAGTTCGATAACTTTGCCCAAACCCTCGCGACCCAGGTCAATTCCGCGTTCGGATCAACGATTTTTTCCGGCTCAACCGCCTCTTCGATCACCGCCGGTTCCGGCTATTTGAGCGGGCTGTCAGCCGATGCGCTGGGCGTAATCTCGCAGAATATGGCCGACCTTCAGGACAGCGCCTCGATAACCTTCCCCGACGGCTCGACCTCGTCCCTTCAGGGATATCTGGGCAATATTCAGCAAGCCATAGGTTCGGACACCCAGTCGGCCGCAAACAACCAGTCCTACTACGACGCTCTCAAGTCCAACTTGAGTTCCCAGCAGCAGTCGGTCTCCGGCATTTCCATAGACGAGGAAATGGTCAATGTCATAAATTTCCAACAGATTTACCAGGCGGCGGCCAAGGTGGTCCAGACCACCGATACTTTGATGAACACCACCATCAATATGGTTCAGTAGGCGGGGGAAGACCATGCGAATCACATTGGGTATGAGCACCGACCAGACCCTGTTGAATCTTAACGATCAGCAGGTGCAAATCGATTCCCTCTCACAGGAAATATCCTCCGGGAAAAAGCTTGCCTCACCCTCGGACGACCCCTTGTCGTGGTCTCAGACGATGAACACCAGTCAGACCCTGCGCGAATACAACTCCTTTGTCGGCAACATAAACTTCGCCACCGAGTGGGGCAATTCCACCCAGTCGGCGCTCAACCAGTTCGCAGACCTTCTCACCCAGGCGAAGTCGATCGCCGAGCAGGGCGTGAGCGCGGTCGGGATGGGTCAAAGCGGGCCCCTGATCTCCGAGATCGGCGTGGTTGTGCAGCAGGCGCTAAGCAATGCCAACACCCAATTCAACGGCCAGTACATATTTGCCGGAACGGCCACCGGTGCTCCGCCTTACTCCCTTGATTCCAGCACCGGCGCGGTCACCTACAGCGGAAATTCGGATTATATAAAGGTTAAGACCGGCATGGGCCTAAGCTCGGCCATCACGCCCAGTTCGAGCAGCGTTTCGGGTGGGGGCATGACGAGCGTCAACGTGACCGGCCCGGATGTTTTGGGAGGTAGCACGTCCGGGGGCGGCAGCAATATGCTCAATGATATCTGGAACCTTCAGAATGCTTTGAAAACTGGCGATGTCAGCGGCATCTCCAATTCGATCACCACCCTTGGCAATGATTACAACCAGATCAACAACCAACTGACTACCGTCGGAACCACGCTCTCAGGCCTCACCGGCCAGCAGAGCGCTCTTCAAACCATGGTGACCAACGAAACGGGAGTCCAGTCCAACTACCAGGACGCCGATGTTGCCTCCGCCACCGTAAAGCTCTCAACGGCTCAGACGGCTTTCGAGGCGGCCCTGCAGGTCACCTCGACTCTGGATAATTTGAACCTGGCCACGATACTGCACTAAGGCCGATATCTCTCAGGGGGCCGGGGACACAAGCTCCCCGACCGGTTTGGAGCCCCGGCCCAGCACATACCATTTCCGGAAAGCCAGGACGAAAACGATCGCCATCAAAATCATGAGCGAAGCCGCGAAGCACACCAGAAGATAGTTGGAAAGACGCAGATTGACCTCTATCAGATAGTAGCCCGCCGTCATTGTCACCGGCAGCATGAGAATGCCGGGAACCGCAGTGATCCACGAGTATTTCATTTTGCCCATCCCGATGATCATGGTCGTTCCGACGATCAGGGCGCAAGCGGCCAGATAATGGCGATGTTGCCCGTATAGACCAGGTATCCCCATGTCAGGGTGAAAAGGGCGCTTGTCATAACGATGCCGGGAACCCATCTTTCTTCGCTGAATCTCGGGATCGCTTTTCCGATCATCTCCTGGAGCATGTATCTTCCCACCCGTGTGCCGGCGTCAACGGCGGTCAGGATGAACACGGCCTCGAACATGATCGCGAAGTGATACCAGTAGGCCATCAAACCTTTCAAAAAAGGAATCGAGCTGAAGATGTAGGCCATGCCGACCGCCAGGGAAACCGCGCCCCCCGGCCTTGCCTGGATATGTTCCTGGACCATTGCGGCCAGGTGTGAGAGGTGTACGGGTGTCATGCCAAGGGCTTTGTAAGCCGCAGCCGAGGCATTGATTGCGAAATAGTCGGAAGGAACCAGTACGCAGGCCGCAATCAAAGCCATTATCGCAACGAAGCCTTCGGCCAGCATCGCACCGTAGCCCACGAAGAGAATGTCCTTTTCGCTATCGATCATCTTCGGAGTCGTTCCGGCCCCTATTATGGCGTGGAAACCCGATAAGGCCCCGCAGGCGATCGTAATGAAAAGAAAGGGGAAAACCGAACCCGGAGCCGCGACCAGCGGACCGCCCCCGTGGACGAATTTGGTAAAAGCCCCCATCTGCAGGTAGGGATGGACCAGAACAATGCCCAAAGCAAGCGCCGCTATGGTCCCGAGCTTAAGATAAGTGGAAAGATAGTCGCGCGGTAAAAGAAGCAGCCAGACGGGCAGGGCGGATGCGGCGAAACCGTAGACGGCGATGAAAATGGCGCATTGATCTTTTGACAGGTAGAAAATCTTCGATAGAAGGGGACTGGCCGCCACATAAGGGCCTGTGACGATGACCAGGGCAAGCAGTCCCACGCCGATCAGACTTCCTCCCTTCACGTCTCCTGGCCTTATCAGCCGAATCCAGACGCCCATGACCACCGCGATGGGCAGGGTGCAAAAAACCGTGTAGGCGCTCCAGGGGCTTTTCATCATGGCGTTCACCTCGGCCAGTGAAAGCCCCGCGAGAGTCATGATAAGAATGAATATCACAGCCAGCCCCGCAACCGCTCCCGCCGACTTTCCGATCTCCGATTCGGCGATGAGCGATATGCTCTTGCCTTTGTGACGTATGGAAGCGAAAAGAATCACCATGTCGTGGACCGCCCCGGCCACGACCGCGCCGATAATGATCCACAAGGCACCCGGCAGATACCCGAATTGAGCCGCGAGAACCGGTCCGATCAGTGGCCCCGCGGCGGCGATCGCCGCAAAATGGTGACCAAAGAGAACATACTTGTTGGTCGGGCAATAGTCTATTCCGTCTTCGAGCGCATGTGCCGGGGTTTGTCTTTCCGGATCGACTCCCAGAACTCGATTGGCTATGAAAAGGCCGTAGAAACGGTATCCCAGGGCGAAAACACAAAGAGCCACCACAACAAGGGTGAGTGCATTCATAATCCTTATCCTTTCTTGCTGGAAAAGTTCATATGAGAATCGCTCCCACCGGCATGGTCCAGTACGGGCTTATCGGCCCGGGCATCGCATCCGGCAGCGAACAGATGACTCCCCGGGCGGCAAGGCTGCCAAGCGAGGGGCCATACTTGCTGGAAGCATCGGTCTGTTGTTGCAACTGCTCGTGCTGATCGGCTCAAAGCCCCGAGGGCCGCAAAAGGCTGACGGTCGGCTTTGCCTGAGTGATCTTATAGATGGTGAAGAAAAACATCGGTATGACCAGGGTGGCCGAAAGCATCACGTCCACCAGGCCCAAAAGCATTTCCCCGATGCGGAAGGTGATCGCAATGTTGAAAGCGAGGACCGAAAAGTAGAGCACGGGGCCAAGGAGCCGCAACCAGGACGATGGATTTTCGGGAAGATGGTCTTCGGCTTCCTTGGCGCCGATTCGGTCGAGTATCTGCAAGGCGGCGGTTAAAACCAGCCCCACCAGGAGCCAGCCCGCGAAATTGCTCATGGGAATGCCGAAGTAGAAGCCTCTTTTGCGGTATCCGTAAATCAGGCCGAGAAACCACTTGTGGCCCTGAAGGGCGACCGGGTCTATCACCACGTCGAGCAGGACGAAAAGAAAGGCCCCGAGCACGAGTGTGGATTTGGAGCGCCTGGTTTGCGAGGTTTCAACGCAGACAAGATTGGCCGATTTTACCGCAACCGGGCTCATCAAAAAAACGGCCAGCGAATAGCTGCAATAGGAAAGGAAAACGTAGGAAAGAGAATCCATGAAGGGGACCCCCAAAACCCACAATTCCTTTCCCACCGTTTTGTGGATGTAGAAATAGTCGCCGTAGGGAAAACCCCAGTGAATCGAGGCGTATTCGGAAAACCACGCCAGCGCGTAGCCCACGGGAATATGGACGAGGGTTTTCTTCCAGCCCAGGTGGCTCCAGCCCGCCACAAGATATACGGCGAGGAAAGCAAAGACATAGGGGCGCAAAGCGATGGTTGCCCGAAGGAGCCTCAAAAAATCATACATTGATGTTCCACTTGAGCATGCGCAAAGTATCGACGAGTCCCATCCGCCGCACTATGGTCGGCTCGTATCCGCAATGAACCATGCACTGGGCGCACCTGGGGTCCGCCCCCGAAACGTAGTGGTCCCAGTCGGTTTTTTCCATCAGTTCGGCAAAAGTGCGGTAATGAGTATCGGTAATGAGATAGCAGGGTGATTTCCAGCCCATCGGGTTGCGGGTGGGACTGCCCCACGGGGTGCATTTAAGAGATCTTTTTCCGGCCACGAATTCCAGGTAGAGCGGATTGCTTATGATCGGGAATTTTTGTCCCCAGCTGCTGATTTCCTGAAATTTTTTAACTATCTCCTGTTTATCCAGGAAAACATCGCGGGAAACCTCTTCATAGCTGAAACCGGGCGCCACGAGGATGCCGTCCACCCCGGCCTCTTTTAGCTGCGTAAAGAGGCCGTGGAGGTCTTCGACCGAGGATTCCCTGAAGACCGTGGTGTTGGTGCTGACCCGAAAACCAGCCTTCTTGGCCGCTTTTACGCCCGCCATGGCCTTTTTGAAGCCCCCCGGCCTTCCGATGATAGCTTCATGAACCGGCTCGGTCCCGTCGAAGTGGACGTTCCAGGTAAAATGGGGGTCGGGGCTGAAAAGGGACAAAGACTCCTCCAGTAGCATCCCGTTTGTGCAAAAATATATGTGCTTTCCGCGCGCCAGCGCTTCCCGCACCAGTTCCGGCACCTTCGAGTAGAGCAGGGGCTCTCCGCCCGTAATGGTCACAACGGGGGTTTTGGCCTCCTCGATGGCGGTGATGCATTCTTCGAGGCTCATTTCTTTGGAAAGCGTGTCGTGATATTCCCGGATTCTTCCGCAGCCCGCACAGGTAAGATTGCACCTGTGGGTGGGTTCGAGCATCAAGACGAGCGGAAAGCGCTCGTTGCCACGCAGTTTGTTGCCTGCGAGATATCCCACCATCGAAATGTAGAGACTGATTGGAAAACGCATTTTAACCTCGACTTTCTAGCGTCGCTTCACATAACCGTTTTGTTCAAACCATGCCACGGCATCGGACAAGGCCCTCTCGACCGGTGTCTGAGGTAGTCCCAATTGCCTTACGGCCTTCGAACTGTCGAAAAACATATGCTTTGCCGCCATCCTCACCCCCTCGTAGGGGATCAGGGGCTGAGTGCGGGTCACAAGCGAGACGAGAAGGAAAAAGCGGGCCAGCCACAAGATGGGAGTATAGGGCAGCTTCACCTTTGGCGCCGGGACCCCGGAGATCTTTTCCAGCATGGAAAAGATCTGCGCAAGGGTAAGGTTGCGGTTGCCAAGGATGTATTTTTCCCCCACCCCGCCTTTTTCATAAGCCAGCCTGTGGCCTTCGGCGACGTCCCTTACATCGACGAGATTAAGACCGGTTTCAAGAAACGCGGGCATTTTCCTGTTGAGAAAATCGACGATGATCTTGCCTGTGGGCGTTGGTTTGTGATCGCCCGGTCCAACGGGGGTGCTGGGATGGACGAACACGACCCGTAGGCCTTCGCGCAGGAATTTTTCCGCCTCGCGTTCGGCGAGAAATTTCGACCTTTTGTAATGTCCCACCATATCGGTGAGACCAACAGGGGTATTTTCACCGGCCGGGGTGCCGTCCTCTCTGAGCCCCAGGGCCCCCACGCTGCTGGTATAGACAACCTTTTCGACCCCGGCGCGAAGAGCGGCCCGCATGACGTTGCTCGTTCCGGTGACGTTGCTTTCGTAAATTTCTCGCCGGTCTTTGGCCCACAACCTGTAGTCGGCCGCCACGTGGAAGACCGCCTGCGCTCCGGCCATCGGTCCGGTGAGCTGCTCGGGATTGCGAAGGTCTCCGACAAACCACTCCAGGCCGGGCAAATCGACGCACTGCTGCGAACGAGAGCGGCAAAGGGCCCTCAGAGTCCATCCATGGTCGAGCAGGGTGGTTGCGACATGGCGTCCAACGAACCCGGTTGCCCCGGTAATAAATGCAACGGGCATCTTTTCCCCTTCTTTGTGCGTCCTTTTAGCAGAACCAAGGCCAAATTGGAAATCGTTCCAATACGCGGTCAAAACCGCAAACGGCGGCTGGTGAGAACCTCGTTGCGCAATGCTTTCTCGTCCGCGGCCTCGATGCGATTCATTATGCCTTCCCATTTGTCGCGGATCCCCCCCTGTCCCGAGGGGCTCTCATCGAACAAGGAACGCACCGTTGAAGAAGGACTCAGAACAATTTGCCTCACCTCGTTGATCTTATTGCAGAGCGCTTCGGCAAATGCGGCAACCGACCTTTCGACCACTTCGAGACTCATACCGCTGTCCACCGACTTTTCGAGATGAATTCTGAAACGATCGAGGCATTGCGGCAGCAGGTCGGCTACGGGCGTCGTGCAGTCGGTAAAAGACCCCGTGGTTTCGATGATTACCAGCCGGGAGGGGATGGAATTGGAATCGAGTTGGATCAGTTCGTCTCCATCATCGTAGAAGACTTTACCCGTTCGAAAACTGACCCTGCCAAGCACAAGGGAAAAAGCCGCGGCAAGACCCAGCAGGCAGGAGAGGTTTTCTATAAAATCCGGGTTCTTGTAGCAGGAAAGGGGGATTTTGTCGGATACAACGCCCGTCACATATTGGCGCTCGAAAAAGAAGGCCGGGACGACTCCGAGCCCGGGGATCGTAATCTCCAGCCTGATTTCGCTGTAGGTGAGGATGGGAAAGCCGAGCAGTGCGGCCGCATGGAGCCTGTCAAAAATGTAGTCCCGATACTTGATGGTGTCCTCGATGGCCTGGGCCAGGGGGATTCCGGTCTTTATCCGGTGGATGACGTCCCATTTCATCAGCCGCAGGATTCTCAAAAAATCCTTTCCATCCCTTGTGGTCATGGCGACCAGGTAGACTTCTCTTTCCTCCCCGGAAATGTCCCGCGAACTTTGGGACTCCTGTATGCGTCCTATATTGATCGAAAGGAGCCTGCGGGAATTTTCCCAATAGTGCAATATAAGCCCCTGGACCCTGGGGTCCACACCCTGGTCGAAGCAGATTTCCTCGCCTACAATGAACGCTCCGGGCAGCCATTGAACATTGAGATGGAACTCGGGGCTCAGTTCGAGCGTAAGCTCTTCCATTTCGCCTTCATCGATGCCCAGAAGACGGCAGAACATGGTCCTTCGCCACTCGGGGTCGGTGTAATCGTCCCTTTGCAGCCCCGGACCGGCCGCTTCGGCAAAAAAGGAGGCGAACCGGTCGAATGCCTCAACCGCCTCGGCGGCCTCCGTTCGGTCGGGAAAAGCTTCCAGCAGGCAGACGGTCCTCTCAAGTTCGCCCAGTTCCAACTCCTTGCCCGCCGGCAGCAGAAAACTCAATTCCGGGATTCCCCAAATATTGGTGCGGTGCAGAAGGTTTAGAATTTCGCGCAGCCGCGCCAGGGCTTCCGAGCGGTCCTGTTCGATAAGGGGCCGGATGCGCATGAATTCATCGCATGTAAGAAACCTGTCGCCGGTAAGCTCATTGTGATAAACGCAGAGTCCCGTGGCGACCTGTACCTTGCTTGCTCGCAGGTAGCGGCAGATCTCGACCACCGATCTCGGAGTCGGAGACATTCGCCAGCATTCGCCTCTGCGGCGCAACTGCATTCTGATTTCGGGAATGTTCAAGCCTGTGAACTGAATGCGTTCCTTGGGGAAAAAGGATTGCAAAATCCTGTCGGCGGCAAAAACATTTTCCATCCCGGTCGGATCGGATCGGATGATTATCATCTCGCCGCGAAAAGCCAGCGGTACGGCGTCCAGGCAGATCAGCCGTTCGAGTTCGTCGGCTTCGGGCAGTTGTCCTTCCGGGGTTGTCTGCCTCAAAAATTCGGTCATAATCGAAATATGATAGGCGTGGATGCCCCGAACGGTGATGATCGTGCGATACTCGGGGAAAATGGTGCCGATGTGGCTAAGAGGCTCGCCTTTTTCATCGACTTCGAAAAAATCGGGGCCAATGAAGGAAAAACCGGTCTTTTGGCGCGGCTTAAGGGGCCCATCGAGCGAGATTTTATCGGAGAATAGATTCATGTCCACCAGCTGATAGAAAATAGGGCCACTTGCGGGCTCTTTCGGGAGTGCAAAGTATCATGAAATCCATATATTTTGTATAGCACAAACTATTGAAACGGGGTATTTGTCTGGAATGAAAAAAGGGCGAGTCGCCGAGAGGTTTTCCGACAATGACGCGGGTTAAGGAATTGATGAGCGGACTTTCGCAAATCCCGGTTGTGGATGATGGCGCCACACTGTTTGATGCCGTGCTTCAAGTGGGTGTTGCCAGGGCTGGCGGCCAGGGCGGTTCCCGCTCGCCGGCTGTTCTTGTGGTCGATGAAGAAAAGAAAATCACAGGTTTTTTGGAGTTTGCAAAATTGGTTCTTGCGCTGGCCCCTGATGGGGGCGAGTTGGCCGAATCGGCAAAGCGAAGTGGACTGTCCCCCGATGAGATCCGATTGGAACTGAAAAAATTCGGACTCTTGGAAGACGCCCTGGAAAATCCGTGTAAAAAAGCGGGGGAAACTCCCATCAAGTCAATCATGAGCATACCGGGGCCGGACCGGATTACCGGAAGTGAGGTTTCAATAAGTGAAGCCGCTTTCCGGATGGCCTTGTCGGGTCATGACTTCCTCTTCGTCCTGGATGGGGAGCTGCTCCGGGGCATAATAAGCCTGGACGATGTCATGGGCCACATTTGCGACACTGTGAGGGCGTGCCGGTTGTAGAGAGTCTATAACCTTGTGCGAAAGCCATGGCGCTTTCGAATCGAAGACGGAAGGGGTGAGATGAAAAAGAAACTGTTCAGCCTGGTGCTTGCCATTGTTATGATACCCGGTGCGTTGCTGGCCCAAAGCGTTCTGCGGAAGGTGAAGAGCCTGCCGGTGGTAAAGGGGGTGATTTCTGCGGATGTGCAAATTGTCAGCGCAAAGGACATGGGTGACATCTACGAACTGGTGGTGCAACGGCAACAGGGTTTGAAGCATGTCGTCTATGCGACCAAGGACGGAGCCTACCTGCTTTTGGGCGGAAACATCGTCAATAAGGACAAAGTCAATCTAACCCAGGCGCAAGAATCGGAGGTAAACCGGGTTGATGTTTCCACGCTGCCCCTGAAGGACGCTTTTACCATCAAGAAAGGAAACGGGGCCAAAAAGCTGATCATGTTCGACGACGTCGATTGTCCGTTTTGCAGAAGAGCCTACTCCTGGCTTAAGACCAAGGACAATTACACCCTCTACGTCTTTTTTGATCCCTTGAATATTCATCCGCAGTCCTACGCACACACGGTCTCCATTCTGTGTTCTAAAAATCCGGTGTCCGCATTTGATCAGGTGATGTCCGGCCAGAATATCGCCGAGACAAAATGCGACGCCGCCACCCGGGTGCTTGCCGGGGATAAAGCGGTTGTCGACCGGGTGGGAGTTGACGGAACACCTCTTTTCATAACCGATTCCGGAGCAAGGATCGTGGGGTTTCAAACCCAGCAGTTGGAAAGTTATCTGGGTAAATAGTCCTTCGCCGGGTAGCGCGGATAAAGGAGCGGGCTTTGAACTCTTCGCTACAGGCGATAAAAGACCTCATGGAGCGGGAATATCCGGACTGCTCGGCTCTTCGCTTCATCGTCTCCTCCGAGCGGGGGCGAGGGTTTGTACAAAATTTCGCCCATCGATTCGTCGGGGGGATTCTGCCCTCGATCAAGAGCTACGACGACTACAAGGCGCGGGTGCTGGCGGATAAATTCTCTCTAAGGCCCCTGGAGCGCTCGGAGGAGTTGGTTTGCCTCGCCCTGTTTCTCTTGGACCAAAGTCCGCAACAAGCTGAAAACGCGGGTTTCATGGCTTCCGAGATGCTGCCGGCCATGAGATATGCCCGCATGTTTTGCCTGGAAAGGGGAGAGCTCAAAAACCTCAAGGGGATCAGGGCCGAGCAGGAAAAAAAGATAGACGAACTCTTCGATACGATGATCGGGTTCGACCGGTTCCTGGAAAAATCGGGGT
>JAJYDE010000087.1 GCA_021777755.1 Deltaproteobacteria bacterium
TTGCCAAATGCAAAAGAGGAATGCTTTTCAGTTTCTCTCTCACCTCATGTCCGCGTTCTTCCGGCAGGAGCGGTTACCTTCTCTTATCCGCTGAAACACCCCGGTGAACGATTACATTAGAAGAGCCAACATCATACCGACCAAAGTCAAGTCCTTTGAGAAAATAATAAATAAATAGCGCGTCATTACCGTGGAAGTCTTTTATCCAAAGTGTTGTGTCGTGCGGCCAAAAATCACTTTTCAAATAAAATACTGTGCCCAGTGTTCCCTTGCGCCCAACTACTACACCAGGACCTTTGACTTTCCACTCGTTGTGAAAGCTTTTGACTCCTGACGATGAGACGACTGGATAATCACCATGTTCTTGGTTCTTTTGGGTAATATCGAATCCTCTCTGGAGAGTAATTATTTCCCCCAGCGCACACTCACGCCACTCACTCATACCTTTATCCTCGCCAAATTCTCGGCAATCGCTTTATTCAGGACCGCCTCCTCCACCAACTGTCCTTCAAATTCGGCTCTAAGTGCGGCAAACCGTTCGGCAAAATCAAAATCGTCCACATCATCGGGCAAACCCACATAGCGCCCCGGCGTGAGCACATAGTCAAGCTCTTGCACTCGCCCCAGAGGCACGGATGCGCAGAAGCCTTTAACGTCTTCGTATGCGCCGTCCTCCGTCTGCCAGGCGTGGTAGGTGTCCGCGATTTTTCGGATGTCGTCCTGTGAAAGCATACGAGTGCGGCGGTTTATCAGATGTCCCAGGTTGCGCGCATCAATAAACAAGATTTCATTCTTGCGAGGGTGGCCGTTGTTACGACTACGGTTCATAAACCACAGACCCGCCGGGATCTGGGTGTTCAAAAACAGTTTGGCGGGCAGGTTGACGATGCAGTCGATTATGTTGCCCTCGGCGATCATGGCCTTGCGGATTTCACCTTCACCGCCGCTTTTGCTGGTGAGCGCGCCTTTGGCAAGCACCACCCCCGCCTTGCCGGTTGGCGAGAGGTGATAAACGAAGTGCTGCAACCAGGCGAAGTTGGCATTGCCGGCGGGAGGCGCGCCGTATTTCCAGCGGCCATCATTGCGCAGCAACTCACCGCTCCAGTCGCTGTCGTTGAAGGGCGGGTTGGCAATGATGAAGTCGGCTTTCAAGTCCTTGTGCCCGTCATTTAGAAAGGAGCCTTCATTATTCCATTTCACCTGTGAACTGTCGATGCCGCGAATGGCCAGGTTCATTTTCGCCAGCCGCCAGGTGGTCTGGTTGCTTTCCTGCCCGTAGATGGAGATATCGTTGACGCGGCCCTGATGCTCTGTGACAAATTTTTCCGACTGCACGAACATGCCGCCGGAGCCGCAGCAAGGGTCGAGCACTCGCCCTTTGTATGGCTCAAGCATTGCCACCAGCAGTTCCACGATGCTTCGAGGGGTATAGAACTGGCCGCCTTGCTTGCCTTCGGCCAATGCGAACTCACCCAGGAAATACTCGAACACATGCCCCAGCACATCGGCGCTGCGGGCTTTGGCATCGCCCATGGCGATATTGCCCACCAAATCGATAAGGCCGCCAAGGCTGGTGGGGTCGAGGTTTTGTCGTGCAAACACTTTGGGCAAAACGCCCTTGAGCGAGGGATTTTCCTTTTCGATGGCGTCCATCGCTCCGTCGGCGAAGATGCCGATATCGGGCTGTTTCGCCTTGGCGAGCAAAAAAGACCAGCGGGCTTCCGGAGGCACGAAGAACACGTTTTCCGCCTTGTATTCGTCCTTGTCCTCGGGGTCGGCGCCGGCATAGTCGCCTTCGCCTTTTTCCAATTTGTCGAACATCTCCTCGAAGGAGTCTGAGATATATTTCAGGAAGATCAAGCCAAGCACCACATGCTTGTATTCGGCAGCGTCGATGTTTTTGCGCAGCTTGTCGGCGGCCTTCCAAAGCTGCTTCTCCAGCGGTTCTTCATTGACGCCGTTGTTTTCTTTTTTAGCTTTAGCCATCGCTATTTCCGCTTTCTTTTCCTGGCAACGGTAGAGTAGGAGACTGAAGGGATACACAGCCAGCCAAGGCCATTGGCAAGAATAAATTGATCCGCTGTCGCACAGCCTCTTGCGCATCGCGGCCGGATACAAGTATCCGGGCCACCCGACCCGTGACGTACTGGATGCTCTTTTTTCGCCAATGGCCTAAAAGGCTACAAAGCCCCCGGCCAACCACAAACCACCTGTCGTCCATTTCGCGGGCTGCAAGCAACAGCTCCGTCCATTCTTTCGCTCGGCGACCGTGGCGCGGCGTGCGGGCGATAATCCCGAAGTGGACGTTTGCATGTATAGGGAGGCGATTATAGCACCAGCGACATTCAACGCAATAGTACGGTTGAATTGGCGACTTCACCAAGCTGTTTGATTGAGCTCTCCGAGGTACATTTTGAAGACTAACCGAATCCGTGAAGCTTAATTGGGGTCGGTCGGGGCCGTACAAACCTATAATACTGAATTATCATCATAAAGTGTAAGGAACAAATAAAATGTCCGCACTTGTAGCACGTGAATTGTCCGGTTTTGATGGGCCTGCGAAGGAGGAGGCCAGTGAGACGGACGGAGTTGCCGCGGGAAGTGCTTTTCATTGATATGGGTGTTCCGAAGGCGACATGAAAGAGTGTGGTCGATCTTTATGCGACCCGGGACCGGCCTATTTTCTAAAAAGTCCCAAGTACTCTCCGTATCCCTCCTCTGCCAGGTCCTCTTCGGGGATGAATCGGAGGGCGGCCGAATTCATACAGAACCGTTGGCCGGTGGGGGGAGGGCCGTCGTTAAAAACATGCCCCAGGTGCGAATCGCCGTGTTTGCTCCGTACCTCGGTTCTCACCGCGAACAGGCTCAGGTCTTTTTTCTCGACGATATTTTCCGGCTCCAGGGGCCGCGTGAAACTGGGCCAGCCGGTCCCGGAATCGTACTTGTCGAGCGAACTGAAAAGCGGCTCTCCGCTCGCCACGTCCACATAGATCCCTTCGGCCTTGTTATTCCAATATTCGTTTTCGAAGGGGGGTTCCGTGCCGTTATTCCGGGTTACCTCGTATTGCCGAGGAGTGAGTTTGTTTCTGAGAAACGGATCGTCGGGTTTTGCGAACTTCGCGGCATGACTCCCCGATTCGGCTGTCCGGGGTTTTGGCTCAGCGGTCTGGCTATCTTTACCCCACACTTTTGCCTGGAACTGGTAGTGGGTGATGTTCTTTTCAGAATATTGCCGGTGGTATTGCTCCGCTTCGTAGAACTTCGAAAAGGGCGGTATCTCCGTTGCGATGAGGTTTTTGAAATTGCCCGACTGTGTCTGGTTGCGCTTTGAGGCTTCCGCAGCGACCCGTTGCTCCTGGTCGTGATAAAAGATTACAGAGCGGTACAGGGCTCTCCTGACGACGAACTTCCTTCCCTGGTCCGCGGGGTCTATCTGTTTACAGAAAAAATCCAGCAGTTGCTGGCAGCTTACCCTGTCCGGACCGTAAATGAGCTGCGCCGCCTCCACGTGCCCCGTCGGGCCGGAGCAAACCTTTTCGTAAGTGGGGTTTTCGGTGTGTCCCCCCGTGTAGCCGGCCGCCACCTTCAATACCCCCTTCATCTTTGCAAAATCGGCCCGGATACGCCAAAACCATTCTCCGACAAAGGCAGCTCTCGGAAAACCGGCATATTCCTCACTTGCCGATAAACTCTTGATCTCAATTTCTTCCGTCACTTCATCATCCCCCCGACGAATCGCCAGATGGTCCGGCACAAGGCCCCCATTCTCCAAAAAATAATTTGGTAATATTCTTTTATATAAGTCGGGCGCGAGCCTCTTTAAAGTCCCCCCCTCATAAGCGGGATGAGATAACGGGGAAGCCATTCAGTACCGCACACTGGACCGCACAGATGCTTTGAGGTCGCGAAGTTTCGGGGAATTTCTCGGGGGGAGGGCGGGGCAAAGCCCCGCCCGGCGGGAAATCAGTCTCTTGCGATGATCGTGCTCATGCCCATGCCGCCGCCCACGCACAGGGTGGCAAGGCCCACCGTCAGGTTTCCGCGGGCCATCTCGTAGAGAAGCGAGATGATTATTCGAAGCCCGGTGCAGCCAACCGGATGGCCAAGGCCTATGCCGCTGCCGTTAACGTTTGTTATGGACCGGTCGAGGCCGAGCCCGCGTTCGCAGGCGATCGCCTGGGCCGCGAAGGCTTCGTTGAGCTCAATGAGTTGAATGTCCCCAAGGCTCATGCCCGCTCTTTTCAACACTTTTTCCGTCGAGGGCACGGGCCCGTAGCCCATGAGGTGGGGTTCCACCCCGGCGGCCGCCTGGGCAACAATTCGGGCCATGGGGGCGAGCCCCAATTCCCTGGCCTTGCCCCGGGTCATGATGAGGGCTGCCGACGCCCCGTCGTTTAATCCCGAGGAGTTTGCGGCCGTGACCGTTCCATCGGGCTTGAAGACCGGCTTGAGACTGTCGAGATCGGCCATGGTCAGCCCGAAGCGCGGATGTTCGTCCTGGTCGAAAAGGGTCGTTTTCCCCTTCTTGCCCGGCAGTTCGAAGGCGACGATCTCGTCTTTAAATCGTCCGGCCTTGATGGCCGCCTCGGCCTTGTTGTGACTTTCCAGCGCCAGTTGATCCTGGTCCGCGCGCGATATGGAGTACTTGGTCGCAAGATTTTCCGCGGTAACTCCCATGATCATCGGATCCCCCAGGAGCCGGCTGCCCGAATGGAGCATCTCCCAGAGGGCATCGGTGACCTCCCGGTTCTGTAGGCGCATGCCCCAGCGGGCATTGGCCATGTAATAGGGAGCCGAACTCATCGATTCGACCCCGCCGGCCAAAACGATCTCGGCATTGCCTGTCTGAATCTGCTGAACCCCCGAAGCAAGGGCCTGCATCGAAGAAGAACACTGGCGCTGCACGGTGAAAGCGGGAATTTCAAAGGGCAGTCCCGCCATGAGCGCGGCCGTGCGCGCGGTGTTCGCCTCATCGAAACACTGGCAGCAGTCTCCGAGGATGATTTCATCAATCAGGTGCGGATCGACATCGTTAGCCCGCCTGATTGCTTCCTTCATCACGTGGGCGGCCAGTCTCGACGCCTTCACATCCTTTAGCGCTCCGCCGAACTTGCCGATGGCCGTACGCGCGGCGCTTACGATTACGACGTCATTATCCCGATTCATAACCGATTCTCCACGTCTTAAAGGGTTTTTGAGATAACCAACCGCTGGACTTCGTTGCTTCCCTCGTAGATCTGGGTGATCTTCGCATCCCGCATCATTCTTTCCACGGGATACTCCTGTATGTAGCCATAGCCGCCCAGCACCTGGACCGCTTCGGTACTCACCCACATCGCCACATCCGAGCAATAGCACTTGGACATCGAACTCATGCGAATCAGTTCGGGACTGAGGCGGCTCAAATCCTTGGGCTGCTCCTGCAGAAGACAGCAGGTCTTGTAGAGCAACTGTCGCGCGGCTTCGGTTTTCATGGCCATGTCGGCCAGCTTGAAGCCGATGCCCTGGTGCTCGATGATCGGTTTTCCAAAAGTGATGCGTTCCTTGGCGTAGGCGGTGGCGTACTCGAGGGCGCCCGCGGCGATTCCCAGCGCCTGGGCGGCAACTCCGGCGCGGGAAAAATCGAGCGTTTTCATCATGATGTGGAAGCCGTCGCCCTCCTTGCCCAACAGATTTTCAGCCGGAATCCGGCAATCCTCGAACACAAGCTCCACCGTCTCGGACCAGCGGATGCCCATCTTGTGCTCCTTTTTCCCGATGGTGAAGCCCGGCGTGCCCTTCTCGACGATAAACACACCGGCATTCTTATGGGTGGGCTTCTCAGGGTCCACGACCGCGTAAACCGTTACGATGTCCGCCACGCCGCCATTGGTGATAAAGGTCTTGGAGCCGTTCAAGATATAGGAGTCGCCATCCTTTTTGGCGCGGCAGCGAAGCCTTGCCACATCCGAGCCCGCCGCGGCCTCCGTCAGGCCGAAGGCGGCGATGTGCTCCCCGCTTGAGAGCTTTGGAAAATACTTCTTGCGCTGCTCCTCATTGGCCGCCAAGAGCATGGGAAGCGCCCCGAGTTCATGGTCGGCGATCAGAAGACCGCAGGCCGCATCGACCTTCGAGAGTTCCTCGACCACGATCGCAAGGGCCAGCATGCCCGCATGAGAGCCACCGAACTCCTCGGGAAAATCGATGCCGTAGAGGCCGTTTTCCCGCATCAACTCGACCATCTCCCAATCGAATTCACCGGTCTCGTCACGTTTTGCCGCCCCCGGGGCAACCTTGTCCCTGGCAAGGCGTCTCACCATGTTTTGCAACATCATCTGCTCTTCATTGAGATCGTACTGCATAATCTTCTCCGTTTCCCGCGGGTTGCTCAAAATGTCTTCGGCGTATCCGCACGCCTCTATTTTTCGTAGCTGAAAAAGCCCTTGCCGTTCTTGCGCCCCAGGTACCCGGCGCGCACCATCTTGCGCAGAAGAGGCGCCGGACGGTATTTGTCTTCCCCGAATTCCTTGTGAAGCCCGTCGAGGACGTGCAGAAGCGTATCGAGCCCGATCATGTCCGATAGAGCCAGAGGGCCTATGGGGTGGTTTGCCCCGAGCACCATGGACTGATCGATGTCGGCGGCCGAAGCGATACCCTCCGCCAGGGTGAAAATGGCTTCATTCAGCATGGGGCAAAGAATGCGATTTACCGCGAACCCCGGAGCCTCCTTCACCTCTATCGGAGTCTTGCCCAGCTTTTCAACGAAAGCCTTGCAGGTATCGTAGGTCTCGGAGCCGGTCAGAAACCCCCGGATCAGTTCCACCAGTTTCATGACCGGAACGGGATTGAAAAAATGCATGCCGATGAAGCTGCTCGCCCGCCCGGTTACCGAAGCCATTTCGGTGATCGAAAGGCCGGAAGTGTTGGAAGCAAAAATGGTCCCCGGCGAGCAAACCGCGTCCAGTTCCTTGTAGATTTGCTTCTTCACCTCCATTATCTCCAGGGCCGCCTCGATAACGATATCGGCCCCCCGCGCCGCAGTCTTCAGATCGGTTGTGCCCTTGATACGGCCCAAAACCGCCTCGGCCTGCGCGGCTTGCATTTTCCCCTTGGAAACGGCACGTTCGAGATTTTTTCGGATCGTTGCGAGGCCATTGTTTACAAACCGGTCCTCGATATCGCGCAGGGCCACTTCAAAACCGGCTTGAGCCGATACCTGCGCTATCCCCGCCCCCATGATTCCAGCACCAAGAACACACACTTTTTCGATTTGCATAAAACCTTCTCCTCTCAAGTCTCGGTTGGCCTCCGTTTCTTCTACCAACTCTTCATAAGGCTCAAAAAACCGGCGGCAAGCTCATCGATTGTCCGTTCCCCGTCGCGCAGCAGTCCCTGCACGGCTATTCCCTGCACCGCTCCGATAAAGGCAATCGCGGCCCCCCAGGGGTCTGTGACGTTTTTGTTGTCTTTGAGTTTTCCGGCAAGCGAATCGACGAAAACCTGGTAGATCCCCTTGAGCCTGATTTCCATCGGATGGCCGCTGCCGGCGAATTCGGTGGCCAGGGCCGCAAGACATATCGTCGCTTCGGGATTGCGGTTGAAATGGCCGCACATGGCCCTCAACACCTCGTCGAACATCTCGATCGACACCTGCCCGGTGTTGACCGCAATATCCGAATAGATGTACATGCCCCGCTCCACCCAGTCCACAACGGCATCAAGAATGGCTTCCTTGTTGGGAAAATGGTGGAAGATGGCCCCCGAGGTCAAACCGATCGCCTGGGCAAGATCGGTAATCGTGGTCTTGTAATAGCCCTGCCGGGCGAATAGCTTGACCGCAGCCCGGATGATTCTGCTGCGGGTCTGCTGGGCCTGCTCGTCTTTTCTGTTGGTTTTTTCTCGTAGCATTGCCGCAGCATAGTACATATTAGGTGATATGTGAAATAAAAAAGGTAGCGGGGGGCGAAAGGCGGGAGCGAGTAGCGAGTAGCGGGTAGCGGGGAGCGGGGGCGAAAGGCGGGAGCGGGTA
>JAJYDE010000043.1 GCA_021777755.1 Deltaproteobacteria bacterium
AAACCCGAAGAGTACCATCTGGTAGTTGAACCATTCGAGCCGGGAAACACTGGGCAGTAAACCCAGCGGGCCCTTTTGCGGATCATCGGTTTGGTCGGAAAATTTTTTTCTCACCAGGTAGAGCGCGCTCAAACCAAAGGAGACGGCAAAGGCCGAATAACCCAGAAAACAGGTCACCACATGTGCAATCAGCCAGTTGCTTTTAAGAGCCGGAACGAGGGGCTCGATCCTTGAATCGACTCCTTTGGAAAAAGAGGCGTAGGCCATGGCCAAAAATGAAAACAGGGCCGGGAAAACCCCGAGTGCCCGTTGCCGTATGCGCCATTCAAATATCAGGTAGATAAACATTATCGCCCAGGAAGCAAAGACTAGCGACTCGTACATGTCGGCAAGCGGAATATGTCCGTAGCCCATGCGGTAGGACTCGGCCCAGCGCAGCCCCAGCCCCGCGCTCTGAACGAGCAGGGCCGCAACCCCCGTGACCGTGCCCGCCTTTAGAAGCGGCTGATAATGGAAGATGACCCCCGAAAGATAGCAGAGGGTGCAAAGGAAAAATATGAAAGTAGTCAGACTGAGCAAAAAAGAACTTGTCATCAAAGCCCCTCATTTTCTGAATTCGCCACGCCCTCTTGAGAAACGGGAAGGCTTTTCAGCCGCTTTTCCAGGGTGGTGCGCAGTTCCCGGAATTGCTCCTCGAAAACCTGCGGATTGCGGCTCGCCCTGCCTGCAAGGGTCACGACGGTTTTTTCCCTCTTTTCATCGACTTCGATACAAACCCACAGTTTCTTATGGCTCGAATAGAAGGTCAACCCTATTGCGAGGGTAAGAAGGATGAAGCCTCCCCACACCATCAAGACGCCGGGGTCCTTTTTTACTTCCAGCCCCGTAAATTGGCCCTTTTCGGTCTTGGTTACCCGCACATGGTAGTCGCCGATAACGTTTCCGTGAAAGGCGGGCTGATTTACCAGGATCCAGCGGGCGGGAAAGTCCTTTTTCTGTCCGACTTTGCCGTATGCCAGTTCGATCGCCGCACCCACCCCCATGAAATTATCCCGGTAATCGGCCACAAAGAGCAGATGGTCGTCGCCAGGGATCGTCACCGGTTGCTCGAAGGGCAAACCCATGGAGATCTTTTTCTTCGAGGCCGGATTGGTGAGTTCGATGGTCGCCTGTTTCAAAAAAGTACCGTAGTTGGCCTGATAAAAGGTGATGCCCCGGTAGTTGAGGGGGTGGTTGACAAGGACCGACCGGCTCAAAACTTTTTTGCCACCTTCGATCACCTCGAGCCGGCTCTTGTACTCCCTTGGGGCGCCCGACTTGTAGAAGGACACGTTGAACTTGTCGCAGCGGACGTAAAACGGAAGTTCAAGCGCCTTTTCCCCGTCGGCCAGCATGACGGTGCGCGAGGTCTCGCCCTCTCCCAGGTTCATGTTCCCCTTAAACCCCAGGCTCGATCCCACCAGGGCTCCGGCAAGGATCACCAGCACGCTCAAATGGACCACGTGCACCATGAGCCTGCTCCATCGCCCGGTTTCCTTGAAGGCGCACCAGGCTCCGTTTGCCTCGACGGGGGTAAGAGGACCGAAGGATTTGCCCACGAGCTCTTCGACTTCCCCGCGCGCTTTTTCCAGCGGCAGTGTTGTGGGCAGGGTGAAGCTCTGGGCAAATTTTAAAAGTTTTCGCGAATCAAAATGCGTCTCGGGCTTGTTGAGAAGTCGAATGGTCTTTGGGAGCCTGTCGAGAGTGCAGGCGACAAGATTTGCGCACAACAGCAGGAGCAAACCGGTAAACCAGGGGCAGTGGAAAACATCGTTCAGCCCCAGCAGGTCGAGCATGGACCCGATCGCCGGTCCAAAATGGACTTTGAGCTCCGCGAGGCTTTCTCCACGGGGCAAAAGGGTCCCCACCACCGAAGCCGCGGCCAAAAGAAGGAATAGAAGCAAGGTAAGTTTAACAGATGTTAGCAGGCGGAAAACCGCATTTTTTTCTTTGGACATCCGGTGATAGCTCTCCAGGTTTTCGGGGATTTTAGAATGTCAACAATAACCCGCATATACGTTCCAGGCAACAGCCGTTACGGAAACTCCCCCAGCTCTTCGAGAAAAGGCATGAGCAGACAATCGGCCCTGGTCAATGCCAGCCCCTTGAGCTCCGACAGGGTTGCCCATATGAGGGCGACATGTTCTTTGAGGCACAAAGTCCCCCCCCGGATTTCGCACCAGTAGGCGTGCAGGTCCACTTCAAAGCCCGGTTCGCGCCGCGAAACGGCTTTAAAGAGAGCCCCCACCTTTATATCCAGGCACAGCTCTTCCCGAATCTCACGAACCAGAGCCTCTTCGAGTCCCTCACCGGGTTCGACCTTGCCGCCGGGAAATTCCCACAAAAGCCCGAACTTTTTCTCGGGTGGCCGCCTGGCGAGGAGCAAGCGTCCCTTTGAAGATATAAGGGCCGCAGTTATCGCCACAGGAACTCCCAAGGTTTCCTTCACGAAAGGACTCCGCCAAAAACGGGAAAAATCCATCACAGGGGCACCAAGGACACAAAAAGGGTAGTGTTTTTGAGCGACCGGGCAGGCCATGGCCGATCAAAAGATCAGGCCTTCGGCCAACCGGGAATCGAATGCCCTTGTTGCGTCCAGGTGCATCTGATATTACAATATAAAATTTCGACTGGATAGGACAATTGCATATCTGTGAGGGGAATCGTGGTGGAATCCGAATTTGACGTGGTGATACTCGGAAGCGGTCCGGCAGGGTTGCAGGCCGCCGTGCACGCCGCCAGGGCGAGGGCCAAAACGGCGGTCCTCGGCAAAGCGAGGAGCAGCGCGCTCTACAGGGCACATGTCGAAAACTACTGTTGTTTGAATGATACCGTTTCGGGAGAATCCATCCTGAACGAGGGAAGGCGTCAGGCGGAAAAATTCGGGGCGCTTCTAATCGACGAAGACGTTGTTCACATCGAACAGCTTGAGGACGGAAGGTTCCGTGTGGAGCTCGAATCCGAAGACACCCTGCTCGTGCGGAGCGCTATTTTGGCCATGGGCATCTCGCGAAACCGTTTGAATGTTCCGGGCGAAAAGGAGTTGCTGGGCAGAGGCGTGAGTTACTGCGTGGACTGTGACGCCAATTTTTTTCGCAACCGTGTGGTCACCGTCGTCGGAAACGGAAGCGCAGCCGCGGCCGGAGCCTTGCGGATGCTTGTCGTGGCCACTGAGACTCACCTGGTGTGCGACTCATTGGACGTTGCGGAAAAACTGCGCTATCAGCTCGAAAGCAGCCGCACCCGGCTCCATTTAGGACGCAAGGTCTCCGGCATTGAGGGAGACAGCGAAGTTCGGGCCGTCTTGCTCGATAACGGGGAAAAGATAGAAACCAGCGGGGTTTTCGTCGAACTGGGAGCCAAGGGGGCGATCGAACTGGTGACCGGGCTCGGGGTCGCCCTCGACTCCGAATCGATGCGCTTCGTTGCGGTGGGCAAAAAGCAGGAGACCAATGTGCCCGGTCTCTATGCGGCCGGAGACATCTGCGGTCCGCCCTGGCAGATAGCCAAGGCGGTGGGCGAGGGCTGCGTGGCGGGACTCGAAGCGGCCGCATATGCGCGCAAGGCGTCAGGCAAACCGGCGCAAGGCTAAGAGGCGCCGGGGGCGAAATCGAGGTTCACTAAAAGTATATCCATTTTAAGATTTGGGTTGAATAGAGTCATTTCTTGAGATTACAATCCGAGGGATTGTAGTGTGCGCCCGCAAGCCTTGTCCTGCGGCAATCTTAATTTGTTTTGGAGTCCGTGTTCGATGGAAACCAGGTTCAGTTCCGGTCTCGAAGAACTCCAGATGACTATCCTGCAGATGGCGGCTCTTGCCGAAGAAGCGCTTCGAAGGGCCACGAAGGCTCTTTTGCAAAGAGATGACAGCCTGGCGAGGAAAGTCTTGGAAGAAGACAGACAAATCGATCTGCTCGAACTGGAAGTGGACCGCCACAGTCTTCGGCTGCTTGCCTTGGGGCAGCCCATGGCGCGGGACCTGCGGTTTATCATAGGCGCTCTTAGAATAGCCGTGGAACTCGAGCGCATAGGCGATCAGGCCACCAATATAGCTCGAAGGGCTATCAGCCTCAACAGCCGCCCTCCCCTGCCTCGCAACGGCGCCCTCGAGGAACTGGCCGACACCGCTCTTGTCATGCTTCACACCGTAATCTCCTCCTTTGTAAACCAGGACACCGACATTGCCACCGATGTGTGCAAAATGGACGACGTGGCCGACCAACTCCATTCCACCATTCTGAAGGATGCTCTGGCTTATATGGCCTGCGAAGCCCCGGCGGTGGAACGATCCGTTCAGACGATCAACGCCGCCAAGAGCCTTGAGCGGGCAGCCGACCAGACCACCAATATTGCTGAAAGCGTGATTTTTATCGCCAAGGGGGTCAACATCAAGCATCACTGCCAGGAACGGGAGCAGAAGACAGGCGCGGGTAACGGCTAGCAAGGCCGCCGATTGAGGCGGCCTTTCCTTCAAGCGAAAATCCTTCCTCCCGGGGGGCCTGGTTACCGAAAGGAGGGCAAAAGATGGCGCTCTACCTCGTGCAGCATGGCAGAAGCCTCCCCAAAGAGCAGGACCCCGAGCAGGGCCTTTCTCCGGAGGGATTTGCCGATGTGCGCCGCATTGCCGGGGTGGCCGGCGCCTACGGGATAAAACCCGCGGCCATCGTGCACAGCGGGAAAAAACGAGCGATGCAGACCGCCCGAATCCTTTCCGAAGCCCTTCTCGGGGATGGTGGAAAAACCGAAGCGCGCCCTGGCATGGGGCCCCTCGATAATGTCGCCGCGGTTGCCGATAGGGTCGAACCCGGCGATGACATCATGATGGTGGGACATCTGCCTTTCATGGAAAGGCTTACCGGGTTGCTGGTCGCAGGCTTGAGCGAAAGGGTCGTCTTCAAATTCCAAAACGGCGGAATCGTCTGCCTCGACAGAAATCCCGATTGCCGATGGTGGCATATAAAATGGGCGCTTATGCCCCGGATCTCATAGGCAAAGCAGGCCGGGCTCTTCGCGGGAAAAGGGAGATAACAGATGGGCGCCGAAAAAATCCGGGAATCGGCGATTGCCGGGACCTGGTATAGCTCCGATCCGGTCATGCTGCAAAAGGAACTGGCCGGATACCTCGACCGGGCGGACAAGCCGGTCCTGGACGGAGAACTAGCCGGTCTTGTCGTCCCTCATGCAGGCTACATCTATTCGGGCGGCGTGGCCGCTCGCGCCTACAAACTTCTTTCCAAGGACATGTTCGACAGGGTGCTCATCATGGCCCCGAGCCACAGGGCCGGATTCACCGGAGCGAGCATCTCGGTTGCCGATGGATACCGCACCCCTCTGGGGGTAGTGCCGCTCGACCGCCATTTGATCGAAGAGTTGCGAAAACACGCAGATATCATAGGATACAATCCCGGCGCCGAATCGGGCGAGCATTCCCTGGAAATCCAGCTTCCATTCCTGCAGTCGGTGCTGGGAAGTTTCCGGCTCACGCCGCTCCTTGTCGGCACGCGCGCTCCCGAGTTCTGCATGAGGCTCTCGGAGGCCGTTGCCGGGGTCTGCGGTCAACATCGCGTGCTGCTGATCGCCAGCAGTGATCTTTCCCACTACCACCCCGATGAAACGGCAAGGCGACTTGACGGGGTATGTTTAAAGCTGCTCGAAGCGTTGGATCCCCACAAACTGGCCGAGGAAGTGGAAAACCGCGGAACCGAGGCCTGCGGGGCGGGGCCGATGATAACCCTGATGCACGCGTGCAAAAAGCTTGGCGCCAACAGGTGCAAGATCCTGCATTACGCCACCTCGGGCGATGTGACGGGCGACCTTTCCGGGGTGGTCGGCTACGCGGCGGCGTCCATCTGCAAGGGGGCCGAAAATGGGTGAGCATAAAGCGACTGTGACCAGGAAAGCCGGAGTGGACCTTGGCTTTAGCGCCGAAGAAAAGCAAAAGCTGCGCGAGTTGGCCCTTGGCGCCATTCGCGCCCGATGCCTGGGGCTGGCGATGCCCGAAGTTCACATCGATGAGCCTCGGCTCAAAGCGCTCGGGGCCGCTTTTGTCTGCATCCACAAGGGCCGCGAGCTTCGCGGATGCATCGGAATGCTCGAAGCCCGCACGCCCCTTTGTGAAACGGTGACACGCATGGCCGTGGAGGCCGCATTCGGCGACCCTCGATTTTGCTCCCTGGACTCCGGGGAACTCGACGCGATAGACTTGGAGATATCGGTCCTCACCCCGATGCGGCCTGTTGGCGAAATCTCGGAAATCCAAATCGGCAAACACGGTCTTTTCATTCGAAAGGGATTTCGGGCCGGACTTTTGTTGCCGCAGGTCGCAACCGAACACGACCTCGACGTGGAACGGTTTCTCCAATGGACGTGCCACAAGGCCGGGCTGCCTGAAGGAGCCTGGAAAGACAAAGATATCGAAATATTTGTCTTTTCCGCCGACATATTTTGAACCAGGGAGGCCGTGATGGGCCGGGTGCTTTTTTTTACCGAATGCAGGCGAAAAATTGTCGCCAGGAAGGGTTTTGATTCCTGGCGGCGCCGTTTCGGAATCTGCTTTGACCAAAACACCTCCGTCCACGACCTCGATGCCCGGGTTGTAAGGCACCTCGTCCGGGGAAACGAGGATTCATCCTCGGCTTTCTACGAGTTGATCATGAGAGTAAAGGGGTTGGGCCACGCCGCAAGGTTTCATTTCCTCGATACCGGCGCCAAGATGTGTGTGACCGACATCACGATCTTCCTGCTCGACCTTGTCCGATTCGAGGCCATGTTCCGGCTGGGCTGGCTTGAGGATTACCACTTTCTCAAGGTCCCGCTGCTCGACATCATCGAGGATTTCCAGGACAAATTCGCCCAATCCAGGCACACCTCGCCGGTTCTTTCCAACAAACATCCGCTCTACCGCGAGTATGCTTCGCAATTCGACTTCGACCGCCAATCCTACATCCGAAGACTCATTCCGGAGGCAATCAAGACCTTTTGCGATCCGGGAGACGATATAGGATAGCTCCGGATGCCCAAAGAGCGCTTTCATGTATTTCTGGCCAGCCAGCTTCTCGGGGGGGCCAATCCCGGGCTCCGGCTGGACATACCCGCTTTTTTCGTCGGCGCCGTTTCACCGGACATCTTTTATTACGACTTGCCCTTTTTTTACCTGAGCTCGATTAGCGACCGGCTTCACAGCCTGATCGAGCGGGAGGGAACCGGCCCCATTGTCGACTGGCTCCAGGGAAAACCGCTCGAAGAAGGCAATAGCGAAGCGATTTCCTGGGGGCTCGGCCTGGCAAACCATTTCATGGCCGACGCGCTGTGGCATCCGCTGATAGAGGAATTGAGCTCCGAGCAACCACCGAGCGTGATGTACAAGGGGGCGGAAAGGCTTTCCACGATAGAACGCCACAGACTGCTCGAATCTGAAATCGAGGCCTTCTGGTTTGCCAAAATCCCGGGGGCGAACAAAAAAAACTACCTGCCGCCCGATTTTAGCGCCAATCGGGCTCGTCTTACTCTGATCTTCTCCCACTATCGCAGCTTTCTCGACTTCGTGGGCCGCCTCGGCCCGAAACGCTCCTCGACCGGCCCCGCTCCCATGGCCCCGCCTTCGGAAGAGCGGATCACCCGGTGCCACCTGTCTCAGAACTTTCTGTTAAGGCTCTTTGCAAGCCGGGTGGCGGGAAGTCAAAGAAACCGGCTGCTCCATTTCCCGCCAACGCGCTCCTTGGGGGTGCTGGTAACGCCTCGTCGTCCCATCCTGCCCGAACCGTTCTCCAAGGTGATGCCGGAGGAGCGCAATCCTTTCAGCGACTTTTTCATGAATCGGGCGCTTGATTCCATGAAAGCCGAGTGGGACATGCTCTTGCAAAGGATGAGCATAAAACTGCCATAGCCGCGCGATACCCGGCCGCAGCGAACTTGACGGCAAGTTGGAGCTTCTTAACTTTGTTTAAATTGTTCAAAGCGCATATATGAGAGGAGACAAGATGAAAACATATAAATGGCTGTTTCCGGTTTTTGTCATGGCGTTGACGCTTGCATTGGCGGGCGGCGCGGTATTTTCCACAAATGCAACGGCCCGATGCGTTGTCGCGCAGCCTTCCGCCCATGCTCGCACAAGTGGTTCTTCCGTCAGCACCCACCCGGACTATGAGGCGGGCTTGCCATCATTTCTGACTTGTCCTTTCTGCCGCGGTTGAGGCACGGTGGATACCCGCCCGCTCACCACGCGAGATTCCAACCGGACGGGTATCAGCCCGCAATGATCTTCCGAAACCAGCCTCACTGCTCCGTGAATTTTTTTGCCAGACCATTGTCGATCACGTACAGGCACACTTCCTTGGCGCTGTTTTCGGAGTAGCCGAAGCGGGCCCTGAGATTGCCCATGAGCAGGGAGACGTCCTCCCGGATCCGCTTGTCGTAGGTCTTGAAGCTTTCGGTCATGTAGTCTTTGACGGCGCCTCTGAAGTTGTCGTTTTTGAGGAAGGGATCGAGCACGTTTTCTTTCAGGTTATGGACATAGCGATCGTGCAGCGATTGATACAGGCCGGTTTGCGTAACATGTTTTCCTTCGATAAGAATCTCCCGGGCAAGGGTTTTGGAGGCGTAGATGTTTTGGGCCTCCTTTCGGAAAGCCTTGCGTTTTTCGGCCGGCGAACGATTCCCCAAAACTTTGCCCTCGATGGCGTCGAAGAGTTCCTCGGTTATTTTCAGCTCCTCGTTGGTATAGTGGCATTTCTGCGTCTGGCCGATTTCGAAGTTCACCGCGAACAGATAATTTTGAATCTGCCGGGAAATGTTTTCTTCATTGTAGTCATAGAGCGCTTCCTTTACCTCCTGCAGGATCGTATAGTCGTAGAGGGCGCTGAGGGCATCGAAAAAATCGGGTGCCACGGGCCCCTCCGCGCAGCAGTGCTTTTTGAAATAGATGTTCAACATGGCCATGGTGATGGGCTTATCCTTTTTCATGTAAGCCTGGTAGAACTCGTTGAACATCCTGATCGAATCTCTTCCGGTAAATCCTCTATCCCCTTCGGACTCGGATTCGGCAATGATTTTGCGCCTCTTTTTCGCCGTGAAATTTTTTCGGTCCTCCTCGGAGAGCCAGGCGGGGATAACCCCGGCGTAAATGTCCATTTTTAGCAGCAAGAGATTCCTGTCGCAATAATTGCGATAATGCCCCGGGTCGGGTATCCACTCGGCCATGGCCGTGGATTGGGGATTGAGTCTGGAGGAAATGATTATTTTAGCGAAATTTTCCAGGACCCTGGGAAGGAAATATTTTTGTATTTGATTGCCGAAGATGTTCTTATAGATTTTTATTTCAGTATTATAATCTAGCACATAAGGTATTTTCACATAGGTGATGCGATCCGCAAAAGACTGGGTATCCGAAATGTTCTCACGATCTTCGGGATTCATGAGGGCGAAGAAAAGCGAATTGACATTTTCCTCTATGGAATCGACTTTATGGACTCCCTCGCTTATGATTCCATGTAAATTGCCGAACCGCTCCTTGTTATGGTCCTTGATGTCCATTACGGCGTAGATGCCGTTATTGGTGTTGGCATACCTGGAATAGAGGTAGCGCACTCTATTGCTGTCCATGAGCAGAGTATTGAGTTGGTTCTGGATATGGTCATCGCTTACGATATTCATTCTGTCGGGTCTATCACCGGGGTTGAATACGCTGATGCCCGTTCCGAGCCTCCTGTTGAATAGAGTTCTTCGGGCAAACACCATTTCGAAGACCTTCGACGGCGAGTCCAGAATATCGAGAAGGGCGTGGTATAAAGACTGGCAGATCGTACAGGGGCTGTCTTTAAACACCCATTCGTATTGTTTGTGAGAGAAGAGCTTGTGTTTGAAGGACCTGTCGGCGATCAAGGCCTCGAAGAAATCCTTGCGGTATGCCTTGGGAATCAGGAGCAGTGGACTGTCGTGGCTCGGGCAGGCGATTTCGAGCCATTGTTTGCCTGCAAACTCCGCCGGCGCGGATTCGGGCGGTTTAAACTCTCCGGCGGAGCGGTCGACGATGTTTCGCAACTGCTCGACAAGAAGCTGCGCGGTCTGATCGGTCCCGTTTCCCAAAAGTTTTCTGTTAAGCCGCCAAACGGTTTCATAGCTTGCCCCTTCATCGGTTTCAGAATATTTTTCAAATTTCATCAGCACGTTGTTTAGAAACGTACTCTTTCCGCACCCGTGGGGTCCCTCGAAAATGTAGATTCTGTTTTGCCTGATACCGCGCCTGAAGGAGGAGATATGTTCCATAAGCCTGTTTACGAAAAGGCGGTCACCGAAAAAGGGCCGGTCGGTTCCCTCTTCCAAAAGGCGGCTGCAGTCATAGGGGACGTACTTGATCGATTCGGGATCATCGGGGTATTCATCGACACCCAAATCGATGTAGCTGTGCATCATGTCATAGAACATCTGGAAGATATTGCGGAAGATACGTTCGGGGAAGGCGACCGCAAGATCGATAAAGTCCGGGAAACTCAAAAGGGTTCTGCGTCCCCGTTCTTCTATTTTGGCGCAAAGTTCGCCAATGGCGCGTCGTCCATTTTCCATTTCAAACTCCATCACAGCAGTATCCTCGAAAGGCGCCTGTTTTTCATGGTGTAGAGCACCCTCTGCTGAGGCGGCTCCATCTCCGCGGGAGGGTGTGCCTCACCGGGATGGATTTCACGCGCCCTTTCGACGGGCTCCGAGGTTTCGAGCTTTACCGGAGCGCCCCACAGGTATTCGATACCCATCATCGTGTTGGCGATGAACTCTTTTACCAGCGGTTTCCCCTCGAAACGGTGGTTGAGGTAGAGGCAGTTATCCTCCGTGTTGGACCGGTCGACTTCTATGAAGGGAGGATGATAGAGCTGTTCGAGGAGCATTTGCCGGTACTGCCCCGCTTCCCTGCTGCGAACGTAATACTCGCGGGTCCCCTTGTCGGGGTTGATTCTGATGCCGGTCACAAAGAGTTTGTGGCGATCGACGAATTGCTGGTCCACAAACCTGTTCAGGAACATGAAATCATCGTAATCTTCCCTGACTCCGAAGATATAGTCGAGGCCCGAACCGGTGGCTTTATCGTAGTCGCGGCGAAGGCCGCTGTCTTGGATCCTTTGGAAATCGAAGGAGATCCTGCCCTTGTCGGCCATCTCTTCGATGTGGCTGAAAAGCCTCATCCCCAGGGCATACGGGTTTATGCCCACCCTTGGCAGGGAAGTGACGAAGGCATTTATCCGGGCAAAGCCCACCTCGTTGCCGCTGATGCGGTCGTCTAACAGGAAAAGCTTCTCGTGCCAGTAGCTGGCCCAGCCTTCGTTCAAAATTTTTGTGCGTATCTGGGGCTGAAAATAGAGCGAGGTCTTACGAACTATTTCGATTACCGACTGCATCCAGCGGTTTTCTTCCGCTTGCAGGAAAGGGGAATTGAGCAACAGGAATTCAAGGAGATCCCGGGCTTGCCTTCGCCCCTTCCTTTTGTGTCTTCCGAAAAGAGCTTCAAATTCCGGATAAGTCCTTATGACCTGCGAGAAAAACAAGGTCTCGGCCATTTCGCCGTATTGGCGTACCGCTTCGTTGTAGCGGTCGATCTCCTTCAAGTATTCGATGAGGTTGACATTTCGGACGGACTGCAGAAAAATGTCGAAGTAGAAATCGAGCTTTACCGAAGTCTTGATTTGCTGAGACTGGTTGATTTCGGACAGCTCGGAATGGAACCCCACGAGGTTGTCGATGCTGCGGCTGAATTCGATCACGTAGTCGACCCAGCGCCCCTTTTCGGAGCGAAGCATGGCTATGGCCCGCTTGTCGGAGAGGGCCCGCCCGGCGAAATCTTCCCCCCAGGTGTGTTTGAAGAACATGTTGTTTTGGAAAAAATCGATGTGGCCCAGCACGTGATAAAAAATCATCACATTCAGCCAGTCGGGATTGTTGTCGTTATAAAACGAGATGGCCGGGCGCGTATTGATGACCGTCTCATAGGGGTTATTGGGGTAGAGTTCGTAGCGGCCTTTTTCCTTTAGCACTTCGATGTCGTTTACCCAGTAATCGTAGAGGGTGGGGATCATGTGCTTGGAGGAAAGCTCGATCAGGTCCTTATTGGTCACGATGTATTCGAGCGTTTCGTCTCCAAAGCGCAGCCCGCAATTTCGGGCTCGCTCCTTGCACCCTTCCATAATCTTCTTGGTGTGCTGATTGATTAGCTCCATTGCCTTGGTCCCGCGTCAGGAAAGTAGTTTTCTGATTCCCTCTATGAGCCGGACTTCCGTTGCGCTCTCGCCAACATTGTCCATTCGAATCGCCTGAGGAAATTCTTCGAGAAGGCCGGAGCCCGACAGATACTTTTCCACAACCGATGAGCCCCCGAGGTTCGATCCCGCGATGGTGACGCCCACCCTGTTGGCGTAGGCGAGAGTTTTTCTGATTTGGGGAAGCGTGTTTTGCCCCTCGGAATCCCAGTCGTCTCCGTCGGTGCCGTGGAAAACGTAGATATTGTAGTCCCGGGCAAGGCTTTCGGCCTCGACGATCTCGTTTACCAGCCGGTAGGCCGACTCGACCCGGGTTCCGCCCGCCACGATGGAGTTGTAGTAGGAGTAGAAATCGGGGACTTCCTTTGCCGTCGTATCATGGAGAATGAATCTGGTTTCCACCTGTCTTTCATACTGGTAGAGAAGCCAGCTGTAGATGAGCACGTGCTGGGTAACCACGGCCTCGGTGGGCTCACCGGCCATCGAACCCGAATAATCTCTCAGAAAAAAGATCATGGCCTGCGATTCATAATCCTTTTCCTTCGAAAGAATGCGGTAGACTTCGTCCTGGGGGGAAACCAGGAACTGCGAAGGGTCGATTTCCCCGTCATGAGCGATTTTGCCAAGACTGATATTGGTCTGGATGATTTTTTTAAGAGTGGCCTTTTTATCGAGCAACTGTCCGTTTCTGTCATGCCTGTCGGTCAGATCGTAGGTGTAGCGGGTAAGCGAGCGTTTCGAGCCCTTGTTTTTCAAATTGGGCAACTCGAATTTTTCCCCCAGGACTTTTCCAAGATCGTAGGCGCTCGATTCGATTTCATGCTCGGCGCCTTCCCCCTGGCCCGGCCCCGAACCCGAGCCTTCCCCGGAGCCATCGGCGGGCTCCTCTCCAATCACCTCCCCTTCTTCTCCTTGGCCCGTTCCGCCCGAGGAACTCTCTTCCCCCGGCTCCCCACCCCTTATGTCATGGATGAATTTTTCCTCAACCGTTGTGGGGACCAGGATGATTTTGTCCTTGCCTCCCCGGCCGGGCTTGACAAGCCTTCCGACTCGGATCTTTCGCGGAAAACCGTCTATTTCGCGCTGCTTGTCGCGTTCCAGGAGTTCGTCGATGGCGCTAAGGCTTTGAACGTGAGAAGCTAGGGAAGGCGATGAGTTTTGAATAAAAACCATGTCTCCACCCCAAAAGGCCAGGTCCTGAGCCCGAGGGCCAAAACCGGCCGGTTCGCTCGTTTGCTTCGCACGGTCCGAATGTTCTTCGGTCTTGATTTCAGCGGAATCGAAAATTCCTTTTTCCATGGGACGCCTCTTTGCCGTTTTTCCTGCCAATCACCCGGTTCAGTTCTCATCGGTTTTGGTGCAAAAGTATTCCACGGTTTTCTGGGCGCAGGTCCGGCAGTATCCCAGCTTTTCGAGCATGGCGTTTATAATGCGGTCATAGAGCTTCTGGTTTTCCTCGTTTGTGCGGTTGGCAAGGGCCCCTATCAGGCTGCCCGCCCCGGCGATATCCGATTTCAGCCGCACATCGGTGACCGCTTTCACCAGTTCCAGATTGTCCATGAAATCGTAATCCCGATCGGTGGACATCTTCTGGCCGTAAATTTTGCGGATCGAGGTCCTGAAGGATTCCATCTGTTCCCTGGTCTTTAGCCCGAGCCGGTCTTCGACGCTTTGAATGTAGCGCTCGTCGATCTTTAGGGCCTTGAGTTCCCCGGTTTGCGGGTTTTTGTATTTCCACATGCGGTCGGGGCCGAGGTCCTCGGCGTCTATTCCGATTATCATGTTGACGTAGTTCATCACGTCTTTGCGGATGGCGTGGGGCTCATCCATATAGGCGTTGAACATCTCGGTCATGATCCGTTCCCGGTAGAGCCCCTTGGCGATGTTGAGATCGTCGAGAAACTTCGCCCGATCATTTACCTCCGAAACATAATCCAGGATCACCCGCTCGATGGACCTGAAGATGTCGTAGGCGAACATGCATTGCCCTTCGTTGGTCTCAGAGGTTTCCATGAGCAGTTGGACGGCCCTGCCCAGATTTCGCTGCCCCAGTCCCTTCTGGCCGAACCTCTTGGTGATATCGGCCTCATGGTTTAGCGAGTCGATCACCTCGGCAAGCGTCTTTATGCTCTTTTCCCCGGCGACTTCCCCGGCCGCGAGCTTCATCGTTTCGATGGGAGTCAGTTTTTCGGACTTGGGCAGCCGGCTCAGCACCACGGCCGCGGATGCGGCGCTGTTGAGATTGGGGTCCTGATGGAGCTTTTCCTTGGTCAGGGTCGTTTTGGCCTCGCTGCCTATGGCATAGGAGGTCAACTTTTCCTGGAGGCGGTAATCGGTGTTGTGGGCCACGTAGCATATCCTGCACCGATCGACGATGGGCGCCTCTTCTTTTTCCGCAAGGAACCTGTTGAATTCGGAGTTGTTGCTGGTGGCGATGATAAGTGTGTCGATGGGCCAGCGAAAGCCGTCGATTTCTATGTTCCGGTTCTGGATAACCCCCAGGTAGACCTGGACGAGGTCTTTTTTGTTCTTGAAGATTTCATCGCTGAAGTGGATGCCTCCCCCCGCGACCCGGGCCAGGGCGCCCCGCCTCAGATCGAACCGGTAGGGGTTGTTGAGATCCGAGATGTGCAGCAGCCTCTGGATCGATTCTTCTCCCAGAAGATCGACCGCCGATGAAGTAATCTTGTCCTTGGCCGAATATTTGCCGGTCATTGTGCCCATGCTTTCGCTCAGGGGAACCGGCACGACTTCAAAAAAGCCGAGCAGCTTTTCGAGATCTCCCTTCGCATAGTCCCTTATCTCGTTCATGATGTAATCGCTGCATGCCCCGAGAGGCCTGAAGCTGAGATAGAGCTTTTCGATCTGTTCATCTGAAAACCCGGCCGATTCGGACAGAAACCGCCTGTTTTTCTCACTGGACTCGAAAATATTCATGGCCAGGATCATGGGGTCTTCGAAGGTTTGAGACTGTAGGGACCTTATTTTGCCGTAGCTGCCAAGAGCCGCCAGGTTCTTGATGTTGAAGGTGTATCTGCGGTTTTCCTCGCGAGCCACAAAATTGCGGTACAGGGCGCACAGATAGTCGACGAAGAAGGTCTTTCCGTTGCCGGGTTCGCCAACAAGGACGTAAGCCATTTCCCTCGATGAACCCCCTTCGGCGGCATCCTTTACGAACGAGACAAAACTGTTGATCTCGTCATACATTCCTATCACGTGTCTGGGCAAGGTCCGGAAGATCTTGAAATCATAGGTGCTCTTGCCGTTTACCATCACTTTTTCCGTTGCCAAGTGTTCATCGAGGATCATTCTGGCAACGGCCTGGTAGGCGTTTTCAAAACGTCTTTTCCCCTGCCTCACCTGCTCGATATGATATTGAAGGCTTCTGGCGTTGTTCGATTCCATCTCCAGCTCCTGGCTTACGATTTTTGGGCCGTTATGCATCAGACTCTCTAGGGTCGGCCACATGGGATTCAATATTTATGCCATACAGGCAATGCGGTTATCGGGGAAATACCCCGTTGCGGGGCATGATCCGAAACTAGCCCGGGGCAGGCGAAACAGGGCTGCGAAAAACAAATTGTCGCCTCCCCCCCGGCAGCCCCGGCAGGACATTTTCTTGACGCTGCGGGATGGATTCGCCCGGGAACCTGGCGCTCCATCGGCATATCTTGACCGGGAGGCTCGAAAATTTCCGAATGGCCTGGTCGATATGATACATGAACTTGCCGGTTTTGCCCAAGAGCAATTCCACCATCATCCGAAATTACAAACGATAGATGTCATGGATGTCAATAAGGGGAGCGGCCTGCGCGGGATTTGACCCGCAAAAGGCACAAGTACTTCATCGGAGGCCTCGATCCTTGCGCTTCCATCGAGTTTGCCCGCGGTTGCCAATGGGATTGCTCCTTTTGCGGCGCATGGACTTTCTACAATCGGACCTATCGGAGCGTGGCCCCGGAGATCGCCGCGCAAAATTTGGCGGCCATAAGCGAACCCGATGTGTTCATTACCGATGATGTCGCCTTGGTTCATCCCGAGCAAGGTTTCGCAATCGGCGGGGAGATTGAGAAGCGCGGGTTGCGCAAGAGGACCAATACGGGAATCAATTTCAGGGCGTTGGAAGCGGCCAGGAAGATAGGGCTGGTCGTTGCCCTCAACATCATTGCCGACCCGGACCGGGATGAAAATCGATTCGAGACGGTGCGCAACTGGGCGATGGATGTCCCCGAAATAGTCCCCCTGACGGTGAAAACTCCTTACACCGGCACGGAAATCTGGTTCAAGCAGGCCCCGGAACTTACCACACTCGGTTATCGCCTGTTCGACATTCAGCATGCCGTCGTGCCAACAAGGCTTCCATTGAAGAAGTTCTACGAGGAACTGGTGCGTACGCAGGCTGTTCTAAACCGAAAACATCCGGGATCGAGGGGCCTGCGGGATGACTTCGGAATGGCGGCCGCACTAGCTTTTCAGGGGCAGACGAATTTTATCAACATGTTGTGGAAATTCAAAAAAGCGTATCATCCGGCACGCCAACTAGCAGACCATGGGCGGCAAATCCGATACCGGCTCACCCCCCCCCGGCAAAAACCGCCCCGCCGCCTTCCCGCAAGGCCGCCTATATTCACGAAACGCACTGATGGAACAGCAAGGTTTTCAACATCAGCCCATGGTCCTCCGATATTCCTGGTCCATTTTCAACCCCTCGATATCAGTTGTTTTTTCACCGCGAGAGGATTTGATCCGATCGATGTTTCTTTTTACGACCGCGCGCCGGTTTGCGAAGGCGAGAGCGGTTTCCTCCGAGACTCTGCCCCGCTGGTAAAGCTTGGAAATGTTGGCGTCGAAGGTGGTCCATCCCTGGTGTTCGGATTGTTCCATCATTTCGTAGAAAGTCTTGCCCTCGGCTTCACCGTTCATGATAGCCTCCTGGACCCTGAGGCTTGAGCCCATGATTTCGAGGGCCGGAACACGCCCGCCGCTCACTTTGGGCAGAAGTCTCTGAGAGATTATCCATTTCATGCTGTCGGCCAGGCGAATACGGATAAGCCGCTCCTCATCGAGTTCAAACATGCCCACGATGCGGTTGACAGCCTGACCGGCATCGGTAGTATGCAGCGTGGTCAGCACAAGGTGGCCGGTTTCGGCCGCGCTCAGTCCGATTTCCACGGTCTCGCGATCACGCATTTCCCCGACCAGTATGACCTTGGGGGCCTGCCTCAAAGCGGCGCGCAGGCCGTTTGCAAAGGTATCGAAATCCAGACCCAGCTCGCGCTGATTGAAGGTGGCCTTGAGCTGCGGATGGACGAATTCCACCGGATCTTCGAGAGTCACCACGTGGTAGGGATACCGTGAATTGATTTCGTTCAAAATCGAGGCCAGGGTGGTTGTCTTTCCGCTGCCGGTCGCACCGGTGACAAAGACGATTCCACGCTTTTCATCGGCAACCTTTTTGAGCACCGCAGGCAGTCCCAGTTCGTCCACCGTAAGGATCCGGGTCGGGAGCTGCCGCATGGCGATCGAATAGGTGCCGCGTTGGGAAAAGATATTGACACGGAAGCGGGCCCGGCCAGGCAGGTGATAGGATATGTCGCACGATCCGGAGTTAAGGAGTTGCCGAATGCCGCGGATGTCGCCGCCCACCAGGTTCATGGCTATGGTTTCGGTGTGAAACGGGGTCAGGGTGTTGATGCCAAAATTTTTACACACCTGCCTTAGCAGGCCGTCGACCTCGACTTGCATGGGTTTGCCCACAGTGAAATTGATATCCGATGCAGTGGGATTCTCATCGAGAATACCCGTCAGAAGCTCATCGAGTTCTTTCTGTCTCATGATCGTCCTTCCTCCCTCGCACCAGGCAGCCGCGGGCTCTGCCATCCGGCGCGCCCCTCGCCCTGGCGAAACGCGGCCTCTAGACCTCGGTAAAGTCCTGAGGAGGCTCGGTAAGGTATTGGCGAAACTTATCCTTGTCCACACATTTCATATAGGCTTCAGCCGGGTCGATTCGGCCCGCCTTGAGGTGAGTGGCTATGGCATCGTCCAGGGTCTGCATGCCGTACTTTTTCCCCGTCTGAAGCGCCGAGGGGATTTGATGGGTCTTTGATTCACGAATCATGGCCCTTACCGCATGGGTTGCTATCAATATTTCGAGAACCGCGATGCGCCCCTTGACATCGACACGTTTAAAAAGCGCCTGCGAGACTACCGCCCGGATACCGTCGGCCAGGGTCGAACGAATCTGCGCCTGTTCGCCAACGGGGAAGACCTCGATGATGCGGTCGATGGTCTTCGGGGCGCTCTGGGTGTGGAGAGTGGAAAAAACGAGATGGCCGGTCGCGGCCGCCTCGACGGCCAGACGGATTGTCTCCAAATCCCGCATTTCACCCACCAGGATTATGTCGGGGTCCTCGCGCAGTGAGGCCCGAAGCGCCGCGGAAAAAGTCCGCGTGTGCGTGCCGACTTCCCGGTGATTTATCAGGCAGCTCTTGCTCGTATGGACAAACTCTATGGGGTCTTCGATTGTGATTATGTGCTCTTTTCTCTTGCGGTTGGCCTCGTCGATAATCGCGGCAAGCGTTGTGGACTTGCCGCTTCCGGTGGGGCCGGTCACCAGAACGATCCCCCGGGGCAGAAGGGCCAGCCGGTTTATGACCGCGGGAAGGCCAAGCTGCTCGACCGACAAAATCTCGCTCGGGATCTCCCGGAAAACCGCTCCGATCCCGTTTTTTTGAATGAAAAAATTGACCCTGTAACGGGCAAGCCCCGGGATTTCATAAGCGAAATCGAGGTCGCCGGTTTCCTCGAATATCTTGACCTTGTCCTCGGGGGTGATCTCGTAGAGCATCGTGCGCAATTCGTCGTCGTCGAGGACCCTGTATTTTACCCGCTCCAAATCGCCTCGAATCCTCAAAACCGGCTGCTGGCCCGAAACCATGTGCAGGTCGGAAGCCTTCTGTTCGTTCATGAGCTTGAAAAAAGCATCAATTTTAGCCATGCGCTCTCCTTGGCCAGTTGCGGAATTCGGAATCCGCCACAGGGATATTCGACAATTCCGTCCAATAGCTTTAAGCCGACCTTGCACATTATTATCTGCTCCTTATAGCATCAAAAAGCGATCGGACAAAACTGCTTTCATCACGGCAAAACAGACATTTTGGAAATTCTGGCGACCGCTGTTCACGCCAACTTGCGCACACGCCGGCAAACGTTGTAAATATCCCCAGTTGTGCTATATTCGCCCGCGACAATCATGCTCGACAAAAAACCGACGGGATTGAAAGCCCCGCCCGAAAGGCTTTCACACAGAGGAGATTCCATGAGATTTCGCAATATGCTCATGTTGACGGTTTTGGTATCCATTCCACTTCTTTTGGCGCCCGGCTGCTTTGCCGCCGACACAACGCCAAATGGCCCGGCCTCCAACCAGGAGCAGACCAAAGCACCCCCTCAAGGGCAGCCCCAGCCCCCCGCACAGGGCCAAAATCAGGGCCAGGTGAACGACAAGGTTCGCCAACTCCAGGAACAATATCAGCATCTGTTGAAACACGAGTACAATCCTTCCAACTACCATCCGCAAGCCACCGGCAAGCCTTCTTTCAATAAACCCGGCTGGCTGAACCACTCCAAGCATCGGGCCGCAAAAAGGGGTTCCCGCCACCATCGAAAATACAGCCGTCACGGGCGAAAGTCCTACAGACACGGGAAGCGAAGAAGCGGTAAATTCGCGCTGAGCAGCCATTCGAAAAAAGCGACCCGCTCTCATGCCCTGTCGAGGAAAACCAGATCGGCCCGAGGTTCAAAGGCCGCGGGGCGCAAATTCCATAAACGCTCGAAGATGGCTTCCAAAAGGCGAACCTCAGCCCGCCATTCGGCCGTCAAGAAATCACGCGGGAAATCGTCGAGACACCACAGGGCCACGACCCGCAATTCGCATAAACGTCCCGGAACCTCCTCGAAAAAGAACGCTTCAAAAAAGCGAGCTTCGGCAAAACATTCGGCCACCGGAAAATCGAAGTCCGCCTCGGACCGCGGACGGGCCGCAACCCATCGAGCATCGGCCAAAAAAACCCGCCGCGGACACAACTCCGCCAAAGCCGCCCATCCAGGAAAAAGTGGTAAAAAGAAGGGCATCGGGAGCCGCAAAGCCCGGCGGAATTCGGGCAAGTCCAAGAGCGGAGAAAAAAAACATAAAAAGTGATTATTTGGCAAATTCTTAATTTGTATATTTTAGATTTTATCCTTAAAATGTTTGCCGTGGTTTAACTCTCTCAAAGAGGCAAGATTATTTTTCAGGAGGAAAGGAGTTCACAATATGAAGGGTAAGGTTCTTTCGATCGTTACCGCTGTTTTGTTCGGGGCTTCCATGGCTGTATGCCCTATCGCAATGGCTCAGGAAACAACAACTCCGCCGGCCATGCAGCAACCCGCTACAACCCCGGCTCCCGCCGCGGCGCCCGCTAAAAAGGCTCCCAAGAAAAAGAAGGCTGTAAAAAAGGGAAAGAAATCCGTCAAGCGCGTCAAGCACGTCAAGCACGTCAAGCACATGAAACATCACGCCAAGAAGCACTCCAAGAAAAAGGCCGCCCCCAAGAAACCCGCGGCGCCTGCAAAAGCGGAGTAGTTTCGCGCAAAAAACTGAAGCTTCTTTGAGAGATTGTAAAAATCAGGGCTGCAAGAAAGCCTGCCTTTCGACCCCGTGTCGGAAGGCAGGCTTTATTTTTTTTCGATCATACGTTCGAAGGCCTCGGCGATTATTTCCTCTTGTCCCGTAATCAGGGTGCGCACGTCCATTATGAAATGGCCGGATTCGATTCTGCCGATGACGGGCGGATCAAATCCACGCAGAAATTCTTCGATCCGGTTTGCGCTAAATTGGCCGGAGCGAACCGCCACGACGGAAGTGGGCAAATCCCGGGCGGGAAGAGAGCCCCCCCCGACTTGAGAGAAACCGGAGCGAACTTCGATGTGCAAAACCCTCTCGCGGTCGGCCGTATCGAGGAGCGCGGCAAGTTCGGCGGCCCGCCGGCCGAGTTCCTCCACGGAAATGGCGATCATGCGCAATGTTGGAATTTTCTCCAGGGCCTGCCGCTCGTCCCTGTAGAGCCTCAGAGTCGATTCCAAAGCGGCCAGGGTCATCTTATCGACGCGCAGCGCCCGGGTGATGGGATTTTTCCGGCACTTTTCGATCAAATCCTTCCTGCCGACCATGATGCCCGCCTGGGGACCGCCAAGCAGCTTATCTCCGCTAAATGTCACCAGGTCCGCGCCAGAGCGTAGCGCCCCCCCGACAGTCGTCTCGCCGCTCAGCCCGAAAGGCGCCAGATCGATCAAACAGCCGCTTCCCAGATCCTCGACCACGGGCAGGCCGTGTTGGCGCCCGAGGGCCGCCAGTTCCTCCATCGCCACCTCACTGGTAAAACCCACAATCCGGTAATTGCTCGTGTGGACCTTCATCAGCATGGCCGTCCGGTCGTTGATGCCGGACACATAGTCTTTCAAATGAGTACGGTTGGTCGTACCCACTTCTTTTAAAATCGCCCCGCTTGCGCTCATGACATCCGGGATCCGGAAGGAACCGCCAATCTCGACCAGTTGGCCCCGTGAGACAACGACCTCGCGGCCGGCGGCCAGAGTGTTCAGAGCCAGGAAGACCGCTCCCGCGTTGTTATTTACCACCAGGGCGGCCTCCGAGCCGGTGAGTTCGCGAAGAATCCCCTCGGCATGAACATATCTCGACCCTCGTTGGCCCTTTTGCAGATCGTATTCGAGATTGTTGAAACCGCGGCAAATCGTCTCAAGCCGGGTCAGGGCTTCCTCGGGCAGAAGGGAGCGGCCAAGATTGGTGTGAATCACTATGCCCGTGGCATTTATCACCGGGCGCAATGTGTAAGCCGCGAGCCGGTCCGCGCGCCGCGCCACGGACTGCCCCAGTTCATCGGCCTCAAAGGCTGGCAAGGGGCCGGCCCCGAGTAAAATCCGCTTGCGCATCTCGCCCAGTTCCTCGCGTACAGCGTCCAGGACAATCCCTCTCGGATGGCGTGCGAGTGCCCCCCTTACAGCTTCGAACTCCAGGACGCGGTCAACGCCCGGTATTTGCCTGAGTAGCTCCCTTACCTCTTTATCTCCCACTTCCCGCCTCCGCAACACTCATGTTAGAAATACACGCCTTTATATCACAAGCCTGTGGGTCCCGCCATGTTCGGGGTCGGGCCAAAACTTGTTTTCGCTCTTGGAAACACCATGTCCGGAAGCGAAACGATCGGCTTGCGGCCCACGGGGCTCTGCTCCCGGTGGATTTGAAAATTCCAGCGCGCGCCAACATGTGGTATAATGAAGGTTTAAATTGTACTGCTTGTAAAAAATTGAGTTTCCGGCGGGGTTTTTCGGGAAAGAATTAATGACAATTACCGAGTTTGAGAAACATTTCGGTCTATCCGAGCTCCCTTCAGAGGGCTACGCGGACATAAAGCACACTTCGGCCGATGTTATAGAGTTTTTGCAAAAGACCGGAGAGTCGGCGGCTCTTAGGGCAGTCCAGCCCTCGGCCCTGGCCTATCTCGTTGCCATGGCCATGCGCCGCATAAGAAAGCCTTTCGTGCTGATTGCCGCAACCGACAGGGAAGCCGAACGATACGCCCGGATGATCGATTTTTTTTCCGGCGGAGGCGTCTACGACCAGGGGGAAAACCGAAGGCGCACGCAGAAGGCGCTCGATCGGCGAATTTGGACCCTGCCTTCTCGCTCGGGTCACAAGGCCAGGGCCCTGGGTAAAGCGGAAACAACGGCTGCAAGAATCGAAGCGCTCTATGCCCTTCGGGCCGCCTCCCCGCCCCTTGTGCTGCTCACTTCGGCCCCCGCGCTCATGGAGCGGCTGATCCCGCCCGAACTTCTTGTCTCCAACACCGATTACTTGACAACCGGGGAAACCCTGGACCCCGAGGTCCTGGTGCGCAGGTTGTGCGAGCGGGGCTTTTTCCGGGTTCCGCTGGTGGAAGACTACGGCGACCTGAGTCTTCGCGGCGGCGTGCTCGACGTTTATGCCCCCCTCTATCGCCACCCGCTTCGCTTGGAGTTTTTCGGAGATCAACTGGAATCGGTCCGCCTTTTCAACCCGAGCACCCAACGATCGATGGGGCTGATCGAGGATGCGCTCCTGCTGCCCGCCAACGAGATCGTTCTGGATGAAGAGACCAAGCTGAGGGCCAGGGACGCGGTCTACCAGGATGTCCGAAAGGGGCTGCTCGCCCCTTCGGCAGGCAATATCTGGCTTGAAAGGATATCCGAAGGGTACCATTCGGAGGCCTTCGAGCCGGTTTTTTCCGTCTTTTTCGGCAAGACCGCCTGCCTGTGGGACTACCTCGACCCCGGCGCCATTGTGGTCTGGGCCGATGCGGCCGGTGCGCGCCAGGCGATGAAGGCACAATGGGCAAAGATTTTGCGCGATTTTGACGAAGGCTCCGCGGATAGCGAATGGAGAAGGCCCCCGGAGGAACTCTACGATGAACCGGCAAGGACTTTGGAGGCCGCCGGCCGCTTCCGGCAGCTCCATGCCAATCCGATAGCTCGCGAGGAGGCCAGGGTTTTCGATCTTGGAACCTGCGCCCATACCGAGCTTGCCTCGGCGGTAAAGGCCCACGAAAACAGGGAGCGGCTGCTCGAGCCGCTGGCGTCCCGGTTTCGCGCCTGGATGTCCCAAGGCGTTTCGGTCTACCTCGTCTGTTCCAAAAAAGATCGAGCCCAAAGGCTCTGCGAGCTCCTCCAGGATTACGGGGTCGAATCGGTTGCGGGCGCGCTGGGCTTCGCACAGGAGTCCTTCGAGGCAGGCCCGGTAAAGATCATCCAGGGCGCGCTGCCCGACGGCTTTTTTTGGCCGGCCGAAAAACTCGCCGTTGCCGCCGAGGAGGAAATATTCGAAAGGCGCTCTTCGCGACGCGCCGAGAAGTCGGTTGCCGGCCTTTTCTTGAGTTCCTTCCAGGATTTGCACCAGGGGGACTTCGTTGTCCACGTCGACCACGGAATCGGCGTCTACAAGGAACTGGCCCACCTTAGCACGGGAGGCGTGCAAAACGACTTCCTGCTCATTCTCTACCAGGATGGCGACAAGCTCTACGTGCCTGTCGACAAGCTTGGCAAGGTCCAAAAATACCTGGGCATGGAGGAACAGGCGCCCAAAGTCGACAAGCTGGGCGGGAAATCCTGGTCAAAGGCCAAGACCAAGGCCAGGGAGTCGGCGGAAAAAATGGCCGAGGAACTCCTGGAGATTTACGCGTCCAGGCAGGTGACGGAAGGATATTCCTTCACGCCTCCCGACCACTACTTTCAGGAATTCGAGACGACCTTCGCCTTCGAAGAGACTCGCGATCAGGCAAAAGCGATCGAAGATGTCCTCGATGACATGACCTCGAAGCGCTCCATGGACCGCCTCATTTGTGGAGACGTGGGCTACGGGAAAACGGAGGTTGCCATTCGGGCGGCCTTCAAGGCGGTCATGGACGGCAAACAGGTCGCCATGCTCGTTCCGACCACGGTTCTGGCCGAGCAGCACTACGAGAATTTTCACGAGAGATTCGATCGATTTCCCGTAAACGTCGCGGCCCTCAGCCGCTTCAAGTCCCCCGCCCGGCAGAAGGCCATAATCGAGGAGATCGGGAAAGGCCGCGTGGACATCGTCATAGGCACCCATCGGCTCCTGCAGAAGGATGTGGTCTTTAAGGACCTGGGACTTCTGATCATCGACGAGGAACACAGGTTCGGGGTCAGCCACAAGGAAAAACTCAAAAAACTTCGCGCATCCGTTGACGTGCTCACCTTGACTGCCACCCCCATTCCCAGAACGCTCCACATGGCTCTGGCCGGAATCCGCGATCTCAGCACCATCGAAACCCCGCCGGAAGACCGCCGTTCCATCGAAACCTACGTGACGAGCTTCGATGAGTTGACCATCAAGGAGGCTCTCTATCGGGAACTGAGCCGGGGCGGGCAGGTCTTTTTCGTCCACAATCACGTGCAGACCATTCGCCAGATGGCCGCCAAACTGTCCTCCCTGGCACCCGAAGCACGGATTGCCGTCGGCCACGGGCAGATGAGGGAGCATGAACTGGAAAAGGTGATGCTCGATTTCATCCATAAGAAAACCGACGTTTTGGTCTGCACGACCATCATTGAATCGGGCATTGATATTCCGGCGGCAAACACGATAATAATCAACCGGGCGGACAAGTTCGGACTGGCTCAAATCTATCAGTTAAGAGGCCGTGTGGGCAGATCCAACCAGCAAGCCTACGCCTATTTGATCATCCCTGGCGAAACCCTGATCACCAGGGATGCCCAAAAGAGACTGCGCGCGCTCCTTGATTTCAGCGAACTGGGCTCAGGTTTCAAAATCGCTCTCAACGACCTCCAGATCCGCGGCGGCGGCGCAATACTCGGTTCGTCCCAATCGGGACATATTGCCGCGGTCGGCTACGAACTCTACCTGGAATTGCTCGAAAAGGCCGTAAGCGGCTTGAAAAACGACGGCTCTTCTCAGGACGCGATCGAAACGGAGATCAACCTTCCCGTTTCGGCCTTCCTTCCCGACGACTACATATTGGATACCGACCAGAGGCTGATCGCTTACAAAAGGCTTGCCACCCTGGCCGATGAACAGGCTATTGAAGACTTGGCCGGTGAATGGCGCGACCGCTACGGCCCGCTCCCCGAGACGGCAAAGAACCTGGTTCTGATGGCCATGATGCGCCTGCTCCTGCGCGGGCTCGGGGTGAGCCGGCTGGACGGAGATGGCGAGAACCTGCACCTGTCCTTCGTGCAACCCGAGGCTGCCGGGACCATCGCCTCCTGTTTTGGCCGAAGTAATTTGAATTTCATTATGGAATCTCAATACAAACTCAAAGTGGAAATTTGGGGGCGCAATTTCCCCCAAAGGCTGCTGCGTCTTAAAAGAATCTTGCAAGAAACCGGCGAAAATGCTACAGGCGAAACCAAGTGAAAGTGACAAGACGCGGTAATGCCTGTCGCGCAAAACCTTCAATGTCCGGTCACTGTTCGCCATTCAACACTAAACGCTTTTGCGAGGCAGGTATGAACCTTTTTCAGAGGACCCGAATTGTTTTTTTTGGCATGCTTCTTGCTTTCGCCCTTCTCGGCTCGGCGCGAGCCGAGGTCGTGGATCGCATCGTGGCCAACGTCAACGGACAAATAATCCTCTACAGCGATCTGCAAAACCAGATTGCGATTTTGAAAAAGAGAGTGCCCAAAATGGACCTGAGCACTCCGGAAAAACAGTCCCAAATCGAGCATGCCGTCCTCGATCAACTGATCCAGCAAAAGCTTGCCGATATGGAAGCCAGGCGGCTCAAAATCGTGGTGAGCGATGCCGAAGTAAACGCCAGGATTCAGGAAATCATGAAGTTGAATCATTTGGACAAAGAACAGCTGAAACAAAAACTGGCGGCCAACGGCGACTCCGTCGCCAACATGCGCAAGCAGATAAAAGAGGGCATTGCCCGCCAGGAACTCCTCCAGCGGGTGATTAAATCCCAAGTCGTTGTCACAGACCAGGAGGTCGACGCTTATCTGAACGCACGAGGAGGGCAACTCGACGATGGCGCCACGAATTCAAAACAGATTCGTTTGGCCCTGATCGAACTCCCCTTCAAAGGGGAAAACGCCTCCCCCGCGGAGGCCAAAAAAACAGGTCTCAGTCTTGTGAAAAAACTTCAAGGCGGAGCCGATTTTGCCGCTTTGGCGCGCAAATATTCCAAGGGACCCGCTGCGCAGTCCGGGGGAGATATCGGTTTTATGGACCCCGGGGAGATGGCCCCTTTTATAGCCAAGGCCGTCGAGGGACTCCAAAAAGGCCAGGTTTCCAAACTGGCGCAGGGTCAGGATGGATATTATCTTGTAAAAGTGCTTGACGTGACGAACAAGCATATTAATATGTCACCGCCCGCTTCGCGGGAAAAGGTGCGTCAGATACTCTACGAGCAAGCCATGCAACACAAGTACGAACAATGGCTGAAGAAGCTTGAATCCAAAGCTTTCATCCAGATTTCCCTCTAGGCGAGGGGCCGTGATTTGATGGAAGAACTTGCCGGATATCTTAAAAGAGAAAGGGTTCATCGCAATCTTACGATTGAAGCCCTTTCAAAACTGAGCGGCATCAGTGCGTCGATGCTCCAATCGTTTGAAAATTGCGACTTCGAACGGTTCGGCGCCTCGATTCTGCTGCGTAATGCCGTCCGCGCCTACTGTAATGCTTTGAATCTGGACTCGGAGCCGCTGCTCAAAAAGTTCTCCTCTCAGATCGAAGCGTGCAATCTTCAGGAAGCGGGGATAGAAAGATACGGGCGGCTGCGCAAAACGTTGTTTAAACGCCGGAAAATGGTGGCGCTGCCCCTTTTTGTTTTCTTTCTTTCTTCGACCGCGGTTTTCTTCGGCGGCGAATGGATCTCCCAGAGACGCTCAAGGCTCTTTGCTCCCCCCCCCGGGGCAAACAGGCTCCTCTCTCAGCAAAGCCTACCCGCCGAACTGCAGAAGTCACCGACCCGCACACCCCCGAAACGGCCCGGCAAAACCATCTCCGAGCAGGTTCAAACGGCTCGCGCCAACTCGGCCGCCATGAATTTTGAAGCTCAAAAACCGGCTGAAAACTCCGGTGTTGCCGCCAGCGACCCGGACCGGACAGCGGGAACATTCACCGGTTCGGTCGACAAGGCGGATCTGGCGCAGTTTCCCGTGGGAAATCCCGCCGCGGATGTCCTCCCTGGCGATGGCGCCCTCCAGAAGGCCGAAGCCCATACCCTCAACAAGTTCGCCGTCCAGGCGGACAGCACCGTTTGGATTCAGATAAAAATCGACGATCAAAAACCCCGCTCGGAAATGCTCCATCCCGGAGACCACAAGGAATGGGTAGCCGCGAAAACCCTCGAGGTTGTCATCGGCAACGCCGGCGGCGTACGCATGCAATGGAACGATCAGCCGCTCAATGCCCCTCATGTCGCCGGGCGCGTTTTGCGATTCCGCCTGCCCGATTATGCCGCTTCGACCCCCGGCTAACACCACACAGGTCCCCCGACCGCAAAAAAGGAGCGGCAAAGCAAGACGAGGCGCTTTTCTCATTCCCGCTCTCCGCTCCATGGCGCCCCGAATACCGTTTCGGGTTCTATTGCTCCCAAGCCCTAGCTTCGCTTGAATATGCAGGATGCGTAAGTCTTTTTTCCAACGTCGTCATGGCAGTAAGAGCAGGATTTCACTTTCCATTCCCTCGACTTGCCGTTCAGAAAATCGCTGAACTCCCGGTCGAAAGAAGCCGCATCGGCCGTGAACGTTTCGAACCTGTATTTGTCTTCCATCAAGAACCCTCCTTGTACATTGTACTATTTAAACATAAAATGGCCGGGGTTGATGTCAATGCCGCCCGAGCCCCGGACCGGCCGAGTTGGCTGGAAAATCGACTCCGCGGGTTGTACAATTACTATCGACATTACACCCCTCATGCCCCCCCAGGGAGGAACCCGGTGAGCGACCTTTCCGAAAAAAAATACGTTTGCGTTCACGCCCATTTCTACCAGCCTCCCCGTGAAAACCCGTGGATAGAAGAAATCGAACGCGAAGATTCCGCCGCTCCGTATCACGACTGGAACGAACGTATCCATCTGGAATGCTACCGGGCCAATACGGCCGCACGACTGGTCGATGAGCGGAATCGAATTTTGAATCTGGTCAACAACTACCGCTACCTCAGCTTCAATTTTGGTCCGACCCTGATAAGTTGGATCGAGCGCCACCACCCATGGGTCTACAAAAACATTTTGGACGCGGACCGGCACAGCGTGGATGCCCTGGGCGGCCATGGCAACGCCATGGCCCAGGTCTATAATCACATAATTATGCCTCTGGCAAACCGGCGCGACAAGCTGACCCAGATTCGCTGGGGAATTGCCGATTTTAAGCATCGCTTCGGCAGAGCTCCGGAGGGGATGTGGCTGGCCGAAACCGCCGTGGACCGGGAAACCCTCGAATTGCTCGCGCAGGAGGGAATCAAATTCACGATCCTTTCACCCTATCAAGCTCTGCGATGGCGCTTTCAAAAGGCGGATACCCGCTGGCGGGAGGCTTCCGGAGGGGCCATTCCAACCGGGCGGGCCTACCGCTATCCATGCCCTGGCGGCAAGGATCTCCACATCTTCTTCTACGATTCCGCCCTGGCCCACGGGATCGCTTTCGACCGTCTGCTCGAACACAGCTCCAGGTTCCTGGGACAGATCGACCGGTCATGGTCCGAGCGCGCCCCGACCGGTGAGCCGTGGCTGGTCAATACGGCAACCGACGGGGAGACCTACGGCCACCACTTCAAATTCGGCGATATGGCCCTCGCCTCGGCCTTTAACGCACTAAGAGGCGATCCTTCGGCTCGAATCGTCAACTACGGGTGGTTTCTCGACACATTCCCGGTGGTGGCCGAGGTGGAAATCATCGAGCGTACCGCCTGGAGCTGCGCTCACGGAGTTGGCCGCTGGAGCGATGATTGCGGCTGCCATCTGGGCGGCGAACCGGGATGGAATCAAAAATGGAGGGCGCCCTTGCGCCAGGCCTTCGACTATCTGCGAGACGCCCTCGCCGAGCATTTTCAGACACGTATGGGCGAGCTTTGCAACCAGGACCCCTGGGAGCTAAGAGACGGCTATATCGAAGCAATCCTCGACAGGAAAGGACCGGGGGGCGAACGCTTTCTTGCCTCCCGTCTCGGGGCCAAAGCGCGCTCTGTGGAGGCGGTGCGCTTCCTCCAACTTCTCGAGATGCAACGGTTTGCCCTTTTCATGTACACCTCGTGCGGATGGTTTTTCGACGAAATCAGCCAACTTGAGGCCGTCCTGGTACTCAAATACGCCGCCATGGCAATCGATCTGGCCGCCAGGACCGGTTCGCCCGATCTTCTGCCCGCTTTTCTTAAGCTGCTGGAGGCCGCTCCAAGCAACCTGCCCGAGTACGCGAACGGGGCGAAGGTGTTTACGACAAAGGTTGTCTCCGAACAGGTGGACATGGAAAGAGTGGCTGCAAGCTATGCCATCGAGTCCCTTTCGACCCGCAGGCAGATTCGAATCTACGCCTACGAGGTTTTACCCCAAAAAGAAGAAGACCTCGCCGCAGGCCCGATCAACTGCCAATATGGACTTGTCAGGGTCAAAGACCAAAGAACCCTGGAGGAGCGGGATTTCATTTACGCCGTTGTCCACTTCAGTGGTCTGGACTTCCGCTGCTCGGTAAAATCCCCTCTCCAAGGCGATTACGACTCTATTCTGGACGCCCTCCAAAACGCCATAGAAGAGCAAAGCACGATCAAGTTGGTCCGGGTCCTCGATGATAAGTTCGGGCCCGATTATTACGGGCTCGAACACGTTCTAAAGGATCTGCGGGCAAGGATCTCCCTCGAGATCGGCGCAAAAGCCCTCGAGGTTTGGACGGCGCTGCACAGAAGCCTCTTTGCCAGCCACAAACCCCTGCTTCTTTCGCTTCGGCAGTGGGGCATCAAGATTCCCGCCGATCTGGAGGCCGCCATGCAGCGCGTTTTGAGCGAGGAGGTCGAACTGCTTGCCGAAAAGCTCATAGCCCACGAAATGGAACCGGCTCATCCCGGCGCACCCTGGGATTCGACCGATTTTTATTTCCGGGTGCACATGGCCAGGCTTGACGCCGTTTGGGAAGAAACCAAATCTTGGGGTGTGCCCCCCGACCTAGAACATGTATCGGGAAAGCTCGGAGGCTTTCTTGTCGAACTTTTTTTGAAGCTGACAAATACATTCGATGAAGCCGATGCGGGCCGCCTCTTCAGACTCCTCGGCCTTTGTCGAAAAATGGGCGTAAGCCCCCGGGCCTGGAAGCTCCAGACGCTTTATTTCGATTTCGTGACCAAGGGGGTTGAAAACCCTGCGCTTCCGGCCAAAATCAATCGAATTGAAGCGTTTGCAAAGGAACTCGACACCATGCTTAACTGCCGGTTCAGCGCGATGTTTTACGAAGGTGAGCCCCTCGGGCACCGCGGCTCCGTTCCCGGATGACACACCGTCGTGTGTCTTCGTGCCGGCTGTTTTTCAGCCCCGGAACGAATCGGCCCGGACCTTGAGGTGTTGAATTTGGTGGCCGAACCGTATTACACTATAGTCTTCGAGATCCCGACCCGGCGGGTTGGGGACCATTTTTGAATTCCGCACCCCATCGCCGGGGTGGAGATTGGAAAAGGAGTTGGCCTTATGTGTGAAGCTAATGCGTACCTGCTAAAAGATGGCAAAGAGGAATTGATCCTGGAGGCCGTCGACAAGGTTGAAAACGCTGAAGACGGGCTTAGAATCGAAAACATCTTCGGGGAGCGCAAAGTGATTCAGGGACGAATCCGCAGCATGTCGCTGGTCGAGCACAGGATAGTTATCGAGTCGTAGGGGACGGGGAACCCGCCACCTTGGCGCCCGACTCTTGCCCTTTCTTTTCGGGCGCCTTGCACGGCCTGTGCATATGTTCCAGCGAACCCCTCACTCCTTCAGGCCGCATACCGTCTCGATTGCGGATCGGAGGGTTTTCCGGTGTTCCTTTCAAATTTAAAGGACCAAGGGCAGCCATGAGCGAAGCTGTAAAAAAAGGAGCAACCTACCAAGACCTCCTCAGCATCCTGGAAAATACGACCGCGAAATCGTAGACGGGGAATTATTCGTTTACCCAAGACCATCCAGAAAGCATATAAGCGCGGTTTCCTCCTTGGGCTACGAAATCGGACCCGCCTATCAGTTCGGCAAGGGTGGACCGGGCGGTTGAATCATCCTGATTGAACCCGAGCTACAACCGGGAGAGCATATCCTCGTCCCCGACCTGGCCGGGTGGAAACAGGAACACCATCCCGAAGAAGAGCCGTGCAATTCGATCACCCTGGCGCCGGATTGGGTCTGTGAAGTGCTCAGCCCCAAAACAGCCGGGTACGATCGAGTTAAAAAAATGGCCAAGTACGCCACATTCGATGTCGGATATGCCTGGCTACTCGATCATGGACTCACAACCTTGGAAGCCTGCAAACTCGAATCCGGCCGCTGGCTTCTGCTGGCTGCTTACGAAGGTGAGGGAAAAGTGCGGGTGGAACCTTTCGAGGAGGTGGAAATCAATCTCGGGGTTCTTTGGCGAAAAACTTTCCGAGTCTGACCTGGACAGCTCCTCATGCCCCTTTGGACACACTGAAACAGCGATACGCTCGTCGTGCCGAAACTGGATCGGTTGGCTCGCTCCGTTCCCGACGCACGCGCCATCGCCGACGAACTGGTCGCGCGCGGCGTCAAACTGGCTCTGGGGGCAAGCGTCTACGATCCGGCCGATCCCATGGGCAAAATATTCTTCAACATTCTCGCCACCTTTGCCGAGTTCGAGGCCGACCTTATTCGCATGCGCACCCGCGAAGGCATGGCGGTCGCCCGCGCCAAAGGAAAACTGCGCGGCAAAAAGCCCAAACTGTCCGACAAACAACAAAACGAGTTGCGTCGGAGGTACGACACCGGTGATTATTCCATCAGAGATCTCGCGGCAATCTTTTCGGTATCAAGACCAACGGTCTACCGAACCCTCGGCCGTGCCAAATAGCACTCAAAAACCGCGCCATTTAGCGATCAAAGTCACAGATCGCGGGCCTTGATCGCGGCTTCGAGAATAGTGCATCTAAGCGGACTTTTAAGCGGACTTATTCAGGGACGTCATGTGACTTGAAGCCCGTGTAAATCGATGCTACATATGTATTTATTTAAATACGGGATGAGGCTATGAAAGCGGACATTGAAACGGCGGATAAAGATCGAGGTGAGTCAATTTCATTGGCGGAGCCTTTACTGATCGGCTCAGACTCGCGTTTTCGTGGCATCCTGACAGATCTTGCTCTGGAACTGGCGCAAAAATCTGCCGGGTTTCGGCGCAGCCTGCCGGAGAGCCTGCTGAGGTCCCTTGCCGATTTGGTGCGCGCAATGAATTGCTATTACAGCAACCTGATCGAAGGGCACGACACTCACCCGGTCGATATCGAGCGCGCACTGAAACACGACTATAGCAAAGATGCTAAAAAACGCGCTCTACAGCTCGAAGCACAAGCGCATGTCACCGTTCAGAAATGGATCGACAATGGCGGCCTTAACGGACGCACGGTCACAAGCGAGGGCATTCGGGAGATCCATCGCCGGTTCTGCGAGTTGTTGCCCGAGGATCTGCTGTGGGTGGAGGACCCGGAAACGAAGGAACGTGAGCGAGTCGTCGCCGGCGAACTGCGAAAGAAAGACGTTAGAGTTGGCCGGCATATCGCCGTCAGTCCCGGCGCCGTGCCGCGCTTTTTGAGGCGCTTCGAGGAAGTTTACAATCGCCCAGGCAAGACGGATTCGATCCTGGGCGCCGCGGCGGCGCACCATCGGTTCGTGTGGATTCACCCGTTTGTTGACGGCAATGGGCGCGTTGCACGCTTGATGACCCATGCGATGCTGCGGGAAACGCTCGATACCGGCGCCCTCTGGTCGGTGGCGCGAGGCCTGGCTCGCAAAGCGGGTGATTATAAGAGGTACCTTGCCGCGTGCGACAGCACCCGTCGCAACGATCTCGATGGGCGCGGCAATTTGAGCGAAGAAGCTCTTGCGGCATTCACAAGGTTCTTTCTCGAAATCTGCATCGAACAGGTTGAATTCATGGAAAGCCTGATGCAGCCGGATCGCCTGCGGGCGCGCATCCTTCTTTGGGCCGAAGAAGAAATCAAGGTCAATGCTTTGCCGCCCAAGTCAAGCAGTATCCTCGAAGCTGTGCTCTACCGGGGAGAGCTACCTCGTGCCGATGTCGCCGGCGTTGTAGGGGTGGGCGAGCGCCATGCGCGCCGTATTGTCTCGGCGCTAATCGGGCGAGGCGTGCTCGGCTCGGAGAGTCAACGTGCACCGCTTCGCCTTGTCTTCCCGGCGACACTCGCCTCTCGCTGGATACCGGGATTGTTTCCCGAAAAGGTAAATATGGGGTGAAACCAGACAAAAAGGGAGAAATCCCCACGCCCTTGAAAGTTAAGCTGGAAACTAGTTCAAAAGATCGGAGCCATAAAGATTAAGTTGCACGTCGAGACTCCATCCGCAGGAACTCACCCTTGCGCAGACGACCGGAGCCATGCTCCCGTCCATGCGTTTGTCTCACAATCTCAAGACCTTCGGAGAAAGGCGTTTTGATACTAATTTGCGTTCAAGATTTTACTCGATGGGTTGCGCCGCACTCCACCCATCCCACGATTCGCGTCTGCGGGACAAATCCCGGCATCCGCCTGCTGGGCTGCTTTTCCCACGCTTGTCGAAATTTTGTAAAAGTTATCGATGCGCGCGGCAAAGCGGCAAAGAATCAGCCGGGCAGTGCCGAAGTTGCCCTGGATTATATCGGACAGCTCTACAAGGTCGAAAAAATCGCCAGGGAGAGGCAACTCTCGGCCGAAGAGATTGTTGCCTTGCGCAAAGAAAAGGCGATTCCGGT
>JAJYDE010000044.1 GCA_021777755.1 Deltaproteobacteria bacterium
AGGACTGATTACCGAAGCAGATTTTACGCCATTGGACGGCGGGTCTTATAGCCCGCTCAGCCGCATTGTTGGTTGGCTCTATCCCTTCAATTCGCAAGAAGGTAAAGAGAATGTCCCAGTTTTTGAGGGTGTATCGAAGGTAATGGTGATGCTCGATGAGGCTGTTAAAAAGCTTTTCCAGAGGGCTTCTTCTGACCTGCCGAATTGAGATGGGGAAAAGCTCTCGCAAGGTCGCTTCGACGGGGCTTTGGTCAACTGCTATCCGCTCTGGTTTGCTTCGGTACGACAACGGGTTCTTGGAGGGGACCTTCTTCGGGGGGGGAAGCTGTATGGCGCCCTTACGTTCGAGGTCCAACAAAAGCCCACGGCAAATCATGTCCTTGGGCTGTCCGTTTGGCTGAGTCCAGTTCCATGCCAAACACAGCCGCCTCAACAGGGCGCAGCGCCCTTCCTCCGGGTGCTCGGCAATCGCCTGCCGGACAAAATCGATGTCCGCAATTTTAAAAGTTCGGTTTCTGAAAGTGAGTACGTTTTCCATGCATGACGGAATAGCTCATCGCGCTTCCGAACGTAAGGAAAAAATCGTCAACAATCAAAGGGCCGGTGAACGGTTACTCCGTCTGTAAGGCCTTGGAGTATTTTGAAGTCTGGAAAGTCGGCGTGTTCCCCGCGTTTGAATGTCACGATGCGCCCCCCCTGTGCGCTTCCTGAATGTGGTCCAAGGAAAGCCGGTCAGGAAGTTCCGGCCTTGTCGAGCGGGTTCATGACGCTCGATCTATCCCTGGAAGCTGGATTTCCATGATACGAGCCTGTTCTATGCGGCTCTTCTATGGCCTTTGGGTTCGGGAATAGGAAACCCCTCCTGTTTTGCCGTTTCAAGCCAAAGTTCCATGGCCTGCTTCACTTCTTTAAGGGCATCTTCATAGGTATCCCCCCAGGCTGAACACCCTTTAAGTTCTTCGGCAACACCGATATAGGCGTTATCCTCGTCGCTCCAAAAGATTGTGATTGTATATTTTTCTTTCATTTGTCACGCTCCTTGAATTCATCCAGAATTTCTATGGCCTGCTTAACCTGGTAGGTCTTGGCTTTCCCGTTCTTGTCAGGCTGAAAGTTCAGCAGTTCCCCTTCAGGATGGATGAATATGTGGTGGCTTCCTTTCACTCGATGCAATGAAAATCCATAATCGGCCAACCATGGTCCAATATCGTCAAAGTCAACATCGTGCGGGTTGTTCCTGATTTTGAGGTCTCTTTTGTCTCTTCGGCTCATTCGGCATCCCTCAACCGGATTATCTTTGTCCCCGCTCGGGGTGTGAGCAGTTCGCCGGACTTGTTCGCCGCACGTCTTAGGGCTTCATCGCTCAGGTGTGCGTATCTTTTTTCGGTGGTGCGTAAATCCTTGTGTCCGGCCAGCTTCGAAGCCGTGTAAATGTCAACCCCGTTGGAAACAAGCTGACTTACGAAGTTGTGCCGCAGCCCGTGAAGCCGATACGTCTCGGGTAAGCCGGCGGCCTTCCTGATTGCGTACCACGGATGACGAAAGGTTTTCTTTATCTGGCCGTCAGGCCCCGGAAGGACAAAGGAAGATGCCCGGTCAATGTTCTCGAATACTGAGACGGCCCGGTCGGACAAGGGCAGGGTAGTGGTGGTCCCGTTCTTCGGGTCTCGAATGGTAAAGGTCTTGCGCTCAAGGTCCACGCAGTCCCAGGTGAGCTTCAGGACTTCGGATTTCCGCATTCCTGTGAATAGACAGATTCGAACAAAGTCGGCGGATTGTTTGCAAGGCCAGGAATCGAGAGTTTCAGACAGACGCCGCATTTCATCATCCGTCAGAAACTCGGTAATCATATTGTCGAGCTTCGGTTTTTTCACTGAATCGGTGGGCGCTTTGCCGTCGAACAAATTCCATTTTCGCGCCTTCTTGAAGAGACTTCCCAGGAGCACAAGCACATGCCGGACAGTGGCGTCAGAATAACCGACTTTGCCCTGTGGGGTTTTCGTTTTTTTCATCTCGGACTTCATGCGCTCTATTTCGAGAGACGCAATATCCCCCAGGGCTTTCTTGCCAAAACGCGGTTCCAGGTGTTTGCGGTAAAAGAAGTCATCGGTCATCCATGACTTTTTCTTTTCGCTCTGTGCCCAGGGAAGGTACTTTTCCCAAACGTCCGCCAAGTTGAGCGGCTTATCCTGTGCTCGGTGGTCGGCAATGTCAAATTCGTCCCTAACCAAATCGCCCTTGAGCGCCCCCTCGACTTCCCGCGCAATGGTGAGGTTATCGACAACACGGGTTGCCACTTTGCCTTTGTTCTTGACGAATACCCGGTATTTCCGCCCCTGCTTCGGGAAAGCGGTCCCGCACTTCGCGCACTTCTTGGCGCTGAGGTCGCTAGTGGTCTTGCACGCGGAACAGAAAAGCTGGATCGCCATTGTGAATCCCTCCCTGCCTGGTATGGTCCGTAAACCCTGATTCTTCGGTGTAACTATAGTGTAACCGCTTTGCTCTTAAACCGTCTCAAAATATCCAATCCGGTAACGCCATAATTACCCTGAAACCCTTCTCCGGGCAATGTTTATCTCAAGGAAGGAAAAATTGGGAAAAGATATTTCCGAAGATTCAGGGTCTAGTGGCCGTACGGCTGTCGGGGTTCGAGTCCCCGCTTAGGCACTCTATAAAATCAAGGACTTGGCGGGATTTCCGTTGAGTCCTTTTTTGTTCGGTTTAAAAACCCCTGTGCACGAAGGCGGTTTGAAGCGGTTTTTTAGCCGGTCGCAATGACGGTCGTGGAACCCGCCGCCCTTGCCCATGTCTGAGCCCTCCATTTCCAGACGGCAAGGGGCATACCTGCCGGAATATTGCAGCTTTTTAACATTGCGGGGAAAAGAAGGAATTGAATTGAGATGGACGGGGTGCCAGGATACGGCCCGCGGCAATGGCCTTCAGGGGCCGCGTTTTTCGGTCGGGACCGGACACGGTCTTTGCCGGATTCCTGCAAAAGCCGTATTCTTCTGACAATCCCGAGCCGGCTTACAAAAGGAATCGATTAAGGCTCCATGAGGAAGGGTCTTGGCGGCCCTTGACCTCCAAAACAAAGCCGGAGCCTTTAACGGCTCCGGCCAATGCCTGTCTCGACATGTTTCGAAAAGCTTCGACTAGAGTTTTCGCACGTTTACCGCGTTTGGCCCTTTGGAACCTCTTTCCTCTTCGAAGCCGACCCGATCACCCTCGGCCAAAGACTTGAAACCTTCACCTTCTATGGCTGAATGATGGACAAACACATCATGCCCGCCGTCAACTTCAATAAAGCCATAGCCCTTTTGATCATTAAACCATTTTACACGACCTTCCACCATTTTCTCAAATCCTTCTTCAAACTTAAATTTAGTGTTTTCCACTGCTCTTTTGGCGCGGCCTACAGAGTTACTTCGAACCGCACCATTATTCTCGGCGAAAGATCGATTCCCTGCATAACTCAAAATAGCCTACTCCATATGGCACATTGAAATTATAACCGCTAATCCAAAAAGTTCAATGAAATTCGAAAAGATAATCGAGCCTCATGTGTCAAAACAGCCCTGAACACGATGACAAACGGCCACGACCCGGCAGCGGACGCCATGAGGCCGACAAGGGCGGGGATGACGTTCAACCGGGTTGCCGTGTGATGGACGGTCGAAACAATGAGAAAGGGCGCCGCGTGAAAACCAAATCTTGTTTTTTGCCATCGCTTTTCAATGAAGGGCAGGGGCCCTTTCCTTGAGCAGGCTGAAATGATAATGATTCACACGCAATGGATTTTCCCCTGGTGTGTCATCGTAACATCAGTTTTGATGATTATCTTGGTGAAAAACGAGCGAGCCATGACTATTTTCAATCCTGCATTCAAATAGGAGTCGTTGCGGAAGAAAAAAGAGAAAAGTTCGATGAACGGTACCATTCATCTTATGCCTCGAAGGTGAAAGCCATTCCACTGGAGAGGATCGAGACGGCAATAGCTAAGGCCATAGGGGATCTTACGCATTGGTTGGAGCCATTATTATAGTGCCGGTGCGTCATTTATTCCACAAATCAAAGCGCGCCGAGAAGCACATATCAGTGTAGAGCGATGAGTGCGATATTTCTAAAGTAATTCAGTATCAGGCGGCGCATTCATGCGAGACTGCCCGGTCTACTATCCTTCGGCGGGTTTGTCAGTATCTTTTATGTCGAGCATGGCGGGCGTGACCCATTTCTCATTAACGGCGCGGCCGTCGCGGTGTTCGGGTATGTTGCCTTTGGCGCGTTCCAGACATTCGAGCAAGGCGGGCTCCAAGGAGTCGTTGAAAAGCTGGTCGGCCAATTGCACGACCCTCACGGCGTATTGTAAGATCTGAACGGTCTCAATGCCCGAAAGATCGTCGAAAAGCCAGCCGCAACTGGTGTATATGAGCATGGCGTGGCGTTGGAGTTCCATGAGCTTGAGGACCGTGACCTTGTCCCCGCGGCTTAAAGGGCGGGTCGCGTGGGGGTTCATAAACGCCTCGATTCAATCGGGTGATCGATCGACGATGATGTAGAGTCTTCCCTGGCCGCCCAAGGATCGCTCAGAAACTGACCGGCCATTTGTTCGAAAGCCGGACTCACGGCATCGCGGAGCCAGTCCGGGTCCGCGCGCGGGGGGGACCGCCAACCCAGGTTCCACCCCCGCCGTCTCCGGAAAGGGGATGAGGCGAAAAATTAGATGATGGTCGGAGATAATCAAGTAACGGCTTGAACACCGCATCGGAGACGGCGGTCACCTCGACACGCCGTCCTCCGCTGTTGTTGCCATTCAAACCATGACGGGTTTCTTCTTGCTGGATCGGTGTTGATCTCTACCTTCCGACATGAAGTCCCGAAAGCGAACCGATGACGCCGAAGACGCTCAATAGCCATATAATCACACAAATTACCACGACTGCATTGACAATTCTTTTGATTTTATAATCCATCGGGATGTAGTTGTTAATTAGCCATAGAATCACTCCAATGACTACCAGAATAAGAATCAAATGAAGTAAAGGCATGTCTTTATCCTTTCGTGGTATTTAGAAGCATTTAATGTGTAATATCGTATTTCATTCGTATTGCCGTCTATCATTTCATGAAAAACCATGGCATGGAATTTACTGTTTTATGACATCTCCGATCTTTCCTGTTGTTTAAAATTCCTTGGCCCCTTTGTTTTTCCAAAAAAGTAACCATCAGAAAAACTATTGCCAGTATGATACTGGACATGGATTCTACTTCTTTCGCGATCATTCCTGGACCCTATTTATTGAAATCGCTTGAAGGAACCGACTTTCGAGAAAAACCGATCATTCCTTTCGGCTTCTCTTCAGGGCGGACTTTTTGCGCCATCGGCGCCGGGCGATCCGGATCGCGCGGGGGGCGCAGCTCCCCGCTCTTTTGCCCCCAGCCGCAATGACCAGGCCTCAAGTCAAAGAGCATTGCCACGCCCTCCCGCGCACGATTCGGGATATGCCACGCCGCTTTCCTACTTCCCAAGGACATTTTTAGCCTGACCAATCTTTTCCTGTACTTCGCCAGCTATTTTTTCGTCTTTGCCTTCGGCTTCCAATTTGGGTTTCATGCCGAGTTTCCCGGCGATCTCCCTGAGCTTGCCCTTCACTTTGTGAAACTTGCCTTCGGCCTGGTCTCTAGTGCTCGATTTCATGGTATTCCTCCTGCCCCGCGTGTTCGCGGGAGCTTTCTGATGGAAGACAGTCTGGCCGCGCTGTTTTGGCATCGCCTTTGTCCGCGGCGCCTTCCAATCGATTGATGCTCCAATTGCAGAGTTTGCTCACCCGTTCATTCCAGTTCTCCGCGATTTGACTCCAGTTCATGGCTTGCTCCTTCCCTTTTATAGGAGTTCAGTTTTGCGGTCGCCGGATCGTGGTGCGAGGCAAAGGATTACTGTACCAGCCTTTGCGATGTCCTCACTCCTGTCAGGCGCGGTCCATTGCAGGGAACATGTTTACTTATGGCCGCCCGCATGGCCAGCGCCGCGGGATGCGTTGCCACGAGACCCGGCTCTGCTTGCTCCAGGGCGATTGGCGTATCTGCCGGCGCCACCACGCGCTCTATTGCGGCGGACGTTGGCCGTGCCGTGGCGGCCGGCCCTGCGCGCCCCATGGCGACCAGGTTTGATTGAGCGGTGGCCAGTCCCGCGCGTTGCGCGACGACGCGAAACGTTTCCGGTGGCGCCTCGCGTGCCACCGGCGCCGAGTCCACGTTTGAAGGAGGCTGCCGTTGGTCCGCCTCTGGCGCCACGTTCGCCCGCACGGCCAATGCCGACGTTGCCTCGGCCCCCGGCTCTGCGGGCTGCGAAGCTGCGGACATCCGCGGTTCTGAAGTCTCTCCTGATATGGACATTCCGGCTATTGATATTGATATTTCGATCGACGTTAACGTTCATATATCCGCCGCCCCAGTTCCAGGACCCCCAGCCCCAGCCCCAGGCAGGCCCCACGGCTATACCTGCCCAAAAGCCTAACAATCCCGCGCCTATGGCCACACCGGGCCAAACGGGGTAATATGCGAAGGGAGGATACGCTGGCCACCACCAGGACCCGTAGACCACGGACGGATCGTAGCGCGGCACATAGACAACGTCTGGCTTGACAGGCTCTACCGCGTACGTATTATCTCTGACAACCACCCTCTGCTCTGCCGTGGTCTTCAGATTGCCTGCGGCGTAGGCTTTCGAGCGCAGTTTCTGAACGGCGGCTATGACATCGGACTCCCGGGCGGTGAATGCTTCCCCCAGATTCCTGGTCCAGGCCATCTGCCCAGCCATCATTGCCAGCACTTGCGGGAAAGGCGCGAGCGCTTTCACGCTCAGGTCCCAGTTCTTTTTATCCAAGGCGGCATTGAGCGCATCCCCCTTAAGGTCCGGATTGGCCTTCAACCACCTGTCGGCTTCCGCGACCTGATCCGGAAAGGTTGCGGCCACCATGATTTGCGCCAGCAGCGAATCAGGATAGAGCGCAATCGGGGCAAGCATCTGGTCTAGCTCCGCCTCGGTGAATGCCCTGGCTGAGTTGGTTGCTTGCTGTGAAAAGGCTCCAAACGGAACCATCGTAACCGCGACTATCAAGATCAAAGATCGCCCGAGACACCGACTAATTTTCATGGTGTTTCCTCCTTATCCGTTGGATGTACGACGAATTTCAGTAGTTGATGGGCTACTGAACCTTCCTGTGCAACCGTTGGGTTTGACTGATGCCCGTTGGCGGTCTGTCCGGGTTGTTTCCACATCATCCTTGTCGGAAGCACTGTCCAGTGAATTGATGGCCCAGTTGCAGAGTTTTGCAACCTGTCCATTCCAGTTTTCCGCAATTTGATGCAAGGTCATGACTTTGTTTCCTAATCTCCTGCCGTTTGAGTCCGGCACATCGGCGATGCCGTGTCGCTGAAAAGGAAGGTGTGTGGCTGTTGTCTTCCCCGGCCACAATCAGACTGGCGTTGCTTGCACGATTTAGCATGTAATGAGAGATGCCGAGGTGGCCAATCGGACCGTATGCCTCTTCTACTGGCAAATTTTATGCCCGCCGGATCAAGCGGTGTCGTGACGCGCTTTAGATAATACTTGCAGACCCTTACGTTATGGTGAGAGCCGTCGTGAGGTGTTGGCGTGAATCGAAGAATTGTTGCATGCAACAGAAGCGTTGCATTACTTTCATGTCACATGTTACCAACAATTCCATAAATCGCCGGAAATTGGAATCCCGTCCGGAGTTGCCACTTTCGCCCCGTCCTTTGGGCGAGATCATTTTCAACTATCCCCGGCCCCGGCCAAGACCGCGTGGAACAAAAGAAGGGCGGCCGGCGTTCCGGGTATGGAGCGTGTTGCACGTGGCGCGGAATGAATGTAACACTTTTATTGCACGCAACACTTTCCCCGCTCAACTCCTGGTCCATGGGTTGTGGACCTTCCTTCCACAGGTATCCGGATACATTGTCTAAAAATGAAAACACCAAAGTCTTCGATCCATCGGGTATGGAACTTGCCATTGCTACTGGCGTAATAGTTGGAACCTGCCAACTTTAAGCCGGAGAGCGGCCGCGGCGGCTGGAGCAAATCGGGACCGGCGCGGTAGGATTCGGTTTTCAGAGCGGAATATTGCGGCCGGTCGCTCACCGCGAAGCTTCGAAGGCGCTGGCGAGGTATTGGGCCAGCGATTGAGTCAACCGAACCAGGGACGGGTTGGTGGTGAACAGGGATAAAGCAGCCATGCAAAAAATGAAAAGCACGAAAAGCAAGAAGCTTTCAATCGCGCAACGGGAAAGTCCGGAAGAGGCCGGGCCCGCCAATATTGCGCACAGGCATCGGGCGGTTTCCTTCGACGTCTTCGGCATGTACCTGGTCGACATAAAGCGGATCCCGCTTCTTAGCAGGGAGGACGAAAAGGAACTGGCCATCCGCTATCGCGAGAATGGTGATGCTCAGGCCGCCTGCGGACTGGTCACCGCAAATCTCAGGCTCGTTGTCAAGATTGCCATGGATTTCCAGCGCTATTGGGTACAAAACCGGATGGATCTCATTCAGGAGGGCAACGTAGGCCTGTTGAAGGCGGTCAAAAAGTTCGATCCATACAGGGGATACAAATTTTCTTACTATGCGTCGTTTTGGATCAAGGCCTACATAATCAAGTTTATAATTGACAACTGGAAGCTCGTAAAAATAGGTACAACTCAGGCGCAGCGAAAACTGTTCTTCAATTTGAGAAAAGAAAAGGAGCGGCTGGAAGCCAAGGGCATCAAGACCTCCCATCAGATGCTCAGTCAATGTCTCGATGTAAAGGAGTCGGATGTCATGGAAATGGACCAGAGGCTCAACAGTTGGGAAATTTCTCTGGACAGTCCCGTTAAGGATGGCTCCGGGGATACACACCAATCTTTTCTGCCCTCGGACGACCAGCCTGTGGACGATCAATTAGCCGGCCAGGAAGCCAAGTCCATTCTCCATGACAAGCTGATGCTTTTCGGAGAGCAGCTCGAAGGCAAGGAAGCCGCAATTTTCGATAAGAGGCTTTTGGGCCTGGAACCCATGACACTCCAGCAAATCGGGGAGAAGTACGGAATCAGCCGTGAACGCGTGCGTCAGATCGAAAGCCGTATCAAGATGAAACTGAAGACCTACCTGGAAGAGCAAATCGCGGACATGGACGTGCTAAGGGAGGGCATGATTGAAATGTAGCCTGATCGAGCAAGCCCTAACTTTCACGTTTCCATCTTCAGGTAACTCAGAAAGCCATTGGAGACCGATCACATGCGTAAACGTATAATCACCCATACCACTCAAAGTGACATGTCCCCCGAGGAAGAGTGGCTGGATTTGGAGAACCTGGCGCAGGTGGAGTTCTCGTCCGAGGATGCGTCACATCCGATCGAGTCGGCTTTGAAACCAGGCGCGGGAGCGGGCTGGCGGGCGCTGAAACCGGGCCGGCAGATAGTCCGGCTGTTGTTTGACAAGCCGTTGCGGATCAGGCGTATTCATCTGGCCTTTGACGAAGATGAGCGACGGCGCACGCAAGAGTTCCTCCTGAGGTGGTCCTCCGACAGCGGTGGGTCGTACCGCGAAATTGTGCGCCAGCAGTATAACTTCAGCCCTCCGGATAATACCCGCGAAATCGAAGACTATGAAGTTGATCTCGTCGGGTTGACGGTGCTGGAGATAAGCATTTCCCCTGACATCAGCGGGGAAGGCGCACGCGCATCGATTGCCGAGCTGCTCCTTGCCTGATCATCCGGTTTGCCGAGGAGTTTGAAGCGAAACTCCAGGGGGGAACCTTTCACTTCGAATGCTGCGGGCGCCGCCGGTTGGCGGTTAACGTGCACACTAATTTCCCTCAGTCCCGCCTTGACTCTGAAAATCCGAGCAGCAGCAGTCCTGAGGCCGCAAGGAGCTTATCTGCGGCCTCCTCATCTTTTGCCGCCTGAATTTCCAACCCTTTTTCATGCGATTGCCATGGAAGTTTGCCCGGAAGGCACTTGACTTTTGCCCCGGCGTGCAGTAAAAGGTTCATCATGATGAACACGTTCACAATGGAGAACAAAACCTCTTCTGCTCCCGCTGTCGATCGGGCGATGGCGATCCTCAAGTTTCTCGGACAGGCTCGGGAACCTCTGGGAGTCTCGGGCCTTGCCCGCGATCTGCGGATCGGCAAGAGCTCGGTTCACGGGATTGTGCAGGCTCTTCTTGCCTCGGGGGCGGTCGAAGACGCGGGCGGGCGCAAGTACAGGCTGGGCCCGCTGCTCGAAGAGCTTGCCCGCAAGAGACGCGATCGACGGTCTCCGGCGCAGATTTGCCTGCCCCATCTTTCGGGGCTTGTCGAGCAGATGGGCTATACGGGTGTTTTCGCGGTTATCGAAGGAGACAGGCTTCGGATCGTGACCGTTGTCGAGGGGCGGGGCTCCTTCCAGGTAAAGGCGGTTCAGGGCGGCTCCATCCCGCTTCTGGCCGGAGCCAGCGGAAAAGTCGCTGTAGCCTTTGGAGCGGTTCCGATGCCAGAGAGTCTGCCTCGGTTTACCGAAGATACGGTGTTTGAACCCGCGGTTTTTGATAAGGAGCTTGAGGCCGTGAGGGCACAAGGTTTCGCCCTGGATCGCGGTGAATACCTTCGGGGCGTGTATGCCGCCGCCGCACCTGTGCTTCAGGACGGCCGCCTGCTCGCTCTATTTTTGTCCATGGGCTTTCAGGACCGGTTGGGAGAAGAAGGTCTCATGGCGTTGGGAAGGGGTGCTTCGCGGGCTGCTCGTTTGGCCTCGCACGAGTTGCTCGACTGGCGGCTCTAAATGAAAATCGGGGAGAAATGACATGTCTTTGCCTGAATTTGATTTCCACGCACCGGAAGGTGTTGACCAGGCCTGCCGCATGCTTTCCGACTACGGCGCGGGAGCCAGGATTTTCGCTGGCGGAACGGACCTGATGCTCGACATGAGACGCAAGCGGATATCCCCGGAGCATGTGATCTCCATTGCGGCCATCGAGGAGCTTAAAAGACTCGATTTTGCGCCGGGGATGTTGAAAATAGGCGGCTGCGTCACCGTCGCGCGAATCGTTAAATCCAAGGAAATTGCCCTGAAGTGGGGGGCTTTGTGTGCCGGGGCGAAGGCCCTGGGGTCGTGCCTGGTTCGAAATCTTGCAACTGTGGGCGGAAACATCGTATCGGCAAGACCGGCCGCGGATCTGCCTCCCTCACTGATGGTCTACTCCGCAAGCCTTGTGCTCAAGAAGACCACGGGGGAAAGAATCGTATCGATGGACGATTTTTTCACCGGCACGGGGACAACCGTCATGGCCGCCGACGAGATTCTTACTGAAATAAGGCTTGCCGAGCCGCCCCCGCACTCGGGGGCGGGCTACATAAACCTTGGCATACGAAACGCCTGCGATATCAACATCCTTAACGTAGCTTCGCATATCGTCCTGGACCGACCGGGCGGGGTCATAAATGATGCGCGGATCGTCATGGGTTGTGTGGCTCCCACCCACGTGCGGGCCCTTGCGGCGGAAAAATTGCTCATGGGCGAAAAACCCTCCGAAGCCCTTTTTGAAAGGGCGGGCGAGGCGGCCATGAAGGCTTCCTCCCCCCGGGGCTCCGCATACTCGCGCGCTTCGGCCGAATACAAAAAGGACATGGTTAAGGAACTCACCATGAGAACGCTTGGCATTGCCCTGAAGGAAGCCTCGGGGTCCCGCTCGTAGGTGAGGCTAATGAAAGGAGCTTGTATGAAAAAGCTTATTCGGGTCACTGTAAACGATGTCGCCCACGAAGTCGCGGTCAGGCCCAACCAGACCCTGGTGGACATGATACGCTACGACCTGGGGCTCACCGGAACCAAAAACGGCTGCGGAGAGGGCGACTGCGGCGCATGCACCGTCATTTTGGACGGAACGCCGGTCAACTCCTGCCTCGTTTTGGCCATGCAGGCCGACGGGCGCACCATCACCACCATCGAGGGGGTGGAGAGTGGAGAAGGTCTTCATCCCCTGCAGCAGGCGTTTATTGACAAGGGGGCGATCCAGTGCGGCTTTTGTACTCCGGGCATGGTGCTTTCGGCCAAAAGCCTGCTTGACGAAAACCCCGCGCCCAGCGAGGAGGAAATTCGCGAGGGCATTTCGGGAAATCTTTGCCGGTGCACGGGATATCTGCAGATCATCGATGCCGTGAAATCCGTTGCCAAATAAATTCGGGGGACATGTCGATGGGCGCTTACGATGTAATCAATTCGAGGGCGGCAAGAGTTGATGCCTCTGATAAAGTGAGGGGGCGGGCTGTTTATGTGGACGATATGAAGATGCCGGGGATGCTCTTTGGCGCCATGTTGCAAAGTCCACTGGCCCACGCGGAGATTCTTGATATCGATACGACTGCCGCGCGAAGGCTTCCGGGGGTGAAATCGGTTCTGACCTCCAAGGAGGCCGGCCTGGTGAAATACGGGGTAAGCCCGGCGCGCTACGATGAGACGATTTTCTGCCATGACAGGGTGCGCCACGTTGGCGACAATATCGCAGCCGTTGCGGCCGTGGACCTCGATACGGCCCTGGAGGCGGTTTCCCTCATAAAGGTGGAGTACCGGGAACTCCCGGCGGTCTTTACCGTGGAAGAGGCCATGGCCGAGGGCGCCCCCGTTTTGCATGAGGCCTATCCGCGCAATCTGACCGCCGAAGTTCACCATGAGTTCGGAGACGTCGAGGCGGCCTTTGCACAGTGCGACCTCATAAAAACCAGCTCCCTTGTCAACAAGCGCCAGGACGCGGCCTTTATCGAGCCTCCGGGATGCATCGCCTCCTTCGATTATTCCGGCTGTCTCACCCTCTATTCCAGCACCCAAGTCCCGCACTATCTGCAAAGAGTCGTGGCCATGGTGCTGGGGCTCCCCGTCGGAAAGGTGAGGGTGGTGAAGCCTTATGTCGGCGGAGGTTTTGGCCCCAAGGCGGGGGCCAACCATATGGATCTGGCCGCAAGTCTGCTTTCGATGAAGACCGGGAAGCCTGTCAAGATGAACTTCGATAGAAAACAGGTCTTCATGCACGGAAGGGCGCGGCACCAGTTTTTCCATACCATCACGACGGGAGTAAAAAAAGACGGCTCCATCATGGCGTTGAAACATCAATGCCATCTTAACGGCGGTGCTTATTCGAGCTTCGGAATAGCCACGGTCTATTATTCGGGCTCGCTTCTGGGCGGACCATACAAACTGCCGGCGATGAAATATGACGGCTACCGGGTCTACACCAATCTGCCCGCCTGCGGTGCGCAGCGGGGCCATGGCGCGGTTATCGCCAGGGCGTGCTGGGAGCAGCAACTCGACATGATCGCCGAAGAACTCGGTATTGACCCGATCGAACTGCGGCTGAAAAATATGATGACCGTGGGCGATGTCACCTGCAACCACCTCAATATGAGCAGTCTGGGTATGAAGGACTGTGTCGAGGCCGTCCGGGACCGTTCGGGGTGGAAGGAGAAAAAGGGCAATCTTCCTCCGGGCAAGGGCATCGGGATGAGCTGCGGATTTTTCGTTTCCGGAGCCGGCTATTCCATCTATCGATCCGAGACCTGGCACGGCACCGTGATTATAAAGCTCAGCGAAGACGGCGGGACGGCCTTGGTCTATACGGCATCGGCGGAAATAGGGCAGGGGTCGGATACCACTTTTGCCATGATAGCCGCCGAAGCGATAGGAATTCCTTTGGAGTGGGTGCGGTTGGAATCGGGTGATACCGATTTCGGGTTGGATCTCGGGGCTTATTCGAGCCGCCAGACCCTTATGACGGGTCTTGCCACAAAAGAGGCCGGCGAGGCGGTAAAACGCCAGGTGCTGGAGGTCCTCTCCGAGGAGTTGGGTATCCCGGTCGAAGACATGGATATCAAAAAAGGCGTTATCATCTTCAAAAGGGAAACACCCGACATCACAGCGCTCAGGACCCGGTATATCAAAGAGCACCGGGGTTGGACGGATAATCCTTCCCCCGACGAGCCGCTTTCCTTCAGGGAAGCCTCACGGATCGCATTTCTTTCCAGGGGGAGCATCGTTGGTACGGGCAAATATAAGCCTCCGGTACTTGGCGGAGACCACAAGGGGGCCACGGTCGGCACTTCGCCCGCTTACGGCTGTTCGGCCCAGGTCGTCGAGCTTAGCGTCGATATGGGAACGGGCAAGATCAATATAGAAAAGATTACCGACGCCCACGACTGCGGCCTTGCAATCAACCGGACCTCGGTGGAAGGGCAGATGATCGGCTCGGTTTCCATGGGGCTTGGCGAGGCGCTTTTCGAAGAAGTTAAATTCGATGATAAAGGCCGGGTCCTTAACGGCGACCTGGCGGAATACAAAATTCCACGCGCCCTGGACATGCCGGCGGTCGAGCCGGTGATTGTGGAAAGCGACGAGCCAAACGGCCCCTTCGGGGCCAAGGAAGTGGGCGAGGGGGCCATCATGCCGGCCATTCCCGCCATTTTGAACGCTGCCTACGACGCCATTGGCGTAAGGATTTTCGAGCTTCCGCTAAAACCCGAAAGGGTCTATCAGGCGATCAAGCAATATAATCAAAAGCTGGCAAAGCAGGGCGCGGAAGAAATGAGCTCCGCCAAACGGGATGGAAATCTTTGCACCAAAGATGCGCAAGCCATTGATATTTCGTCACAGAAAATGAATGTCAAAGGAAAATAAATGACGTGCGAATATGCTCGCTCAGCGTCCAGTAAGACTGTATGCACCATCTTGTGATGATCGTCGCGAAAGTCTCGGAGTCTCTTCATGATTTTCGCGCGCCAACTGGCTTGGATCGTTCACATAGCCGTAAGGATCGCCGGCAAAATCAATGCGTCCGCCGCTTTCGGCGACCACGGGAATATATTCCACCGAGATCGGAACGGGTTTATCCAATTTAATGAACTCGGGATGGATCGATTTGAGGAAAAACGGGATCTTTTGGGCGCAGGGGTTTTCCTCGTCTTCGAGAATGGCCTTTGCCAGTTCGAGGGCGTTGTCGACGCGAATGCAGCCATGGGAGAAATCGCGGCGAGTCCGATGGAAGAGGGATTTTTCATCGGTATCGTGCAGGTAGACGGCGTAAGGGTTTGGGAAATCGAACTTGACCTGGCCGAGGGCGTTCTTGGGCCCGGACTTTTGAAAAATCCGATGTTCGCCGAACGGGTAGCGGGAATCCATCTTCACATAGCCGTGTTCTTCGAACCATTCGGGATTGGATTTGGCCTTGGCGTTGAGTTCGAGCCTGATGCGGCCGTTGACATACCACCTGGGGTTGAAGATGATCTGCTCGATCTGGCTGGCCATGGTGGGCGTCTGGTTTTCTCCAACGATCCTGCCCTGCCGGTTCACTTTCTTGCCGGCGGCTTTTCCAACGACCACCTTTTCAGTCAGCTGAAGTTGCCCGTTGTTGTAATATTCGAGCATGAATTGGGGGATATTGACCCGGATGAACCGGTCGTACTGGCGGCAGGGGCTGTTGCGAAGGGCATTGAGCGAGTAGGCGATAAGGGCCGCCTTGCGCTTTGACGACGCATTGAGCCGGGCCTGGGTCCATCTTCCGGGAAGACCGTCGGGGTGAAGCGTGTTTTCAATCTGAAAATCTCTTACTGCGGATTGCGTCGCCCTGTCAAAGACGTCTGTGATCTCGCCGGAATAAAACCCCAGTTGGCGGAGCCTTTCTTGCAGCCGGCCGATTTCAGGGCCTGAACGGCCGAGGCGCACCCGGTAGGGGATATTGACGTGGACCGGCTCGGCCCCGGTGGCCCGACTGTACTGCTGGTAGGCCGAACGCAGGGCTCGGTAGCCAAAGCCTTTAGGCTCGAGCTGAGTGAAAAATTGCGAAAGCGGCTCGTCGCCCGAAAGGGCTTTGATGCTGTTTGCAAGCGGGCAAAAGGGGTCCATCTCTTTTGTGAAGAGAAAAAACAGGGCGGTGAGGCGAGTGTCGGCTTCGCTTGCCGCCTGGAAGCAGCGCATGTAGGCCCGGGCAATGAGGGCGATGTTTTGCCTCCGCCGCGCCTGATCGCTTTGCCCTTGATCGCCGGCAGCCTCAGCTGGCGGGCTTTGCCCGTTTAGAAAGTATGGCGCTCTGGCCTGATCGAACTGTGGATCGACTTCGGCAAGAGCCGCCCGGCAGCGCTTCAGTTTGTCGTAAATTTGCGACAAGCTTTCGAAGTCAAAAGGCGCGGGGTCGATGGCGTCGTTGCCAAGAGTCTTCAGGCGGGCAAAAAGGTCTCTGGCTTTTTCGTTAAACTTGAAGCTGGAATTGATGAAAACCGGTTGCCAGTTGCAAGCCTCGTATGTCTTGCTGACCGGACTGGCCGAAAGGCTCCCCAGTTCCGATTCGGGGATGGCTCGCCAGATATGATCGGACCAAAGCGTGCTCAGGGCTTCTGCGGAGCTCGGGCTCCGCGTCAAACTTTGCTGAGGCGGGGCCGAGGCTTGCTGCCCGGTGGAAATCCCCGGAAACGAGGCCGCAAACACGGCGGCTAGCAGCCCGACTAACGAAAGACTCCATATTCCCGACAAGGCGCGCGTCGAACTCATCTGTCCTTTTCCAAAGAATGAGAATTGATACATGAAAGGGAAATATCACAGCTGCCGCGATGTTTCCAGTAACCTGTGAAACTTTGCGGCTCGCCTGTGCGCGCCGATCGCAGAGCTGGAAAGACCTTTCCTATATACCAAAAGTGTGCTATTGGCAATCGGGTTCGATGCGTTTTTAAGATATTGAAAAGATCGGTTTCGGGCAATGGGTGGTGATGATTTCTTTTTCATGGGCGCGGCGCTCGAAGAGGCCGAAAAGGCATATCGGCTGGGCGAGGTGCCGGTGGGAGCCGTGTTGCTGGCCCCCGACGGCTTGGTGCTGGCAAGAGCCCACAACATGCCGATCAGCTCCAAAGATTGCACGGCCCATGCCGAGGTGGTGGCGATGAGAAAGGCCTGCGCCGCTCAGGCCAACTACAGATTGAGCGGTACGATCATGTATGTGACCCTCGAGCCCTGTGCCATGTGTGTCGGGGCGATGCTCCACGCCAGGGTGAGCCGCCTTGTTTTCGGCGCCTTCGACCCTCGCGGCGGCGCTGCGGGAAGCGTTGTCGATCTTACAGCTGTTGCCCGTTTCAACCATCGCATCGAGGTTGCCGGCGGCGTTATGGCCGAAAAGTGCGCCGGGATCCTGCAGAGCTTTTTCAGGGCTCGCAGGGCCTGAAAAAATGAATTAGCGGTCATTTTATGGTGATGGCTGTTTGAATTCTTTTTGGTGCCGCATTAAAATTGACCTTTGCTTTTTTACCCCACTTTGAGGTAAACAAGTTTTTTTGTCGCGGAGAGGTACCGAAGTGGCCGTACCGGGCTCGACTCGAAATCGAGTTGTCCTGTGAAGAGCAGGGCACGTGGGTTCGAATCCCACCCTCTCCGCCACTCCTTGCGGCTCGGTTTATGGCCGTGTTAAGGCAAACCTGTGGATACTTTGCGGAGAGATGTCCGAGAGGCTGAAGGAGCACGACTGGAAATCGTGTGTACGCCCAAAAGGTGTACCGAGGGTTCGAATCCCTCTCTCTCCGCCATCCCGCCTGGCGGACGACTGCCCTCCGGGCCGGCGTAGTCACCTATGTCCTATCAAGTCATCGCCCGCAGATGCCGGCCCGAGACCTTCGAAGAAGTCCTGGGTCAGCCCCATGTCACACGGACCCTTCAAAATGGTGTTCGCCTGGGCCGTATCGCCCACGCCTACCTCTTTTCGGGTGCCCGCGGAGTGGGCAAAACCTCCGTTGCCCGAATTCTGGCCAAAGCTCTCAATTGCGAAAAGGGGCCTTCCCCCTCGCCCTGCAACCAGTGCCCGAACTGCAGGGAGATTTCGCTTACCAACTCTGTGGATGTTCTGGAGATCGACGGCGCCTCGAACCGCGGAATCGACAGTATCCGGGAGCTGAGGGAAACGGCGCGCTACAGGCCTGCCAAGGGGCGCTATAAAGTCTACATCATCGATGAAGTTCACCAGCTGTCCACGGACGCCTTCAACGCATTGCTCAAAATCCTTGAAGAACCGCCCGCCCACGTCGTTTTCATCTTCGCCACCACCGAGCCTCATAAAATTCCGGCCACCGTGCTCAGCCGGTGTCAAAGATTCGAGTTTCGCCGCCTGGGCCTGCAGATGATCGTCGAGCACCTCAAAAGGATCGTTTCCAAGGAAGGTGCGAGTTTTTCGGAGTCGATTCTCTACGCCATAGGACGTGAGGCCGACGGGAGCATGCGTGACTCCCAAAGCCTGCTCGAACAGCTCCTGGCCTTTAGCGGAGATGATCTGCCCGAGTCCGAAATTCTCGACATCCTGGGAGTAATCGACCGGCGCACCGTCATAAGAACCGCCGAAGCCGTTCTTTCGGGTGACGCCGGGGCATGTCTGGAACTTGCGGGGGATGTGTACCGAAGAGGTCTTGACAGTAGACGGTTTTGCCAACATCTGTGCGATCATTTCCGAAACCTTATCTTTGTGACGCTTTGCGCCGGCGGCGAGGTAAGAGACGATCTGCCGGAAGAAGAGCGGGAAGTTCTCAAGGCCCTGGCTGCCAAAACCACCCTGGAATCCCTTCATATTTACTTCCAGATGCTGCTGCGAGGCGAGGAGGAAATCCGCCGTTCGAGCATGCCGAAAATCGTGCTCGAAATGCTTCTTCTGCGCATGTGCGGTCTGCCCAAGCTCCAATCGATCGATTCCCTGCTCGAAAAGGTTTTCGCCATCGAGCAAAATCTGGGAAGCGGGCAGGGGGGCTCCGACTGCATGATTTCCGAAAGCAGGCCCGGCTTTGGAACCGCTCGGCAAACCTTCGCGCCCCGGCAGAGTGACCAGTCGAAAGCCTTGGAGCCGGCTTCGGGGGCTGGCGCCGATTCGGGGTCGCAAAAATCGGGCTCCGCCGCCGTATCGCAACCCTTGCCCGCTTCGAGCGAGTGCGCGGCTGGCCTTTCGCCCCCACTGCGCGATGCGGCCCCCGGCTCGGAGGAGGCGATTTCCCCCGTGCGCGCTCCGGCCGCCTCGGCTTCCGAGGCCCTGGCCGATTGGCCAAGATTCGTCCTTTTTCTCCAAAACCATAATCCCATCCTGTGGGGCAAGGTTTCTCACTGCACGGTCAAGGTCCAGGGGGAATCCATCGAGCTTGAAGTCCCCGAAATCTTTGAGAAGAGCGCTGGTGGGCCCGAGTTTGCAAAACAGCTCGAAGAGGCCTTCCTGGAATTTTTCGGCGCCCGGCTTCCATGGACCATGGCCGGAATGCCGTCCGGGAAGGGGCGCGGTGCGGGCGCAAAACCCGCCAAGGCCGCCGTCAAGGCCTCTGGCGCCAAGCAGATAGTCGCTCACCCGGCCGTCCAGCAGGCAATGGAAATACTGGGGGCTGAACTTAAAGAGATTAAACCCGCGGCTGGCGGCCCGGACAAGGGCAAGAGAAGGTAGTCGCTTTTTGCCCGGGGCGCAGACCTGCTGCGGCCGGCGGCGGGGTGTGTTATTTTAAAGGTCCGGGATGTTTAGCTAACATCTTGAAATGTGCAATTTTATTGGATTCGACCGGAGGGAAGATACAATGGCTAAAGGATTTAATCCCTTGCAGCAGGCCAAGATGCTGCAGGAAAAGATGATGAGGATGCAGGAGGAGTTGGCGCTTAAAAAAGTTGAGGCCAGCGCGGGCGGGGGCATGGTGACCGTGGAGGTGAGCGGAAAGCAGGAAGTCCTTAGCATTAAGATAGACCGCCAGGTTGTTGACCCGGAAGACATAGAGATGCTGCAGGATCTCATCGTCGCCGCGGTTAACGACGGCTTGAGGCGCGCCCAGGAGATGGCGGCTTCAGAGATGGGAAAGCTTGCGGGGGGATTGAATATCCCGGGGCTGAACATTCCGGGGCTGTTTTGACGTCTTATGAACCCTTATCCACCGATATTGAGCGATCTCATCCGTAAGCTCGGCCGTCTTCCGGGGCTTGGGGAGAAAAGTGCGACCCGTATCGCCATGTATCTTCTCAAGGCCCCCGAAAGGGATGTGGAATCTCTTGCCGAAAACATCCGCCAACTTCGCACCAGTATAAGAACCTGCTCGATCTGCTTTAATTTTACCGATGAGCCGGTTTGCGCCATTTGCAGCGATCCGGCCCGCGACACGGGGGAAGTCTGTATCGTTGAAGGTACGGCCGATCTGCTGGCCATCGAGCAATCGGGGGCCTTCAAGGGCCGCTACCATGTCCTCCAGGGCGTTCTTGCCCCCCTGGACGGGATCGGCCCCGAGCAGATCCGTATCAAGGAGCTTTTTGCCCGGCTAAAGACCGAGAGGATCAAGGAAATCATCATAGCCACCAACCCGAGCAATGAAGGGGAGGCCACCGCGCATTACCTTCTTCAAATCCTAAAGGGCCATGAGGCGCGCGTGACGCGCATCGCCTATGGAATCCCCATGGGCGGGGACCTCAAGTACACCGACCGGGTGACTTTGGAAAGGGCGCTCAAAGGAAGGCAGATTTTCTAGTGGAGGCCGCGGGGAGAGGCGAGTCGAACGGGCAGGGTAAATTCCGAAAAGTATTGACCTTTTCTCGTAAAAGAGGATAATGAGACGTTTGTGCTGAAGCTGTGCCGTTCGCTGTCCGGCGGGGAGGTTGCAACGGCAAATCCAGCGGAATGGCAGGTGGCTGAAATCATTGCTGAACGCCGGGGCGATGTGATCTGCAAGGCAGATGTGGAGAAAAAAACATGGTTGAAATTCGATTTCATGGTCGTGGCGGCCAGGGGGCTGTTACTTCAGCCGAGCTTACCGCGCTGGCGGCGATTGAAGAAGGCAAGTTCGGTCAGGCATTTCCAAGCTTTGGTCCGGAACGGCGCGGCGCCCCCGTCATGGCTTTCGTGCGGGTAAGTGATACGCCCATAGTTACCAGGGAAAAGGTCTATCAGCCCGACATAGTGATCGTCCTCGACCCGACGTTGCTAAAGATCGTCAATGTGGAAGACGGCCTGAAGGACGGCGGGATAGTGATTCTCAATACGCCCAAGAGTGCCGACCAGGTGCGCGGGGAAAGCGGTATTAAGGCCAGGCTGGCCGTCGTGGACGGGACCAAGATAGCCGTCGAGACCATGCGGGTTCCTATCGCCAACACCACCATGCTGGGCGCGTTGGTCAAGGCCACCGGCCTCATCAAAATGGAGTGTCTGCAAGGCCCGATCAAGCACCGCTTTGGACCGATCGCCGAAAAGAACCTCAAGGCATGTTCACGCGCCTTCGATGAGACGCAATTGGTGGAGGGATAGTCGTGGCCAAGGAAAGCGGAATAAAGAGTTGGAAAGAACTAAACCCGGGTACGGCCATTACCGAACCGGGCAGCGCCGCCGCGCTAAAGACCGGCGACTGGCGTTCGATGCGGCCGGAGACGGACCGCGACCGGTGTATAAAATGCGGGCAGTGTTATATCATGTGTCCCGACATGGTCTATACCAAGGACGCCGAGGGTTATTACGCTCAGAACCATTACTGGTGCAAAGGGTGTGGAATCTGCGCCAGGGAATGCCCGGTCGGGGCCATAATGATGAATGAGGAGGTCGACTGAGATGTCCAGACGAGTTGGTATCGAGGTCTCGCTGGCGGTTGCCGAAGCGGTGGGTCTTTGCGATGTGGACGTTATCGCGGCTTACCCGATTACGCCCCAGACCCATATTGTGGAGCACCTCTCGGAGCTTGTGGCCGAGGGGCACCTGGATGCGGAGTTCATTCCCGTCGAGTCCGAGCACAGCGCCATGAGCGCCTGTGTGGGTTCTTCGGCCGCGGGCGCGCGCACCTTCACCTCAACGAGTTCCCAGGGCTACGCCCTGATGTCCGAGATTTGCTATATAGCCTCCACCCTGAGGCTTCCGATCGTAATGGCTGTGGCAAACCGGGCCATAAGCGCTCCGATAAGCATCTGGAACGATCATGCGGATCTCATGTACGCAAGAGACGCGGGCTGGATCCAGCTGGTTTCGGAAAACGGCCAGGAGGCCGTCGATTTGACCTTCATGGCCTTCCGGATCGCCGAGGATAAGCGCGTGTCTTTGCCCGTCCAGGTAAACCTCGACGGCTTCATCATGAGCCACGTGATCGAGCCGATATTTTTGCCCGACGCGCAGGAAGTCAAACAGTTCCTGCCCCCTTTCGAGCCCTTGCTTCGCCTCGATCCGGAAAAGCCGATCACCATCGGCCCCGTCGGCATGCCCGACGTCTACACCGAGGCGCGCAAGGCCCACGACGAGATCCTCAAGGCCTCAAAGCCGATAATAGGCGAGGTTTTCGACGAGTTCGAAAAGCAGTTCGGGCGGCGCTATAAAATCATCGAGACCTACAAGATCGAGGATGCCGAAACCGTCATAGTGGCGATGGGGAGCCTTTCGCAAACCGCCGCGACAGCCATTGACGCCATGCGCCAAAGAGGCGTGAAGGTGGGCATGGCGAGCATTCGCCTGTTCAGGCCTTTTCCCGCCGCGGAACTGGTTGAGGCTATCGGCAAGGCCAAAAATCTGGTCCTTCTCGATCGGGCCACGGTCTTTGCCGGTGGTGAAATATCGGGGCCGGTGGCTCTCGAAGTGAAATCGGCCCTGTTCGATCGCGGGCTTTCGCCCAAAACCGCCAACTTCCTGGTCGGTATCGGCGGCCGGGACGTGACGGGGCAAAACTTCGAAGAAATGGTCGAAAGAGTGGTCACGGCCCAAAAAGGTGACCTTCCGCCATACGAATTTATAAATGTGAGGGAATAAATGGGAATCGCAAGCGAAGCCTTGAAAAATTTTAAGGGATTCAGCCTGAAGAACATGCCCGAGGTGGAACCTCTCTCGCCCGGTCACCGCGCGTGCCAGGGGTGCGGAGAGGTGCTTGCCTTGCGGCAGGCGATGAAGGCCATAGGCTCCAATGTGGTGGTGTGCAGCGCCACGGGGTGCATGGAAATCATCACCTCTCCATTTCCGCAGACCGCCTGGCGGGTGCCATGGATTCACGTGGCTTTCGAAAACGCGGCCGCGGTGGTGAGCGGAGTCGAGGCGGCCTACAAGGCCATGAACCGCAAGAAGATCATAAACCAGCCCGAGGTGACCTTCCTTGCCTACGGCGGCGACGGAGCAACGGCCGATATCGGCCTTCAGGCCCTCTCGGGCGCCCTCGAGCGCGGCCATAACTTCGTCTACCTGTGCCTGGATAACGAAGCTTACATGAATACGGGTATCCAGAGGTCCTCTTCGACGCCCTTCGGCGCCTCCACCACCACCTCTCCTCCCGGCAGGAAAAGTTCGGGACAGGCGACCTGGAAAAAGAACCTGCCCAAGATCGCCGTGGCCCATGGAATTCCTTACGTCGCAACGGCCAGCCCGGCCTATCCGGTCGATCTCATGAACAAGGTGAAGAAGGCTTCCCTGGTGCCCGGGCCCGCTTACGTCCATATCTATTCGCCCTGTCCCACCGGATGGCGGTGCGGGTTGGACGAAAGCCTCGAAGTTGCCCGACTTGCCGTTGAGACCAAGGTGTTTCCGCTCTACGAGGTGATCGACGGGAAATATTTTCTGTCCCGAAAACCTTCCAACCCCAGGCCCATTACCGCCTATTTCAAGCCCCAGCGCCGGTTCCGACATTTAAAGGAAGACGAAGTGGCCGGCATTCAGTCAATAGTGGATGACGAGTATAATGACTTATTATGCCGTTGCGGTATATAATGCCGGAATTTTCGGCTTTATACGCTGAGGCAAACGCTATTGAAAGGCTGGGAAACGAGGTAAAATATGGCGATCGAAATTTCCGAAAAAACCATCAAACACGAGTTCATCGAGAAGATCAACGAACTCAGCGGGCAGGATATTTACAAGTGTTTCCAGTGCGGCACCTGCGGCGGCGCATGTCCCATGTCCGGGCAGATGGAAATCTTGCCCAGGAAAATCATGCGCATGTTGCAACTGGGGATGGCCCAATCGATCTCCGAGCTGGAAACGGGGTGGGAATGCGCCTCCTGTCACTCCTGCTCGGTCAACTGCCCGAGGGGAATCGACCTGGCCAGGGTGATGGAGGCGGTGCGGCTCCTCATTTTGCGCAAAAACATCAATAAAATCGAGCCATCGAGGCTGCCTGAAGATGTCGTTCGAGAGCTGCCCCAGATCGCTCTCGTGGCCGGCTTCAGAAAGTTGACGAGTTGAGGGGGATCATGAAAGTAAGCTATTATCCGGGATGTACCTTGAAGACAAAGGCCAAACACCTCGAAGATTCGGCTCTGGCGTCGATGGCCGCCCTGGGAGTTCAAATCCGTGAACTGCCGAGATGGAACTGCTGCGGGGCGGTCCATTCCTTGGCCGATGACGATCTCATCCACCACGTGGCCCCGGTGCGCGATCTCATCCGGGCCATGGACGAAGGCTCCGACCATCTCGTGACCCTGTGTTCCATGTGCTATAATACGCTGGCCCGTGCCAACCTTATCATGCGGGACGACGAGGTCAAAAGGAAAACGATAAACGACTTCATGACCGAGGAGCACGACTACCACGGTGAGGTGCAGGTAAATCATCTGATAGCCTTCCTTCGCGATACGATCGGTTGGGACAACCTGCGGGCGAAGGTGAAAGTTCCGCTTGGCGGGATGAAAATCGCCTCCTACTATGGCTGCACCCTGGTCCGGCCCAAAAACGTGGCCATCGAGCCGGTCGCCGGCCAGATCATGAATGAATTCGTGGAAACCCTTGGCGCCACCCCGGTGGATTTTTCCGCCAACACCGTGTGCTGCGGTTCCTACCAGGTGCTCGCTCACCCCGAATCGGTCGCCGATGTGGTCGGACGAATCCTGCAAAGCGCCTCCGATGCCGGGGCCGAGGCCCTGATCTTGAGCTGCCCTCTTTGCGAATATAATCTGCTCAAAAACCAGGATAAGCTTTTACGAAGTGGGCAAATCGGGCGCAGGATGCCCGTTTTCTATTTTTCCCAGCTTCTTGCGATGGCCCTTGGCCTGGGGCCGGAGTCCTACCGGCCGGATTTGAGCGATGCGGCTTCAGTCGAATTTTTAAAATCCAAAAATTTTTCGGTCGAATCGGCTGCGATGCGGGGCTAAGCGGTTTCACGGTCGAAGATGAAGATCAATTCAAGTTCAAGGAGATAAAGTAGATGTCAGCACCCAAACAGGTTGCAACCGGTGACAGGGCTATCCTCCCCGAAGGGGCCAGGACCATCCCCATATTTGTGATGGGAAAGCGCTACGAAGTGCCCGAAACGCTCACCATAATGAAGGCAATGGAGTATGCGGGCTTCAAGTTTTTGCGGGGCGCGGGCTGCCGTGGGGGCATCTGCGGCGCCTGCCCCACGGTCTACCGCAAGGAAGGCGACTATAAACTCTATTTCGGGTTGGCCTGTCAGACGGTTGTCGAACCCAACATGTACCTGGCCCAGATCCCCTTTTATCCCGCAAACCGCCAGCTCTACGATATAGAGAAAATAGAGCCGCTCGCCGACGCGGTCCATGCTCTTTATCCCGAGGTTTTTCGCTGCGTGGCCTGTAACAACTGTAGCAAGGCCTGCCCGATGAAGGTCGAGGTCCTGGACTACATTTCGGCCATAAAGCAGGGGGATCTCGCACGGGCCGCCAAGCTCTCCTTCGACTGCATTCAGTGTGGAATGTGTGCGAGTCGCTGCATGGGGGAACTGCCTCAGTATCACATCGCACAGCTTGTGCGCCGCCTGTACGGCAAATACATCCAGCCCCGGGCCGAGCATTTGACAAAGCGGGTGGCGGAAATCGAATCGGGAAAATACGATGCCATGCTCGAGGGTCTTCAGAAGATGGGCCATGCCGAACTTGAAAAGCTCTACAAGGAACGGGAGCGCGAACCCGATATGATTGCGCTCGGCACATGGATGCCCAAGGACGTAAGCCACCTGTAGGCAGGGCTTTTCGCCACTTTTTCCACCCATTGCAAGAAGGCAAGTTTCCAGGAGAAACCGATGTATACACCTGAAATGAAGGAACTGATAAAAAAGGTTGAAGCAACCCGGCCGGAGCGAGTGGCCAGGGCGAAGCGCGGAGAAAATTTCCCGGCGTTGAGTCTTGAAGAGCGCGCGGTTGTGCTGGGCAAATTCCATCCCGACTACCAGCAGGAAGGCCGCAGGGCCTTGAGGGTAGGCCCCGACAAAGGTCTGGTCATACCCGAGGAAGTCGCACGGGTAATGGAATCCCGCTCTATGCTGCGCACGGAAAAGATCGATCTTTCAAAACCCGACTATGATACCGATATTCTCATCCTGGGCGCCGGCGGTGGCGGCACCTCCGCGGCTCTCATGGCTACGGACGCGGGTCTTAAAGTCATCATGGCCACCAAGCTGCGCCACGGCGACGCCAATACGATGATGGCCGAGGGTGGTATCCAGGCCGCCACACAAGAATGCGACTCCCCCTATTATCATTATCTGGATACGATCGGCGGGGGGCATTTCACCAATCAGCCGGACCTGGTGGCCGCTCTGGCCCATGACGCCCCCTTATCGATCTCGTGGCTCGAAGCCCTGGGGATGATGTTCAACAAGCTTCCCGACGGACGGCTTGATAGCCGTCATTTCGGAGGTTCCTGCCGCAAACGGATGCAGTCCTCGGGGGATATGACCGGTGCCGAAATCATGCGTGTTCTAAGAGATGAGGCCAGGAACCGCAGGGACAGCATTTCCATACTGGAATTCACCCCGGCGGTGGAAATCATCCTGGATGAGAGCGGGAAATGCGCGGGGGCGGTCCTCTACAACATGGAAACCAGGGAGTTTTTCGTCGCCCGCGCCAAGGCCGTGGTCATCGCCACCGGCGGAAACGGCCGCCTCCATATCAAGGGATTTGCAACCACCAATCACTACGGGGCGACCATGGACGGGGTCGTTATGTGTTACCGGGCAGGAGTTGGGACCACCTGCCTGCCTTCCACCCAGTATCATCCCACCGGAGTTGCCTATCCGGAACAGAACGTGGGGCTTCTCATCACGGAAAAAGTGCGCGGCCTTGGGGCTCACGTGCTCAATGCCGAGGGTGAGCAGTTCTGCTTTCCCCTTGAGCCCCGCGACGTGGAATCGGCCGAACTGATAAAGGAAGCCATAGAAGTCAACAAGGCGGTGGTCACTCCCACGGGCCGCTACGGCCTGTGGCTCGATTCGCCCATGATCGATCTTTTGCATGGCGAGGGCACGGTGCGCAAGGAACTTCCCGCAAAATTCATCCAGTTCGAACGGCACGGCATAGACATCAGCAAGGAACCGATGCTGGTCTATCCCACTTTGCATTACCAGAATGGCGGTACGGCGATAAACGCCGACTGCGAAACGGTTGTCCCGGGACTCTACTGCGCCGGTGAATGCACGGGCGGTCTGCACGGTGAAAACCGCCTCATGGGCAACAGCCTCCAGGATGTCATCACCTTTGGCAGAAGGGCCGGCATAAGCGCGGCCAAATATGTCAATGGCGGCGTCCAATTGGGCAACCTCACCCTGGATCACGTTGCAAAATTTGAAAAAGAACTGCTCGATGCCGGAATCACCGATTCCATAATCGCCCCCATTCTGCTGCCCGATTATTCCACCGATGAGGTGAGCGCGCGCCGCCTCGCCGAAGCCAGGCAGGAAAGCGAGTAAAAAGAACCGCTTGCCGCCTTCCAGCATTTAAGTCCGTCCGGGACGAGCCTGCTCCAAACAGGTTCGTTCCGGATTTTTAGAGACTTTCCCGCCACGCCCCCAACCCGATTTTCTCTCCCGATCCTCCAGTCCCGCATCTGCGATAAAGGTCGCGGACACACTGCTTCGCCGAAATTTGTCTTATCTAGAAGATGAAAATTTCCGATTTTTCGGCTATAGGCGGTATAAGACGCTACCCGAGCTTTTGCGCCCATTTGTCCGCCGGGGTGCTACGGGACGATTCAAGGAGGAAAAACGTAATATGGAAATAGAGCAGGGCAAATGGACAGCCCCCGCTGGTTGGTCCTGGAATACTTCGGGACTCTTGGGGCGCTCCGTCGATCTGGTCCTGGTCTTCGGCGCCACTGAGGTTTTGGAGACAAAAGAGATATTCGATCAATTGAGGAGCAGATATCCTTGCGCCCATATCCTCGGGTGTTCCACCGCGGGCGAGATCTGCGGGATCCAGGTTTTTGACGGCGCCTGCGTGGCAACGGCGGTCAAGTTCGACCACACCGAGTTAAGAGGCGGTTCCATCCGCTTAAAGGAGGTCAAAGACAGCCTTGAGGCCGGCGCCTCCCTGGCCGGGTCTCTGGAGGTCGATGGCCTAAGACACGTATTGGTGCTCTCCGACGGCTTGGCGGTCAACGGCAGTGATCTGGTCCGCGGACTTACCCGAAACCTGCCCGAAGAGGTTACGGTGACCGGGGGATTGGCCGGAGACGGAGACCGGTTTAAAAAAACCTACGTTTTCTGGAATTCCGAACCTCGAAAAGACTCCATCGCCGTCCTGGGCTTCTACGGAAACCGGCTGAGGGTGGGATTCGGCTCCCTGGGGGGCTGGGATGCTTTCGGCCCCGAAAGGCTCATTACACGCTCCAAGGGCAACGTATTGTACGAACTCGACGGCCACTCCGCGCTCGAACTCTACAAAAAATATCTTGGGGGTCACGCCGAAGGGCTTCCCGCAACCGGCCTGTTATTCCCCTTGAGCCTTCGAACCCTTCAGATGGAAACCGGTGTTGTGCGCACCATCCTTGCGGTAAATGAACAGGACCGCAGCATGATCTTCGCCGGCGACCTGCCCGAAGGGGCCTACGCGCGTTTGATGAAGGCAAACTTCGATCGACTGATTACCGGGGCGATGGGCGCGGCCCGGATCAGCCAAACGGGTTTGGGCGAGAATGCGCCCGAACTGGCATTGCTCATCAGCTGTGTTGGACGCAAACTGGTCTTGAAACAAAGAGTCGAGGAAGAAATCGAGGGAGTTCGTGAGGTTTTGGGAGAAAACACCTTTCTGGCCGGATTCTACTCCTACGGTGAACTTTGTCCCTTTGCTCCAGGGGAAAAATGTGAACTTCACAATCAGACCATGACCATCACCACTTTTTCGGAGCGTTGAAACGCCTTTTGCTTCATGGGAAGGTGAACCGTGACTGATATGCATAGCCTCCTCAAACGTCAATTGGAGCGCCATTTCGGCGATCGATGCCAGTTTGGCGAAAAATTGCGTGCTTTTCTACGGGCTGTTGACGATGCCTACAAGGAATTCGACGTCGATCGCGGAATGCTGGAACGCTCTCTCGAACTGAGTTCCCAGGAACTCATGGAGGCCAATTCGGAGATGAGGGCGGTATTTCAGACCATTCCCGACCTGCTTTTTCGCCTCGATAAGAAAGGTGTGATTCTCGAATTCGCAGCGGCCAAATTTTCCGACTTCTTCAAAGACCCGCGAGATTTGATCGGCAAACGCATCCAGGATGTTCCGGACAGGGATGTTGCCGACCAATTCCTGGCCGCTATTGAAAAGGTGCGTGAAACTAAATCGTTGGTGATGTTTGAATACGGATTCCAGCTTGAACAGGAGGAACAGTATTTCGAGGCTCGTTTGATGCCGCTTTTGCAAGACCAGATGATCGCCATAGTGCGCAATATTACTGAAAAGCGTAAAACGGAGGAGAATCTGAGGGAAAGTGAGCGAAGACTGGACTGTATTATGCAGGGCTCTCCCATTGCAGCCCTGGTTATTTCGCGGGACCACCGGGTGATTTACTGGAACAGGGCGATGGAAGAGCTTACCGGCGTTTCGGCGACTGAAATGGTAGGCTCGGACCGTCATTGGTCCGCATTCTACCCGACCTGGAGACCGCTTCTTGCAGATCTGCTTGTCGACCGTGATTTTGTCGGCCTTATGAGCAACTATCCCGAATGTAATAGGTCGGTCCTTTTGGATGAGGCGATGGAAGGCTCCCGGTTCTTTCCAGGGCTGGGGGGCAGGGACAGGACCATCCAATTTACGGCCGCGGCGATCAGGGACTCCAGGGGCGAGTTGGTGGGTGCCATTGAGACTTATGATGACATTACAGAGGGTAAAAAAGCGCAGGAGGCGCTGGCCGAGGCCGAGGAAAAATATCGGAGCATCTTTGAAAACGCCGTCGAGGGAATTTTTCAGCTCTCCATGGCCGGAAGCTTGATAAGTCTTAACGCCGCTTTCGTGCAAACTCTTGGATACAACGATGCACAAGAAGTATTGGATCAGATCACGGACTTCGGAGCACAGGTGTTTGTAAATCCGAAGCACTATCTGGAGTTGCTGGATTTGATCGAGAAAAGCGGTGTTGTCAAGGAATTTGAAACCCAATTTCGCCGCAGGGACGCAACGATTGCCTGGATCACGCTCAACGTACGCGCCATTCGCGATGAGGCGGGACGGATCTCATGGCTGGAAGGAACCGCGCAGGATATCACCGAACGGAAAGCGTTGGAGGCAAGGCTGATCGAGAAGCAGAAGATGGATGCCATCGGTGCCCTGGCGGGAGGGATCGCCCACGATTTCAACAATATCCTCACTCCGATAATCGGTTATACCGAGCTGGCCCTGAACGATCTGTCGCAGACGGCAAGGCTTGAAACGAACCTCAAGCGCGTGCTCAAGTCCGCCCACCGGGCCAAAGACCTTGTCAGCCAGATACTTCATTTCAGCAGACGCTCGGAACAGCAATATCGACCGGTGCACCTCGGCCTTCTTGTAAAAGAAGCCATGGAGCTTATCAGGGCTTTGCTGCCCTCGACAATCGAGATTCGACAAAATATGGAACCGCGGACCATGGCCGGCACGGTCATGGCTGATCCGACACAGATGCACCAGATTCTCATGAACCTGTGCGCGAACGCCGGCCACGCCATGCGCCTGAGTGGCGGCGTGCTCGAGGTGAGTCTGGGTGATGAAGAAATATCGACGGCCTCAATGGTTGAAAAGGAACAGCCCGGGGGTATGTATCTCAAACTCTCGGTCAGGGATACGGGCGAGGGGATGGAGCCGGAGGTTACCCAACGAATCTTCGATCCCTATTTTACCACCAAGCGGGTGGGCGAGGGAACCGGATTGGGTCTTGCGGTCGTTTACTCGATAGTGAAAAATCACAAGGGCGCGATCAAGGTCTTCAGTGAACCGGGGAAGGGCAGTGTCTTTAGCGTCTATCTGCCGCGCTTGGACAGGGAGGCTGTGGAATCCACAGCCGTAAAGTCTTCCGTGATCGGGGGCAGCGGCAGGATCATGGTGGTAGATGATGAAGAAGACATCGTTGAACTTGAAAAGCAAATGCTGGAGGAACTCGGCTACGAGGTCATGCCCACACGTTGCGGTACTGAGGCGTTGCATGCATTCAGAGCATCTCCGGAGCGATTCGACCTTGTTTTGACCGATCAGACCATGCCGGGAATGACCGGAGTCGAACTGGCAAAAGAGATTTTGAGCATCCGGGCGGGGATTCCCATTGTGCTTTGCACGGGTTTGGGAGACTCTGTCCATATGAAGGCCTGTAAGGACGGAATCGGGGTTATCCTTGCCAAGCCTATTTCTTTTCGGCAGATGGCCGAAACAGTCAAGAATCTGCTCTCCGACTCGGCCATGGCATGATAGTTGCTGAATTTGTCGGGAGAAGTTTTCTTTAATGGCGAACCGGAAAAGAACCGATTTTTCAATCAACGCCGAAGAATGTGAACGGTTGAGCGCCGCGACCGGGCCGAGGGCGAGGAGGTGTGCTAGAACATGAACGGTTTCAAGGACTCGGACGATGAGAGCCGGTTTCTTTCGATGCGGGAATACGCGAGAGTATCCGGCTATTTGCCGGTAAAAATCCGAGCCATCCGCGAGTCGGAAAGGCTGACCCTGGGCTCACGCATTGTTGTCGAATCCATTTTCGCCGAGCATCAGGAGATGCCGGACATAGAAGATCAGGCTCTTTCGGCCTGTCTGAAAATACTTAACTCCAAGCTCGATTCAATCATCAAAATGCTTTCATTGGACGCCAGTTGTAAAGATATGGATCTGGTGAATGTAAATATCAGCGACGGAGGACTGAGAACATATTGGGCCGGGGATTACAACCGGGACGATTCCGTGGAAATCAGGCTCATGCTGCCGACCGCACCTTCCATGATCTTCTATATTTACGGCAAGGTGGTCAGTTACGAAGCCGTTGGCGAAAACAAAGAGCTTAGTATCGAATTTACCGATATCGACGATGACATTCGAGAGCAGATTGCAAAATATGTTTTTCATAAGCAGCGCGAGATGCTGCGAAAGAAAAGGAGCCGCTCCGACTAATGTTTGTGATCATAGGAATTCTAATAGTCATCGGCGCAGTTCTTGGCGGCTACCTGAATGAGCATGGTAACATCAGCCTTCTCATTCAGCCCAACGAGTATATTATCATTTTCGGCGCCGCCCTGGGCGGCTTTATCATCGCATCGCCTCTTAAAGTCATAAAGGCCGTTCAGGCGGGTCTTATCCGGATGTTCAAAAGCAGGGTCTATACTCGAAAAGACTACTTGGATGCTCTCGTGCTGCTCAGCGAGATCTTTTATAAGATCAGGAAGGAAGGACTTGTTTCCATAGAAACCGATCTGGACGCGCCTGAAAAAAGTGCAATATTTAAAAATCACGAGTCGTTTATCAAAAATCATCATGCGTTGGCTTTTTTAACCGACACGCTGCGCACTCTTACCATAACGGACATCGAGTCCCATGAAATGGGAGATCTTCTGGACTATGAAATCGAGGCGCATCACGAAGAGGCGCTCATCCCGTCGAAAAGCATCGCCAATGTGGCCGACGCGCTGCCGGGGCTTGGAATCGTGGCCGCGGTTCTTGGCGTCGTGCTCACGATGAAAAAAATCGACTCGCCTCCAGCCGTTCTGGGTGAATGTATCGGAGCCGCGCTGGTGGGGACCTTTACCGGCGTTCTCATGTGCTATGGTTTTGTGGGGCCGATAGCCAAGAATCTGGAAAACATCGCCAGCGAGGACAAGGAATTTCTAGCGGTCATAAGAGCCGGACTGCTCACCTTCATGAGCACCCCGTCTCCGCAGGTGGCCATCGAGTTCGCAAGGCGGGTGGTTCCAGGAGAACTGAGACCGACCTTTTTGGAACTCGAAGAACTGGTGAAACAGTCGAGAAAGAAATGAGATGGATGAATCAAAGTCGAGAAAAATCATCATAAAAAGAGTCAAAAAGAGCCACGCGAGCGCTCACGGCGGGAGCTGGAAAGTAGCCTACGCCGACTTTGTTACCGCGATGATGGCCTTTTTTTTGCTGATGTGGCTTTTGAACATGACTTCGCAGGAAAAACGGGCCGTTCTGGCACTCTATTTCAGACATTTCAGCCTATTTACCCAGGGTGGTTTGTCCTTCATGTACAAAGGGGGTACCCGGCCGATCGGTCAAAATATGGGCAGCCTTGCGGTAATCGACACCGGCAACGATACTGGCGGGGTTACCAACGACGAACTGAGCAGGCGTCTCATAACCGGCATCACACAGAGTTCCCCCGCATTCGGCGCGGAAAAGCATGTCTATATTGAAGTAACATCAAAGGGTGTCAGAATTCAGATCGTTGATACCGCGAAACGTCAGATTTTTGCGCCGGGAAGCGCTGAACTGACGGACCTGGGAAAGCAAATCATAGATTCGGTCGCCCGTATTCTGGCAAATTTTCCAAACAAACTCGCAGTGGAAGGGCATACGGATTCAAGCCCGCCCGGGCAAGGCCAGATGTCGAACTGGGAGCTTTCAGTGGCCAGGGCGCTGTCGGCCAGACGAGTACTGGTAAAAGACGGCATAAATACGATCCGGATTGCCAAGGTGGTGGGGTTTGCGGACCGAGCGCCCATATTTCCCATCGATGATGTACGAAACCGACGAATAAGCATTCTTTTTTGCGCGGGCCAAAAAGAAAAACGGCCCGACAACCTGCGCTGGCTTCTCAAGCCGGCACAGTAGGGGGGGCGGTTTCATCGTGCGCGGGCCGCGCGATCCGAGAAGTGATTGAACATGCCGGGAGCGGCTCAGTGGTTTTTGACGATGGGGTATGCTCACGAATCGGGTCAAAGTTGGGGTTGTCTCGGAAAACGGATTACAAAGTACGCCAAGCATGTGCCGAGGCCGGAATCCCGCGGTAGAGCGCGCAATGGATAGGCCAAGGTTCTTCGCCCCTGAGGGCCACCCAAAATCCCCCACCCGTGGCCACTTCAAAATCCTCCACTAAACGAGTCTGATTTTCGAAAAAAACTACTCCGAACGGCGACAGAACGTAAAAGCTCCCATCTGTTGAAATTA
>JAJYDE010000088.1 GCA_021777755.1 Deltaproteobacteria bacterium
ATCTTATCCGCCAGATCGTCGGCAACAAACAGATCGACGTCATTTTGGATAATATCGGTCTGCCTTACAGCGGAATCAACATCGCCTTGAGCGATTCGGCCACCGTGGGTCCGATGGACGGTGAAATTCTGGTTTCGCTCAAGTCCAAACATGCACCAACAGCCGAACTTATGGCCGAACTCCGACGGGAATTGCCCCAACGGTTTGCCGGACTGCAATTTTTCTTCCAGCCCGCCGATATCATCGACCAGGTGCTGAATTTCGGTCAGCCCGCCCCGATCGACTTGCGGGTTTCCGGCCCGAACGACCATGCGGATTACGCTCTGGCCTCAAAGCTTGCCCACGATCTCCAATCGGTTCCCGGAGTGGTTGATTCGCATGTCTTTCAGGTGCCAAACGGACCCGCCCTCGACGTTGACATAAACCGCACGCTTGCAACCGAATTTGGCATCAATCAGCGCAGCGTCGCCCGCAATGTTTTGGTCTATACCAATTCCAGCGCTCAAACAGTGCCCAACTTCTGGGTCGATCCACGTAACGACGTAAGTTATCCCCTGGTGGTTCAGATGCCGACCTACCGGATCAATTCGACCAACTACCTGCGGACCATGCCTGTTACCGGACCGACAGGAAGCGATCCCAACCAGCTTTTGACTAATATCGCGAAATTTGGCCGCGGCACCGTGCCGATGGTGCTGTCGCAATACAACATCCAGCCGGTCTACGATGTGAACGCCAACGTGCAGGGACGCAGCCTCAATTCGGTAACCGGCGGCATCGTAAAGGTGATCGCGGCCGACCGCCCGGATCGCTCGAAAGACATAAGCGTGGTTCTGAGCGGACAGGCTAAAACAATGCAAGAGAGCTACGATGGACTTTTCGGGGGTATGGCTCTTGCCATCGTGCTGGTTTACCTGTTTTTGGTGATGAATTTCCAAAGCTGGCTCGATCCGATGATCGTCTTGATGGCCGTGCCCTTTTCTCTTGGCGGAGTTATGTGGATGCTCTATTTGACCCGGACGCCTCTAAGCGTTCCGGCTCTCATGGGCACTTTGATGTGCATAGGCCTTACCACGGCCAACAGCATTCTGGTCGTGACCTTCGCAAAGCAGCGAATGGCCGCGGGGGAAAGTGCGCGGGCGGCTGCGGAAGCGGCCGGTTTTACCCGCTTACGCCCGGTACTCATGACCGCCGGCGCGATGATCCTGGGCATGCTGCCCATGGCGTTCAGCCTCGGGGAAGGCGGTGAACAAAACGCGCCGCTTGCACGCGCCGTCATAGGAGGGCTGGTATTCGCCACTTTTGCAACCCTGATTTTCGTTCCAACGATGTATTATCTGCTCCGCCGTGGATCGGTTTTTTCGACAAGCGAACAAAACCGCATGGAATAAGTGAACCAGTCTGAAAGAGGCTACTTTTATGAACACAGGGGATTCGTCAAACCATAAGGCTCCGGGTGATCGGAGAGCAAAGCCCGATATCGAGCGCAAACTCAAGATGTTTGCAGGCATATTCCTGGCCCTGCTTTTAATCGGCTTCGTCGCGGTTCATCTCAAAAAATCGGCAGGCGAGGCGGATTTGGCCCGTACCACTTCGGTGCAGGCCGCCACACCGCTCGCCGTAAACGTGGTAAGGGTTCAAAAGGCGCCGCCCTGGTCTTCCTTTACTCTGCCCGGGGAAACGGCCGCATGGTATGAGAGTTCGATCTATTCCCGGGTAAACGGCTATGTGGGTGCCTGGAACGTCGATATCGGAGACCATGTGAAGAAGGGGGAGGTGCTTGCCACAATCCAGACCCCGGACCTTGACGCAAAATTTGCCGCGGCGCGAGCCAAGGTGAAGGCTTCCGAGGCGCTGGTGTTGGTGCGCAAGGCCCAGGCCGATTTTGCGAAAACCACCTATGAACGGTGGAAGAATTCGCCAAAAGGGGTCGTCTCCGCTCAGGAGCGCGACTCAAAAAAGGCCGATTACAACTCCACGTGCGCCCTGCTGGTGCAGGCCAAGGCGCAAGTGGGCCTCGATCAGTCGCTTGTAAACAACCTTATGGCCCTGGAAGCATACAAGAAGGTGGAGGCTCCCTACGGGGGGATCATCACCAAGCGTAATATAGATATAGGCGATCTGGTAACGGCCGACAGCCACCATACGACACCGCTCTACTGCATGGTAAAAGACAATCCCATCCGCGTTTTCACCTTTGTGCCCCAAAGGGCCTCGGCCGGCATTGTTGTCGGCTCCAGGGCCGAGGTTACGGTAAATGACATCCCGGGCCGCGTATTCACCGGGAAAGTGACCCGCACCGCCGACGCATTGAACACGGAGGCCCGCACACTAAGAGTCGAAGTCGATATGCCCAACCCCGAGCGTTTGCTCGTTGCCGGCCTCTATGTCAATGTCAAATTCAGAATTCCCTCCAAAGGTCCGGTAATAATCCCGCCCGCGGCCCTGGTGTTTCGCTCCAGCGGCCCGCAGGTCTGCATCGTTGGCCCGAAAAATCGGGTGGTCTTTCGCAAAGTGACAATCGCCCGCGACAATGGCAATTCGGTCGAACTTGGCTCAGGCGTTTCAGCAGGCGAGCGGGTGGCTTTGAACATCAGCAGCGATATTTCAACCGGCGATACCGTGGATCCGCATGAATCGAGGACTGGACTTGCAGATGCTCAGAAAATCCAGCGCTAGAAGTCGAAGGATCCTTTGGCGTGCGGCGCCCGGGATCTTGTTTGGAGCCGCCGCCTGTGTCTGCCTTGCCGCATGCACGGTAGGCCCCGATTTCCATCCGCCGGCGACTAAAACGCCCGATAAATTCCTCGCGACCTCCGGGGGGGAAAGCGCGGTCAAACCCGTCGGCAACAAACCCGTTATAAATTCTGGCAAATGGTGGCGCGGACTTGACGATAAGGAACTCGACTCTCTGATCGACAGGGCGGTGCGCGGAAACCTTAGCATCGAAATCGCCCTGGATCGATTGCAGCAAGCCAGGACGGCCGAATGCGTCGTTTTGGGAGAAGCCTTGCCCGCCTCCGAATTTAGCGCTGGCGGGGGAGGCGGCACGGGCAGCAACACCACCACGGGCCGCCTATCCGAGCCGCTTCGCTCCGGGATCGATGCTCAGGGCTTAAAGGAGGTCACCTTCGCCTACGGTTTTGACGCCGGGTGGGAACTCGATATTTTCGGCAAATACAGGCGCGCCTTCCAGGCGGCCCGCTATGACACCCGGGCCGCTCTTGACGCCCGCAATTCGGTCCTGATTTCGGTAATCGCCGACGTTGCCCGCGCCTATGTCGATTTTCGCGCCCTGCAAACCAAATTGGCGGTTTTGGAAAATAACATCAAGGTCGCCGGGGATTACTACAATTTTACCAACACGCGTTATAACCTGGGCATTACCAACGAACTGGACGTGGCGCTCGCCCAACGGGAACTGGCAAGCCTCAAGGCCCAGAAAATGCCTCTGGTCGCCCAAACCCGGGCCGCCACCTATGTGATCGCTGTTTTGCTCGGAGAATATCCCGAAAATCTGGCCGCCGAACTTAAAACTCCCGGGATGATTCCAGCACTTCCCGAAAAGATCGATGTCGGAATACCGCTCGAACTTCTTCGCCGCCGCCCCGACATTCGAGAGGCGGAAAACCGGCTGGGGGCTGCAACCGCAAGAGTGGGAGTGGCCACGGCGGCACTGTTTCCCCGTCTGGTGCTCACGGGCGCTGCCGGCTATCAAAACCAGGGCCTTGGAATAAGTCCCGACCTTACAAGCTCCATCTGGTCCATAGGACCCTCGATAAGCGCTCCGATACTGGATTTTGGAACCCTGGACGCGCTGGTCGATATTGCCGATCTTCGTACCCGCGAGCTTTTGGCAAATTACAAACAAACCGTACTGAAAGCCGTTATGGAAGTCGATACGGCTGTTTCCTCCTATGACGCCGAGCAGGATCAATTGCTCAACCTTGGAAATGCACTGGCTGCAAGTCGCGGTTCGGTAAGGCTTGCCTCCGAGCGCTACAACCGGGGGCTCATAGACGCCCTTAACGTCATCGACGCCGAACGACAGCAATACGCTCTTGAAGAACAGTATGTTTCGGCAAAACAGGTGGCCGCCGAACAATTTATCGCACTCTACAGGGCGCTTGGCGGGGGTTGGGAGCAGTACCAGTCTTTTCCGCCCATACGAAAACCCAGGCCGGCTATTATCGCGGCCTTTGCGGACGTGCTGAACGGTGGCAAATGAAGCGGTGGAATTTACTTGAATGATAACGTGGCAAAACGTGGATGGGGTGTCGCTAACCTGTGGAACAAAACACGAGGAGGCGTGAAATGATCCCGACAGCCATTGAGACCAACGAAGTGGAGCGGGTGACCATCTGGGTGGTTACAGACAATTACTACGACGCGCTGAGGCCTGACGGAACATTTGCCCGACGCTACCGGTCGCTCGGAGCCGGCAAATCGATTCACGCCGAGCACGGTTTGTCCTATTACATCGAGACTGTTGTCAACGGAAATACCTCCGCCTGCATGTTCGATTTCGGCCAGGATTCCCAAGGGGTGTCGAACAACCTGAACTTGCTGGGAATCGATCTTGGCAGGATTCAGGCATTCGGTTTGAGCCACGGACATTTCGACCATTTCCTTGGCGCGATCGACATCCTCAAGCTCGCCAGACCGTTGCTCGCCCCCGACACGCCGTTTTATGTCGGAGAGGAGAGTTTTTCGCACAGATACTTGTCGCTTCCCGGCACCTCCGGGACCATGGACCTCGGGCAGCTCAAAAAAGAGCGGATCGAGGCCCTCGGCTTCAAAGTGGTGGAAGTCGCAGGGCCGGTGGCGATCATTCCCGGCGCTTATCTTACCGGCAATATCGAAAGGGTTGCGCCCTATGAAAAAGTGCCCCCCGCGCTACTTATCCAACGCGGGGAGAAGCCCGAAGCCGATGACTTTCGTGGCGAGCAGGCCCTCTTTTTCAATGTCAAAAACAGGGGGCTGGTGGTGCTTTCCGGATGCGCCCACGCCGGGATCGTAAACACGGTCAACCAGGCTCGGAAGGTGTCCGGCGTGGATAAGGTCCATGCGGTAATGGGAGGCTTCCACCTCATAAACGCAAAGCCTGAAATCATCAAAATGACTTTGGAAGATATCCGGGCGATGAGACCCGAATGTGTCGTGCCAACCCACTGCACGGGCTTTGAGGCTATCGAGGCCTTCAAAAGGGAAATGGCCGGGGAGTTTAATCTCAACACGGCGGGATCGCGCTATACATTCGGAGAAAACTAGTGTGACGTTCCTTGGCGCTCCATGATATTCCAACGGGTTGAAAGCCAAGGGCGGGCACGGATTTTCGTGTCCGCCTTTCGCTTGGTGGATGGACCGCTCATAGGGGCTCCGACTGGACGAAAAGGCTTTACTTCTCTGCTTGCCTTAAAGCAGAATAACGGCTTGGAAATCAACCCCAACAGATCGGAGGAGTCTTCAATGAAGATGCTCATTTTTGCCGTCTGCCTCACCCTGGTCTCCGTTTTTTCGACCGTCGGTGCAAACGCCCATCCGCCTTGCGGGAAGGTTTTCGTTCCCGCCCATCGCGACGCACACCACAGATGGGTCCCGGGCCACTATAGAAATCGCCACTGGGTTCCGGCTCACCGCGACCATCATGGCCGTATGATTCCGGGACATTGCGCCTGATAAGGTTTACGAGTTTTTAGCGGGAGGCTCGATGCGGAAATTCCGCTCGGCCTCCCGGCTCAGCCCGGAGAAAACCGGGCACGCAGATCTCGGAGTGTTGTTTTCCCGGCGGCCACCGCGGAGGCCCCCGTTCGCAAAAGTATCGTTTTTTACCCCACAGGAATCTCTTCATGCTCATAACTGAACTTCTGGCAAGAAACGCACAAATCTACGCAAACCAAAGCGCGCTCGTCGAACGGGCGCCAGCCGCGCAAAGCCGCAAGGAAATCACCTGGAGCGAATTTGGCGAACAAGCCGATCGAGTGGCCGATTGGCTCATTAAAAAGGGGGTAAAGAAGGGCGACAAGGTCGTTCATCTCATGATGAATTGCATCGAATGGCTGCCCGCCTATTTCGGGATCCTGCGCACCGGTGCTCTGGCCGTCCCGCTCAACTTCCGCTTCGATGCCTCCGCTCTGAAACGATGCGCACAAATCTGCGAGGCCAAAGTCTTTATTTTTGCCGAAGAATTCCTCGACCGCGTAAATGCGATCCAAGCCGAACTGAAGTCGGTGGAAAGCTTTGTGTTTCTGGGCCCCGAAAAATTGCGTCCCGCTTACGCCGAATCCTACGACGCATTGCTTGAGTCCGCAAGCGGCTCGACGCCTGAAATAAGCCTGGAGGGCTCAGACGATGCGGCCCTTTATTTCACCTCGGGCACAACCGGCGCCCCCAAGGCAATCCTTTTGACCCACGCAAACCTCGAGTCCTCCTGCCTTGTCGAAAACAACCACCATCGACAGACACACGAGGACAATTTCCTTTGCATTCCCCCTCTTTACCATACGGGGGCCAAAATGCACTGGTTCGGCAACCTCCTGGTTGGCGCAAAGGCCGTCATCCTGAAGGGGGTCGAGCCGAAGTGGATTCTGGAGGCCGTTTCGCAGGAAAAAGTCACCATCGTGTGGCTGCTCGTCCCATGGGCTATCGACATTCTTTTCGCCATACAAAACCGGGATGTCAATCCGGCCGATTATGAATTGAGCCAGTGGCGACTGATGCACATTGGCGCCCAGCCGGTGCCCCCGAGCCTCATCAAGGAATGGAGGAAGGTTTTTCCAAACCACCAGTACGATACCAACTACGGGCTGACGGAATGCACCGGGCCGGGATGCGTGCACCTGGGAATTGAAAACTCCCACAAGGTCGGCGCCATCGGGGTTCCAGGATCTGGCTATGAACTCATGATAGTCGATGTCATGAACAACCGCGTCGCCGATGGTGAAATCGGCGAACTGGCTGTAAGAGGCCCGGGGGTCATGAAAGAATACTTCAAAAATCCCGAAGAAACCGAAAGAGTCCTAAAAGACGGCTGGCTGCTCACCGGGGATATGGCGCGGCGCGATGAAGACGGCTTCATCTGGCTCGTGGACAGGAAAAAGGACCTCATTATAACCGGGGGAGAAAATATTTATCCTGTGGAGATAGAAGACTTCCTGCAGGCGCATCCCGATATTCAGGATGTCGCGGTGATAGGAATGCCCAGTCTGCGCCTGGGAGAGATCGCCGCGGCCATAATCCAGGCAAGACCGGGCCGCACGCTTACCGAGGAGGCGGTTGCGCTTTTCTGTGAAGCGCTGCCCAGATACAAAAGGCCGCGAAAGATCATTTTCGGGCAGGTTCCGCGAAATCCGACCGGAAAGATTGAAAAACCAAAGCTGCGCAAGATGTACGCACAATGATATGTCATCGAGAAGGCAATAAGGAGTTGCGGGCTCCGGCCTTCGGATGGCTCCAGACAATGCGGGCCGAAATTGGAGGTTATTTAGGGTCCCGGCCTCCATGCTTGCTGTCCGCTACCCGGTGGAGACAAAGAGGCTCCTCGGCCATGTAGTTGCCGCTCAGTTCATAGGCTCTCGCGCGACACCCGCCGCAAACCCTTGTGAATTCGCATTTTCCGCATTTTCCCTCGTAGCGTTTCAGATCTCTTAAGTTGTGGAAAACAGCGGAATTAGATCGG
>JAJYDE010000009.1 GCA_021777755.1 Deltaproteobacteria bacterium
TTAGCAAACTGGGGCAAATGTTCTCTCAGGCGTAAAATTTGCCTTAGACGTACACCTGAAAAACCGGGGTTTCCGGATGGACACTAGATAGGCTTCCGAAGGAGGGGGCCTGTGAGACGGACAGAGTTGCTACAGGAGGTGCGGAAAATGCGTTTTGTGGAGGTGTACGGGGGCTGGCAGGAGCGGCGCCTGACCCAGGAGGAGGCGGCGCATATGCTCGGGGTGTCCGAGAGGACTTTTCGGCGCCAAATTGATCGATATGAGGAAGCCGGACTCGATGGTTTACTGGACGGGCGGCTTTCTCAGCCTTCGCATCGCAGGGCGCCTGTCGATGAGGTCATTGGGCTGGTTGAACATTATAAGCGACGTCACCAGGGGTGGAATGCCAAGCACTTTTATGCCTGGTATCGCAGGGATGGAGGAACACGCAGCTATACGTGGGTCAAGTGCCGTCTTCAGGAGGCAAGACTGATCGCGAAGGCTCCTGGTCGCGGGAAACACAGGAAACGTAGGGAGCGGGCGGCCTGGCCGGGGATGATGCCGCACCAGGACGGCAGCAAGCACGAATGGGTGCTGGCCGTGCAGTGGGACTTGATCCTGACTATGGATGATGCGACCAACGAACACTATTCCCTTTTCTTTGTGGAAGAAGAGGGCACGCTGAGCAGCTTTCAGGGGGTAAGGGAGGTGATTGAAAAGCGGGGCCTGTTCTCCTCCCTCTACACGGATCGGGGCAGTCACTATTGGACGACTCCGGAGGCCGGGGGCAAAGTTGACAGGGTAAATCTTACTCAGTTTGGACGGGCCATGAAGAACTTGGGTATCCACATGATTGCGGCTTATTCTCCCGAGGCTCGTGGGCGTTGTGAACGGATGTTTCGTACGCACCAGGAGCGGCTTCCAAAAGAGTTGGCCTTAGCCGGCGTAACGAACATGGAGGCGGCCAACCGTTATCTAAAAGACATTTATCTGCCGGCATTCAACGCCGAGTTCATGCAACCCGCGATGGAGGAGGGATCGGCGTTTGTAGCCTATATAGGCCAAGACCTCGACGACATCCTTTGCGAACAACACGAACGCGTTGTGGGTAAAGACAACTGTGTTTCCTTCGAGGGGTTAAAACTCCAGCTCCCGCCAGACCAATACCGAATGCATTACGTAAAGGTCACCGTAAAAGTTCATCGTTACCCGGACGGGGGAGTGGCAATCTTTCATGGCCCGCGAAGGTTGGCTTGCTACAGCCCGCAGGGAGAGAAGATAAAGATCCGGCAAAACGCCACAGCCTGAGTTGGCGGGGTCTGTCGTCAGCGCTGGTTTTGGGTTTATCGCTTTAGAGGACTCAAGAGGGGCAGATTAATGGCGAAGGCAGAGCCGGTAAAAGCTCTGCCCCTCCATCATCCTCCCGCTTCGGCGCTCAGGTCGCTCCCCAGCGTTGCCTTATCCTCCGGGCGGGTATGAAAAGGATACCAGTTACTTGAAACCAGGCAAACAAAAAACATGAGGGACCGTCCGTTGGCGGAATCCGGGCCATCCGAAATCAACACTTCAGGCTGACCTGAATTCTGCATCGGGACCACCTGGAAAGCGGACAATTCATTTGCTTTAAAACCGGACATTTCTATTTGTTGACAACAGCCGAATACCTCAAGACCGTCTCGGGCACAAAGACGGGCACAGTCGAGCAAATCAGAAAACCCATGAAGACCGCAAATTAGTGCCTGGGGCGGGAATCGAACCCGCACGGGGGCAAGCCCCAAGGGATTTCAAGTCCCGCAATTTATTTTTCATGCCACTTCACAAACCATCACAAAAACCTTGACCAGCCAATGTTCCGCGGATATTCTGCTTTCACATTGCTTCACTCAAAACACCTACTTTCAGACTAAAAGGTGTGGACAAAGGTGTGGACAACTTTTCGGCTTCGAGGTGAACCATGAGAGAATCCAAAAAAATCCGAAGCGACTTTCCCGGCGTCTACTTCATGAAGCATTCGCAACGGAAGCACGGCGTACAGGCCGATAAGTATTTTCTCATTCGGTTCAAGATTGACGGCAAGTCCATCGAGGAGGGTATCGGTTGGGCGTCACAGGGTCATACCGCGCGGGAGGCCTCCGGCATTCTGTCCACACTGAAAAAAAATCGCAAACTTGGTACTGGCCCTTTCACCCACCGTGAAATGAAGGCGGAGAATGAAGCTGAGAGTAGCGCCAAAACCGCAAAGCTCAAAGCCGAAGTCGAGGCACGGAAGACCCTTTCCGAATATTGGGCCGATTCCTACCTGCCCGCAGCCAAGAGATCCAAGAAAGAAAACTCCTGGGAGAAAGAAGAACAGCATTATCGCCTTTGGATAGGGCCGCTCCTGGGGGCGCTGCCCATTCGTACGATCGGCCTTAAGCAATGGGACGAGCTTGTAAAAATATTGTCTAAAGCCAACCTGTCGCCACGCATGAAAGAATACGTCACCGGGACTCTTCGCCGGGTACTAAGACATGCTTATGATAGGCGCATGATAGATGAAGCGCCCCCAACTGGAAAGCGGATAGGTGTCTCGGGACCAGGCAATAACAGGCGACTGCGGACGCTGTCCCATGACGAGGAAGCCGCCATAATGGATAGACTCCTGGCCGAAGACCCCTACTTCTGGCGGATCACCCGCTTTGCATTTTTGACTGGCTGTCGTGCTTCCGAGGCATTCAATCTGGTATGGGCGAAGGTCGATTTCTCCCGTGGCCGCATCATCTTGACGGAAACAAAAAACCACGACTCTCGGATGCTCCCCCTCACCGCCCCGTTGCTTGCGCTCTTCGCAAGCATGCAATCCGGAGCACCCGGGGACCGCGTATTCACAAGCGCCCCATGTTTTCAGCGCCGTGGTGGATGCACTGAAACTGAACGAGGGCAGAACAGAGCGGGACCGGGTAGTGTTCCACTCGATCCGGCACACGGTAGCCACACGGCTTGCCCAAAGACTCGGACCGCGTGATCTTATGGATGTAATGGGCTGGCGCACGGTTCGAATGGCTATGAGGTACGTGCACACCAACGAGGATGCGAAGGCAAAGGCGCTGTCCATGCTCGGGACCGCCCCCGAAGGTGGGCGCGTTCTTCAATTCGGAAGGAGATAGAGGACCATGCATAACGAATTTACGGCAATCGTCGAGCAAGACGGGAAATGGTACATCGCCTATTGCCCTGAAATACCGGGCGCGAACGGGCAAGGCCGCGACATTCCTGAAACCCTTCACAGTTTGGCTGAGGCTATTGCGCTAATTTTGGAAGATAGACGTGAAGATGCGATGCGTGGTTTGCCGCAAGAGGCAATCCGAGAAGTGATCGTTATCCAATGAAGAGGACCACACTGCTAAGACATCTTCGCAGGTATGGCTGTTATTTAAAAAGAGAGGGCGGCTAGCATTCCCTTTGGTGTAATCCAAAAACAGGCAATTGTGAGGCGGTACCCAGAAATACCGAAATCCCCGACAGGCTTGCAAAGAAGATATGCCGCCACCTTGGCGTACCGGATTCGGGGCGTGAATAATGAACCCAGCTTCCAGGGGATAGCGGGACGCCGAGACAAGGCCGGACATCCCGACCGGCTTTCCCCTGGATTTCTCACCCAATCGGGAGCGCGTGGGAAGCGCATCATGTCAATGGACCTGGGCCAAGTTTTGTTGGAGCAGATAAGAGATACAGATGCCGCGATGCGGGCGAGCTTTGCAGGAGTACAGCCCGTGTTGGGGGCCCCGCCTATTGAACTGTTGAGGGGCTGGAAGCTCATAAACAAAGAAACCCTTGCGTTATGCGATTGCACTAAAGACAAGGCGAAGCTCACCGAAATTGATGTTGGCTTGAATTTGATGATTGCCTATAAGTCATGGTGCGATCTTCTCCCACTTTTCAAAGACGCGCTTCAAGACGGCTGCGACACGGTTCAAGAGGGATTGGGACTCCTGGCCGATTTGGGATGGGCAAGGGTGAAACCGCGAACTACCGCGGGCAGGACCGCCGAAGAATAAGAACTCAATCCCAAGGCATTCGGCTAATGAAGTATCTGCGCTCATTAAAAAATTTAAATGCACACTCTGACGAACTGCAAGAACTGCAAAAAGACCCTTTTTACAGTTTTTGCAGTGCCCCGGAGTATGTGTTTTTAGAAAATGGAATGTCTCTCGATGACGTTTCAGGATGTTCCGGCCACTGCCGAACCTGCCTGTCACCATGAGCACCACGGACACCAGCCGAGCAAGCCGGGTATATCCTGCCGACCACAAGGCCCCGCCGCGGAACGTGCGCGAACCCGGGGGGAGGCACGAAACTGGCGGATGGTTCGGTGAGCTTCGCCGATCTTTGTTCCCGCGACTGCTCAAAAGGCGGTCTTGGCCGGACGTGGCCGAAATCATGAGTAAAAACATGCCGCAAAATGCTGCGGGGCACTTACGCCATGCGGCCTTGGCGACTCGCCTGTGTCCGGGCCGCGGGCGACGAATTGCCGTTTTGGTTTGCAGGGGGGGGCTCTTCCGTTGCCGACACTGCTACAAACTCAAATATTCGTCACAACTCGAAAGCGATATGGACCGGGCACGGCGGCAGATAAACAAGCTGGAAGCACGCATGGACCGCAAGGGGATTCATCAGGCGACTCGGGCCAGGCTTATGGCCAGGCTCAATCGAGCCATAGAACGCGAGAACGAAGCCTTCTGCTGTTTGTTTGCGAGAGTTTTCGGCAGGAAGGGGCGACGGAAATGACCAATTGCGTTCACCGTGACGGGTTGGGACGCTGTGAGTGGCTGGTTTGGCCTGGCGGGCCTTGCACGCGGGAACTGTTTTGCCGGGGCTACGCGGCGAAACCGGAGCCACAAAAACGAGCGGCGGGGCCGGCCGAAACGCTGCGCGTCTTGCGGGGCCATGTTCACCCCGACATGCAACCGGCAAGCACGATGCGGTGAATGTGGCCGAACCAGGCGGCGCACTCTCAACCGAGCATATCAGAGAACCTTTCTGACAAAGCAAAGGTAGACGGACAAAGAACCCCGGACTCGATAGGGAAACGCGGAAAAAACGGCACTGTGGCGCTTCAGGGGCCTGTGGCGGTTGGCCGAATCATGGCCGATATTGTGAAGCCTGTCCGGCAATGCCCCTGCGTTCAATGCGACAATCCATGGCACGCGGGCCGGGGCTGCTCGTGCGCTGATTGTTGCTCGCGGCTTCGGGCCTGGCAAAAAAGCGGGGACGTGTTCTGATAATCACGCGCTGGCTTCCATCGAGGCCGGGGCTTTTCCATGCTGAGTAGCAGCGGCTAAACAGCCGGACGACCACATACCCGCCCACAACCCCGAGGGGCGGGTTCCTTTTTTTGGACGTACTTCAAAAATATGGGTTGCCATGAGAACGTGGCTTTAAAGGCCATTCCAGCACGCCGTTTAGCGGCATATCCGACCTTGAACATCGCCTCACCCTGAAATCCAATTCCCTCCCGATTGTCAACTCGGTCCCTTGTGGCGGTTCCTTGATTTCATTTCGCCATGGGGGCACGGTCACGTGGAAGTCAGGCCTTCTCATTGCGCCCCAAAGGGGTGGACAAACGGGTGGACAAAATGCCCGCTTTTATTTTCCGATGAATTCCATCGTTGCCCGTGGATTGGTGCCTGGGGCGGGAATCGAACCCGCACGGGGGCAAGCCCCAAGGGATTTTAAGTCCCTTGTGTCTACCTATTCCACCACCCAGGCCCCGGGGGCATTCCAAGGGGAAAATTAAGACCGGGAAGTCGTCGGCCAACCAGCTCCGGGCAAAAAGATTTATCACATTTGACATTTTCAGTCAAAGCTTCGACCGAAACAATGAGGCTCCTTGCCCATGCGCTAGGCTTCGGGATTTTCTTTCGGCGCTTTAGCGAGCAGCCGCACGGTTTGGGCGATCTCTTCGGGAGTTACTTCCCGCCTCAGCCGATCCATTTCGCCCATAAGGGAGGCGAACCGGATGCCCTCGGCGGCACTCACCCATTCGAGCCGAAGCCTTTCGGGCCGGATGCCCAGCTTTTCCATTTTCTTGCGTATCTTTTCGACCCGTTTGACCGTCCACTTGTTCGCATCGATGTAATGGCAGTCGCCGATATGGCAGCCGCTGACAAGGATTACGGGCGCTCCCCGGGCAAAGCCCTCCCATATGAAGGACTCATCGACGCGGCCCGAGCACATCGTGCGCACCAGCCGGATGCTTGGAGGATACTGCAGGCGAGATACCCCAGCGTAATCGGCCCCGGCATACGAACACCAGTTGCAGGCAAAGACCAGCACCCTTTTATCCGCGGCAGGAGTCAGCGCGTTTTCCACCTGCCCCATGATCTGGCGGTCGGTGAAATGGTTCATCACAATGGCATCGAAGGGGCATTCGGCCGCGCATGTTCCGCAGCCGGCACAGGCCGCCGGATTAACCGCCGCGGGGAGCTTGCGCTTTACGTCAAGAGAAATCGCCCCGTAGGGGCAGACCTCGACGCATCTGCCGCAGAACTTGCACTTTTCGGCCTCCACCTCGGCGGTGATCGGTTCGGAAAGCATTTCGCCCCGGTGTAGAAGCCGCGCCACGCGCGCGGAGGCAGCCGAGCCCTGGGTCACCGAATCCTTTATGTCTTTGGGGCCTTCGGCGCACCCGGCGAAAAAGATGCCCCTCGTTGCCGCATCAACCGGTAGGAGCTTGGGATGGGCTTCGAGGAAAAAACCGTCCGGGGTGAGCTGCAGCCCGAGCATTTCCTGCAGTCTTTTGGTCGTCTTCGCGGGCTTGAGCCCCACGGCCAGCACCAGCATGTCAAGATCGTGAAAGACTATCTTGCCGCTCGCTCCGTTATCGACGGCCACCCGCAGCCCCTTGTCGGCGGACTCCACGACACTTCCCGGCAGCCCCCTGATAAACTGCACTCCGAGGCTTCGGCTTTTGGTGTATAGATCCTCGAAGCCCTTTCCGAATGCCCGGATATCGATGTAGAAGACCTTGATCTCGATTTCCGGATGGTGCTCCTTCAAAACGAGCGTGCTTTTTATGGTGTTCATGCAACAGATGTTTGAGCAGTATGAAGCGCCCTTTCTTGCCGAACGGGACCCCACGCACTGAACGAAGCCGATCGACTTCGGGAGCTTGCGATCCGAGGGCCTGATGAGTTCGCCTCCGCTCGGACCTCCGGCGCTTACCAGCCGTTCGAATTCCAGGCTGCTCAGCACATTTTCATGCCGCGTGTATCCGTACTCGTCGAGTTCGGTCGGATCGTAGGCCTCGACCCCGGTGGCCACCACGATGGCGCCCACACTTTCGACCACTTCCTCATCGGACATATGGAAGTTGATGCACTTTTTCTCGCAGACTTCGGCGCACTTGGCGCATACGACCGGGTTGTGGCCCAGGCACTCGTTGATATTTATCAGATAGGCCGCGGGCACGGCCTGGGGAAAAGGCGAATGAATGGCCCTTCGCGAGGAAAGACCCGAATTGAACTCATCGGGGCGCACGACCGGGCACACCCTGGCGCATTCCCCGCAGGCGGTGCACTCTTTTTCCGAGACGTACCTGGCTTTCTTTAAAATCTTTACTTCGAAGTTTCCCACGTATCCTTTGACATCGATTATTTCGGAGAGCGTTAGCAGCTTGATATTGGGATGCCGACCGGCATCGGTCATTTTCGGACCGAGTATTCAAATCGAGCAGTCCATGGTGGGAAATGTCTTGTCGAGGCGCGCCATGTTGCCGCCAATCGATGGACTTTTTTCCACCAGGACCACCTCATAGCCGTTATCGGCAAGGTCAAGGGCCGCCTGGATGCCTGCAATGCCACCGCCAATCACGAGGGTGCGCTTGTTCAAGGATATTTTTCTGCTCTGGAGGGGCTCAAGCCTGGAGGCCCTGGCCACGGCCATTCGCACCAGGTCCACGGCCTTGGCCGTTGCCTCCCCGGGCTCTTTCATGTGCACCCAACTGCACTGTTCCCTGAGATTGGCCATCTCCAGGACGAAGGCATTGAGGCCGGCGCGCTCGAGCATTTGCCGGAAGGTCGGCTCGTGGAGCCTCGGCGAGCATGAGGCGATCACGATGCGATCGAGCCCCAGTTCGACGATGTCTTTGGTTATGGCCTGCTGGCCGGGTTCGGAACAGGCGTACTGAATGTCTCGCGCATGGACCACGTTTTCGAGCGCGGAGACTTCCGCGCTCACCTTCGGGCAGTCCACCGTCCCGGCAATGTTCAACCCGCAATGGCAGACATAGACCCCGATTCGCGGAGCACCATCATTTGTCGAATTTTTCTTCATCGTTTCAATTATTCCCACTCTATCGTTTTGGCCAGAAGTGAGGTCAAATCCATCATTTCCATGCGAATTTCATTTTCCAAAAACGGGTCTTCCATGGCGCAGGTAAGGTGAATGCGGCATTTGGGGCATGCGGTCACCAAAAGATTCGCGCCGGTTTGCCGAGCCTGTTTGAGCCGGTTTACCTGCATGGCCTTGGAATAAGAATCGCACCCGGTCCAAGCGCAGTTGCCGCAGCACAGCGAAGAGGCGCCGTGGTCGCGCATCTCGGTAAAATCGGCGACTTTCAAACGTTTGAGAAGGTTTCGCGGCAGTTGGACTCCTTCCTCGGTTCGGCTGAGCCTGCAAGGGTCCTGGAAGGTGATCTTGCGGTTGAGCTTTTTAAATCCGACGGCCCCCTTGCCGATTTCGGCTTCGGCCAGTTCGAAAATATGGCTCACCTTGAAGCCCGTTTTGATACCGTTTTCGGGATAGTCGCGGGAAAAGGCGCGGTAGCACTCCGGGCAGGCCGTGACAAGCTCTTCGACGCCCATGTCCGAAATCATCTCGACGTTGAGCCGTGCAAGCCGGATGAAATTTTCCCGGTCCCCCGACCAGAGCAAGTCGTGGCCGCAGCATCTCTCATTTTGAAGAATCGAGGGACGAATGTCGAAAAAGTTCATGAGCCGCAAGGCATCGAAAAGCGTCTCGCTCGTACTGATGCCCAGATGATTTTTAAAAAATGTGTCGAAATAGGGGGCACAGCCTCCGAAGAACAATATCTTGCTCTCCGGATCGGTTTGAATGTCGGAAGGAAGCCCTTCCCAGTGCCGGACGGGCAACCCCGGAGAGGTCATGGCGCGCATGAGGGAGTGGAAAAAGCCCTCGTGGGCGTTCATCTTCGCGTTTGCCGGGGTCGCGCAGCGCATATCCTTTATGAAATCGGGGAAACTCACCGCGGAGGGGCACCGGTCGTAGCAAAGACCGCAGGTAAGACACGACCAGATGTCTTCGCGGATGGCAGGCGAGTCGAGGTCGCCGGCCGCGGCCGCATTGGCTATGGCCCGGGGAGAAAACTGCTTGCCCGTAAGGGCCAGAGGACACGCGGAGGAACATTTCCCGCAGTCCTGGCAGACATAGACGTTATGGGCCCTGCTGATTTCGTCCGCGGATCGGGCCGAGAGCGAAACCTCAGCGCGGCCCGCGGCAACCACGGGCGTTTTGCCAAGCTCTCCGATCCTGTTTCGAAAGGCGGTAAGGTAGGCGAGCAACTCCTGGTGCTGATCGGGATTGAAGGACTCGAAACCGAGCCGTTGCTCGCCAAGCCCGAGCAGGTTCAAAATGCCCCTGGTGTCGTCTATGTTTCTTTGCGCCACCCGGGTCCCGATGCCGTAGCGACAGGCGCCGGCTTCACAGCCCAGCAAAACGACGCCGTCCGCCCCGGTTTCGAAGGCCTTGAAAAGAAGCGACTTGGTAATTCGCCCGCTGCACGGAATCCTGATCATACGGATTTCCACCGGCAGAGGCGCCAGGGAGTCCTGAAGCGTCTGGTAGGCGGCGTGCGGGCTCCAGTTGCACAGAAAAAGAACAATTTTCAGGTCGTCATTCATTTGTGAACTATTTCTTCTATGGCCTGTTCAAGGAAACGTCTTTCCCGATAGGGGCTGTCAGCGGCCCCCGAGGGACAAATCGAAATACAGTTGCCACAGCCCTTGCAAAGCGCCTGATCGACCACGGCATAGCCCGAGCGCGGAGGATGATTGGCGTGAAAGCTTATGGCCTGATAGGGACAAACCTTGACACAGCGGCCACAACCTCTGCAAAGTTCACCGTCTATGGCAACCGTGTAGCCCTTGTTTTGTCTCGGGCCGCGGGGCATGACGGTGGCCGCGAGAATTCCGGCGGCCTCGCCCTTAAGCCGTTCGGAGACATTGACTCCCGGAGGGGCGGCCAAAAGCAGCCCCGGGATGGAGGTCGCACCCGGGACGAAAAACGGCACGCCCAAACGGCCTTTTGCCTGCATGGAGCATTCGACCCCGTGCGGGGGCATATCCGGGTGAGGCATATAGGCCATGGTTTTTCGGGATCTTTCGCCCAGGATTACCGCCCCGGCGCTGAAAACCTGGTGAGTCGAGTCCTCCAGCTTGACGATGACCTGGAAGTCTCCGACGGTGCCCTTTAAAGACCGGGCGCTGGAGCCCGGAAAGGGGTGAACGTTGGGGTAGTCGGGTGAGCAAGACAACGGCCTGTCCCGGCCACCGAACAGGAAGACTTCCATGCCCATCTGCCCCAGGGTCTGGGCGCTTCTCAAGGCGGCTTCGGACTCGCCGATCACCGCGGTGGTAAAATTGTACTTGCGGGCCGGAGGAGGAAGCGATTTGAGTTTTGCCGCCCGCCGGATCGACCTTTGCAAAAGCCCTTCGAAGCGGTTCAAGGCAAGAGGGCGGTCGGAGCCCAACAAGGCGAGTGCTTCGCCTCGCAGGTTGCAGGTTTCCGCCATTGCCCGCGGAACGCCGGTTCCATGGAAAATAGCGTCCTTGAGCCTGCTGCGCTGATCGGTGCATGCCCCGCAAACCAGGTCGAGGGGGCAGCAGACGCAAGAAGCCAGGACGAAGCGCGTCAGCCCCTTTTCCCGAATGGTGCGCAGGATTGCGGCCGTCCCTTCGGCCGTACAGGCCGAGGGAATCGATTCGGCATGCTCGACGCCGCAGTTTTCAGGCAGATATGATATCAAGGCGTCCAGTTCGGGGTCCCAGCCAAGGGAATCGTTGCAGCGGCACACGAAAACCCCGATTTTGAGTTCGGGAGAAAGCTGCGGTTCGGGAGGCGAAAACATCATACCGCCTCCTTTCAGACGCGCGCCGCCGTCTCCGAGCAAAAGCGCGGCCTGGGCGGCGGCGGCGAATCCGCGCTGCATCATGGCGAAAACATCGGGCCGGATGGCTTTCGGGCTGTAGGCCCGGATGACGTCTTCTCCTTTGACGCTTGGCGCAAGAGCGGGGTCGGTGACAATCACCACCCCCGCGTGTTCGATCTCTTCGCAGGCAACATCGGACTGAATGAGCGCCCCGGCCGCGGGACAGGCCTCCACGCACCGGCCGCATTCCGAGCAGACTCCGCATTGCAGGCATCTGGCGGCCTCGGCTCTGGCCTGCTCATCGCCAAACCCCAGCATCACTTCGGTTTCAAGCTGCAGGCGCAAAGCGGGGTTTCGCTCGGACATCATGGCGCGCGGCACGGAGGGGATCTCGGCGGAAATTTCGGGGTAATCGAATTCGAGCGGCCTGACGAAAAGGCTCTTTTCGAAGACCTCCTGCTGCGGAGCAAGAAATTTGTGTACGGCCTTTGCGGCCGCCCGCCCCGAGGCCATGGCGGCCACCACCGTCGAGGGTCCGCTCACCGCGTCTCCGGCGGCAAAAACCTTGCCCACGCGGGTTTCGCAGTTCTCCCCGACCCGTATGAGTCCGGAGGCCGAGGCAAAGCCTTCTCCATAACCCTCCCAGATCAATCGGTTCGCCGTCTGGCCTATGGCCACCACGGCACGATCGAATTCGATCACGACCGGTTTTGCCCCCTTGACCGCAACGGGCCACGGGATTCCATTCTTATCCGGGGGGCCGGGAACGGTTGGAACAAAACGGATGGCGTTAAGCCTTCCGCCCTCACCCAGAAACTCGGCGGCCCGCAGACTGGTCTTTATCGATATGCCTTCTTTTGCCGCCTCCTCGACCTCGTGCTCATCGGCCGGAATGAGTTCGCCGGGAAACCAGGATACAAGTGTCACGCTCGCCCCGAGACGCGCCAGAGTCCGTGCGGTTTCAAAAGCCGAATTGCCGTCTCCCAGGACCGCGGTTTTTCCCGAAAGCGACTTGATTTGCCCCCGGTGCACGGAGGAAAGAAAGGAGACGCAGCCGGAAACGCCTTCCAGGTCTTCACCCGGGGCGCCGATGATGCGATCTTCCCACAGTCCCGTGGCCAAAACGACGGCCGAGAACTTCGCCGAGTCGGCGGGTCTGAATTCGCATCCCGTTTGGAACCGGGCTCCAAGCTCGCCAAGGTAGGCGATTTCCCGGTCGATCACCTCGCGCGGAAGCCGGTGCGCCCCGATGCCGTAGCGCAAAAGTCCGCCCGGGGCTTTTTCCTTTTCGAAGACCGTGACCTGATAGCCGCGACGTACAAGCTCGGATGCCGCAGCCAGTCCCGCGGGTCCCGAGCCCACAACCGCGACCGTTTCCACTCGCGGCTTTGCCGGACTACTCCCGAAGGGCGTCCGCGGATTTTGGTCGGCAACGAACCGTTTTATGTCGCGAATGGCCAGGGGTTCATCGACGGCGGCCCTGCGGCATGCGGCCTCGCAGGGATGGGTGCAGACCCTGCCGCATATGCCCGGCAAGACGTTGTCTTTTCTGATCAATTCGAGCGCCTCGGCATACTTGCCCGCACGGGTGAGGGCCATGTAGCCCTGGACGTTCACCCCCAGGGGGCAATTGGCCTGGCAAAGAGGGGTCATGCGCTTATCGATCGCGGGTCTTCCGGGAAGAGCCTGCCTGCCGTTGAATTTTATCGGTTTTCGACCATCGGGCAGGGTTGCCGGGCAGGCCTGCAGGCAAAGGCCGCAAAGCGTGCACTTCTCCCCGTCGGTATAAGTGGGCGTTTGGCTGTAGCGAATCGAAAAACCTTGCGGCGTGTGCTTGATGGCTTTTACCGAAGCGGGAAGGATGAGCCGTGCCCGGCGGTTTCTCATTATCCTCAGAAGTCCGGGACGCATGGCGTAGTTGAACCCCACCCCGGAGTCCATCCTCCAGGCCTGCGAGGAGAGCTTTTCATTAAGATCGGCGGCCTTATCGATCAGCGTCACCGGTATGCCCATCTCGCCAAGCTTGTTGGCCGCAGCGATTCCGGCGGGTGTTGCGCCTATGATGCACACCTTTTGAAGGCGTTCCCTGGGGTCTTTCATCAATCAGCCCTGTTCTTTGCTTTCGTGTTTTGCGGCGGCCTTCTTCGTCCTGGCCTTGAGCATCGCCCGGCCTAAATCGTAGCCCTTGTTGAAGGCGGCCAGATTGGTCTTTTCAGTCCCCTTGGGCACCGAATCGGCCACGGAGGAGAGCATCCCCTCCAGGGAAACCGCTTCGGTAACCGAGGTAACAAAGCCCAGCATGACGATATTGGCCATCATTTTTCTACCCAGTTCCTCGGCCATGCGGGTCGCCGGAACGGGGAACACATCCCCGCTTACGCTCTCCACCGAGCGCACCATGTCCTGATCGACGATCAGCGTTCCTTCATGTTTGAGCATGTTTCGATATTTTTCATAGCCGCTTTGCGACATGCATACCAGGATATCGGCATTGCGTACGTAAGGGTAATGGATCTTGGCGTCCGATATGATCAACTGGGCACTACAGGCCCCGCCTCGCGCCTCGGGCCCGTAGGACTGGGTAAAACTGGCCTCCAGGTGGTCGGCAAGACAGGCCGCAAGACCCAGCACCTGGCCGGCAAGCACGATGCCCTGCCCTCCCAGGCCCGTTATCAGGATCTCTTTTCTCAACTGCGCCCCCCTAATTGCTGATGATTCTAGCGTAATTTTGCTCGAAAGTAGGCCGGTCATAGTCGACGAACTTGCCAAGCGTTATTCCCTGCTCCAGGTCGAGAATCGTCTCGGCGGGGTTGGCGCCGTTTTTAACGATCGCCTTTTCCTGGTAGATCCTTAGCAGATCGCTGTTTTTGAGCTTGTTTTTGCGGCCGAAGCCGGTTGGACAAGGGGCCAGCACCTCGATGAAGGAAAAACCGGTGTGCATCAGGGCCTCGGTTATCGACTGGGTGAGATCCCGGGTGTGAAGCATCGTCCAGCGAGCGATGTAGGTCGCCCCGCTCGCGTAGGCGAGCAGCGGCAGGTTGAAGGGGACCTCGGGATTTCCCATCGGCGTGGTCGATGTCTTGGCAAGGTGCGGGGTGGTCGCGGCCGCCTGCCCCCCCGTCATACCGTAGTTGAGATTGTTTACGCAGATCACGGTGAGATCCATGTTGCGCCTGGCCGCGTGGATGAAATGATTGCCTCCGATGGCGAAAAGGTCCCCGTCGCCGCTGAACACCACCACGGTAAGCTCCGGCTTGGCGAGCTTCATACCGGTGGCGAAAGGAATCGCCCGGCCGTGGGTGGTATGGTAGGAGTCGAGATTGACATAGCCCGCCCCTCTTCCCGAACAGCCGATTCCGGAGACTACCGCAGTCTTCATCGGATCGGTCCCCGTTGAGCTTATGGCGATAAGAGCGGAGGAAAAGACCGTGCCTATCCCGCAACCGGGACACCAGATGTGCGGTATGCGGTCGGTCCTTAGCAGTCCGTCAAGCGGATGTTTTGGAGTTGTGCCGGTGTTCATGGAATATCCCTCAGCCGAATTTATCCTGTAGGTCCTGTTCGATCCACGGGACCAACGGGTTTACAGGTCCGGAAGGACCAATTGCACTTGCCTTTATTTGCCCTGGACCCTACCGGCCAGTTCCTCGATGTTTGCCAATATCTCTTCGGGGGTGATCGCCGAGCCTCCGGCGTGACCGACAAGAATTGCGGGGGCCATTCCCCTGGCGCATCGTTGGACTTCCAGGTGAATCTGCCCGAGGTTGAGTTCCACCGTGATGAACCCCTTGACTCTGCTTGCAAGCTCGCAAACGATCTCTTCCGGAAAGGGCCAGACAGTCAAGAGCCTGAAAAGCCCCGCCTTGATTCCCTTCTCGCGCGCCTCGTCAACGGCGGCCTGGCTGCTGCGGGAGCTTATCCCGTAGGATACCAGGGCGATATCGGCATCCTCCAGACGATATTTTTCCACCTGGATGATCTTGTCGAGATTTCTGCGGACCTTTCCGGTGATACGTTCCATCATTTCGGCCTGCGCCTCGGCGGTCATCACCGGGTAGCCCCTCTCGTCATGGGTAAGGCCGGTGAAGTGCACCATGTAGCCCTCACCGGCGTGAGCCATGGGGGCCACCCCGTTGGGGCCGGGCTGAAAGGGCTTGAAGCGGTCCTTTCTTCCCTTGGGCCGAGGGCGGGAGTGGAGCTTGATTTTCGCCGGATCGGGAATGATCACCCGCTCGCTCAGGTGGCCCACGATCTCGTCGGCCATGATGAGCACCGGAATCCGATAGGTCTCGCTCAGGTTGAAGGCCGTGATGGTCTGGTAGAAGATCTCCTGGGGCGAGGAGGGGGCCAGCGCTATGATCTCATAGTGACCATGGGAACCCCACCTGGCCTGCATCATGTCGCCCTGGGCACCAAGAGTCGGCAGACCCGTCGACGGGCCCGCCCGCTGCACGTTGACCAGAACGCAGGGGGTCTCGATCGCTATGCCCAGACCGATATTTTCCATCATAAGGCTGAAGCCCGGCCCGGAGGTGGCGGTCATGCTTTTCACCCCGGCGCAGGAGGCGCCAAGGATTGCCGCCATGGCGCTAATTTCGTCTTCCATCTGGATAAAGACTCCCCCGACGCGCGGAAGCCTTTTGGACATGTGCTCGGCAACCTCTGTTGCGGGGGTGATGGGGTAGCCGGCAAAAAAACGACATCCCGCAGCCAGCGCGCCTTCCGCGCATGCCACGTCGCCATTGAAGAAATGTTCTCCGGTAAGAACCGCTGGTTCCATAAGAAGACTCACTTGCTCGAATCGAAAACCGGCCGCACCGGGGCCTCCACCGAATAGATGGCGAAGTCCGGGCAGACAGCCTCGCAGTAGTGACAGTTGACGCACAAGTCGGGCTGCTTCACCTCCGGGGGGTGATACCCCTTGTTATTGAACCGGCCGGAAGCCTCCAAAACCCCTCTCGGGCAATAGTCGATGCAATAGCCGCACCCCTTGCACCGTTCCTCTATGATGTGGACCACTCCCCTGGTGACGACAATTTGTTCGGTATCGAGGGGAACACGCCAGAATTTCATCTTGTGACCTCTGCAAACAGTGTGTGGGTGACAGTCCAGCCCTCTTCATATCGGACAAATTCCGGAGCAAGTCAAGCCAAATGATTTGACCGAACTCCGGGATTTGCCCTCGGGGGCGCATTTTTGTGGGGGGTAACGACACAATCGTTCCGGATCTCGGAGCTCCCGGCAGGTGAAAATCGAGACCCGCCGCGGCCGACATCTTGTGAACAAAGGCACGGTTGGAAGCAACTCCTTTGGTTGCCGCACCGATTTTGGCCGCTCGGTCAGGATTGGGATTGATAATAGTTGGAAAAATCTTTAGAATCGCTGACCTTCAACCGGTCGATACGCGAGTTAACCGCCTGACGATTAAGGTCTCTATGGAAATCAGCATTCTGGGTTCGGCGGGCTCGGAAGCCCCCGGGCAAAATTCTCCCGCATTCCTGGTCGATGAGTGGCTGCTGCTCGATGGCGGCACGGTCGGGCTGGCCCTGGAAAGGCTCGCCCGCATAACCCACGTTCTGCTTACCCATGCCCACCTGGATCACATCAAGGGCATTCCTTTCCTGCTAGACAACCTCATCACGATGAACACTTCCTGCAACCTGCAGATTTTGAGCGGCAAAGAGGTGATTTCCGATCTTGAAAGGCACATTTTCAACAACCGGATTTGGCCCGATTTCAGCCGGATTCCCGATCCCCGACAACCCGTTTTGAGCTATCGGAGGCTGTCGACGCGCAAGCCGGAGGTGATCGGCAACTACAGGGTTTTTGCCTCCAGGGTCAATCACACGGTGCCTGCCTACGGCTACCTGGTGGAGGAGGCATCGGGGGCGAGTTTGCTCTACACAGGCGATACCGGCCCGACGGATGCGATTTGGAAAAGGATGCGCGGCCACGATGTCAAAGCGCTCATCGTGGAGGTGTCCTTCCCCGACGAGCTGATTTCCCACGCTCTCAAGACCGGGCATCTATGCCCTTCGCTTCTGGAAACCGAACTGGGCAAGATGCCGAAGGTACCCGAGAAGATATACATTTCGCATCTTAAGGCGCCGTTTCGGGCCAGGATCGAGGCCGAACTGGCGCGCATTCCCCATGTCAGCCTGGAACTGCTCGAGGAGGGGAAATCCTTTAGAGTTGCTTGAGACCGGGTGAGATGAAAAAATCGATGCAGGCGGAAAAGCATCGCCTTTTCCAACCTGCCGCCAATTGAGGGCGAGCGGCGATGCCAAAACGAATCAGGCCTTCAATCCTTGTTCTGCTGTTATCGGAAGTTCTTCTGCTGCTTCTTTTCCCCGCCTCCCTGGTTTTTACCTCAAACATCACCGCAGGCGGGGACACACCGGTTCATTTCATGACCGCGGCGGCCATGAGCAAAAATCTTTTCTCCTTTTTTTCGCCGGTCGAGTGGTCGAACGCAGCCTTTGGAGGCTTTCCGCTCTTTTTGAACTATTTCCCGCTGCCTTTTGCTTTGACGGGGCTTCTCGCGAGGGTCATCCCCCCGCAGATCGCCTTCAAGCTGGTCACGCTGCTGGCCATCATCCCTCTTCCCGCGGCCGTTTACATGTGCCTGAGGCGCCTTGGCCAAGGGAAAAACATTCCCGGCCTAGGCGCTTTGCTCTCCTTTCTTTTCCTTCTTACAACGGGGGATTCGATGTGGGGGGCAAATATTCGCAGCACCCTGGCAGGAGAGTTCGCCTACGGCATATCCTTCATCTTTTACGTGATATTTATCGGCAAGCTCTATTCGGACGTTTCGGCAGGAAGGTCGCCGCGGGGATGTTCGGCGATCGAGGCATTGATGGCCATGTGCAGCGGCTATCCCGTGCTCCAGGCGGTGACGGGGTCCTGCTATTTTCTGGTCCGGGGAGGCAAGTCGGCCTATTGGCTAAGACTTCATGCGGTGGCGGCGGGGCTTGCGGCCTTCTGGCTTCTGCCACTGCTGTGGCGGCTTCCCTGGACGAGCCGCTATTCGTTTTCCTGGTATTTTCACAGTTGGGCCGAGATTTTTCCGCCTCTTTTATGGCCTTCGATCGCAGGGACCGCAATTTACCTATTTTCCCTGGCCCGGGGTCTCTGGAGATCGGGGAAAAAACTGCGGGAAATCTTAAAGGAATCGATCGATTCTCCGGAGCTCTATCTTTTCTGGCAATTGGCGACGGCGTTGCTGGGCTTCAGCCTCGCCTCCGCTTCGGGGCTTGTCGATGTTCGCTTCCTGCCTTTTGCCCAGATCACGCTCGTACTCACCGGGGCGATCGGATGGGGGCGGTTTTTGTCGCGTCTTCCCAAACCCGGCGTCTGTCTGGCCGGGTTCTGTGCGGCCGGGGTAATTTTTGGACTTGCCGGCGCCCCGTCGGTGGATCGGTGGATTACCTGGAATTATTCGGGCATGGAGTCAAAACCTCTTTGGAACACCTTCCGCCAAGTTAACGATTATTTAAGAGGCGATGAAAACAGTGCGCGGACCGCCTTCGAACACAGTCACATCAACAATGAAGCCGGCTCGACCAGGGCGTTTGAACTCAGCCCCTATTTTTCGGGAAGGCCCACCCTGTCGGGGCTCTATATGCAGTCGGCCTTGAACGCTCCTTTCGTCTACTACCTGCAATCGGAGATCTCGGCAACTCCCTCCTGCCCGCTGGAACAATATTATTATTCACGCCCGGACCCCGAAGGGGCGGCCGCGAGGCTCAGACTTTTCAACGTAAGCCGTGTCGTGGCGGTCTCCGCCGACATGGCCGATGCTCTCAGCTTCTCGCCCGATTACGTGCTTCTCAAGGCTTTTGCGCCCTACGCGATTTTTCGCGTAAGGGGATGCGGCAACTCCTACGTGGCGCCGCTAAAGTATTACCCCTTAAGGATATCTCCTCGAAACTGGAAGAGGGTCCAATTCGACTGGTTCCGAAAATCTTCGCTCCAGGTTCCGCTCGTTGTGGCCTCCAGGAATTCACCGGGCAACTACTGGAAAAAGCTCGAACCCTATGACGGACGCCCCGGACAAATTCCCGCCCTCCCCGTTCCAGGCAGCGGGGAGGTAAGGGCGAAAGCCGTTCTGAGCAAAGGAAGGATAACCATCGAGACCTCCAAACCGGGCTTTGCGCTCTGGATTAAAGTTTCGTATCATCCGGACTGGCACATCACTTCCGGGCAAGGAGAACTCTACCCCGTCTCCCCGGCCTTCATGCTTCTGGTTCCCAAGACCAGGAGGGTGGTCCTCACGTTCGATACCCGAAGCGGGATCTACATTGCAGGCAAGGCATTCTCTTTGCTCACTCTTCTGGTATTGGCCGCCGAGCTTGTTTTCGTCCGAATCGGCCCGTTTACCGGCAAGCGGACCGCCGCGCAGCAAACCGATCGATCATCCCCGGGAGAAATCAAGCGAACAAATTTTCGCTACCTTTTCTTTTTTGCCCTCATGGCTACGGTGGTGATCGCGGCTGTTTCGACCAGAAATTACCGCGATCCGACGCTTCTCTACCGGCTTGCGGCAGCCCGATTCGACAAGATGGAGGCGCGAGCGCCCATTGGATCGAACCCTTCGAAAAACCCGGGCGCCACCGCCCTGTCCCCCGAAAGGTTGCAGCTATTCAAGCTTTTCGACAGTTGCATGAGCGGATTCGACCACAGCACGGTCTTCGACAATTGCGAGTCATACAAGGCCAGGCTGATGGCCGAGGGGGGAATGTGGAAAGAGCTGCGCCCTCTTTTGGAACGATACCTGGAAGATAACCCCGACTCCCGGATGTATCCCCAGGCCCTCTTCCGACTGGGGGAAGCCTCCCTTGCCGCGGGCGGAAATGACGATGCGGAGCGGTTTTTCCGGCAGGCCCTTTTCACATGGCCTCCAAACGAGGCAACCAAAGCAGCGGGACTTCGGCTTGAGGGACTTCTTGGCGCCCGGCCTCTGATGGAGACCGCTCAAGAGCTTTTCGCATCAGGTAAATATCTGCAAGCTTACAGCCTCTACGAGGCGCTTGCCCTTTCCCCGGATCAAAACACCAGGGATGCAACCGTCCTTTCGCTAGCTTATTGCGCACTTAGGCTGAACCGGCCGCGGGAGGCTTCCGATTTATTTTTAAAATGGCTCGGCCCCAATTTCGATAGGCCGCAATCGGCGCGGGTAAAGGCGGATCTTGGCAAGTGCCAGGCTCTCATGGACTACGACAGCAAACTGATCAAGGCCGACCGGGGCTGCCGTTCCACCCGAGCCGCTCCAATCGTTCGTCTCATGATCCGGGCCGAACGGATTTTTCGTTAACACATCTACTCGGAACCCAATAGACGCAAAGCCATGTTTGCCTGCTGGCCGAAGAAAGTGAAATTTTCAAAACTTTCTTCATCGAGTTTGCGGCCGCTGGCTCTTCTGTCCGCATAGACGACCCCTATTGCCACATCCTTTATGGACACCGGCATGACAAAAAAAGGACCGTTTCCAATCACATTCGTCAATTCCTCGGTAAGAAGAGGTATAATTGAAGCTTCGGGCTTTTCGGTCACCCACAGGGGCTTTTTGTTCCTGAGAACGCATTCGAACACATTTCGCAGGTCGGAAGTGGTACTGATCATGAAATTTTCGACATACCCGTCTTCCAGGCACCCGAGCCCGTGCTTTCCTCTAAGATGCCGCCGGTCGGCGCTGAGAAGGGCGAAGATAACCCTGTCCATGCCAACGCCGCGATAAATGCCCTCCAGGACTATTGAGAGCACCATATTGACCTCGCCCACCCCGGAGGCCATGAGGGTGGAGAGGTCCCGCAGGCTTCCCAGTTGGATGGACGGGTCGGGTTTTGGATAAATTTGCTCTTTGGGGGTTTGCACCAGAAAGGCCGATTGGTTCGACCCGCCGTTTATGTCCGTCTCGCCGCCCCGGTCCGATTTCTTTCGCCCCTCCTCTTCGGGGATTGGAACCAAGCGGCTGATCAGGTTATTTGCGTAGCTTTCGGTAACCGATGCGGCCTCCCTTGCCGCCTCGTGAAGAATCTGGGTTGTCTCATCCACGGGCAGACGAAGACAGGCCGAAACCTCTTTGACAGCCTTTCCGACTTCCACGGAACCCCACCCTTTCTCGGCAGCCATGGCCACGGAGCAACCCATCCTTATACTGCGGATCCTCGGGTCCGTGTCGCCTTTATCCCGCAAAGCCCGTTCGAGAAGCCGGCTCAATTTCCATTCCTGGCTCAGCCTTTCGGTTAGGCGCTCGAGCTTAAAGCCCAGGATCTCGAGTTCGGCGTGCTCATCATTGCCGGATTCGAGCATCGCACTTTCCAGCCTCAGCCCCTGATCATCGGCGAAACACCAGAACGCGATATGGCCGATGCGCCCCAGCAAGGCGGCGATAAAGATTTCTTCGGGCTCTTTCAAACCCAGTTTTACGGCCATTTTCCGCGCCTGGACGGCAGAATGGAACGATCTTGCAACCTCGACCAGGACTTTTTGTCTGCGCTCACCCGAAAGAATGGATTCGATCAGGGAGATGGCAAGGGCGATTTCTTTAATCGTATTGGTCCCCAGCCTCATCACCGCGCGACTGATGGTTGTAATCTGTTTGGAATAAGGGTTGTAGTAGGCGCTGTTGGCCAATTTGAGCACCCGGGAAGTAAGCGCCGGATCTTCGAGGATCGACCATGCAAGTTCCGAAAAAGAGAAGTTTTCCCTGTTAGCCATACCGGCGACGTGCTCAACGGTACGGCTAAAAAGCGGCATATCCTGGCGAACGAGCCGCCGTACCCAATAATCAATTCCAGTTTCATTCATCCTGATCGCCCCGAATCTTTTTTGAATCATATACGATCATCAATCGGAAAGAACACAACTTTTCTTAAGAATTATTCCAAGTTACGGGGAACCGATCATCCGGGCCGGCCACCGGGGTTGCAATCGTGCGCGCCCCGGCGGCCACGAGGGGGTTTTAACGCGGATTTCGATGAATTCTATAGCGCGGCGGCGGTAAAAACGTGTATTATCATGCTTTCCGGTTGCAACGCAAATCAGAGGATTGCGATGTCCGTTTACTCGATCATCGAAATTATCGGAACAAGCCCCGTTTCCTGGGAAGATGCGGTCAGGACGGTCGTGGAGACAGCAGACAAGACTCTAGGCGACCTCAGGGTAGCCGAAGTGCAAAGGCTCGACATGCGGATCGAAGAAGGCAAAGTCGCGCAGTACCGGGTTAAGGTAAAGCTTTCCTTCAAATGGCTGGAGAGTATTTATATCGAGTAAACACGCCATGCATCGAAATGAGACACTGTTTATTTCACACCCGAGCCTGAACCGGTTACTTTCCGCTGAAAAGATGCCTTATCTGTGAAAAACCCATTTTCCTGCGAAGCATGGCAAGCTGGTCCTGCAGGGGAAGATTTTTGGGGCAGGTGTCTTCGCAGCCAAGAAGCCCGAGGCAGCCGAAAATGCCTTCCTCGTTGCCGACCACCTCGAAATACTCATCGCTTTTCCTCTCATCGCGCGGGTCGACCATGAAGCGGGTGATGCGACAGAAGGCGGTTGCCCCCATGAATTTGTCGGGCATCATGGCCGCCTTGCCGCAGGCGGCAACGCAGCAGCCGCACTCGATACACCGATCGAGTTCATAAATATTTTCGGCAAGCGCATTGTCCATCCGCTCTTCTTCCTCACCCGGCTCGAACCTATTGTCCGTATGTATCCAGGAGCGGACTTTTTCGTTCATGGAGCGAAACCAGGTGCCCGTATCCACCGACAGGTCCCCTATCAGCTTGAACACGGGCATGGGTAAAAGAGTGATTTCGGCGGGCAAATCCTTGGTCTTGGTGTGGCAGGCGAGATCGGGACGCCCGTTGATCATCATGGCGCAGGAGCCGCAGATGCCCGCTCTGCACATGAAATCGAACATGAGGGTGGGGTCTTGTTGCTCCCGGAGGCGGTTGAGGGCGATGAAAAGGGTCATCGCCTCGGTTTCTTCCAGGCGGAAACCGTCCATATGGGGAACCGAGGCCGGGTCTTCGGCATTAAATCGAAAGATGTTGAATTTCAAGGTCCTGCCCATCGACACCGCTCCCGCTAATTTTTAATTGGTTTCCGGCCGCGGGGAACATATCCCCGGGTCTTCGGAGGCAATTATCTTGATGGAACCGTATCCACGCTCACCCGGGGGCATCTCCCAAACTCTGGAAGGCAATTCGTAGTCCAAAACGGGCAAAAGCTCCCGGTCATCCTTCCAGTAAGCGAGGGTGCGCTTGAGCCAGTCCCTGTCATTTCGCTCGGGATAATCCTCCCGGGCGTGGGCTCCCCTGCTCTCGGTGCGCATGAGGGCGCCCCGGGCAATACAGAGTGCGAGCCTTACCATGCCCGGCAGCCGCAGGCAGGCGCTCAATTCAGGATTTGCCCCGTGCACCGAAGAAGAGCGAAGACCGATCTTCTTTGAACGCTCGTAGATGGCCTGAAGTTTTTCCACCGCATCGCGCAGGTCCGCCTCGTTTCGAAAAATACCGACCTGATCCATGAGCACGTCTCCCATCGCCGCCCGCAAGAGGTAGACGTTTTCCTTGCCGCTCGAACCGGTCACGGCATCGATTCTTTCCCGCACCTTCTCAACAGCCCGATGCACGACCGAGGTTTTGAAATCGGTTTCACCGCCCCGCAAGAACTCGACGATCTTTTCTCCCACAATCTTACCGGCCACAATGGTCTCGGCCAGCGAATTGCCGCCCAGCCGGTTGAATCCGTGAAGATCCCAGCAGGCGGCCTCCCCGGCCGCAAAGAGACCCTTAAGACCGTAGGCGGCCCCGTCCCGGTCGGTGCGCACTCCCCCCATGCTGTAGTGCTGCGCTGGGCGAACCGGGATCAACTGCGTTACGGGATCCCGGTCGAGAAACTCTTTGCAGATTTCCTCGACCTCCCTCAGTTTGGTCTTGATGTGTTCGGCCCCGAGATGGCGGATATCGAGCCACAGGTGGGCCCCGTAGGCACCGGGGACCCCTTTGCCCGTCCGGATATGATGGGTCATCCAGCGGGAGACGACATCGCGCGAAGCCAGCTCCTGTTTTTCCGGTTCGTAAATATTCATGAACCGATTCTCATCGACGTCCTTGAGTGTGCCGCCATCGCCGCGACAGCCTTCAGTCACAAGGATATTTGTCGGCACTATTCCGGTGGGATGAAACTGCACGGCTTCGGGGTTTCCTATGGGAACGAGGCCGGTATCGAGGGCTATGGCGGCCCCGTCGCCCCAGTTTATGACCGCGTTGGTGCTCTCGCGGTAGAGCTTGCCGTAGCCGCCGGTGGCAATGAGCGTGGCCCTGGCAAGATAGACTCGCAGCTTACCGGTTTTCAGGCACCTGGCAACAACCCCGGTGCAGCTTTCTCCGTCATGAATGAGGGCGAGGGCCTCCACCCGGTCGTGGACCTCTATCCCCAGCCGAACGACTTGACTGTCCATGGTGTAGAGAAGCGTGTGGCCGGTACCGTCGGAGGTATAACAGGTCCTCCATTTGGCGGTTCCCCCGAAATCGCGGGCCGTGATGGTGCCCGCCCTTTCGGCCGGCTCGATCTTTTCGTATTTTTTCCCGGCTTTATAGTAGAAGCCTTTGCCCGCAACGACCCGGTTCCAGGGAATTCCCCAAAAGGCCATTTCCCGCACCGCCACGGGCGCGGTTCGGGCAAAAAGACGCGCCACTTCCTGGTCGCAGCCCCAATCGGAGCCTTTGACCGTATCGGCGAAATGGATATCGGGAGAGTCTCCCCGGCCCATGGCGCAGTTGCCAAGCGAGGCCTGCATTCCACCCTGCGCGGCCGAGGAGTGGGAGCGTCTTGGCGGAACGATGCTGAGGCAAAGGCAGTCGAAGCCGGAAACCGCGGCGGCCACCGCCACCCGCTCACCGGCCAGTCCCGCGCCCAAGCACAAAAGATCGGTGTGGAAAGTATCCAGGTCTGAACTCCTTATGCCTTGGTCAGCACCAGGAAGGTGAAAAGGCTGACGAGCCCTATTGCGATCATGGCAAGGGCGAGTTTGGTTTCAAAGCGCGCCGAGGCCTTGCGGCTCGCCCTTTTGATCAAGCCCCACTTGACCCCCGCCCTGTAGACGCCGATCCCCACGTGAAGCTCCACCATGGGCAGAAGCACCAGGTAGAACCCAAGCCACCAACGCCCCTGGATCCTGCCCGCGCTTTTTGCCGCGGTGATGGGCAGCGTGGTGAGCACAGTCCACATGTGGATGGAGCCAAGTATGAGGATGATAAAGGCAGTCCCGGCCTGGACCACCCACAGCCAGGTATCGGTATGATGGAAACTGAGGCTGTGGCTCCAGATGGCTCTCTGTTCCCGGACTCTCAACGGAAGCTTGCGGGCAGCCACGACGAAATGGACGAGCATGACAGCGGCTATGAGCGGGCCGCCAATTTGGGTCATGTCCGAGGCTTCGAAAAACCGGGCGATGAGGTTCAACACCCTGCCGCCTCCGAGATCGACATTGATGCTCGCAACCAGCAGCATGTGCATCCACATGAAAGCCACAAGGGCCACACCGGTCAGTACCTGAACGAATTCCAGCCAGGCTTCGGCGCGAACCGGCCGAATTTGCGGGATCGTCTCATCAGCCAACATGTTCCAGAACTCCCCGGCCGCCGGATGGGTCAAGGCGAACGTATCAGTCGGTCAATCCAAGCATGTGGGATGAATTGACTTTGACCTCTTTAACGCCTGAGACACCAGCGGCAATTTTTTGGATTTCCGCCATCCTGCCCGGCTCTTTCATGAGCTGAGCGCCGACGCCGATAGAAACCACACCACTTCGGGCACAAACCTCGATATCGGGTTTAACTTCAAGAAGAGCGGTTTTAACTTCCGCCGACAAAGCCAGGTCTTCCATCGCCTGCCGCGCCTCGGGCGTGGTTGCGAAAGTTTTGAGCCCGGCCGTATGACAAATCACATCCACCACGTTATCCACGCTCAGCCTGTTGACCGCGACCACCAGGTCGTAGAGGACCGGGTCGGCCGTATCGATCCCGTAGAGGTGCTGACTCCACCTGCTTCGGGCGCCGTCGTCCTTTTTGATGCGCGAATGCGCGCTCTGATAGGAGATGTTCTCACGTTCCATCAGCAACTTGATCCGGTCTTCCATATCGGAAATAATCCGGACCTTGAGAACGTTGGGGATGTCCTTCACATAAAAATGGCCGGCCAATCCGTGGTAGACAACATTATCACTGCGAAGCCGTTTTAGAAGGGCGGTTTGAAAATAGCAGATGAATTTTTCTTTGCCGTAGGAAAAGCGCTCAAAAATGGACGGGGCGTCATGAACAGCCTTCATGAGCCGGAAATCCGGAATATTATACTCCTTGGACGCCTCAAGGATTACCTCGCGGGCGATACACTGATAACCAAGCCTTTCGGCGACCTTCTCGGCAACCTCTTTGCCGCGGCTGTAAGATCCTCTTGAAATGGTAATGATCGGCATCGCATCTCCTCTTTTCTCTATTCAACTCCCGGATTCATATAACGGCATCGAAGGGAGTCCCCGGTGGCGGGGTCAGGTCGTAGGCTCCCGAACGCATGATGAATAATACGAAGATCGCCACGTGATGTCCAGTTTAATGGAACGGTCCCCTTTTTAACTTGCCCCTCTCTTAATTCTTTGACATAGTGCCGGCCGGAATAACTTCCTACCTCGAGGCGCGGATGACGTTCAGAAACTATATAATTGTGCCGATTACGCTGGCTGCCGCATTTTTATCGATGCAGGGCTGCCTCAAAGTTGGACCGGATTTCGTCAAACCTGCGGCACCGGTATCAAGCAAATGGCAGGAAGCCGGGAAAAAGCAGCTAAAGGACAAGCCGGCCAATTACCGCGAGTGGTGGAAAAGCTTCGGCGACCCGGATCTGAATCGCATCATCGCCCGGGCCTACGGCGACAATCTGTCGCTAAAGATAGCCGCGGTAAACGTTCTTCAGGCCCGTGCCCAGCTTGGAACCGCGGTCGGGAAGCTCTACCCTCAGACCCAGCAGGCGGCGGCCTCGATGCAATTCAACCGCTTCAGCCCCTACTCCACGCTGTCGCTTTTTCCGGGCGCCAACGCGCTGAACAATTACTGGCTCGATCAAGCCGGTTTAAACGTGGCCTGGGAGCTTGATTTCTGGGGCAAATACAGACGAGAGGTGGCATCGGCGGATGCGACCTGGCGTGCAAGTCTTGCCGATTATGACAACGCGCTGGTGTCTCTTACCGCCGACGCGGCAAATTACTATATCCAGATCAGGACACTTCAAAATCGCATCGAGATTGCCAGGGAAAATCTCAAAACTCAAAAGGAAAGCATGAGGATAGCCGAGGATCGCTTTAAAGCCGGTTCGACCTCGGAAAGAGACGTCGAGCAGGCAAAAACGGTTTTGTACAATACCCTGGCGACCATCCCGGTTTTTCAGCAACAACTGAAGCAGAACGAAAACGCTCTTTGCACGCTGCTTGGAATGCCACCGAGGAATATTTCCGATCTGCTTCGGGGTCCCAAGACCATTCCGGTCCCACCTCCGAGCATCGCGGTGGGGATCCCCGCAGACCTTCTCAGGCGCCGCCCCGATATTCGCGGCGCAGAACTCAAGGCCGCCGCCCAAAGCGAGCAGATCGGCATCGCCAAGGCTGACCTCTACCCGGCGTTTTCACTGACCGGCTCCTTTGATTTTCTGGCGAGCAATTTCGGACCGGCCAAACTCACACAGATGTTCAACGCCAATTCGGCAAGCATTACCGCCGGTCCCGGAATACAGTGGAATATATTAAACTACGGACAAATCACCAACAATGTGCGCGCCCAGGATGCCTCATTCCAGGCGCTGCTTCTGACCTACAAGAACACGGTGCTCACCGCGCAGCAGGAAGTCGAAAACTATCTGACGGGGTTTCTGCGTTCCCAGGAAAACGCCCGAAGCCTAGCCCGGGCCGCGTCGGCGGCCAAGCGCTCCCTGGATCTGGCTTTCATACAGTACTCGAACGGAAGCACGGACTTCACCACGGTCCTCACCGCCCACCAGGCGTTGCTTAGCGCCCAGGACAGTCTCGCCACAGCCTTGGGCAATATAGCCCTCAATCTCGTGGGGGTCTACAAGGCCCTGGGCGGAGGGTGGGAAATCAGGCGGGGCAAAGACATACTGCCTCCGCGAATAAAGGAAATGATGGCAAAGCGAACGAACTGGGGGGCTCTGCTCAGCCCGGCCGTTTATTTGCCCCCGCCCTGCAAGCAGCCCGACATTCGCAAACCGGACTGGTAGGGACCGGCCGTAGTCCGCCACAACATGCAGTCGTTGGAGAAATCATGATTTCGCTCAAAGCAAGAAAAGTCGCCGGCGCCGTATTAGCCGGCCTTTTGCTGACCGTTCCCGCGGGCTGCGGCAAAAAGCAGCAGGCCTCCTTCGCCTTTCCTCCCCCCAAGGTCACGGTAAGCCGACCCGAGTGGCGCGACATCGTCGATTACCTGGACGTGAGCGGCAACACGCAGGCCGAGAACACGGTGCAGCTTCCCGCGCGGGTGGAAGGCTACCTCCTGGGGGTCTATTTCAAAGACGGGGATATTGTCAAAAAGGGGCAACTCCTGTTTCTCATCCAGCAGGACACCTACAACGCCCAACTCCAGCAGGCCGAAGGAAACGTGCAAAACCAGGAGGCGCTTTTAAAGCACGCGCAGATTGAGTTTGCGCGCTATTCGAAGCTCTATGCCCAAAAGGCGGCCGCGGATACCGACGTCGAGAACTGGCGCTATCAGCGCGACACGGCCCGGGCCGGTCTTCTTTCGGCCAAGGCCCAGCGCGACCTTGCAAAACTCAACCTGAGCTATACCCGGGTGAGCGCGCCCTTTACCGGACGAATCGACAGACGGCTGGTCGATCCCGGAAACCTCGTCGGAGCCGCGGGCAGTAACACCACTCTGGCCGTCATCACCCAGATCAATCCGATGTATATCTATTTCAACATCGCCGAGACGGCTATTCCGCATTACCTGCAAGAGCTGCGAAGCTGTGCTCTCAAGGGCGCCAAGACCAAGGGCGCCATCTGCAGATTTCCGGTTTCCATGGGGCTTGCCACCGAAAAGGGATACCCGCACCAGGGCTATCTCGATTTCGCCGCCAGTACGGTAAGCACATCGACTGGCACGCTGCTTCTCAGGGGAGTCGTCCCCAACCCGGCCGGGGCCATGCTTCCCGGGCAGTTCGTAAGAATAAGGCTTCCCGAGGGGCAAAAGCATCGAGCCGTCCTTATCGCGCAGGCCGCGGTGCAGTACGATCAGCAAGGGTCCTATGTTCTGATTGTAAATCCCAAGGACAACACGGTTTCCCGCCGCGAGGTCAAGGTGGGCTCCGTCCAGGGATTTTCCTACGCGATAAAAGAAGGTCTTAAGGGAGACGAACTGGTCGTGACCAAGGGGGTGCTCCAGGCGGTGCCGGGCAGGAAAGTGATTCCTGTCATAGCGCCCGATTCCCCCAAGGGAACCTCTAAGGGAACAACCAAATGATATCAGAGTTTTTTGTTGACAGACCTATTTTCGCAAACGTCATCGCCTTCGTTACAATCGTAATAGGCCTTGTCGCGCTCTACATACTGCCGGTTGCCCAATATCCCAATATCGTCCCGCCCACCATCCAGGTTTCGACGAGTTATCCGGGCGCAAGCGCCGAGGTGGTGGCCAAGACGATCGGAGTCCCGATCGAGCAGGCGGTAAACGGGGTTGAAAACGCCATCTACATGTCTTCGGTGAGCGCAAGCGACGGCTCCTACCTGCTAACCATCACCTTCAAGGTCGGAACCGACCTCAACACTTCGATAGCCCTCGTTCAGAACCTGGTAAACGGCGCGCTGGCCCAACTGCCTGCGGGGGCGACGAACCAGGGGGTGAGCGTAAAGAAGGTATCTCCCAACATCTTGCTGGTGGTAAGCCTTTATTCGCCTGACAACCGCTACAGCGAAAAGTTTCTGTCGAACTACGCGATCATCAATCTGCTAAACCCTCTGGCCCGAATACCGGGGGTCGCACAGACCCGGGTCTTCGGCTCGGGGGCCTACAGCATGAGGGTGTGGCTCGATCCTTACAAGCTCCAGTACTATGGCCTTACGACCACGGACGTCATGGGGGCGATTCAGGGTCAAAACGTCCAGGTGGCCACGGGCCGGCTCGGGGCCCCCCCGGTTCCCAAGGGACAGCCCCTGGAGTTTACCGTCAGCACGCTCGGGCGCCTTTCCAACGCCGCACAGTTTGAAAACATCATCGTCAAAAGCGCCGGGTCGGCACTCGCACCCCAGATCGTACGGCTAAAAGACGTGGCCAAAATCGAGCTGGGCCAGCAGAGCTACGCCAACTTCGCCTATGCCAACGGTCTCAACACGGCCCTCATTCCCGTATTCGGCCTGCCTGACGCCAACGCCATAACGGTGGCAAACCACGTCTATAAATCCATGGCGACCATGAGCAAGGAGTTCCCCAGCGGGCTCAAATACAGAATCCCCTACGACACGACCAAATTCGTTCGCGAGGCGATCTCCAAGGTCTATGAAACTCTGATCATTGCCGGCATCCTCGTGCTGATCGTGGTGATGCTTTTCTTGCAAAACCTGCGGGCGATGCTCGTGCCGGCCACAACGGTGCCCGTCACCATCATCGGCGCGTTCATCGCCATTGCGGCCCTGGGATTCAGCGTCAACCTCATGACCCTTTTCGCGCTGATCCTCGCGATCGGCATCGTCGTCGACGACGCCATCGTCATCGTGGAAGGCACCTCTTACCACATCGAGCAGGGAATGGCGCCCAGGGAGGCGACCCTTAAAGCCATGAGCGAGCTTACCGGCCCGGTCATCGGAATCACGCTCGCTTTGGTCTCGGTTTTCCTTCCCGCCGCCTTTTTCCCGGGGATAACCGGGCAGATTTTTCGCCAGTTCGCCCTGGTCATCGCGGCCACAGCCGTTATCAGCGCCATAAACGCTCTTACTCTAAAGCCCGTCCAGTGCGCCTACTGGCTGAAGCCCCACAGCGAAAAGCGCCCCAACTGGTTCTATCGCGGCTTCAACCAGTTTTTCGAATGGCTCACCGACCTCTACATGGGAATAGTACGGGCCATGGTGAAACGGCCCTTCTTCATGCTCCTGGTTTTCATAGGGATCATTTCGTTCACGGCCTGGCAATTTATCGAACGTCCGACCGGTTTTCTGCCGACCGAAGACCAGGGATACGGCGTTTTGCTCTGCCGGCTGCCCGAAGGGGCCTCGCTCGATCGCAACAACGCGGTGGCGACCAAAATAAATCACATCCTCAAACACGCCCCGGGCGTGGCCGGCTGGGTTACGATCGGCGGCTTTTCCTTTCTGGATTTCGCAAGCGAATCCAATTACTCCTCGACGTTTGTCACCTACCAGGACTGGGATAAGCGCGGTTCGGCCTTGAGCCAGGAAAAGATCCTGGGCTACATCAACTCTCACCTGGCCACCCTCCAGGATGCGCAGGCGATGATCATAACTCCGCCCCCCATCAGGGGACTGGGCCAGACCGGGGGCTTTCAACTCGAACTCGAAGACCGTGGAAACCTCGGAATGAAGGCGCTGCAGAAGGCGGCAACCGGCCTCCAACAGGCGGCCTTCACTCAACACAACCTGCAATACCTGCAGACCACCTTCAATACGAGCAATCCCGAGCTGTATCTCGATATCGACCGCACGAAGGCCGAAGCGCTGCAGGTGCCCCTGGCGAGCGTTTTCGCAACGCTCCAGAGCTATCTGGGCTCCTCGTTCGTAAATCTATTCAACAAGTTCAATCAGGTCTACCAGGTCTATGTCCAGGCGGGCAGCAAGTATCGGCTGAGTCCCGCCGATATCGGCAACCTCTACGTGCGAAACACTTCGGGAGGAATGGTCCCCTTGAGCACCCTGCTCAGCGTGAAACACACGCTGGGCTCGGAGGTGATCACCCGTTACAACCTCTATCCCGCCGCGACCTTTTTCGGCCAGGCCGCCCACGGATACAGCTCCGGCCAGGCCCTGTCGACTATGGAAAATCTCGCGGCCCATACCCTGCCCCCCGGAATCGACTACGACTGGACATCCACCAGCTACCAGGAAAAACAGGTTGGAAACCAGGCCTACTTCATCTACGCTCTTTCGATCTTTTTGGTCTACATGGTGCTTGCGGCCCTTTATGAAAGTTGGACCTCGCCGGCGGCAATCATCCTGGTCGTGCCGATCGCTCTTGTGGGCGTGCTTGTGGCGCTGTGGCTTCGGGGCAATGAATCCGACCTCTACACCCAGGTCGGACTGGTTCTCATGATCGCGCTGGCCAGCAAAAACGCCATCCTTATCGTCGAGTTCGCAAGAGACCTTCACAAGGCGGGCATGTCGGTCAGCGAGGCGGCCATCGAAGCGACCCGCAGACGGTTTCGTCCGATCCTCATGACCTCCTTCGCCTTCATTCTGGGGGTTTTCCCGCTCGTTGTGGCCTTCGGGGCCGGCGCAGCCAGCCAGCAAGACCTCGGAACGGTGGTCTTTGGCGGGATGATTGCCTCCACCCTTCTGGCCATACCCTTCGTGCCGGTCTTTTTCGTGCTTTTCGAACGGCTAAGCGAACGCATGCACCCCGCGAAATCTGTCGAGGAGACTTTCGAGTAGCTAAGAACAAGTAGCGGGTAGCGGGGGAAGACGCATCCCTTCAGTTGTTCCGGCCCGCCCCCGCCATGCGGCCCTTAATAGAGCCGGTATCCTCTCATACACCTCGAGTAGGCGTTGTGATACAGATAATTCCAGTTATTGGCCGAAGCGACCCCGCCTCCCAACGCGCCCACTCCGGCGCCAATTCCGGCACCCGCGCCAGGCGCTCCAGCGATCGCACCGAAAAGGGCCCCCAAAGCGGCCCCTCCCACTGCGCCGCCCAGGACATTACCGCCCGAATTGGCATAAGAATTGGCATAGTCTCTAGCGTAGCCGTCGCAATAGGCCGGAGATCTGGCAAAACTCGTCCCCGGGCCGGCAAATACCAAACCGGCCGCCAGGAAGGCAGCCAGCAAGACATACGTCATCAGAGCCCTTTTTCCCATAGATGCCTCCCATTTATGAGTAGTACAGTAAAGATAAGCACTGCCGGTCCCAAATGAAGCATCTTTTTTTTGAATTCAGCAATTGAGCGAGGAGATAAAAAAAGGAGAGCCGGAATCAAGGGGGGGGACCCAGCTTCCGGCTTCCAAGAGGGATAAAAAACGGTTCATCTTCTGATTCTAATATCGGGAGATCGGAGCCGGGACTTTAAACCTTTTTTTATCCGCGGCCTTTTTCACCCTCCGAAGAACCCGGGAGCAGCGGGCGGGATTTCACCGTCTCTGTCAGCTTCCCAGGAAGTCTGGGATCGTCCGGTTGAAAGCCTCGCAGGCCTCGATATTGCAAAGATGCAGAGCGCCGGGCATGAGGGCAAGCCGGGCGCCTTCAATGCGTTCCCTTATGGCCATGGCCGCGCTTACGGGCGTACTTTCATCCCGGCTTCCGGCAACAACCAGAGTCGGCGCGACAACTATCCCCAGTTCCCCGGAAATATCGAAGGCGCCGATGGCTCGCGAACAACCGATGTAGCCGTCCACGGGTGTGTCGAGGATCATCCGGCGAATCTTTTCGCTCCATTGCGGATGGTCGCGGCGAAATTCATCACTTAGCCAGCGTTTCAATGTATCGGGGGCCAGAGCCTCCATTCCCCCGTTTTGCGCCGCCCGGATGCGCTCTTCCCACAAAGGAGCGGTTTCGGGAGGAACACGGCAGGTGGTGCTGGCCAAGACGAGCCTGTCGAGCAGGTGGGGATACCTGCAGGCCAGGACCTGTCCGATCATGCCGCCCATGGAGATGCCCACGAAGTGAGTGCGGGCTATCCCGAGGCGATCGAGCAAGCCGATCAGATCGGCGGTGAGCATTTCGAGGTCATAGGGACCCGGTGGGGCGGAGGATGCGCCATGGCCGCGGGTATCGAAGCGCAGCACCCGGAATCTGTCCCCAAGAGCCGGCATCTGTTGGTCCCACAATCGCAGGGAACAGGCCAGAGAGTGGCTCAGGGTGACAACCGGCGCACCTTCCCGGCCCTCAATTTCATAGTGAATCACCAACTCTTTTAACGCGGCCTCCATTCCTCTCCTTTTTGCAATCTCACCTCGGGATTCATGACAACTCGCCGCCTCTTTGCGACTCCAACAGAAACGTCATCGGAACCTTGGACGCGTCACCATTGGGAGGCGTCGGCAAACACGCGGAGAGTTGGCTTTCCGGCGCCGGGAAACGACGAACGGCGTGTTCCTTGAGCCGGACGGCGACCGCGGACACCCGCTCGTTTTCCATGAGGGTCCCGGTGAGATGAATAAGCGGGATCAAAGCATCTTCGTGACAGCCCGGACACTGGGCGGTATTAAAGATCGTATCGCACTGGTAGCAGACATACATGCCGCGAATGGGCGCAAAAATCGCGGGGGGGTCCGGCCTGTCCTTCCCGCGGGATTTTTTGCCCAAAGATACAACGCCCGCGGTGGCTAAAGACAGGAAAGCCAAGAGAAAAATCGCCAAAGCACAATGGGAGAAAAATCCGATCAGCATGAGAATGCCCTCCTTTTGTAATTGTCTTACAAGCTCGGCGCAACGCCAAATCGACAACCGCCGGGATATGGACCTTTGAGATTGCCGCGGATATGAGGGTGACAAGCGTCTTGATTGATCCCGGTTCGACTTCAGGTCTGCAAAAGATACGATGCCAAGTTAACAACGCCGGATCGAGGGATAAAGTAGGAGAAAGTAGTATTCTCTTCACTAGGTGCGGGTAGAATTCAGGGGAGGGTTTCAGCCTATCGGAAGCATTCGACAATGAAAGTCAATAAATTTGTAAAGATAGTTGTCAATTTTTCCGAAATAACTGTAGACGAACGGGGAACGGGGAAAAAGCGGCCGGGGACCGGCCACAGAGGCGCCTTACCGCAATGAGGTCCAATCTTATGGTTCAGAGGGATAAAAGAGAAAATCGCGCTTTTCCGGCCATCTTTTCACGGCTCGGCCCCGAGGAACAGATCAAGCTTTTCAACACCGGAGCGGTCAGGAAGTTGGCCGAAGAGGAGCCGCTTTTCAAGAAGGGAGAGGTCGATAAAAACATCTACTGGGTCCTCAACGGCACACTCAGGGTCCTAACGCGGGGTTCGGACCCGCCGGGCAGAAAGTTCGAAACGGGCGAACTGGTTGGGGAAACCACTCTTTTGAGCCCCGCCGGCAGAAAGTTTTCGGTCATAGCCATCGAAGCTTCGGCGGTCTTCCGGCTGAGTCCGGAGGCGCTGAACGCGCTTGACCCGGAAACTCGGGGGCAAATTTTCAAGATAATCCACGACACGGTTTGCGGCCGTCTGGGGTCGTTGGAAGAACAAACCGAAACGGCGCGGCGCCGGGAGGCCGCCCTGAGCAAATATGTCGAAAAATCCCGCAGACCGCTCGAAAGATATGAACGTTCGGAAGTGATCACGACCATAGTCGATAACATGCCGATACTGCCCCTGCACATCACGCAGCTGATCGGACTGCTTTCGAGCGACACGCCCTCGGCGCGGGAGGTGGCCGCGCTGGCCAAACAGGACCCCTCCCTTGTCGTAGACATCCTCAAGACCATAAACTCCCCCCGCTTCCATCTGCCCAGGCAAATCACCGACATCTCCTATGCGATAACCTATCTCGGATTCAATGAAGTCTACCATATCGCGGTATCGCGCGGGCTCATGAAGCTGATGCCCGACTCCGACGAGTTCCAGGAGGTCTATCGGCACTCTTTGTTCCTCTCCCATGTGGGGGCGGAGCTCTCGCACGCCTACGACAAGGATCTGGCGCCCCTTCTTGGCACAACCGGTCTTTTGCACGACGTGGGAAAGACGGTCGCCCTGCTGCTGCGAAAGCAATATCCGAAATGGTCGCTTTTTATCGCAATGCTCGACAGCTCCAAACTGGGTTCGATGCTTCTAAAGCACTGGAACATCCCCGACAGGATCTGCGAGACGATAGAATACCAGACCTATCCGGCCTTTTGCCATCCCCTGGAAATCCCCTCGGCCCAAAAGATCGACATCGCTCTTTTGTATGTGGCGCACGTGGCCTGCGAACATATGAGCAAAGGGGAGACCAAAGCGATCGATCACCCCTATCTGGACGACTACCTGCGTCTTTTCGAGTTTTCCCACGGGGGCATCGAGCACATCGTGAAGGAGTGCATCCTCCCCGGACTTGCGGCAAAAGCGCAGTGGCTGCCCGAAAGCGTTCGAAGATTCATCCCGGCAACCCGGGCCGGACTGCGAAGACAATAGCCCCGGAGCGGCTCGATTAACCGGCCACTTTATGAACCAAACACTTGCTTTATCCCCGGTATGGACTAGAATAATCGAAAAACAGGTTTGCGATCATGGCTTCAGGCGGGTTGTTACCGTTTAATCCGTAACAGGGGCAAGGGGGGATGTCAATGCAGGGAACAACGGTTTTTGACGGGGACCGAACAGCCGTTCAGGTCCAAAGCGATTTCATGCGCCGGGTATTCAACTGGATGGCCCTCGGATTGGGGGCAACGGCGATTTCGGCCCTTCTTGTCGTGAACACGGGGCTGGTGGTCTCACTTGCGCGGCATCCACTGTCGATGATCCTTCTGGTGGCGGCCGAACTGGGGATCGTTGTGGCCCTTAGCGCGGCAATCGGCCGAATCGGCTCGGGGGCGGCCCTGTTCATGTTTTTCGCTTACGCTGTTTTAACCGGTGTCACCTTTTCCACTATTTTCCTCGTTTACACGAAGGGGTCGATCGCCGGAACGTTTTTCATCACCGGGGGGACCTTTGCCGCCATGAGCCTCTACGGTTATACCACCAAGCGCGATCTCACCTCCATCGGCGGCTTTCTCATGATGGGGCTTATCGGCATCATAATAGCCTCGGTCGTCAATATCTTTCTGAAAAGTCCGGCCTTCTACTGGCTGATCACCTATCTCGGGATAGCCGTCTTCATAGGACTTACGGCTTATGACACCCAGGCGATAAAGGCCATGGCCAATGCGGGCTTCTCCGGAACCGAAGAGGAAAGAAAGGGGGCCATCGTCGGCGCCCTGCGGCTCTACCTCGACTTTATAAACCTGTTTTTGCTCTTGCTGCGCCTCTTCGGAAGACGGGACTAACGGACGCGAAGATGCTCAGGCGCAGCTTTGTTCACCTGCCGGGGGTGGGGACGAAAACAGAACGGTCCTTATGGGAAAAGGGCATCGTGTCCTGGGAGGTTTTCCTGGATGAGCGCGGCAGGTCTTTGTGCCCTTTTGGCCAAAAAAAATACGATAATCTCAGGGACCTGATCGAGCTTTGTCGTGAAAGGCTCGATGCGGCCGATGCCGACTATTTTGCCCGCACCATGCCCCCGCGCCTTCTCTGGAGGCTTTTCGCCGATTTCAGGACCTCCGCAGCCTATGTGGACATTGAAACCACCGGGCTCGGAAGCCCCGGCGATCACATCACGACCGCCGCCGTCTACGACGGGACCAGGGTGTTTCACTATATCCATGGTGAAAACCTCGATCGCCTAAGCCCCGATCTTATGCGGTACAAGCTGCTTATCACCTATAACGGGACCTGTTTCGATTTGCCGTTCATCCGCAATTCTTTTGGCATGCCGGTTGACCAGGCCCATATCGATTTGCGCTACGTGCTGGCCGGGCTGGGTTACCGCGGCGGGCTCAAGGGCTGCGAGAAAAGCCTGGGGCTCGACAGGGGGGAGCTTGACGGGGTGGACGGGTATTTTGCGGTACTGCTGTGGAACGAATACCGCAAAAAACGAAGCCGCAAGGCTCTGGAAACGCTTCTGGCCTATAACATCGCCGATGTGGTAAACCTTGAAAACCTCATGGTGCAAGCATTCAACCTCGAAGCGGCAAACACGCCCTTCCAGGAGCTTCGGCTTGCTCCGCCAACACCCCCCGCGACCGATTTCCAACCCGATGGCGACCTCATTGCCGATCTGCGCCGGCGCCATTTCTTCTTCTAGCCGGGCACCTTCCCGCCGGTCGATTTTCAATCGTATTTTGTATCCGATCCGATAATACCTTCATCTGTTTCTACTTTCCTCAATCGGTTTCCTCCTTCGAGTATCCATCCATACGAAAATCCGCAGATTTTCCTCTGATTTAAGCAGGAAATTCATCAGCGGGCTTTAATGGGTTCCAATTTAACCGAGTTGGCGAAGCTGTATCTACTCATTAATAAACTGTTATATGTCAGGTCTGTAATTCAATCAGGCATTTAACGAAGAAGGACTGAATCATGATTTTCGTGTATTTGTCAGTCGCTTACTTCCGTAAAGTATATTGGGCCGTGTACGACTTTTAATCGAGAACTTGCTGCCAACGGGCAACCTGTTACTGGTCAGCGCCAGAAATAATGAAGGCGCCTGCATTGCGACCGGAATTTTTCCCGCTCTGAACGACTCGATGTATTTCTGGGGCGGCGCAAGTTGGAGGCGCCACCAACAGCTGTGCCCCAATGAAGCGATACAGTGGTTCGCCATGAGGTATTGGAAATCAAGAGGCATCTCACGCTACGATATGGGCGGATGGGGAGAATACAAGAAGAAATACGGAGGGGTTGAAATTTCGATCCCGTGGGGTCGCAAGTCAAAGTACGCCATACTTGAGGATCTGCGTGACATCGGGAGAAGAACACATATCGTAAAGCAACATCTGGCGGGTCTGAAAAGAAAATTTTTTGCACCGCCCGGCAGCATTAAACCGGGGTGAAAATGGTTTTATCAGTCCGGCACGGGTCTTTTCGCCAACACATCCCTTCGACCACCACCGGGGCCGCAAAATGTATGACAGCTACTTCAAACTATCGCGTTCTCCCTTCGAAAACACGCTCGATCAGCGGTTTTTCTTCCTGAGCGAGGGCCACAGGGAAGTGATCGCCGCGCTGCTCTATTTCGTTCGGCAAAAGAAGGCCTTCGCGATGGTGTGCGGGGACGTGGGCACGGGCAAGACGATCATCGTCCGGCACTTGCTCGAAAGGCTTCCCCCTGGCGTTAAGCCAATTCTGGTCCCCTATCCCGAAGCCGACTACTTCGAGATACTTCGCTATGTAGCCCGGGAACTGGGGGTGGCCACAAAGTGCAAAGGAGTGCTCGAACTCTGCGACGACGTGAAAGCGGAGCTTGCAAAAGCGAGCAGGAGTGGAAGGCAAGTCCTTCTTATCATAGACGAAGCCCATCTGCTTCCGGTTTCAAGCCTTGAAAACATTCGTCTGCTTTCAAATATCGAACTTGATCGAACCAAACTTTTGCGGGTGCTTTTGATCGGCCAGAGCGAACTGGCCGCAAAGATAGCGACTCGTGAACTGCGCCAACTGCGCCAGCGGATAAACATCAACCGGGTTCTCGCCCCGATGGGCCATCGGGAGACAACAGGCTACATCGACCACAGGCTGAATATCGCCGGGTCGAGTTTTTCCGCCTGCTTCGACCCGGGGTGCCGCCGACTCGTCTACAAACTCTCGGGCGGAGTCCCGCGCAGCATCAACAGGCTCTGCGACACGGCGCTTCTCATCTGCATGACCCACAGGGGCAAAAGAGTGACGAAGGCCATTTTGCGCAAGGCGCAGGGCGCACTTGAAAGCGATTCCACTCTGAGAAATAGGAGCGCCACCCGGGGCTTTTCCGGCCACCTCAAAACGATCCGGGCCGTGGCGGCCGCGATCGCGCTGCTCGTTTTGCAGGCAGCGCTCTTTTGGCAATACCGGGCAAGGCTGGAAAATCCGGCCGCCATCACGGCGACTCATTCAAACCAGGGCGGGCGCAAAACCGCGGAAGAGGTGCGAAAATTCGCTCTTCCGGTCCGGGTGGCCGGGGTGCCTGCCAAGCCGGCTCCCAAGGTCGCAGCCCCCGCGGCCTCGGCCCTCCCGCCTCCTGCCCGAACCGATCTGAGGTCGCAACCGGCTCCGAAGGCTCCGGTTTTCCGTTCTCTTTCGCCTGAAAAAGCCGGCGGAGACAAAACCCCGAGTGCCGGTGAGGCAAGTCCTCGGGGTCCACGGCAGGACATGGTTTCACAAAAGCCCCAAGGGCACCATTTCATGGTCGTTACGGTAAAAAGGGGGGATTCGCTCACCGCCATCGCCGCCAAGTGGTTTCCGCAAAACCCGGGATCGGGGCTTAAAGAGATCGTTGCCGCCAATCCCGGGGTTCACGACCAAAACAGGATTCTTATCGACCAGACCCTAACCATTCCGAGGAAATGATGAGACGAAAACAGGAGCAAATTTTCTCCAGGCTGGAAGAACACGAACCGGACCCCGGCCCGATGCCAACCGCACCCGCTATCGATCATGAGGCAAGCGCGAAACGGCGGGCTTCGGTTTTTCCCGCTGCCCCGAGTCTTAAGGCGAACCTTTCGGCCCAAACTTGCCTCGGGGCAAAAGAGGAAATTTCGGAAGCCTTTTGGAATTCATTCGTCTTGATCACTCCGGGGACTTTTCTGATGGGAAGCCGCGAGTGTGAAATCGGCCGGGGAGACGATGAAAAGCTTCACGAAGTCACCATCACGAAGCCCTTTTATATCCAGCGCGTGCCGGTTACCCGGGAACTTTGGAAAGCCTTAATGGGGATGGAGCCGGCCTTTTTCCAGGCTCCCCAAGAGCAGTTGCCCGTCGAGTCCGTATCCTGGAACGAGTGCACGGAGTTTCTAAGAAGACTTAACGGCTTGAAGGACATGGGCTTCAGGCTCCCGACCGAAGCGGAGTGGGAAATGGCCTGCCGGGCGGAAACCACTTCGGCCTTTGCAAACGGGGAGATTGGCGAGCTTTACTGCGGCCGCGACCCGAGTCTGTCGCAAATGGGCTGGTATTGCGGAAATTCAGGCAGAAAGACTCGTCCGGTCGGCTGCAAAAATCCCAATGGATGGGGCCTCCACGACATGCACGGCAATATCGGTGAGTGGTGCCGGGACTGGTACGGCCAATATTGCGCCCGACCGGCGACTGATCCTGTCGGACCCGGCTCGGGGGCCGGGAAAGTGGTCCGCGGGGGCTCCTGGTTTGCAAGCGCCAAGAACTGCCGCTCGGCGGCCCGCTTCTTCCGGCCGCCCAACTCGAAAAGCAATTTCATCGGCTTGAGGCTGGCAAGGGACTGCTAGAGGAAATTGCCAGGCCTGAGGAGCACCGAGGCGAAGAGCGGTGGAAAAAGGGGCGGCTGGAAATCATCCATCCGCCCCTCTTTTTTTCTTTGCGGCCGGTTATTCGCCAAACGTATAGCCGACTTCGCCATGCTGGCTGAGATCAAGGCCCGTCGATTCGTCTTCTTCGTTCACCCGAAGGCCCATCAGAGCATCGAGCACCTTGAGGATGATAAAAGAGACGACGAAAGAGTAGACCCAGGCGCACACAACCGAAAGGGCTTGAATGCCCACCTGCGCGGGGTGGCCGAAAAACAGGCCGTTGGCGCCCCCGGAGTTGATGAGCGTGGAGGCGAAAAATCCGGTGAAAATGGCCCCGAAAGTCCCGCCAACGCCGTGGACTCCGATAACATCGAGGGCGTCATCATAACCGAAACGGGGCTTGAGGCTGACCGCGGTATAGCAAAGCGCTCCCACCAGGAGCCCCAAGAGCAGGGCCGGCATGGGACCGATAAAGCCCGAAGCCGGAGTAATGCCAACAAGGCCCGCCACCGCGCCCGAGGCAAAGCCCAGGGCGGTGGGCTTTCCCCGGTGAATCCATTCGACGAACGTCCAGGAGAGGGCCGCCGCGGCGGTTGCAATGTGGGTCACCACGAATGCCGAGGTGGCAAGGGCTCCGGAGGCGACCGCGCTGCCCGCATTGAACCCGAACCAGCCGAACCAGAGCAGCGCCGCTCCGAGCAAGGTCATGGTCAGGTTATGGGGAGCCATGATTTCAACCTTGTAGCCCTTCCTTTTTCCCAAAACAAGGATGCAGGCAAGCGCCGAGACACCCGAACTGACATGGACCACAAGGCCCCCGGCAAAGTCGAGCGCCCCGAGGTTTCTCAGCCATCCCCCCGTTCCCCATACCCAGTGGGCAAGCGGATCATAGACCAGGAAGGCCCAGAGGACGATGAACACAAGATAGGCGCTGAATTTCATCCTTTCGGCAACCGCTCCGGAAATGAGAGCCGGAGTGATTATGGCGAACATCATCTGGAAAATCATGTAGGCCTGGTGCGGAACCGTGGCGCCGTAGTCCGGGTCGGGGGAGAGTCCCACATGGTTTAGTCCCAGCCAATGAAGATTTCCAATAAAATGGCCCACGTCGGGCCCGAAGGATAAACTGTAGCCGATCAGCACCCACTGAATCGATATCACACCCATTGCAACAAAACTGTGCATTACCGTCCCAAGCACGTTCTTGCGCCTGACCATGCCTCCGTAGAACAGGGCAAGACCGGGAGTCATCAGTAGAACAAGCGCCGAGGAAACGAGCATCCAGGTCGTATCGCCGGTGTCGATTTTGGCCGGCGTGGCAGCCATCGCGCACGCCGCGCCCGCAAAAGTTCCAAAAAACGTCAGGGGAAAAAACAGCCACAACCTCTTCATTTGCCAACCTCTCTGCTCAAACGATAAAAGTGCCTCTTGTGTATGAATCGCTTCAAAACATCAGAGCGCCTCGGAACCGGTTTCCCTGGTCCGGATGCGCATCACATCGCTTATCGGGGACACAAATATCTTCCCGTCGCCGATTTTGCCCGTACAGGCCGCTTTTTGTATCGCTTCGACAACCTTTTCGCCCAACTCGTCGGAGACCACAGTCAAAATCAACAGTTTTGGAACAAAATTGACCTTGTATTCGGCACCCCTGTAGAGTTCCACATGCCCCTTCTGGCGACCGAACCCCTTTACCTCCGTAACCGTAAGTCCCTGGACCCCGAGATCGGTCAGCGCTTCCTGGACCTCGGTCAGCCTGAAAGGCTTTATGATCGCTTCAATCCTTGTCATCTTCCACCCTCCGCCTCTTCCATCTTCAGGATTTTAGAATTTCGCCAATTGAACGGGCAGACGAAATCCAAAGCACATGCCAGGGGCCGGTTACAATAGCGACGTTTTTTGTTATCACACTGATATATCACACGTTTCACCGCAAAGGGGGGGCGTTTGGAAACAATTTTGAGATGGAATATCAACACACATTTGTGCATCCATCCCGAAAGAGCACATAATTGGAACATTTTTGTGAGGATCAGCCCGATTTGGCAGAATGCGCGAACACAAGAAAGTGAAAAAAAGAGTTCCCCCGGGGGGACAATTCGACAGATGGCGAAGGGCGGTCGTATTCGGTCGGCCCCGGGGGCGACAGAGTCTGGCTTCCCCATCCTGGCGCCCTCGGGGCCGGTGCGCGAGCGCTCACCGACTTTTTCGATCAAATCATGAACCGAGCGCAGGCAAGAGCGCCGGCCTCACAGAGCTTCGCTTCCGGTTTCCCTGGTGCGGATGCGCACGGCCTCGTCGATTTTTGAAAGAAATATCTTTCCATCTCCAATCTTGCCGGTATAGGCCGCCTTCTGAATCGCATCCACCGCCTTTTGGGCGAGTTCATCGGGGATAACAGCCATGATGTAGAGCTTTGGTACAAAATTGACAGTGTATTCGGCTCCCCGGTAGAGTTCCACATGCCCCTTCTGGCGGCCGAACCCCTTTACCTCGGTCACGGTCATGCCCTGGATGCCGAGGGCGGTCAGAGCCTCCTGCACCTCGGTAAGCCGGAAAGGCTTTATAATGGCCTCGATTTTCGTCATGTTTTCCACCCTTCCCTCTGTTTTGGATTGATTATCGAAAGTTCGATTTGGCAAATAGTATGCTGTCACCAGCTCATAAAGTCAACGCAAGTCTCCATCCCCGCTTGGATCGGCACGGGAGCGCGGGGCAAAAAATACACATTTGCATTTTTGCGCGAACAACGGGGAGCGACAGCGAGGCGGAAAGGACAAATTTGTTCGACGCACGACCTTTTTCCAGCCATAAAATACATATTTGTTTCACACCCCGGAGCAGACCACACGCAACGTTTGCACTTTTGTCTTTCAAATCGAAGAGTTGACCGATAGCCACCCTTCCGGTATGCGGCTTGCTTCAGCTTCGAATCTTTTTTCACCTAAAAAAAATCACTCGATCAGACAGGAAAGGTGCATTCGCCATGGCTTTGAAGTTCGGGAAGGCTGCGTTTTCCGGGTTACCAGCGGCTGTTTTGACAATTTTGTCCCTGTTGATGTGCGCGCGACCGGCGATGGCCGCCCAAGCGGCCGCAAACGGGGCCGACACCGCGTGGGTGTTGATTTCGGCCGCCCTGGTCATGGTTATGCTCCCGGGCCTGGCTCTGTTCTACGGCGGCATGGTCCAGCGCAAAAATGTACTCAGTTCCCTCATGCACTCCTTTGTGGCCCTGGGGGTTCTGGGGCTGCTCTGGATCGTGGCGGGATATTCTCTTTCTTTTTCGGGCGGCAACTGGTTTATCGGGGATCTGAGCCAGTTCATGCTAAACGGCACGAGCATCAATTCGGTGCGCGGCACCATTCCGACCTACGCCTTCGTGATGTTCCAGGGGATGTTCGCCATTATCACGCCGGCGCTGATCAGCGGGGCGGTGGCCGAGCGCATGACTTTCAAATCCTACCTGGCCTTCGTGGTGCTCTGGTCGTTTCTGGTCTACTATCCCCTCACTCACTGGGTGTGGGGCGGAGGCTGGTTTCAGGCGGCGGGCGGACTCGACTTCGCCGGAGGCCTGGTGGTGCATCTGTCGGCCGGAGCATCGGCCCTGGCGATTGCTTACGTGATCGGCAAACGCAGGGGATTTCCCGGTGAGATGTTTGTTCCGCACAATCTCACGATGACCTTGCTGGGGGTGGGACTGCTGTGGTTTGGCTGGTTCGGTTTCAACGCGGGAAGCGCGCTTGCGGCAAACGCCACGGCCGCTCTTGCCTTTACGGCCACGATGACTGCGGCTGCCGCGGGGGCATGTTCCTGGATGGTCATGGAGTGGGTGATCGTAAAGAAGCCGAGCGCACTGGGGTTCGCCTCGGGGATCGTGGCGGGTCTTGGCGCCGTCACGCCGGCTTCGGGCTTCATAACCCCGGGGTATGCGATGATAATCGGAATCGTCTCCGGAGCACTCTGCTTTTACGGAGTGCGGATGAAGTTCAAGATGCTCTATGACGACGCACTGGACGTGGTGGGGGTGCACGGCCTGGGCGGAGTGTGGGGAACACTGGCCACGGGCCTTTTCGCCACCGCCGGGGCAACGGGTCTTATCGCGGGAAACCCGAGGCAACTGGGCATACAGGCGCTGGGTGTCCTTGTCGTTGGCCTCTACTGCATCCTGGTGACCTACGCAATCGCCATGGTGCTGGAAAAAACGATGGGTCTGCGGGTCTGTGAGGATGACGAGTTCGCCGGCCTCGATGAAGAGCTTCACGGAGAGGTGGGATACAGCATCTAGGGCGAAGAATCAAAATACCCCTTGCCATCCCTTGAGATCGGTGCTATAGGGGGTTGCCATCAGGTAGCGCTGTCATAAATCCTGAAATGAAGGCGTCGGGGATTTTTCCCGGCGCCTTCGTTTTTTCGCAGGAGTCGGGCCGCTAGAAGGCTGCGCCGCTGCCTGCCGCGTTTTCCTTGAGACTCATGGAGTTTAGCAGGTAGGCCTCGATGAAGTCGTCCAGTTCACCGTCCAGTACGCTTTCCACGTTACCCTTTTCCACATTGGTGCGGTGGTCCTTGACCAGCCTGTAGGGCTGCATGACATAGGACCTGATCTGGTTGCCCCAGGCGATATCGTCGAGGTTGTCGTGGGTTTGCTGCATTTTAGCCTGCTGAGCGCGTTTTTCCCGCTCGTAGAGTCTGGCTTTGAGAATCTTGAGGGCTATTTCGCGATTTCGATGTTGGGACTTTTCGTTTTGGCATTGCACCACGATGCCCGTTGGCAGGTGTGTCAGCCGAACCGCCGAACTGGTCTTGTTGACATGCTGGCCGCCGGCGCCGCTGGCCCGGAAGGTATCCACACGCAGGTCGGATTGTTTGACTTCGATCTCTATCCTGTCGTCAATTTCCGGAAAGACCAGCACGGCGGCAAATGAGGTATGCCTACGGCCCGAGGCGTCGAAGGGCGAGATCCTCACCAGCCTGTGCACGCCCGATTCGGCCTTCAACATTCCGTAGGCATGAGAACCGGAAACCGTGAAGGTAACGTTTTTTACCCCCGCCTCCTCACCTTCGAGCAGATCGATCATATCGACCTTGAGGTTTTTTCTTTCGCACCAGCGCAGGTACATTCTGAGAAGCATCTCGGTCCAGTCCTGGGCTTCGGTGCCTCCGGCCCCGGCGTTGATGCTGACGATGGCGTTTTTGTCATCGTTTTCATCGCTAAGCATCTGGAGGAGTTCCATCTCCCTGTATGTTTGCCGGAGCTCCTTCAACTTGCGCTGGACTTCCAGCAGATTCGCCTCGTCGTCTTCTTCGACCGCCATGTCGAAGAGCAGTTCGTTGTCCTCGATCTGCCCGGCGAGGGTGCGCCAGGAGACAATGATACCGTTCAGTTCCGAGCGTTCCTTTAAAACATCGCGGCCCGACTCGGGATTATCCCAGAAGTCCTGCCTGGCCATGAGCTTTTCAAGCTCGGCGCTCCGGGCTTCTTTACCCGCGATGTCAAAGATAGCCTCCCAATGTTTGAAATTTTTGAGAAAGCTCCTTAAGGGCGCACTTGAGTTCGGAAACATCCATGTTCATCGGGTTATCCTCCTTGTTGCCGTACATTTTCCGGCTGATGCACACCATGACCGCCCGGAGCTTTTTTGAAGCACAGCGGCCCAAACAGCCTGTATGTTATTATGCAAAGCGTCACAAAAACACAAAACCAGGCAAAAAGATCACCGTATTTAACATAAAAAGAAAGATAAGACATCGGATAAAGGGCGCAGGTGAGAAAGCCTCGCTTGTCAAGCGGCAGGCTGGCGCATGTGCGCCCGGTGGCGTCGATCAGGGCGCTTATACCGGTGTTTGCGGCCCGCGCCAGGGGGACCCGGCACTCTATGGCACGCCAGCGGGAGATTTCGAACTCCTGGTAGGGGCCGGAAGTGTCGCCGTACCAGGCGTCATTGGTGATGTTTATGAGCAGTTGGGCGCCTCTTCGAACGCTTTGCCGGGCGATCCGGGGGAAAATGTCCTCATAGCAGATCAGCACCCCCATCGGCAGGCCTTTCAAATTGAGGGGCCCGGGATTTTTCCCCGGGACAAAGTCCACCGGGCCCACGGAAGCGTTTTGAACGAAGTGGAACAAGCTCACCCAGGGCACATATTCGCCGAAGGGCACCAGGTGCTGCTTGGCATAGGAGCCGAGAAATTTCGCCCCGCCGTCGAGCAAACAGGCATTGTTTAGCAAATGGAGCCTGCCGCCGGAAGGGGCCACGCCAAGGGTTCCGAAGAGCAACGGCACGCCGTTGCTCTTTACGATCCGGTCGACTTTGCCGCTGAGTCCATGGTTCAAACCGTAATAGAAAGGCATGGCGGATTCGGGCCACACGATGATATCGGGAACGGGTTTGGCCTTTGCGGCCTCCGTGCTAAGGCGGCCATAAATATCGATTGTTTTATTCAGTACCGTCCGGTCCCACTTTTCATCCTGGGAGATATTTCCCTGCACGACCGAAACGTTTACCGCGGTCCGCAGATGTTGCATGGCTTCCAGGCGCCCGGAACGCCAAAACCCGTAGACCAGCACGCAGAGGATCAAAGCCGCCAGGACCGCCGGGCCGCCACGGCGGCAAAAATGTGCGCCAAAGCCAGCCGTGACGGTGCTGCCAAGCACCACGAGCCAGCTCACTCCGTAGACCCCGGTTATATCGGCAACCTGTATGAGGTGAATCAGAGGCGTCTGGGTGTAGCCCAGATTTGCCCAGGGAAACCCGGAGATCATGAAGGCTCTGAGCCACTCGAGGCTGACCCACACGAAGGGCAGTCCGAAGACATAGAGCCGCGGGGAAGAATCGAGTTTTCGGGCGACAAGAGCAAACACCGCCTGATAGACGCCCATTGTCAGGCAAAGCAGCAGGAGAATCAGACCGGAGAGGGCAAGGGAGAAGCCGCCGAAATGATAGACCGCGTAGTCGATCCAGTAAAGAGAGGTGAGCGAATGGACAAACCCGCAGAGGTAGCCGAGCGCGAAGGCCTGTTTGCCGCTCCCGCCCCGAATAGCCAGGAGCAGGGGCACCAAGGCCACCCAGGCCAGGTAGAACATGGCGGGCTTGGGAAAGCCGGCCGAGAGCATTAATCCGCTAAGCAGCGAGAGCAATATGGCGCACATGCTTTTAAACGGGATACCACACCGGGGGTTCATCAATTTGCGATCTACTAGCGTGGCTCTTTTCCGGAAGACACATCATGATTTTCCGCACCCGGTTTTCGGATGCGCACCCGGTCGATCTTTCTGCTCGTTGCGGCTTCGATCAAAAACTCCATCCCCTCGTAGAAAACCTTTTCGTTTACCTCGGGCACTTTGCCTATGAGGCTGATGATAAAGCCGCCAACGGATTCGAAGTCCCCCTCGGGCAAATCCACCTGGAGAAAATCTTCAAGTTTTTCGACATCGAGGCGGGCATTGACGGAAATCGAACCGTCCTCGTGTTCTATGATAAATTTCTGCTCGGCATCGTATTCGTCCATCACTTCTCCAATGATTTCCTCGATGATGTCTTCCAGGGTCAGAATACCCGCGGTTCCGCCATACTCGTCGATCACAACGGCCATATGAGACTTGTTGTCCCGGAAATCCTTCAGGACCTCGCTGATTTTTTTGGTCTCGGGGATAAAATAGGGAGGCCTCACCACGCCGCGAATGGGCATATCCTCGGAATGCCAGAAGCCGAGGAGGTCCTTGGCGTGAAGGGTTCCGATGATGTTATCGATGTTGTCCTGGAAGATGGGAATCCTGGAATGTCCGCTCTCTATAATGGTTTTGATCATTTCGGAGAGTTTGGTGTCGGCTTCGGCATAGACCGTATCGGTGCGCGGAACCATGATCTCCCTGGCGATGGTGTCTCGAAAGGAAAAGATCCCCTGGATCATCTCCCCTTCATCTTCGGAGATCAGCCCGCGCTGTTCTCCTTCGTCAATCAACTGCTGTATTTCTTTTTCGACGTCATCGGCGTTTTCAACACCGGCAAGCCGTCGGAAGCACATTCTTAGCCAATTTTGAATTCCCTTGGCTGTCGGATCTTCCAATTTGGATTCACTTTCCTTTACGTGAAAAAACAATGGGCAAACCGATGCCCGGCCATGACCGATCTCCGGGGCAAGTAGAGCAACGAGCCCCGGAGAACCACAAGTCTAACAAGCAGGTCCTTTATTGTCTACGAAAAATTGGGCGGCAAATGAGCCGACTATTGATAATAACAATCAGTTGTGGTTTTATAAACAGTTTATAAATCATCTATTTCAGGGCCGCTTTCGGGGCCTTTCCGGACAAACCTGGACAGCCACGGGAATTTTTTGAGCAATGCAAAATAGACGCAGGTTACCCGCCGAGTGGGAAGAGCAGGACGGGGTGCTCATGGCATGGCCCCACGAAAACACCGAATGGATCAATCTCGATGCGGTGCAAGAGGTTACAATCGAGATTGCAAAGCGAATAACGCTTTCCCAACAGCTGCTGCTGGCAGCTCCGAGCGTGGAAGAGGCCCGCGAGCGTTTTGCGGCCGCCGGGGCGCCACTGGAGCGGATTCGACTCTTCGAAATCGAAACCAACGACACCTGGGCAAGGGACTTTGGCCCCATTACGGTGGTTGAAGAGGGGCTGCCGGTTTTGCTCGATTTCGGCTTCAACGGCTGGGGGCTAAAATTCAGAGCCGATCTGGACAACCAGATAACCCGCCGGCTGGCCGCCCAGGGCGCTTTTGGCAAAACCCGCATGGAGACCAAAGGGATTGTGTTGGAAGGAGGAAGCATTGAATCCGACGGCCAGGGGACAATACTTACCACCTCCGCCTGTCTTCTAAGCCCCAACCGCAATCCCCATTTATCCCGGGGCGCGGTGGAAGAGTTATTCCTGCGCGAGTTCGGGGCAAGACGGGTGCTTTGGCTGGAAAACGGCCGGATCCGCGGAGACGACACCGACTCGCACGTGGACACTCTGGCCAGGCTCTGCCCCGACGGGGTCATTGTTTACACGACCTGCGCGGATCCGAAGGACGAACACTACGACCCGCTTCGAAAAATGGAGGAGGAGATCCGCGAGCTTCGCACGGCGCAGGGCAAGCCCTACCGACTCCTGGGGCTGCCGCTACCCGAGGCGATCTACGACGAAGAGGACCGAAGGCTTGCGGCAACTTATGCAAACTTTCTGGTCATAAACGACGCGGTGCTCGTTCCGCTCTACGGGGGGCACGGAGACCGCACGGCCCTGGAGGTGATCGGGCTGGCCTTTCCGGGCCGACGCATAGAAGGCGTTGACTGCCTTCCGCTTCTTAGCGGCAACGGATCGCTCCACTGCATCACCATGCAGTTGCCAAAGGGAGTAACGGGATGAAAAAACTGGTCGCGGGGCTTGTCCAGCAGAGTTGCACGGCGGATCGAGCCGCCAATATGGAAAAGAGCGCGGCCTTAATCGAAGAGGCGGCGCGTCGGGGCACCCAACTGGTCTTGCTGCAGGAACTGCACACAGCCCCCTATTTTTGTCAGACCGAAGACCCTGCGAACTTCGATCTGGCCGAGCCCGTCCCGGGGCCTTCGACCGAGGCCTTCAGCGCCCTTGCCGCGCGTTTCAAGATGGTCATCGTCGCCTCCCTTTTCGAGATGCGCGCCCCCGGTTTGTACCACAACACGGCGGTCGTTTTCGACCGGGACGGCTCGATGGCCGGAAAATACCGCAAGATGCACATTCCCGACGATCCGGGCTTCTATGAGAAGTACTACTTCACTCCGGGCGACCTGGGATTTGGCCCCATATCCACATCGCTAGGAAAGCTCGGAGTGCTCGTGTGCTGGGACCAGTGGTACCCGGAAGCGGCGAGGCTGATGGCTCTTTCGGGCGCAGATCTTCTTTTGTATCCAACCGCAATCGGCTGGGGCACAAGCGAGCCCGATTGCGAGCGCGCGCTGATGCTCGAAGCATGGTTGACCATCCAGAGGTCTCATGCCATCGCAAACGGCCTGCCGGTCATCTGCGCCAACAGGGTGGGCTTCGAACCGGAACTTGAGGGTGCGCAGCGGGGAATCGTATTCTGGGGCAACAGTTTCATCGCGGGCCCGCAGGGGGAGCTGCTGGCCAGGGCCGGTGCGAGCGCCGAGGAGGTGCTGAGCACGCCCGTCGATATGACGAGGACCCAAACTGTTCGACGCAACTGGCCTTTTTTGCGAGATCGCCGCATCGACGCCTACAGCGACCTGCTGCGCCGCTACCGCGATTAGAACAAAAAAAAAGGGGCAGCGACCGCAAGGCCCTTACCCCCTCCATTTTATCCCATCAAGTGACGATACTAATGGCGTTGCCTGAGCATCCTGTCCATTCTCACCACCTGGGCCGATTCACGGATGGTATTGGGAAACTCCTGGCCCCTGTCCAGAACCTTGGCTTCATACTTTTTAATGTCGAAATATCCCTTTATCGTCTTGACCGCGATTTCCGTATCGAAGGGCTTGCACGAGAACATATCAACACTCAGGTACTGTTTGTCCGGAAACGTATGGATACTGATATGGCTTTCCGCAATGAGAACAAAACCTGACACCCCCCAGTCTTCCGGGACCACCCCGTTATACTTGAATACGTAGGGCGGCATGATCTTGGTCATGTCCATTTGAGAAGGGCAATTGTCGAGAAAATTGTAGATTTTACTTATGTCTTGCAGCGAAGCACTGTCACAACCGTACCCATCCAAAATCAAATGGACCCCGAAACCGAATTCAGGTTTGCCCATAGAAGTCACCTCCCCTTCTGAGAACCCGAAGTTCTCTTTACAAATATAGCGAAACTATTTGCCGCCCGTTGCCGGAGATGCCACTGTGAGCCATTCTGAAAGCGCTGTTCGGGTGGAAGCGTTTCAGCCATCCAAAGATGGGCTCAGCTCTGCCAGATTTAAGAGCGGACTTAATGCCACATCATAAAGTGGTCTCGCATACGAGTTAACGCCAAAAATGGAGCCACAGGGAACAGCAATCGCCTCAAGCCGAAGGTTCAAAGGCCGTGCCCAACGAGCCCCATTCCACAGCCAGACATGGTATATCTGACTAATCCAACAATTTTGACTACTTAATGCAAAGGCGCCATGACCTTCGCAATCAGCCCTATATAAAGTACGCACCGGGGGGTGTCAAGAGATTTAATTAAACGAGCGTCCATTTTTGGCCGCTCCGTCCATCAGATCGAAACAGGATCCATGTACACGCGGTCCTCGCCGGGGTTCTTTTTTGCCGCATAAAGCGCATTGTCGGCCCGGGTTATCATGTCTTCGATATCCTGATCCACCGAACCCGGGGTTTCGATGAACCTGGCCACGCCGATCGAAAGGCCGGCGGGTTTCAGAGCCAAAAGATCAAATTTCCAGCAGATACGCTGTGCGACACCCCGGGCCTGATCGACGGGCAGGTGCGGGAGAAGCATTACGAATTCGTCGCCGCCATAGCGATAGACGGTGTCGATATTTTCCCGGATCGAGTTTGTGAGAAGCTCGGCCGCCTTTATAAGCAACCTGTCGCCGGCCGGATGGCCGTGCATGTCGTTATATTTTTTGAACCTGTCGATATCCATGAAGAAGAGGAACAGCGGATGGTGGTAGCGAACCGCGCGCATGGCTTCGCGGCGGACGGTTTCCTCAAAGTGGCGTCGATTGGAAAGGGAGGTCAGGGGGTCGTGAACGGCCAGTCTTTCGAGTTGCTCGCGCAACCCCCTTTCTCTTATCAGCCGGTTGAGCTTGGCTTCCAATTCATTGAGGGAAAAGGGTTTGGTAATGAAATCCGAGGCGCCGGCCTCGACCACCTCGGTATACTTGTACCTCATCACATGGCCCGTTATGGCGATCACATCGATGTTGGCATAGTCGGAGACGATGTGCTCCATCAACTCCATTCCGTCCATTCGAGGCATATCCATATCCGTAATGACCATGGTGAAATTCCGGTCCGCGAGTTTTTCGAGCGCGGCTTTGCCGTCGCTCGCGCTCTGGACCGTGTGTCCCCAGGCGGTGAGGGCATCGGTTAGAATTTCGCAGGCCTGCGGCTCGTCATCGACCACGAGGATATTCTGAGAAGGGACTGCGCCTTTTTGCGCTGAATCCATCGGCCACCTCCGCACCACCCACCGGGGCACCCCGAGCGCGCGGCAAAACTCTTGACTGATCAACAATTACGGCCTATAGGCAACCTAAGGCTCCGTACCGATGCAGGTTAGAGCAACAGGAGAATTTTGACAAATATTTTTATATAATCCGAACATCTGCCTGCGGATTTCCATTTTGGAGGATTTCGATGCGCCACGTATCGCTCATATACAAGCGGATGCGTCCGGAAGCCGCCAGGCTTGCCCACCAGATCGCAGAATGGTTCCAGAGGCGAAAAATTCAGGTCTTTATCGTGGAAAATATCGACAATTCCGGGGTATGCCGTTCCTATGAAAAAATCGACATCCCCTCTGAAACCGAAGCCGTGGTGGTGGTTGGCGGAGACGGGACTTTCCTGAGCGTGGCCCGTTTCATAGAGGAAAGGGCGATTCCGATCATAGGCGTCAACCTGGGTGGGCTGGGTTTTTTAACCGAAATCAATGCCGAAACCTGCTTTGCCGAATTCGAAAAAATACTGGCGGGAGATTTCGAAATAGAGGAACGAATGGCTCTGCGGGTATCGGTACGCCGGGGCGACCAGGAGATTTTCAGCCACCGGGTTTTAAACGACGCGGTCATAAACAAAGCCGCCCTTGCCCGCATCATCGATCTTCACGCCACCATAAACGGCCATTTTCTGACCCACTACCGTGGCGACGGCCTTATAATCTGCACCCCCACGGGCTCGACCGCCTACAACGTCTCCGCGGGGGGGCCAATAATTTTCCCGACCGCCCGAGTTGTCATTTTGACACCGATTTGCCCTTTTACCCTGGCCAACAGGGCGATCGTTTTCCCGGCGGAGGTGATGGTATCGGTTGAAGTGGCCGAGCCGGCAAGCGATGTGACCCTCACCTGCGACGGCCAGGTGGGATGTCCCATAAGGGACCTGGACCAGGTGAACGTGACCGCGGCGCCCAACCCCCTGCGCCTGATCAAGACCTCGGGCGTAAATCACTTCGATATCTTGAGAACCAAGCTCAAATGGGGCCAGCAATAAAAGCCCTCCGAGTCGCGCTCATTTCAATATTCACCCCCGCTCAGGATTTGGACCCCGTTTTTGATACCGGCCAGGGTCAAATCTTCCATCGGGAAAATGCGGCCCACATGGGTGATCGTTACGGACTCACCGGCCCAGTATTGCCTGGGAATGGGATTTAACCACACGCTTGCCGGGAATGCCGCCCGCAGTTGTTTCAACCACTCGATGCCCGGTCTTCGATCATGGGTGTGGGAGTAGAGGGAGCCGTTTGCGGCCATGAGTTCGGAGGGCGCCATGTTTGCATCGCCGATAACGATGAGATGGGTATCGGCGCCGCGCGATACGAGCGTTTCCCAGGCAACGGCCACCGTGCGCCGCATATCCTCGTAAACAGTCCCGTAGAGGCAGTTGTGAAAGTAGTAGTATTTGAGGTCCTTGAACCGGTCCCTCATTTTGCCGAAGACCTCTTTTACGAGCTGGAGGTGGGGTTCCATGGAATAGCCGCCGTTATCGAGGAGCACGACAAGCTTGAGGCGGTCTCTTAACTCCTTGGTGAACACCAGTTCGATTTCGCCCCCGTTTTTTGCCGTCCGGTGTATGGTCTCATCGATTTCCAGCTCCGTTTCCGGGCCGGCCCGCTTGAGGTTTTTGAGCGCGGCGAGCGCCTGCCCCACATTGGTGCCCGCGAGCGCTGATTTACCGCTATAGTTCATGTAGTTTCTTCTGTCGATAACCTTCTGGGCCGTGCCGTGGAGGCCCTTGCCGTAGACCCGGACGCCGCCGCCCGAGGAGCCCGAGTGGCCGAATGGCGAGCGCCCCCCCGTGCCGATCCACCTGTTGCCCCCGTGGTGCTCGCCTTCCTGTTTCAACATGGTTTCCCAAAAGCGCTTGAGCAACTCGTCGAGTTCGAAGGTTCGAAGTTCATCGAGAGAAATGGCCCCCTTTGCGACCTGCTCGCGCAACCACTCTTCGAAGGGCTTGCCGGCAAAGGTCTCCTCCCATTGCGGCATTTGCCCGGAGTCCTTTCCCAGAAAGAAGGCCGCAAAAACCCGCTCGAAGGCATCGTAGTGCTCGACTCTTTTTACGAAAACGAGCCGGGCGAGCAGGAAGAGCCGATCCAGATCGGGCGCCAGCCCCCTTCGGATGCCATCGTAGAACTCCAGCACATAGCGAACGCTTACAGGTATTTCAGCCTTGCGCAACTGTTGAATAAACGCGATCACGAGCCACTCTCCGCGAGCCTTGAAGGCACCAGCCCGCCCAAAACGGGCGGCTTAGCGCCAGGGATTTCTTTGCCCCTGGCCTCTGAATTTCAACAAATCCTGGGAACGTTTGAGAAGCGTTCCAACATGGCGCAACGATCCGCCGGAACCCGGGGAGGTTTCGGCGCTCGATCGCAGGGCGCCGATCCAGTCGAGCAGCTCGGCGGTAGCGGGCGGTTTTTCAAAGCCCCCTTCCCGCAGGCGGTAGAACTCGGTGAGGCAGGCGTCAAGGAGCTGCCCGGAGATATCCGGAAAATGGAGCCGAACGATAATGGCAATCTCTTCCGCCCCGGGAAAGGGGATGTAGTGGCAGAAGCAACGGCGCAGGAAGGGGTCTGAAAGCTCCCTTTTGGCATTGCTCGTAATTATGATTACGGGCTTTTTGCAGGCTGAAACTTTATGATTGATCTCCCTTATGATGAAGGAGCCGTCTTCCAGAACGTCGAGAAGGTTATCTTGGGTGTCCGAATCGGTCTTGTCTATCTCATCTATCAGAAGGACCCTTCTATCCTCGGCGAGAAACGCCCTGCCGATGGGGCCGAAGCGAAGGTAGTCCCAAATGTCGTTTACGTTTCGGCCCGATTCCCCCGAGCCGAAGCGTGAATCGTTGAGCCTCAGCACCGCATCGTAGACATAGCAGAGTTCTTCCCCTTTGAAGGTCGACTTGCAGCGCGCCTCCTCCATGGTGACCCCGAAGGCCCCCGCAATTTCAAAAGCCAGCCGGGTTTTCCCGGTCCCCGCTTCCCCCATGAGAAGCAGAGGTTTTTCCATCGCGATCGCAATGTTAACGATCTCTCCAAGTTCAGGGCCAAGGTAATAGTTCCGGGTACCTTCGAATTTCATGGGCCGTTTCTCCGCTGGTCTATAAGTTCGATTGGAATGTCGGTTGGAACAGGGGAAAATAGCAATTGTTGGCCAATGAAACAAGACCTTGAAGACACAAGTTCGCGGGGAGGGCGGAAATTTCGCCGAGGAAGGCAGGCGCCCGCAAGGGCGTTCCGCTCCCCCTGCGCGGGCGTCCCCTTCTTTCTTGCAAATGTTGGAAACAAAATTGTTGGCAACATTTTTGTTGGCCTGGAAAACGGAACCACCCTTCATCGCCGCTTAAGCTTGGCCCCGCAGCAGCCCCTCACACGTGGTTTCTCAACTGAAGTTCGGCGGGGTGGGGATCCAGATAGCACTGCTCCTGGAGATAGGGCTGTTTGTATTTGCGAACGTAGTGTTTGAGAAGAGCAAGGGGAACGACGAGCGGGAAATACCCGTTGTAGTATTGATCCATTATTTCGTTCAGCTCCAATTTTTCGTCCGGAGTCAACTGTTTTTTGAAATAGCCCATGATATGCTGAAGCACGTTCGTGTTTTTCTTGACGCTCGATTTTAACCGCAGACCCTCCATGAGCATTTTTTCATACTGGCTGAAGAGTTTGTCGGCGGGGATTTCCCCGGCCCTGGCGACCAGTTTTCCCATCTCGTTTGCAACCTTGGGGCTGTGGGCCATCATCTGCAGTTTGTGCCGGCTGTGGAATTCAATCAGGCACGCGGTTTTGCGCCCCTTCTCCAAGCTCTCCCGCCATCTTTTCAGGGCGAAAATACGTTCGATAAAATTCTCGCGAAGTTCGGGATCATGCAGCCTTCCTTCGTCTTCAACCGGGATGAGGGGGAAATGTGTCATGAATGCCCGGGCAAAGATGCCGACCCCGATTTTATGCGGCACCCCCTTTTCATCCAGCACCCTCACCCGCTCCATGCCGCTGCTGGGCGAGTTGCTCTTGAATATGAACCCGAAGAGGTTTTCCGATTCGAGTTCTCTCACTCTCCGGTCGGCCCAAACGAGCATGCGGTCGGTTAGATCCGTTTTCGTTCGCGTAGTCACCAGGCGAGGCGCACCGGGGTTCCCCTCGAGGTGCATGGATTCCCGGGGTGTTTTCAAACCGCATTCGACCTCCGGGCACACCGGCATATAATCGAAATACCGCCCGAGGGTATCTTTCAAAAACCGGTCGAGTTTGTGGCCGCCGTCATATCTGACCGGCTCGCCCAAAAGACATGTACTGATGCCCAATTTGATCTTGTCCATCGTTTGACAAGCCTCCGGGACAGAGTATCGAAAAACTCCACCTCTTCAGGTTGGACAGGGCTTCCGAAAATTTTCACGGCCCTGACAATCAATTTAAGACTTTCATCCATTCTACCGATATTTCTTTTTACCGAAACAAGAAATGGAGAAAAGATGGCTGCGAACCGATACTCATACTTTTGGGATTCGCAAATCGACGACCTGTGTTCAAAAAAGGAGGTCTGCATGTCCAAAACATCCCGCATTGCCACATTAGCCCTTGGAGCACTGTTTTGGCTCCTCCTGTCGGCGGCCGTCAACACCGCGTTCGCAACCGGGGCAATTGCCATCAATGAAAACGACAGGCTGGTTCTTCCCGGCAATGTACATCCGGCGGCAAAGCCTCAGAACGATATCGGGCGAGCCAACGCCCAGTCGCCCGAGAGCCGGATGATTCTCCTGCTGAAGCTTTCCCCGGACAAGCAGGCGGCGCTCGACAAGTTTAGTGCCGAACAGCTCGACAAGTCTTCGGCCAACTATCATCACTGGCTCACCCCGGAAGAATTCGGCAAACGGTTCGGGCGAAGCCCCGCAACGGTCGCCCGTGTAAAAGGCTGGCTCGTCTCGCACGGGTTCAATGTCCAGCAGGTGGCCAAGGGCGGCAACTGGATAAATTTTTCGGGCACGATCGGCCAGGTCGAGAGCACCTTTCATACACAAATTCACAAATACCTGCTCAACGGAAAGACTTATCACGCCAACTCGACGGATCCCTCCATTCCAAGGGCGCTTGCCGACGTCGTGGCCGGCCCGGTATCTCTTAATAATTTTCCGATCAAAACCCGGCCCAAGCCCCAATATTACGATCCGAACAAGGGCTCGTACGAGCTATCGCCCTACGATTTTTATCAAGTCTATAACGTTCCCACTTCGAGCTACTCGGGTGCGGGGGTGACGATCGCCATTGCGGGAGATACCACCTCGACCAGTTGGCCGGCCGACTGGGACAGTTTCCGCTCGAACTTCAACCTGCCGGCAAACACCCCCACGATCATCTGCAACCCTGCCAACACCTGCCCCGCCAACAGCCCCGACGACGAGTACGAGTCGGACCTCGATGTCGAATGGGCCGGCGCCGTGGCTTATGGAGCCACCATCGACTATGTCACCTCGCAAAGCACGAACTCCAACCTGGGAGTGGATTTTTCGTCTCAATACGTTGTCGATAACAAACTGGCGCCCATACTAAGCGAGAGCTACGGCGTTTCCGAACTCGACATGGGTACAACCTGGTGCGCCTTCTACAACACGATCTGGCAGCAGGCCGCCGCCGAGGGGATCACGGTTTTCGTTTCTTCCGGCGACCAAGGGGCCTATATGAGCATGACCAGTTCGATTTCCGTAAACGGCATGGCCTCCACCCCTTACAACGTCGCGGTGGGCGGAACCGAATTCGCCAACCAGTCATCGTCTTCCTTCTCGAACTACTGGAATTCGAACGGCTATGCCATCGGCTACATACCGGAGACATGCTGGAACGACGGCTATGACAGCAACGGGAAATTATGGGCCTCCGGCGGCGGGGTCTCGACTCTTTACACCAAGCCGGCGTGGCAGGTGTGCCCCGGGGTGCCCACCGACGGCATGCGCGATATGCCCGACGTCTCCCTGGATGCCTCCAACAATGTCGGCTACGAGGTCATGATACAGGGCGCACTGCAGGATATTGGCGGCACATCGGCTTCATCGCCGTCACTTGCCGGCATCATGGCGCTCATCGTTCAAAATCTTGGCGGCGCCTGGCAGGGAAACGCGAATCCTGTTTTCTACCAACTGGGCAATGCTCAGTACAGCGGAACACAAGGCGCAAGCGTCGTTTACCACAACATAACCACGGGCGACAACGGCTATTATGCAAGTGGGCCCGGCTACAACCAGACCACCGGCCTGGGCTCGGTGGACGCGACAGCTCTGATCCATGCCTTTACCCCGCTCCAGGGCGGATCCGTCACGGTTACGATCACCCCCGCGGCGGCAGTAAGCGCCGGGGCCATGTGGGCGGTGGACGGGGGTTCGTGGAACACGAGCGGTTCAACCGCTTCGAGCCTAAGCGCAGGATCTCACACGGTCAGTTTCGAAACCATTTCCGGCTGGACAACGCCAGGCAGTCAGACGGTCTCGGTCACCGCAGGACAAACCACCTCGGTCACCGGAACCTACACACAAACACAGAACGCCGCTTGCGGAAGCAGTAGCGGCGGCGATTTCTATTCCGCCCCGACCTCGAATCTTTGCAGCTCCGGCAACGCTTCACAGGTGACAAACAACGGGTCGGGTTCGTGGGTTTGGAGTTGTGCCGGAACAAACGGCGGATCAAACGTAGCCTGCTCGGCCGGCGTCGAGGCAAACGGCGCCTGCGGGAGCAGCAGCGGCGGCAGTTTCACTTCCGCTCCAAGCAGCAATCTTTGCTCGGTCGGGACCTCCACCCAGGTCCTCGGTTCCGGCCCGTGGACATGGAGCTGCCAGGGATTAAACGGCGGGACCAATGCCAACTGCTCCGCCAGCCTCAGTGGAGGATGCGGCTGGGCAAACGGCCAGAGTTTCTTCAAAACTCCTCCATCAAGCGAGCTTTGCATTTCCGGGAAAGCTTCAAGGCTCTCCGGAAGAGGTCCCTGGTATTGGACCTGCACAGGATCGAACGGAGGCGGTACGCAGAGCTGTTCGGCAAATCTCGAAGTCAACGGCCTCTGCGGTGCGGCGAGCGGAAAGGCTTACTTCTCGGCCCCCACATCGAGTCTTTGCAAATCCGGCACGGCTTCTTCGCTCACAGGGTCCGGACCATGGGGCTGGACCTGCCAGGGGATAAACGGGGGTACGAGTTCAAGCTGCTCGGCAACACTCAAGGTGAACGGAACGTGCGGTTCGGCAAACAAGGGTAATTTCTTTACGCAACCGGATTCGAGCCTGCTTTGTAACTCCGGCAATCCCTCCTCGGTTGTAACAACGCGAGGACTGTTTCAATGGAGATGCGCAGGTTCAAACGGCGGCAGCAGCAGAAGCTGTTCAGCCAAACAGGAAATAAACGGCGCATGCGGTTACGCAAATGGAGCGAGTTTCCTGAAGGTCCCTCCCCTGCAGAGCCTTTGCAGCGCGGGCAAAGCTTCCAGAGTTGTCGGGAAAGGCCCCTGGAGCTGGAGCTGCGCGGGATCAAACGGAGGCGGCACGGCCAGTTGTTCGGCTCAGCTGCAGTAGGTTTTGCCGAAGGGAATTTCCAAGGTTGAAGGGGCTTCCTTTTTTGGCCGGCCGGCAGACGAGAGCCGGCCGGCAAGGCAGCCCCTTCCGCACATGGGCGGCAGGCACGGGCCGCCCGACCGGAACCGAGTCACAGGAACATCTGCGCCTGAATCGCCAGTCTAGCCACTGAATTCCACATCTGATAATAATAGTGTATAAAAGGCCCCTGCTCGGGGTCGGGGGGGCGATGCCGTTGACGTAAGGCAGGGGCACTGAAAAGCAAAGATCAAAAGAGCGGGGAGCTGAGCCCCCCGCACCCCCGCAGGATCCGGTGGCACAAAAATCTGCTCCAACAGGCTTAAGCCAACAACATCGGGGGCGGGGGGGGGGGTGAATGCACCCGCCTCTCGGCCGCCGTCAAACGGGGGAAAGAAACTTTTCGCGGGTTGCGGTTCAATCTAAAAATCCGAGGTTAAATAATGGCCATACAGGTAGTTGCCGAACAGGAATTTCTCGTTGGAGCGCCGAGCGTGCTCGAAGGTCGGGCCCCGGGCGGTTCATTTGCGGCCGTATTTGAGGATGACGGTGATACGGGCTACTTTTATGCACTGGACGCCAATGAGCAAGCAAGTCCGCTCCAGGATGCCGTACATATCTACAACGTCGCCAACGTGAGCGACCGGGCAAAACCGGTATGTGCCGTAATTGGCTGGTCCATAGATAATCGCAAGGCGGTGCTACTCCTTAACGACCATCCTCACGCGATATTTGATTTTGATAAAAAACGGGGATACTGCCGTACCGGATTTCCCCCTCCAAAGCCGGAGTCCGAATGGTCGATCGACGGTCACGCCTGGTCGGAGACGGCGATAGAGCTTTTCGAATGAGGTCATCAACTCATCACGGCTTCCACCGGACACACTCTGGCGCATCTTGGCAACGAGTTTTCCCGGTTCAAACGAATTGATCACACACCGGAAGAATTCCCCGGTCTCAAGAGATCCGGCCCGTCAGCCTCAGCAGGCCGTCAAGGATGGCAAGCGGGCTTGGCGGACATCCGGGAATGTGGAGATCGACGGGGAGCAGCCCCCCCGCCCCGTTATGGACTTCTTCATGATCGATGAAGGGTCCTCCCGATATGGCGCACGAACCGACCAGGATGACCACTTTGGGTTCGGGCACGGCCCGGTAGGTCTTGAGCAGGGCAAGACGCATGTTTTCAGAAACCGGCCCGGTTATGAGCAGTCCGTCCGCATGTCTGGGGGAGGCCACGAATTGAATACCAAAACGGCCCAGGTCCCAGCCGACGGTTCCCAGCACATTGGTGTCGGCTTCGCACGCGTTGCATCCTCCGGCGCTTACCTGGCGAAGCTTTAAAGATTTTGCGAAAAGCCGCTTTGCCCCGGCCGCCACGATCTGGCCCGCGGGCCTTTCGGGGGCGGCAACAACCAGGTTTTCTCGACTGGATTCGGCCACCCGGTAGTCGTTTGAAAAGATAATGGCCCGCGAGGGGCACAGGGGGGCGCAAGCGCCGCAAAAAAGGCATTTGCCCAGATCGATTCCGAGGGGATTTCGGAGGACGGCGCCGGTCGGGCAGACTTGTTCGCACAGGCTGCAAGCCGGATCGCACTTTTCCGCAAAAACGGCGGGCCTTCCCTGATAGCGGTCGGAGAGCGCGGGCGGGGGGCCGTCGGGAAATTCAATGGTACGATGTTTCTGTTGCAACCTGGCCCAGAGGATATCGAGCATAAGAACACACCTTCGTTAATGTCTGTTACAGATCATGGCCGCAGTAGGACAGATTGAAACTCTTGTTGCAGAGCGGGAAATCGGATATCTGCTGCCCTCTTAGCGCATAGGCCAGTGCGAACCAATTATGGAAGGAGGGATCGACGACCTTGTAGCGGGCGAATTTTCCCTGTGAATCGGTAAGAGCCACGTGGCAAATTTCTCCCCTCCAGCCTTCGACAAGGGATACGGCGATGCGACCGGGTTGAAGCGGCCGAGGAGAGAGCTGCGCAGCCCCGCCGGGAAGGCCTCGCAACTGCTCGCGCAGGAAGGCCACCGACCTCTGGATTTCAAGCCATCGCACGTAACCGCGCGCGAAAACGTCACCAGTCGGGCAGGTGGATACGGGGATCTGGTAGAGCTGAAAGATGGAGTGGGGCATATCGCGGCGGATATCCTGTTCGACCCCGCAGGCCCGGGCGGCCGGGCCGACCAACCCCATTGCAAGGCAATCCCGCCTCAGGATCGTCCCCGTTCCTTCGAACCGGGCCATAACGGAGGAAGAATTCCACAGCAAACCGACCGCGACAGAGAGGTCTTTTTCGAGCAGATCGAGGCGCCGGAGCAGTTCATCGCGCCTGTCGCCGTCAATATCGAAACCGATCCCCCCCGGTCTTACCAGGCCGCGGCCGAAGCGGTTTCCGCAGATAAGGGCACTCATGTTGAGCACGTCTCCCCGAATGCGGCCGCAGTAGGAAAGGGTGGGAAGGTAGCCCACATCGCCCGCGAGAGCCCCGAGGTCTCCGGTGTGATTTGCGATGCGCTCCAGTTCGAGGGCCACGCCGCGAAGCACTTGAGCTTTCGCCGGGGTCGATGTTGCCGAAAGGGCCTCGGTCAACTCGCTGTAGGCGAGGCTGTGCCCCACGGAGGTGTCTCCGGACAGGGTTTCCATGTAATGGATGGTGCGCCGGTCGGGTCCGCCCGCAAGCTTTCGCTCCACTCCGCGGTGCTGGTAGCCAAGCGAGATTTCGAGGTGAAAAACATTTTCCCCGTGGCACTGAAATCGAAAGTGGCCGGGTTCGATGATCCCGGCGTGAACCGGGCCGACCGCGACCTCGTGGACCTCGCAACCCTCGATGCCGAAAAAATCGGTCACGCCGATTTCCGGCAAGGGCTCGGCGCGGCCTTGCGAGGCTTGCCCGTAGGGGGCGTGAAACCGGATGGGCTTCAGCCACGGATGTCCGCAGGGCTTTACCTTCCACTGCTCGAATATTTCGCGTTCAAACCAGTGGGCCTGGGGGCAATCCGGGGTGATCGAATCGTATCGGTCGCCGTCGAGATCGGCATGGAGTAAATGGACCACCGACCGGGCATCATGAGAGAGAACCGCCCAGAGCCTCAGGCGGCCCTCTTCTATCGGCTGGCCGAAAAGAGCCGATATCCTCAGTCCCTGTTTTACCGCTTCGATTATGGAGCTGCGAAAATCGCCGAGGCTCATCCCCGTGACATTGGCGATATCGGCGGCCTGGCCATTGCTCATGGAAAATATGTTTGAAGTCGCAACCGACATTGACATCAGACTCCGGGAAAAATGGAAAAACACATTACCGCCATCAGGGAAAAAGCTATCCCCCGATCGCCCTTGCCGCATGCGCTATCAGCCCTTTAAGAGCCGGAGGCAGGTAAACGCCCAGGACCAGCACCGCAAGACCGAGAACCAGTGGAGGAATGACCGCGAAAGCCGACTCGGACGAAGAAACAACCGAGCCGTCCGGGGCGAGTGCATTGCCCGCCTGCTCGGGGGTTCCCTGGAACATCCTCAAGACTATTGCGGCCATACCGACAAAGATCACGGCCAGCAGGAAGAGAAAAGCCGCGGCGACGACAAACCGCCCCTGGTCCAGGGCTGATTTGAGGATAATCAGCTCGCTTAGAAAGGGTCCGAAGGGAGGCGAGCCGGTTATGGCCAGAAAACCGGCAACCCAGAGGACCCCGGAAACGGGCAGGAGCTTTGAGGCACCGCGGACGTCGGGAGCCGATTTGGTCTTGTAGGCCGAAAGGATATTGCCGGCGACCAGAAAGAGCATGCCCTTGGTAAGAGAGTGGTTCACCGCGTGGAAGAGGGCGCCGAAATAGGCCGCGCCTCCAAGCCCCACGGCGAGCGAAAGAATGCCCATGTGCTCGATGCTCGAATAGGCCAGCATGCGCTTGAAATCGGTTTGAGCGACGATGAAAACGGCGGCAAGGGCCATGGAGAGGAGCCCCAGGACGAGAAGAATCTTCTGGCCGAACTGTCCCTGACCGGCTGCCATACAGACCTGCAGGATTCTTAGCACGGCAAGGAAAGCGCAGTTGAGGAGCGCCCCGGAGAGGAGCGCGGAGACCATCGAGGGGGCTTCGCTATGCGCATCGGGCAGCCAGGTATGCATGGGGGCAAGCCCCAGTTTGGTTCCGTAGCCGACAACCAGGAAAAGAAAGGCGACTTTCAGCCAGAGCGGATGGAGAAGGCCCGCATTGGCGACAAGGCTGCTCACGAGCATGGGGACGGATTTATCCGGTCCCAGAGTGGCGGCAACGGCCAGACAGAAATTGCCGAGCAGCGCCAGGGCAATGCCCACCGAGCAGATCATGAGATATTTCCAGGTCGCTTCAAGGGACCTTCTATGCCTGTGGAAATAGATGAGGGGGGCGCTGGCCAGCGTGGTGGCTTCCACCGCAACCCACAACAGGCCGAAATCCTGGCTCAGGCACACAAGACTCATCATGGCCAAAAAGAGCAGCAAACAGCAGGTAAAGGTCGCCTCCCGGGCGTTGGTAAATAGAAAATCTTCGGCGAAGTCCTGCCGCTCACCCCAGTTTTCCTTTTTGAAGTAGCCCACCGCGTAGAAGGCTGCGGCGAGAAACAAAAAACTGACTATGGCGAGAAAAAGCAGTCCGAGATCATCGAGGAGCAACCAGCCGGAAAATGCCGCAGCCGGCCTGTAGACCCAGGCATAGCCGGTTAGCGCCACATGGGCAAGGGCTGCGGCAAGCAAAATCGATCGGCGAAAAGGATCCGAGCGGACCACGAGGGCCGCAAGGCCGGCGAAAATCGGCAAAAGGACCAACAGCGCAATCATCGTCATCAATCTCTTAAGGCGCTCAGCCGGTCGGTATCCATATGATCGAATTCCCGGCTTATGTGAAAGATTGTGATGCCCATGACGAAAACGGCCATGAAGGCATCGAGCAGAATTCCCAGTTCGACCAGCGAGGGCTCGCTTAGAGCAAAGGCCAGGCCGAAGGCATAGATGCCGTTTTCCATCACCAGGTATCCAAGCACCTGGGTGAGGGCTTTTCGGCGGCTGACAATAGCGAAAAGGCCCACCATGATGGTGAACATGGCAAGGGGCAGCACCATCGGAGATCGGGCCGGAACGGGAAGAGGCAGTTGCCTTCCAAACCACATGGCGGTGGCCAGAAGGACGGCTCCGATAATCAGTGAGAGGGTATAGCCTACAAGCGGCTCCATTTCACGCCTGACGCTGACGGATCGCAGGGCTCGCAGCAACAGCCAGGGGAAGAAAAAGCCTTTCAGCATCACGGTTGCCGCGGAAAGCGCGCAAGCGCGCACCGTCAGGTGCTGGGGCCCCACCAGCAGGGGCAGCACACCGAGCAAAACGCCCTGGCAGGCCACCGCGTAAATGCAGGCCGAAATCCGGCTTGAGGCTATGAGCCTCAGGTTGGTAAGGATCAGGGCCGCGATAACGGCGTCGGTAAACAGGTTCATCTCAGCTCCAGATTATCAGGGCCAGGGCGAAGGTGGAAAGAAAGCCCGCGCTGACAAGCAGTTGGGGAACGCGAGTCAGCCGCAACCTGGCCATCACCGATTCCACCACTCCGGTCAAAACCGCCAGAACGAAAAGGCCGAGAACGCAGGCACCGGCGTCGAGAAAGCTGTTGCCCGTGCGCACCGGGACGATAAGGCCGGCCAGAAGGGCGCCGAGCGTCCACATCTTGAGCGAGGCCCCGTAGAGAATCATGGCGAAATCGGGTCCGCCGTGATCGAGCACCATGACCTCATGGATCATGGTCAGTTCGAGGTGCGTATTGGGATCGTCGAAAGGAATTCTGGAATTTTCCGCCAGGAATACGACCCAAAGAGCGCCTGCCACCATCAGAAGTGCCGGGCCGGAGTGCATCCAGGTCGCCAGTGACAAACGCGAATAGATGACGGAGAGGCAAAATGGAAGGCCGTGCAGGGGGCTCCCCGAGCTTTGCCCGGCAAGGGCGATGGCGGCAAGAGCCATTAAAAGCACCGGTTCGGCCAGGGCGGAAAACTGCACTTCGCGGCTTGCCCCCATTGCCTCGAAAGCAGAACCGGTATCCAGGGCGGCGATCACGGTAAAAAACCGCATCAAGCCCAGAAGATAGGCCAGAAAGATCAAATCCGCGGAAAAAGTTACGGGCGCCGCGGCGCCTCCCAGCGGAAGGACCAAAAGGACGGCGGCCGCCGAGATGAGACCGACCACCGGACCGGCCCTGAAAACCAGGCTGGTCGTATGGCTGTAAACAGCACCCTTTCTCAGAAGTTTCGCCAGATCGAAGTAGAGCTGAAAGAGCGGCTGGCCCTTTCGACCCGCGATCACGGCCTTCGTGCGATTGATTATGCCCGGCAAAAGGGGGGCTAGCGCCAGGGCGAGCACGGGAAGCGCAAGTCGTCCATAGTTCATATCGTTACCTCAAACACCAGATGAGAAGAACGAAGAGGGTAAGAGCAATGTAGAGAATATAGAACTGCACCCGGCCGGCCTGCAAAAACCGCAGTCTCAGGGCCAGTCTTTGGATGGCCATAAAAATCGGCCCGTAGACGCTTTTTAGAAAAAAATCCTCGGAGTGGGATTCGAAAGCCGCCCCGCCGGGGAAAAAGGGGCCCGAGCCATGTGAGTCGCAGCCCGATTCTTCCTTTATTAAAAAGGAGGGCTGATGGGTTTTTATGCGCAGAATCGGCTCGAACATGGCCGTAAGAGGCTGGGCAAAAGAGGAGGCCGTGTACTGCATCTTTTCCGAAGGCCTTAAATAGCCGCAATCCCAGGTCCCCTCAGTAGACGAGATGCGACCCGAGAGCATCCGGCCGCGAAGGAGGCTAAGCACAATGACCCCCAGAGCACAAAGAGCGGAAATGACGGCGATTTGTAAAAGAGCGCTCGAAGCCGGGGCGAGAAGCCCCTGCACGACGACGTGAGAAAGCCCCGAGACCGACTCCACGGCGTGAGCCACCGGACTTACGACCCAGGGAGAAAAAAAACCTATCCCGACACACCCGGCGGCCAAAAGCGACATGGCGATTCGCATGCTCCACCCGGCTTCGTGCGAGTTTGCGCCATGCGAGCTTCTGGGCTCCCCCAGAAAGACCACACCGAAGGCCTTGGTAAAACAGGCGGCGGCAAGACCTCCGATGAGAGCCAGTCCGATTATGAGCAAGGCCCCCGCGGCGATCGAAGATTGGCCGCCAAGGGCATGGAAACCGCCCATATAGATCAGAAATTCACTTACAAAGCCGTTAAGGGGCGGCAGGCCGCATATGGCGACCGCACCGATGAGGAAAGTCGCGCCGGTCCAGGGCATGCGTTTTACAAGGCCGCCGAGAAGGTCTATCTCCCTGGTCCCGGCCCCATGCTGCACAGAGCCCGCCCCCATGAAAAGAAGCCCTTTAAAGAGGGCGTGATTCACAACGTGCAGCAGACCACCGCCAAAGCCCAGCACGGCCAGGGCGGGCATCTTGAGGGCGATGCCCAAAACGCCCAGCCCCAGCCCCAGGGCGATGATTCCGATGTTTTCCACGCTGTGATAGGCGAGAAGCCTTTTGAGATCATGCTGGGCAAGGGCCATGAGAACGCCCGGAATTCCCGACACAAGGCCGATGGCCACAAGCAGCCATCCCCACCAGATATGCGGGGCGCCAAGGAAGGTCAGAGTTCTTACGATGCCGTAGATCCCGGTTTTGATCATCACCCCGGACATGACCGCCGATACGGGACTGGGCGCCGCCGGATGGGCCTCCGGCAGCCATATGTGAAAGGGAACGAAACCGGCTTTTGCACCGAAGCCGATCACGGCCAGAACAAACAGTATATCGGCAGCAGAACCCAGGTGGCCGCGGGCCGCAAGGAAGGCGTTAAAATCCAGAGAACCGCAAACTCGCCCGAACATCAGAAAAAGCACGATAATGAATGCGGTCCCGATGTGGGTTGCGGCCAGATAGATCCATCCGGCGCGCTGTACGCTCCGCTCTTCGTGTTCGAAGGTGACGAGAAAAAACGAACACAGGGCCATAACTTCCCAGCAGATCAGAAATAGCACCCCGTTTGCCGCGATGACCACCATGGCCATGCTTGCGGCGAGTCCGTTAAAGAAAAACCAGTAGGCCCCGAGGTTTTTCCTGCCCGACCAGGGCTTCATGTATCCCAGGCCGTACAGCCCCGACAGGGCGCAAACGAGGAAGATCGGGACGAGAAAAAGGGCCGCCAGGGCATCGATGCGAAAAGATAGCGAACCGTAAGGAACGTCCCAGACCAGGTGAAAATGTTCTGCGGTTCCGGCGCATAAAATTTGTACGGCCCGGAAAAACCCCGCGAGGCTTCCTGAAATAGCGCCGCCCGCGCCGATGAGATTGGCCGCTCGCGAACATCGTCCACAAAGAAAAGAGATGAGTCCGCTGAAAACAAGAAGCCCTATTGCCGAAAGGACGATCAGCATAAAACACTTTCGATTTCAATTTCAGTAATGGTGGACTTATTTTTCATGGCCGGCCATTTTTGCCGAGATTCTTTCTCCCGCCCGCCCGGCCTCTTCCAGTATCAGCTCGCGGGAAGCCTTTTGCGTCAGCACGGTCCGGAAGCGGCTGTCCTTGAGTCCCAGGGCCAGTTCGGCCAGCAACTGCTGATGGGCTCGGACGGTGGGACTGACCAGGGTGAACAAAATATCCACGGGCCGTCCGTCATCGGCGTCAAAATCTATGGGATGTTCCAGAAAACAGAGCGTTACGGCGGGGTGCAAGGTCTTGAGCACTATGGGATGGCGCGCGTGCGGGATGGCGATCCCGTCTCCTATGGCGGTCGATCCCAGCGATTCGCGGGCCAGCAACAGTTCGCAAAAGGTGACGCGGTCGATTTCCGGCGGCAGGTTCATGACATCGACCACAGCGCCCAGCACCGACGCCTTGTCGGTTCCTCCGACATTATGGAAGATGCCGCCAAGTCTTAGCGCCTCCTCCAGCTTGACGGCGGCCTGGCCGTTTTCGGCTTCCACGATCTGCCCGGAAAGCGGTATTTTTTGCGCGGTCGCCCATTCGAGCAACTCCGCCCGATTGAACCAGTATTGCCCGTCGACCTGGTAGGATGGCAGGTTTTTGGTCTTTATCCAGGAAAGCACAGTTTTCTGTGGAACTGCAAAAAAACTTGAGGCGCCCTTCAAATCGAGTTGCATTTCACTTCCCGCTTCAGTTCGAAAATAAGGATGGAGGACCCATCGTAGGCGGGGCGAACATGCTCCTGAAGACAAGCCGTGTCAAGAACTATTTTGGGATTATTCGGGGGGATGGAGAAAGCGAGCTGATGTGGAGAAGCGGACCGGTCGAGGGGATGAAAAGGAGGATGGATGATATTGAGCGGATGGAAAGGAGGATGCGAAGAGTGTGCGAAGAGGATGTACAGATCGAGCGGATGAAAAGGGGTCTGCGAAAAAGCGTAAGCGAGGTGCAAAAAGCAGGGCAATCGAATGCGGGGCTCCGTCAGCTTTGTTGGGTAAAATCCGCTTCGGTAATCAGTCTTTCGACGGAGAGCGTTTCACGGAAAGAATACTCACTGTCACCCGCACTTGCCAAATGCAAAAAAGCAATGCTTTTCAGTTTCTCTCTCATCTGATGAGTGCGTTCTTCCGGCGGGAACCGTTGCCCTCACTTCTCAAATGAAGGGCCTTCAGTCCCCGGGCTCTTTTTTCCCGAGAGCTTTTTCGAAGGCATTGTTGAAGGCGCCTTTGCGGGTTGCCGCCGTGGCTTTGGCCGGCTTCGCCCCGGAGGGGGCGGACGCCGCCTTCGGGACTCCCGTTTGCGGGCCTTGTACCGCATCGGGCGCACATGCCCTCGATTTCATCGAAAGCGACACCCGCCCTCTTTCCATGTCCACATCGAGGACTGTCACCAAGACCCTTTGATGCACCTTGACCACCTCGCCGGGAGCCTTTACGAATTTATCCGAAAGTTCACTGACATGTACGAGGCCGTCCCTGTGGACCCCGATATCGACAAAGGCTCCGAATGCGGTCACGTTGGTGACCATCCCCGGAAGTTTCATGCCGGGAGCCAGATCGGTCAACTTCTCGACGCCTTCGGCAAACGAAAAGGCTTCAAAGGAGCTGCGGGGATCTCGGCCCGGTTTTGCCAGTTCGGACAAGATATCGCGAAGGGTGGGAATGCCCACCTTTTCGGTTGCGTACCTCGGAGGATCGATTTTTTCCCTAAGGGCCGGCTCCCCCATCAGATCGGCCACCGAACAGCGAAGGTCCGCGGCCATTTTCTCGACGATCGGGTAGGATTCCGGGTGAACCGCGCTTGCATCCAGCGGGTTTTTGCCCCCCCGGATACGCAAAAAACCGGCCGATTGCTCAAAGGCGCGAGGGCCAAGGCGGGAGACTTTCCTGAGATCGGCTCTGGTACGGAACGGGCCGTTCTTTTCCCTGTGGGAAACGATATTGGAGGCAAGCTGTGGCCCCAGCCCGGAAATATAGGACAGGAGCCGGGGGCTGGCTGAATTTACCTCGACTCCCACCGCGTTGACACAACTGATGACCACATCGTCGAGCCCCTTTTTCAGCTCGGCCTGATCCACATCGTGCTGATACTGCCCGACGCCAATGGATTTGGGATCGATTTTCACCAACTCGGCCAGTGGATCGAGTAACCGCCTGCCTATCGAAACCGCTCCCCGCACGGTCAGATCGTGGTCCGGAAATTCCTCGCGGGCCACACTGGAGGCCGAGTAAATCGAAGCGCCGCTTTCATCGACCATGATCACCCGGATCTCTTGGGGCAATCCCAGACCTCGGACAAACGACTCGGTTTGTCTTCCCGCCGTGCCGTTTCCAATGGCGATGGCTTCGACGGCAAAATCCCGGGCAAGAGCGCGAACGCGCGATCCGGCCTTTTCAGCTCCCCCTTCCCCCGAGTGGGGGTAGATCGTTTCCGTGTGGACGAGCTTTCCCCTCGGGTCGAGACATACGAGCTTACACCCGGTTCGAAAGCCGGGATCGAGGGCCATCACCTTTTTAAAACCAAGAGGCGGGGCCATCAGAAGATGGCCCAAATTGTCGGCAAACACCCGGATGGCTTCCCTGTCGGCGCGGAGCTTGGATTCGTTCTTTATCTCCGTTTCAAGCGAAGGCGAAAGCAGCCTTTTATAGCCGTCGTGAACCGCGGTTCGAACATGGACGGAGCAGGCCGAATCATTTTTTACAAACAGGGATTCAAGCAGCTTCAAGGCTTCATTTTCCGGAGGTTCGACACGCACCGCAAGAAAGCCCTCCCTTTCGCCACGCCTGATCGCAAGCACCCTGTGGGAGGGTGCCGCCGCGATTGGTTCCTCCTTGTCAAAATAGTCCCGATACACAGTTGCCTCTTCTTCCTTGCCGGGCACGACCCTGGATTTGAGAATTCCTTTGGAGAAAAAAAGGTTACGGAGCTTCAAACGGGAATCGGCATTCTCACTTACCCACTCGGAAATGATGTCGCGGGCCCCGCAAAGGGCCTCTTCCGCCGAGGCAACACCCCTTTCCGGGCTGATATAACTCTTGGCCCGCTCGACAGGGTCCACGGCCGGGCTCTGTTCGAAAACGGAGAGCGCCAGCGGCTCCAGCCCCTTTTCCCTGGCAACCGCGGCCCGCGTGCGGCGTTTGGGCCGAAAGGGCAGATAGATGTCTTCAACTTCCGCCAGTGTCGCGGCCCCAAGGATTCGCGCCTCCAAGTTTTCGGTGAGCTTTTCCTGTTCACTCAGAGATTTGAGGACGGCGGTTTTGCGCTTTTCAAGCACATCCAACCGGGCAAGCCCGTCGCGAATGGCCATGACAAACGTCTCGTCAATAGAGCCGGTTGCCTCCTTGCGGTACCTTGCGATAAAGGGCACGGTGGCGCCATTTTCCAAAAGTTCGGCGGTTGCTCGCACCTGCCCGGGCTTAAGACCCGTTTCACGGCAAATCGAATCGAGGTGAATCTGGTTCATCGGTCTTCTTTCAAATCCGGATGGAATCAATACTGCTGCTCAGCACCAGACTCCATTATACATCGGGGAGAACTGATAGTACTTGTTTCTTTTTCTATCGGCGGGTGAAGCGAATTCGGCCGGAAGTGCCATTGACAATGAAGAGGGCCGAAGTTATCTTGCGGCTAACAAAGTTTGGAACTACTAATCAATACAACTGGAAATTCGACCGCACGACCGGCTGAATTTGCAAAAAGGAGCTAGAGATGAGCAAGAAACTGATTTTCGCCTTCGTACTGTCCCTGACGCTGGCAAGCGGCGCCTTCATAAACGCGCGTGCTGCCAATCTTTCCGGCCCCCCTGCTTGCTGGTCTTTCGCCTGCGGGCTGAATCTGGCACATCAGAGCGCTCAAGTGACCCCGGCACAGATGGGCGCGGTCGGTTACTAATCCTTTAAAGCCAATAGTGGAAGGCTGATTGTCCCCCGGAGCCGGTAGAGGCTGCGGGGGACAACTCGTTTCAGGCCGAACTTTTCGAGTTTTGGCGGGGGGCGTCGTGCGGGCGAAGGTTTTTCGCCCATGCGGGGAAGAGTTCCATATCGATCGGGAAGAACTGATAGTACTTGTTAATTTTTCCATACCAGCGGGTGAAGAAAATTCAGCCGCAAGTGACATTGACAATGAGGGGGGCCGAAGTTATCTTGCGACTAACAAAGTTTGGAACTACTAATCAATGCAACTGGAAATTAGACCGCCCGAGCGGCTGAATTTGCAAAAAGGAGCTAGAGATGAGCAAGAAACTGATTTTCGCCTTCGCACTGTCCATGATGCTGGCAAGCGGCGCCTTCGTAAACGCGGGTGCGGCAAATCTTTCGGGACCCTACTTCAGCAAACCGGCTTGCTGGTCCTTCGCCTGCGGGCTCAATACGGCGCATCCGGCCGCTCAGGTGACCCCGTCGCAGATGGGCGCGGTCGGCTACTAATCCTTTAAAACCAGTAGTGGAAGGATGATTGTCCCCCGGAGCCCGCAGTGGCTGCGGGGGACAACTCGTTTCAGGCCGACCTTTTCGAGTTTTGGCGGGGTGAACCGGGCGGGCGAGCGCTTTTTGTCCGATCCTTCAAATCCGGATGGAATCAATACTGAGACACGGCACCCGGCTCCTTTATGGATCGGAAAGAACTGATAGTACTTGTTTCTTTTTCCATCCATCAGGTGAATAAAATTCAGCCGCAAGTGCCATTGACAATGAGGAGGGCCGAAGTTACATTGCGACTAACAAAGTTTGGAATTACTAATCGACACAACTGGAAATTCGACCGCAAGACCGGCTGAATTTGCAAAAAGGAGCTAGAGATGAGCAAGAAACTGATTTTCGCCTTCGCACTGTCCATGATGCTGGTAAGCGGCGCCTTCGTAAACGCGGGTGCGGCCAATCTTTCGGGACCCTACTTCAGCAAACCGGCTTGCTGGTCCTTCGCCTGCGGGCTCAATACGGCGCATCCGGCCGCTCAGGTGACCCCGTCGCAGATGGGCTCGGTCGGTTTCTGATACTTGCAGTAATAATGTTTGGAATTATTGATTCGATCAAACCGAAAAAATTCAACCTGGTGAGCGGTTGAATGGGAAAAGGAGCTAGAGATGAGCAAGAAACTGATTTTCGCCTTCGTACTGTCCATGACGCTGGTAAGCGGCGCCTTCATAAACGCGCGTGCGGCCAATCTTTCGGGTCCCCCTGCTTGCTGGTCTTTCGCCTGCGGGCTGAATCTGGCACATCCGAGCGCTCAAGTGACCCCGGCACAGATGGGCGCGGTCGGCTACTAATCCTTTAAAACCGGTAGTGGAAGGATGATTGTCCCCCGGAGCCCGCAGAGGCTGCGGGGGACAACTCGTTTCAGGCCGAACTTTTTGTGTCATGGAGGGGTGAGTCGGTCGGGCAAGCGTTTTTCGCCCATGCGGGGGGATGCTCCATAGGGATCGGGGAGAACTGATAGAACTTGGTTCTTTTTCCAACGGCGGGTGAAGCAAATTCAGTCGGAAGTGCCATTGACAATGAGGGGGGGCGATTTTATATTGCAACTAACAAAGTTTGGAGCCACTAATCAAGACAAATTCGACCGAAAGAGCGGCTGAATTTGAAAAAGGAGTTGGAAATGAGCAAGAAACTGATTTTCGCCTTCGCACTGTCCATGATGCTGGCAAGCGGCGCCTTCGTAAACGCGGGTGCGGCAAATCTTTCGGGACCCTACTTCAGCAAACCTGCTTGCTGGTCTTTCGCCTGCGGACTCAACAGGGCACATCCGAACGCTCAAGTGACCCCGGCACAGATGGGCGCGGTCGGTTACTGATACTTGGAGCAAAAAGTTTGGAAACATTGATTCGACCAAACCGAAAAATTCAACCGGATGAACGGTTGAATGGGAAATAGGAGCTAGAGATGAGCAAGAAACTGATTTTCGCCTTCGCACTGTCCATGATGCTGGCAAGCGGCGCCTTCATAAACGCGCGTGCCGCCAATCTTTCGGGTCCCTACTTCAGCAAACCGGCCTGCTGGTCTTTTGCCTGCGGACTCAATACGACACATCCGAGCGCTCAAGTGACCCCGGCACAGATGGGCGCGGTCGGCTACTAATCCTTTAAGACCGATAGTGGAAGGATTATTGTCCCCCGGAGCCCGCGGAGGCTTCGGGGGACAACTCGTTTCAGGCCGAACTTTTCGTGGCTTGGAGGGGTGCGTCGGCGGGCGAGGGTTTTTCGCCCATACGGGGAAAAGTTCCACTGGTATCGAAGACCGCGACCCGCGGTCAAAAATCAGCCTCAAGAAAATCTGCCGGAAGTCGAACAAGACGATGACAGGGGCAGGCTTCGCCCCTTGCCCGAGGAGGTCGAACCCGAGAACGAAAAGGTTGAAATAAGGGGTTCCACTTCGGCATGGCCGCATGCCGGGCAGCTCACCTTGTCTTTTTTGTCGCTTTGAAGGAGAAGGGATTCGAAGATTTTCCCGCATTTTTTGCATTTGAATTCATGAATAGGCATCTTGAGTTTCCTCACAATAAAGGAGGCAGGCCGATCTTGCGGCCAAATGACCGGGGGGATCGACCCGCCTTTGAAAGAGACATACGCGGAGGTAGCGCCAAGTGCCTTTTCCCGGAGCAATTTTCGAGCCATTCGCGGAAAACCGAGCCGCGGCCCCGGGCCGGGATTTGGGGCATCGCGCCCGGAGCCTGGACAGGGAAGGCTTCAAGCAAACAAAAACCCGATTTCAATATAAACAGCCTTGACAGGCGGGGGCTACGTTACTTAAGCTGAACGGTAACGTTTCATAACGTTACCTGAACGCGGGAGTCGTTTTAACAGGACGGACTTTTCTCATCACCCATTCCCGGGCGTTGCAATGGAAACCAAGAGCACCTTTGAGCCAGGATTTTCCCGGCTTCTTCTCGAATCGATGGCCGACGGCGTTTTCACGCTAGACCGCAAAGGAATCATCACCTCCTGGAACCCCGCCATAGCCAGGATAACCGGCTACAGCGCCGAGGAAGCCATCGGGCAGCCCTGCGCGCTGCTCAATTTCACTCATTGTTTCCGCAACGGTTGTCCCACGGGCATAGAAAAGTGCGGGATTTTCCGGCATGGCCGCATAGAGGGAAGGGAATGCATCCTCAGGCACAAGGACGGCCGGGATGTGCCGGTTATAAAGAGCGCAAGGATTGTAAGAAATGAGCGCGAAGAGATCCGGGGTGTGGTTGAGACCCTGACCGATCTGTCGGAGCTTAAAAGAGCCCGCGAGCAAGCCGAGGAAGCCGGCCGCAAGCTGGCCGAGGCTCATGGCTTCGAAAACATCATAGGAAAGAGCCATGCCATGCGGCAGATTTATTCCGCCATAAGGGCCGCGGCGGCAAGCGAGGCGACCATTTTGCTCCAGGGCGAGAGCGGGACCGGAAAGGAACTTGTGGCGGGCGCCATCCACCATCACAGCGGTCGGCGGCTGAAGCCCTTTGTGACCGTAAACTGCAGCGCCCTTTCCGAATCGCTTCTGGAAAGCGAACTGTTCGGCCATGTCCGGGGGGCCTTTACGGGGGCGATCCGGGACCGGGAGGGCAGATTCGAGCAAGCCCACGGCGGCACGATTTTTTTAGACGAGATAGGGGAACTTAGCCCCTATATCCAGGTCAAACTTCTTCGGGCCGTTCAGGAGCGTGAAATCGAAAGGGTCGGGGAATCGCGCAAGCGCAAAGTCGATATCAGGATCATCGTTGCCACGAACAAGGAACTCTCTCAACTGGTGAAGAGCGGCAATTTCCGGGAAGATCTTTTTTACCGGCTGAAGGTCTTTCCCATCACTCTTCCGCCCCTGAGGCAAAGGCGTGAGGACATTCCCCTTCTTGCCGGCCACTTCATAGAGGCGCAAAACGCCAAGACGGGCAAAATGATTTCCGGGCTCACACAGTCTTCGCTAAGAATCCTCATGGAATATCAATGGCCGGGAAACGTGCGGGAGCTTGAAAATGCGATCGAACACGCCTTTGTTCTGTGCGGGGGAGGCTACATCGAGGTTTTCGATCTGCCGGTTGAACTGCGTCAACCGGCAGATCGGGCATCGACGGAGTCGGCCGCGGCAACCGGGCGGGGAAAAGTCACCGCGCAAATCCTTGGCGAGCTTTTGGAGGATTGCGAGTGGAACAAGGCGAGGGTCGGGCGCTCGCTTGGCATCAGCAGGACCGCGGTCTGGAAATATATGAAGAAGTTCGAAATACCCTTGAAGAAGCCCTCATGATTCCGGCAAGGGGAAATGGAGGCTGAAGGTGCTTCCCTGGTCGGGCAGGCTTTGAAGGCGCACAAAACCTCCGTGGGCCTCCACGATGCTTTTTACGATCGCCAATCCGAGGCCCGTGCCGATGATGTAGCGGGTTTTTTCATTTTTAATACGGTAGAAAGGGGCAAAGACCCTCTCCTGGTCTTCGGGGGAAATTCCGATACCGGTGTCGCCAACCTCAAACTTCAGGAATTTGTCTTCGAGCGAGGCGGACACGACCACCCGTCCACCTTCCGGAGTATATTTGATCGCGTTGACGATGAGATTTGAGAGCACCTCTTCGAGGTTTCGCCGGTTTACGACCAGGGAAGGCAGTTCGGGCAGGGGCGCAAGTTCGAGGCCGATCGACTTTTCACGGGCCGCGGGCTCGTGGAAAGCCGCGAGATCTTCGAGTATTTCCACCGGATTTACCCGCTCTTTTTCAACACTCATAAGGCCCGACTCGATTCTTGCCAGATCGAGCAGCTCGGTTGAAAGGCTGAGCAGGCTTTTAATTTTCTCGGAAGCCCTGCCAAGAATTTCCATCTGCTTGGGGGTCACCTCCCCGGCCAGCCCGTCGGTTATGACATGCAACTGGGCGAGCACGGAGTTAAGGGGGCTGCGAACCTCATGGGAGACCATGGAGACGAAATCCGACTTGATCTGCTCCATTTTTTTCCGGGCCGTTATGTCATGGAGAACGGTAATGGCCCCGACGTTTCTGCCGGCCCGGTCTCTAAAGGGAACGCAACTGGCGCTCAAATAGCTCTGGGGCACGCCTTCCTCACCGCCTCGAACGAACTCTTCGCTGCTTTCCTCGAACTGGTCTTCGGGCATCGCAAGGGCGCTATCGACGAGGGCATCCACCACGCTTCCAGCGCTCAATTCCTCGAGGCCACGCCCCACGGCGTCCTCGCCACTGAAGCCCGACATTTTTAGAAATGCCGGGTTGGCCAGCACAACCGACTTTTGAGCATCCACGGCCAGGACCCCGTCGCTCAAATGATCTATCAGCACGCGCATCCGGGATTTTTCGTTTGCGATGTCCTTTAGCGCCCTGGTGTATTCAATAGCCTTGGTGACCAGGACCCTCAACTGATCGGGCATGAAGGGCTTGGGGATGAAGTCGAAGGCCCCCTTCTTCATGGCCTCGATGGAGTATTCGACCGTGGCGTAGCCGCTGATCACGATTATGACCGAATCCGGGTGAAGCGCCTTTACCCGGGAGAGGACATCGAAGCCCGAAAGGCTTGGCATCATCAGGTCAAGCAAGATGATGTCATAGCTCTTTTCTTCGATCATTTTGAGGCCCGCCTCGCCGGAGTCGGCCGTTTCGACCTCGAAGCCTTCCTGGCGCAGCACCTTCTGGCAACCGGTGCGAATTCTTTCCTCGTCATCGATAACGAGGATGGCAGGTCCCCGATAGTTTTGCGACATTGCGACTTCTTTCATGATCCGGACGTCTCCTACGTTCCCAACTCAAATAAGCATTGTTTCGGCTGAACCATGGTATATCGGGAGCGTGACAAGAAACGTAGTCCCCTTCTCGCCGGTTTCCTTCACCCTGATGGCGCCTTCATTGTCCTTTACGATTCCGTAAGCGGTGCTCAACCCCAGGCCGGTACCCTTTCCTATCGCCTTGGTGGTAAAAAAGGGATCGAAAATCTTAAGCACGTTATCCTCGGAGATTCCACAGCCCGTGTCGCAGATTTCCAAACAGGCATCGCGGCCGTCCTCGGAGGGGTATGTCCTCAAAGTCAGGGTTCCCTCTCTGTTCATGGCGTCTATAGCGTTGAAGATCAGATTGATGATGACCTGGCTGAATTGATTTTTATCCGCATGGACCAACATGTTCTGGCCGGAGAGTCGTTTTACGACCTCGACGCGCATGAAGAGGCGCTGGTCGCGAATAAGCAGAAGACTTTGCTCCACAAGGTCGTTCAACTCCAGGGTCTCCTTGTCGGGCAATGTCTGTCGGCTGTAGGCAAGCAAATTTCTAACGATCCCCTTGCAGCGGTTGGCGTCCTCGATCACGTACTTGAGGTCGTCTTTTCGCGGGTCGTCCTCGGCCATGCCCTCCAGCACAAGGCTGGCATAGAGAAGGATGCCCGTCAGGGGATTGTTGATTTCATGGGCCACACCGGCGGCCAACTGACCAAGAGAAGCCATTTTTTCGGCCTGGGCGATGCGGGCCATCATCTGGCGCATACGCTCCTCCTGGGCGAGTTTTTCCCTCAGATCGTTAAAGATCCCCATGGTGGCCACCTCATTATCGCCTTCATAGATAATGGCCGCCGAAAGCTCGACGGGGATCGACTCGCCGCGGGAGTTGACAAAATTGACCTGGGTGCAGGGAAGTCTGCCTTTGCCGCCAATGTCACTGTCTCGTAACTTCCTCATGATCTCTTCGGCCTGACCGGGCGGATGAAGCTCCCTGGCCGAGATTTTTCCTTTGGTATCCTTCAAGGTGTAGCCGGTTATCTCCTCGGCGGTGCGGTTCATGACCAGGATATTGCCCTTCATATCCGCGGCGATTATGGCGCTGGTCGATACCTGGATGGCCTTTTCGAGGAACCCTCTGAGTTCGCTGAGTTCCTTCTCCATGGTTTTGACGCGCGTAACATCGCGAATGCTTTCAATTATATATCGGACCTGGCCCGTTTCGTCGAGGATGGGCGAAAAGACCCTGTCCTCCCAGGTTTGCTCCGCGCTCTCGGCTTCCACATGGCTCAGGATTGTCTGCCCCTCCCGGGTCTGCAGCACGGTTGCAAGCGGGCACAGGTCGAACGGACAGGGATATTCGCTACGATAAAAAAAGTCGTGGCAGGTTTTGCCCACGACTTCTTCTTTGGGGATACCGTACCTTTTGACGAAATTGACGTTGACGCTCAAAATAGTCTTGTCGGGTCGAAGAATAAGGGTGGGAAAGGAGAGAGTGTCAAACACCCGGACCTTCCAGTCGAAGTCCTCATTTTTTTCGGCTTCCATAGTCATCCGAGCGTATGGCCTCAAAAGTGGCGCGAACGCACCGTTTCGAGCAGTTTTAAAAAACCCGCGTTCCGGCCTGCGAAAGGGCCGGGCCTTTCGCGCCGGAGCGCAGGTCGAAAGCGAACAAAACGGGTCTGATTATCCTTGACGGGTACGGCTAATCCAGGTTGTCCCGGACAATCTGCATAAGCTTGTCAAGATCGATCGGTTTGGCAATATAGTCGTCAGCCGGGGTGGACTTTCCATCCTGATGCGTATACTTGCTGGTTTTGACATTTTCAGCCACCGCGGTCAGCAACACGACCACGATGTCTTTTGAGGCCGGGTCCTCTTTTATCTCCCGGCAGAGTTCGTAGCCGTCCTTTCTGGGCATCATGACGTCAAGGAGCACCAATCTGGGCTTTTCGGCCCTTATTTTGTCCCACGCCTCGATACCGTCGTATGCCTTGGCGACCCTGTAGTCGTGACTTTCGAGCTTCATCGCAACAGACTCAACCAGATCAGGATCGTCATCCACCACCAAGATAAGCGGTTTATCGCTCATGTCTGCCTTCTCCTTTGTTTGGCCGGTTTAGCAGGGGCTACATCCCCGCGGGGGCGAGGCCCCCGCGGGGCTCCTCTCAAAATACGGGTCTGGGCAAAAGCCCGGCCCTTTCCACGATTTCACGCACCTTGTGTTCCCATTCGATGGCCATGATGTGGAACCCGGCCACCCCCTTGACATTTCTCAACCGCTCGATGGTCTCCAGGCACATCTTCATACCTTCCTCGGCCTGGTTTTCCTTGGCAACGCCGGCTATGCGTTTGACCACCTCGTCAGGCACGTCCATACCCGGCACTTTGTTTTTCATGTACTTGGCCATCCCGGCGGATTTCATGGGCGTAATGCCGGCCAGGATGTAAACCTTCTCGTCGAGCCCCCGGTCGCGCACCCCTTCCATCCACTTTTCGAACTTGTCGACGTTGTAGATGCACTGGGTCTGGATGAAATCAACGCCCGCCTTGACCTTTTTTGCAAGCCTTGCCACGCGCAGCTCGAAGGGGTCGGCGAACGGGTTTGCCGCGGCACCTATGAACATCTTGGGGGGCCCGTCGATTTTCTGCCCGCCCTGGAACAGCCCTTCGTCGCGCATCTGTCTCACCATGTCCACGGCCTGGACCGAGTCGATGTCGTGGACTGCGGCCGCGGCCGGATGGTCGCCGAAGCGGGGATGGTCGCCGGAAAGACAGAGCATATTGTCGATGCCGTGGGAATAGGCGCCCAGGATTTCGCTTTGCATGGCCAGCCGGTTGCGGTCCCTTGTCACCATCTGGAGAAGAGGATTTAGCCCCATCTGCTTTATGAGAATGCAGGCCGAAAGGCTCGACATTCTCACCATGGCCGTCTGGTTGTCCGTAACATTTACCGCATCCACGCAGCCGCGAAGCATCTCGGCCTTTTCCTTGACCTTTTCGGGCAGAGCCCCGCGCGGAGGACCGCATTCAGACGTTACAGCCAGTTGACCCGATACCAGTATTTTTTCCAGTGTGCTTTCCGTCTTCATGATGCAAGGTCCTCTCTCACAATTTTCCTCGGCCCCGCGCCCCTTCCGGTGCGCCAATCCTTGGCAGGAATATTTTCCTCGTACTTCTCAGTCATCCCCAGGGCTTTGAGCCGGTCCCAGATGAGCTGCCAGGCGCAGTCGATATCGGAGTCCACCTCGCACTTGCCCTTGCCCGAACCGCCGCAGGGACCGTTCAGGAGCTGTTTGGAACAACGCGCGATGGGGCAAACCCCTCCGGTGGAACCCAACACGCAATCCCCGCAGCCCGCGCAACGCTCGGCCCACACGCCCTGCCTTTCCGAAGCGCCCATGAACTTGGTGTTCACCGCCGGCAGGACCATTTTTTCCTTGAACCGCCTGGCCACTTCCTGCACACCGCACCCGCAGGCCATCGAGAGCACCGCGTCGGCCTGGTCGATATAGGGCACGAGTTCTTCAACATACTCCGGGTCACATTGGCGCTCGAGAGTGATCTCCTTGATTTCGAAAGGATGACCTTCCTTCATGAAGTGCATCTGAAGAGCCGAGGAAAGAAGGGCAACCTCTTTTCGCCCCCCCGCGGAGCACACCGTAACGCATTCGTTGCAGCCGAGCAGAAGAATGCGACGGTAGGAGCTCACGGAATTGATAAGATCTTCAATTGGTTTACGTTCGGCGGTAATCATGTCAGCTAACTATCTCCTCTTGTAAAACCGGCGTGGCGCCGGTGTCAGGTTGCGCCCTTGCAAAGGCGCTAAGAGCAGGCTGCAGTTGCGCATCCGGGATTGTCCCTGCCGACCCTGGCCGGGTTTGGACCCAGGCGGCGAATCTTTTCGGTAAATTCGGAAGCGGTCCTGGCAAACACCTCGCCCATGCCGGCCGACATCGCATACATCTCGACCCGTTCGCCCCCGATCCCGATTTCATCGAGCAATTTTTTAACGTAAGCCACGCGCTTTGTCGCTCGTGTGTTTCCAGTCCTGAAGTGGCAGTCTCCCTCAAGGCAGCCGGCCACGTAGACCCCGTCGGCGCCCTTCCTGAGCGCTTCCATCATGTGCAGCGCGGACACCTTGCCCGTGCAGGGCACCCTAATGATCTTCACGTTCGCAGGATAGTGAAGCCTTTTGCTGCCGGCCATATCCGCGGCCGTATAGGCGCAGTAATGGCAGCAGAAGGCCACGATCACCGGTTGAAACTCTTCCATTACGCCGTCCTTTCAAATAGTCCGTCCAACTTGGCAAATATCAGATCGTCTTCATACTGCATCAGCTGAATGGCCTCCGCGGGGCACTCCGAAGCGCAGGTGCCGCAACCGTGGCACTTCGCCGGGTCTATTTCCGAATGGCCTTCGGCATTGACAAAGGGCACGCCGAAGGGGCAGGCGCGCACACAGATGAGACAGGCGGCGCACCGGTTGGAGTCAACCCTTGCCACCGCCGCCCCCATGTTGATCGAATCGCCTGCGAGGAAAGTCTGGGCGCGGCTTGCCACAGCCTGAGCCTGGGCGATACTGTCGCGGATGTTTTTGGGCGAATGAGCCGCACCGGCCACGAAAAATCCCGGGGTCGGCAGATCAACGGGTCTGAGCTTTACGTGGTCTTCGAGAAAATAGCCGTCCGAGGTTCTGGGGAGACGGAAGATGACGCCCAGATCTTCGGTTGATTCCTCATCGGCCACAAAACCGGTACTGAGCACGAGGCAATCGCAGGAGACTTGGACCTTGCGCCCGAGGACCGGGTCTGTGAAGGTGACGGAGAGCTTCTTGCCGTCGGCGACCACCCCGGGTTTGTCCTCCAATTCATAGGGGACGAAAACAACGCCCTTTTCCCTTGCCTTCGTGTAGTAGAGCTCCTGCATGCCGGGGGTGCGCATATCGCGGTAGAGAATCACTATGGTGGCGTCGGGATTGAGTTCCTTAAGCCGCAAAGCGTTTTTAACCGCCGTCTGGCAGCAGATGCGCGAGCAGTTGGGATTTTCGGGGACCCGTGAGCCGACGCACTGGACCATCACCACATTGCGCAAGGCTTTCGCCCCCTCCGGATTGTCTTCGAGGAGGGCGTCCATATCGAGCTGGGTCATCACCGCGTCGTGAGCGCCCAGGAGCATCTCGTCGGGCCGGTTTACCAGGGCGCCCGTGGCCAGGATGGTGATGCCGTGGGTTATCTGGCGATAGACCATGCGGGCACCGACCTGGACACCGGTTTTGAACATGCCGGCCATGCCGGTATGATCGACGACCACGGCCTGCTTAAGCACCTGGATGTTTTCGTGGCTTTCGGTTTTTTCGACCATCGTTTTCAGGTAAGCCTGGACATCCTGGCCGTCGAGGGTCCTTCGCACCTTCCCGGCCGTTCCGCCCAACCGGTTGGATCTTTCGAGCAAAAAGACCTTGAAGCCGCCATCGGCAAGGCTTAGAGCCGCCTTCATGCCCGTTACGCCCCCGCCCACCACCAGCACGTCCTTGTTCATCGGCAGCGTATGGTCGGCAAGCGGATGGGTCATCCGGACGGCCCCGACCCCCATGTGCATCAATTCCTTGGCCTTGGAGGCGGCAAAAGCCGGGTTGTCGGTATGAACCCAGGTATCCTGGTCGCGCAGATTGACGATTTCCAACATGTATCTGTTCAGGCCGGCCTTGCGCAGGGTGTCCTGGAACACCGCTTCATGGGTTCTTGGAGAACATGCGCCGATCACGACCCGATTGAGGTTCTCTTTTCGTATGACTTCCTGGATGCGCTCGAGCGAATCGCGGCTGCAGCCATGGCCGATGGTCTCGGAGACAACCACGTCTTTGAGCTCTTTTAGACCGGCCGCCATGGACTTGACATCAATCACGCCGCCGATGTTGTTTTCACAGTCGCAAACGAAGACCCCGACTCTGGCCGGCTCGCCGCTGATGTCTTTTTCGGGCGGGAAATTTTCGCTCTTTTCCTGCACCACTCTCAGGGGGCTAAGATCGGCCGAGGCGCAGCAGGCCGCGGCGCCCGCCTGAACAAGGGTTTCCGGGATGTCCTTGGGGGCTTCGAAAAGGCCGCAGGCATAGATTCCGGGCTTGGAGGTGGCAACGGGTTCAAAACTTCCCGTTTTCGCATAGCCGCAGTCATTGAGTTCCACCCCGAGCTTTTCGGCAAGGCTTCGGGTCTCGTCGGAAACACGGAAACCGGTGGATAGCACCACCATGTCGAATTCTTCGGCCGCAGGCAGGTTGCTTGAGTAGGGCATGTAACCGATATCCAGCCCGCCGGTCATGACCGCATCCTTGAAGACGGGGTCGATAGAGTGTGGACGGCTGCGCACAAAGCGCACCCCGTACTGGTTTTTGGCCCTTTGCAAATAGAGTTCGTAGTCCTTGCCGTAGGTACGCATATCCATGTAGAAAATCGTGGTCTCGATATCTTCGAGGAAGCGCTCCCTGGTGACCATGGCCTCTTTGAGGGCGTACATGCAGCAGGCGCTTGAGCAGTAGGGCTGAAAACCGGGCCGCAGCCCTCTGGACCCGGCGCACTGGATCCAGGCCACCTTGCGGGGCTTCTGGCCGTCGGAGGGTCTTACCAGCTGTCCGCCTGTTGGCCCGGTGGCCGATAGAATACGCTCGTATTCCAGGCTGGTCACCACGTTGGGGTAAACTCCGTATCCATAGGTGTCCAGAACGCCGGGGTCGGTGATCTCCGCGCCGAGGGCGAGAATGATCGCTCCCGCATCCACTTCGTGGCTCCGGGGCTTGTCATCGGGTATGATCGCCCCCGCCGGGCACACCTTCACCAGCTCGTCCACGTCGGAACAGGCATCGATGTCGATGGAAAAAGCATACGGGGTGGCCTGCGGATAGCGCATGCAGGTCGGGGCGCGGTGATCGAGCCCCGGGGTAAAGCGAACGCAGCCGGGGAACTGACGATGGCATTCTCCGCAGGCGGTGCATTTTTGCAAATCGATGTAGCGCGGCCGCGAGCTCAGATTGGCCTTGAAATTGCCCGCATCCCCCGAAACCTCTTCCACTTCGGTCATGGTCAGAAGTTCGATATGAAGTTGGCGGCCGCTCTCCGATAAGCGCGGAGACAGGGTGCACAGGTCGCAGTTGTTGGTGGGGAAAGTACGGTCGAGGCTCGTCATGAGGCCGCCGATCGAATAAGACTTGTCTACGAGCACAACGTCACGCCCCGCCTCCGCCAGGTCCAGCGCAGCCCGTATACCGCCCATGCCTCCGCCGACGATAAGAACCTTGTTGCTGAATTCGGATCTCTTTTGCATTTGTCGTTCCGTATCCCTCTGTCAGTAGATAAATTTCAGTCCGCGAGAACTGGAAAAAGATAACGATTAAAGGCCCGCATATTCGAGGACCTCGGGCAGCCGGTGCTCCCAGCCAAGAGTTATGATTCGAACGCCCTGGGCAAGCCCCTTCAGTGCCTTGACCGTCTCGGCGGCGATGCGCACGCATTCAAGTTCGCGGTCCGAGGCTTTGCGAATTCGGCGGATGAGCTCTTCCGATATCCCGGCCCCGGGCTCGTTGGTGGCAATGTAGCGGGCCGCGCCAACCGATTTTAGCAGGTACACGGTGGAGATCACAGGCACATTCAAACTCTTCACCTTGCCCAGGAAGGATTCGAAGCGACCGACATCGAACACGGGCGGTGAGAGAATAAATTTGGCGCCGGCTTCGACCTTTTTGGCCGCAAGCTCGATTTGTCTGTCGAGCTCCGATTGATCGCAGCACTGAGGAACGGCGCACCCGATCGTAAAGCTGGGAGCCCCCGTCAAATCGCTTCCGCCAAGATCGGTTCCCTTCTCCAGCGAACGCACCGCGCCCAGCAGGCCCAGTTCGTCGAGATCGTCAACGGCCTTGGCCTCACGATGATCTCCGTTGCAGATTTCTTCGCCCGAAACCACGATAAGGCTCTGAATGCCAAGGGCATAAGCAGCGAGAAGATCGGCCTGGAGGGCCATTCGATTGCGGTCCCGGCAGTAGACGTGGACGAGGGCCTCCATGCCCTGCTGGTGCATCAGCACCGCACCGGCAAGAGCGCTCATCCTCATGACGCCGTCGTCCATATCAGGCACTATGACCGCGTCTACACGGCCCTTGATCCTGCGCGCGTTCTGGATTAATTGCGTCGTGTCAACGCCTTTGGGCGTATTCATCTCCGCAAGGACCACAAATTCGCCTGACAGGAGTCGTTTCTGAAAACTCATAAATCCCCTTTTCGTTTGTCATTAGCAAATTCATCGTTTTCGGACCGCCCCCCCGGGGGGAAACGATCCTCGCCTGTTGATGTGGAAGACATGGCCAAAAGCGCTTTCACCTGGAATGCCGCCTTTTCCCGGAGCCAATCCTACAGCAATCGGCGCTCGTCAAAATGCAGCCGAGAACATACTCTGGTTCTCCTTACAATCAGGGGCTCCTCTATGGGGGGCCGACGATATGTCCGCATGGTTTATAAATCTTCATTATTTACGCTAAAATGGCGCAACGAGTCAAGGCGTGGGTTGATTTTTTTAATGGAAAACAGGGGGGCCGGTTATGCACCCTCCGGGGCGGCATGGCCGGGATACGCATTTTGATTGACATGTGATGTTTTGAACAATAGAAGATTTATTTCCGTGCCGATTCGTCCCGCCTGTTTTCAGTAAGTGCGGCATTGATTTCTCACCGGCTTTTCCAATACGCGCTCATTAAAGGGAGGGGTATCCATGAAGCAAGCGGGATGGTTTGTGCTACTGGGCGCCTTGTGTTTTCTGGCCCAAGGATGCGCCACATCCTATAAGCCCCTGACTGTCAAAAACATGCGAGCGATCGGCTCGATAAAGGTGGTTCGCACCGGATACCCCGCCTACCTCGAGGAAAGCCCGACCTCCCATACGATGGAATTTACCGGCCTCATCCTTTTCGGGTTGCTGGGCGGAGTGCCAGCCAGGGCAATCGCTTGTTCCATGGAGATGAATAAAGGGAAAAAACTTGCCCGGAAATACCTCCTGCCCGATGTCAACAAGCTGATCATGGAGCGCTTTGTTGAACGGGTGCGAACCGATCTGCCGGACTGGCCCAAGTTGGAGGTCGTGGAGACCCCGGTCGGCAAGGACTATAAGACCGGCCCCGGCTATGTTTTGATGATAAAAGATGGCTCTGTGGATGTGAACTCGATGACGTTCGGCCTTACCTTGTGCGCCACCGCCGTAATGACCGATCCCGAAGGCAAAGTCTTGTGGGAAAGAAACTACCTCTACAAGGCCTCCGATTTTTCAAGAAACCGCTCCCTTGAAAGCCTCGAAGCCAATAACTGCAAACTGCTCAAAAAGCAGTTGGACTTCGCGGTCAATAAGACCGTATCCGACTTCATACGGCATATAAAGGGAGGGAAACTCCTCCGGGAAAACCTCGACCAAGCGGCCCGTCGCCGGTATATCAAAAAGCGCGGGCCAAATCTCCGGGCGGCATCAGTTGAGCCAATGAAAACATGAAGCTCCCGGCACCATTTAGCATGCACCGAAAAACGCATAACCAACCGAACATATTTCTTGCCTCATGCCCCACCCGTTGCCAGGCTTTTGCTCACCCATGCCCTGGCTCGCAAAATGAGATGTTATTGCCCCTCGGTTATTAATGACAGACTTGGGTTGCCCTTTACATCCGAGGTAGGAATCAGTAGTTTTTCTGGTGTATAGACCTCCGGCGTTGCACTCAAACTTAAGGAGTCGAGGGGAAATGGGCCTTCTGTCGCGGATGTCATCAATTGTAAAGGCAAAAATGAGCGCCGTTTTGGACCGGGCCGAAGATCCGGGCGAAACACTGGACTATTCTTACGAAAAGCAGCTCGAACTGCTTCGAAACGTCAAGCGCGGAGTGGTCGAGGTGGTCACCTCGAAGCGGAGATTGCAGTTGCAGGCCGAGGGGCTCAAAGCCAACCTCGGTAAACTCGAAGACCAGGCTCGAAGGGCCCTTGGAGCCGGCCGCGAGGATCTCGCCCGAATGGCCATCGAGCACAAGCAGGTCATCGTCGAGCAGTTGGAGGGGATGCAAACCCAGGTCGAGGACCTGGAAAAGGAGCAGGAGAAGCTCTCGGCGGCCGAAACCCGCCTTTCGGCCAAAGTGGAGGCCTTCAGGACCCACAAGGAAGTCATCAAGGCCCAGTACTCTTCGGCCGCGGCCCAGGTGAAGATCGGCGAAGCGGCCACGGGCATATCCGAGGAGATGGCCGACGTTGGTCTGGCAATCGATCGGGCGGAGGAAAAAACGCGGAATATGCGCGCACGGGCTTCGGCAATCGACGAACTGGTGGATGCCGGAACGCTCGAAGACCTTTCCTCAAGACCCGATGCGATCGAACGTCAACTCGCCCAGGTCGGCGTCTCCCAAGGCGTCGAGGATGAACTGGCCGAAATGAAGCGACAAATCGCCGGCCCCAATCAGCCCAAACAACTGGAGGAAGGCAAATGATCGTTCGAATCGCCACCGAAGGGCAGTATCGGTTCCCCGGCGCGCTCATAGACCGGCTGAAAGAACTTGACCGCCACATCGTGGAGGCTGTTGCAAACGAAGACCGGCACCTCTTTGACAAACTCTACGCCGAGATGGTCTCTCTTGTCAAAAATCAGGGAGAACCGGTTTCACACGATCAAATCATGGAATCGGAACTGATTCTGCCGCCTCCGGACATTACCATGAAGGAGGCCAAGGAGTTGTTCGCCCGGCCCGACCTGGTTAGCGGCTAGCGCCATCCCGCAAAACCCGGCCTGGACAACGGGCCGGCCCCGCCCTTTTTCCGACCGGAAAGATTCATCCGGCTTCAGCCCCTCCCCCCCCCGGGACGGTTCCCCCTTCAAAAGCCCGGCAAAGGCGATGTTCAGGTACCCCACAGTGGTTTCGGGCTCAACCTCCAGGATTTTTTCGTCGCGCATGCGTATCAGGACCGGTTTGCCGCAATCCGGACAGCGGTGAAACGGCCTTGACAGGCGGGCAAAAAGTATTAGAAAAAGGCCTTGAATCAGCACTCTTTACAATTTGCTGCTCGCAACACCATGGGCCCAGCCACCCCTTTAAGAGGTCCAAGGGATATTTAAATCCGCTTTTCAGGAGGTTTGACAGCAAGATGAGCGACACCGGCACCGGTTCCAAACATGAGTTCAAGGCTGAAATAAAGCAACTGCTCGATATCCTGGTACATTCCCTTTACACCAACAAGGAGGTTTTCCTGCGCGAGTTGGTCTCCAACGCCTCCGATGCGCTTGAAAAAGCCAGGTTCGAATCGGCCAGCGGAAGCGAAGTGGCCGATCCGGAACTGCCGCTCGAAATCCGCATCACCTTTGATAAGGACAAAAAACTGCTCGTCGTCTCCGACACCGGCGTAGGACTATCCAGAGATGAGCTGATGGAAAATATCGGCACCATAGCCAAGTCGGGTTCGGCGGAGTTTTTGAAAAAAGCCGGGGAGGACAAGGGCGGGCTTGAAGGCCTTGTGGGCAAATTCGGCGTGGGTTTCTACTCGGTTTTCATGGTGGCCCGCGAGGTGGTGATCCGCTCCCGGTCGATCAGGCCGGAAGAGCCGGCTGTTGTGTGGAAATCGGACGGCCTCGGGACCTACGAAATCAGCGAAATCGACGAACCGATGAAGCGCGGGACTCGAATCGAGGTTCATCTCAAGGAGGATGGCGCCGAATTTGCTGAAAAGCACCGCATCACCTCCATTATAAAGAAGCACTCCAATTTCATCTCCCATCCGATTTTCGTCGAAGACGAACGGGTGAACACCATCCCGGCGATCTGGCGGGAGCCAAAGTTTTCGATCACCAAGGAACAATACGGCGAATTCTACAAGTTTTTGACCTTCGATTCCGAAGAGCCGCTGGAGACGCTGCACGTGTCGGTGGATGCGCCGGTGCAGTTCAGCAGCCTGCTTTTCATTCCGCACCGGGGAATGGAGCTGCCTTTTTACGGAAAAGACCGCTACGGGCTGGATCTCTATGTGCGCCGGGTGCTCATCGAACACGGCAACAAGGACCTCATTCCAGAGTACCTGGGATTTGTGCGCGGGGTGGTCGATTCGGAGGACCTGCCGCTTAACGTGGCCCGCGAATCGCTGCAGGAAAACGTGCTCCTGCACAAAATTTCCACAGTTGTCACCAAACAGCTTCTGTCTCATCTCCAGAAAATGGCAAAGGATGACAAGGACAAGTACGCCGATTTTTGGAACAACCACGGCAGGCTCTTTAAACTCGGCTATTCGGACTATGCCAACCAGGAAAAATACGCCGAACTGCTGCGTTTCAACTCCTCGCGCTTCGAGGATGCAAAGGGACTGGTTTCCTTTGACGACTATATCGAGCGGGCCAAGCCGGATCAAAAGGACATCTACTATGTTTTCGGCACGAGCCGGGAAGCCGTGGCCTTGAGTCCGCATCTGGAGATATTCCGGGCAAAGGGGATCGAGGTCCTCTATCTTTTCGACAACCTCGACGAGTTCGCCATGGAAGGGGTGCGAAAGTACAAGGGCTTCGAGTTGCAGTCCGTCGAGCACGCCGACCCGGGGAGCCTTGAGAAATTTGAAACCCTGGAGGCGCCCGTGGAAGTGGAACCTCTTGAGGAGCAGGACAAGGAGCCTTTCAGCGCTTTTCTCGAAAAGCTCAAGAACATTCTGGGAGAGCGCGTCACAGAGGTGCGCCTATCGGGCAGACTCTCGCAGAGCCCCTGCTGCCTGGTCAATCCCGATGACGGCATGACCTCATCGATGCAAAAAATTCTTCAGATCGTGAGCAAGGACACCTCCATACCCAAGAAGATTTTCGAGGTGAACCGCGATCACATTCTCATACGAAATCTTTTTGCAATCTATAAGACAAACCCGGAGGACGATTACATGAGCGCGGCCGTCGAGCAGCTTTTCGAATCGTCCCTTCTGCTCGAAGGCTACCTCAAGGACCCTCACGCCATGGTCCTGCGCATCCAGGAGCTTCTGAACAAATCAAGCGGCTGGTACCGCGCGGTGGCAAAGGGGAAGTAGCGGGGAGCCGGGTGTGCGTCCGGAAACCCGTTCAAGTCGTAGACCGGGCCGGGTTTCCCCCCCTTCGGGAAAGGGGGGGATGGGGGGATTTACGAAGCCATACACCCGATTTACTGGCAAAAATCTCCTAAATCCCGGCCTGGTTATGGGGGCTCGAGCTCCAAGCACCTTCCGAATCCTGCGGTTTGCGGACGGACACCAGCTGCGAAGTGGGGAAGACCGCGTTGGGAGTCTCGGGGAGGTCTCTCGGAGGTGCGGCATATCCGGAGATAAACGGGAGCTTCAGAAGTTCGCGAAATCGGTTCGGGGCAAATGAATTTTAAAAGTTGTCCCCTCACCCGATTTGGAATCAACCGTTACGAACCCGCCGTTTTGAGCGACGATGCCGTGGACGGTTGAAAGACCCAGTCCAGTGCCCTTCCCGACCTCTTTGGTTGTGAAAAACGGCTCGAAAAGCTTGCTCAGAATCTCCTGCCCCATTCCGCAGCCATCGTCGCGAATGGAAAGGGCCACATACTCGCCGGGAGAAGCTTCCGGGTGCTTCAGGCAAAAGTCTTGATTAATAAGGCAGTTGCCGGTTTCGATGCTGATGTGGCCGAAACCGGAGATGGCATCGCGTGCGTTGACACAAAGGTTGGCCAGAATCTGATCGATCTGAGAGGGGTCGATCCTGACGGGCCCGAGGTCCTCGCCCGGCAGCCAGGTCAGCTCGATATTTTCGCCGATAATTCGGCGAACCATCTTGAGCATGCTCTCCACAGTCTCGTTAAGGTCGAGCACCAGGGGCGAGATCGTCTGTTTACGGGCAAAGGCGAGCAACTGGCGGACCAGGTTGGCCGAGCGCTGGGCAGCCGCCCGAATTTCCCGCAATTGGTTGCAAACCGGCTGAAGCGGATCGAGTGCCCGCAGGGCCAGTTCCGAGTAGCCAAGGATAACCCCCAGCATATTATTGAAATCGTGAGCGACTCCGCCCGCCAGCCGTCCGACGGACTCCAGCTTCTGTGCCTGGCTCAACTGCTCACGCAGCTTTTCACGTTCCTCTTCGCCCCGTTTGGCCTCCGTGATGTCCACGGCAAAGGCCAGCACTCCGGCCAGAACGCCTTGCTCATCATACCACGGGACCTTATCGGTTCTCACCCAGCGCACCTCGCCCCGGCCATTGACATACTCCTCCTCGATCCCCATCCGTGCACGTCCAGAGTTCATGACCTCCAGGTCATCCTGAAAATACTTCTCGGCCAAATGGTGCGGGAAAACCTCGTCGGCCGGCTTTCCCTCGATCATGGTCGCGGGCATCCCCATCATCTCGCAGGTGGCTCTGTTAACCCGGAGGAACCGATTGTTCCCGTCCTTGAACCAGATGGTAGCCGGTACGGTGTCCAGGATCAACTGGAGCTGGTCCGATCGATTTTTTAACGACAGCTCCGCGCGGCGGCGCTCCTGCTCCTTGCCGTCGCGCTGCATCCTGGTATGGAGAATGGGCGAGATACTGGCGGCGATTCGCACCAGGATTTGCTCATCCTCCGAGGTGAAGCCGCCCTCCTTGTTGGCCAAAGAAACGAGCCCGATGGTCTTTTCATTGAAAACGAGCGGCGCGGTCAAAAAACTGTGGATCGGAATATGTCCTTCGGGGGTGTGGAAGGGCCCTTTGGAAACAAAGGATTTCTTCCGGGTGATCGCCTTGCCCCAGACACTTTCCCCCCAGACACGGGCAGGAAAAACAACCGACTTTCCTTCAACCCGGCACTCGCTCCACACCTGCCTGCCAAGGGTTGGAACAATCAAATCGCCATTGTCTCCAATGTAGCCAAACACCCCGTATTTTGTTTGAAAAGCATCGAGAATGGCCTGAAGGACCTCTTCGAAGATTTTTTCGTCGGCCACGGTCAAAAAGGCGTTCGAAATCCGGTAGAGCAGCGAGGTTTCCCGCCTGGATTTTCGAAACGCCTCTTCGGCCTGCTTTTCTTTTGTGATGTCCCGCGCCACTACGACCGAGCCGACGATCATTGCTTCGCTATCGAGTATTGGCCCGAAGCTATATCTTCCAACCCAGCTCTCTCCCGTATCCCTGCGGCGCAAACAGTACTCGAAATTGGTAGCGGACTCGCCCCGCAACGCCCTGGGAACGGCCCACATATTCAGTGGCGCCGGGGACTTGTCGGCCATTGAGACTTCAAAAAGCTCGGCATATTCGGCGAGACTATGGGGACATTGGCCTTTATCCTCGAACCGGTGGTAGGATGCGAATGCATCGTTAACCTCGATGAAAAGTCCCCGCGCATCGGTAATGGATGCCGCATCGGTCATGCTGGATAAAGCGGCTGCCAGAATCGCGCGACTTTCAATGAGTGAGTTTTGCACGCCCTTTCGCCCGCGGATTTCTTTATAATTGCTTTGATCGGCGCTCTTTTTGCCGTTCATCTCGAAGGCGGAAAGCCCGCTGTCAGAATCGCGCAACTCCGCGGGCGGTTGTTCCCCGGTTTTTTCATCTTCGCTCATTATCAACCTCGCAAGCCTCCGCATCAGTTTCCCGCCCCAAGGGCGGGTCGCATCACAGTACGCATTAGAGCCCGGGTTGTAAATATCCTTTTCTCCGGCAACTATTCCATAATGACTTTTATCTTTATAAAAACATATTGAATGCACCCTCTTGGTCAAAATTCCGACATCGAATATAAAAAAACAATGCCGGCCGACCCTATCCTTGAGCAGGAACGGATTTCCAGAATATGCCTAATTGCAGAAATCAGGCCAGTTATGCTTGTGGTAGAACCGCTCCACACCCGCTCCCTCCCGTTATGTGGAAGCGATGGTGCCAGCAAAAGTTTATTACGGCGAATAGTAACCTTATCCCCCCGCCTCCTGAATATTTCAACCATTCCAAAATCCGTCTTATTGCACTGCAATTATTACGAATAGATAATTGCATTCAAATATGGAGTGGACCGAGATTCCAAGAGGGGAACCCATTAGGCGGCTGGAAAGAGCATGTATTCGAGGGACAAGATGAAGACTATCCGCGGAAATCTCTGAATAATTTGTGAACAACGCGAGTTGGCAAATTGACATGAGAAACTTTCCGACCGGCTCCCGATGCCGGAATCGGGCCGGTTACGGCTGTGGCCAATATCTGTTTACGATCGCCCGGCGCCTGCTCCAAGAGGAAGGTCCCACAGGGGATACCAGCGCTCGAGTTCGGGTTCAAGCGGCATCTCCTTTTCCATGAGGGCGCGCAGCCTCAGTTCGTAAGCATTGTCACGTTTCTGGTCCTCAAGGGGAACGAAGGGATAAAAACAGCCGCGTTTGTAATTGTAGATCCAGTAGACCTCGCGGCCATGACTGTCGCGGAATTGAAAAACCGCGGCCAGAAGCTGGTCTTCGAACCCGTGCTCCCGAAGAGTAAGGCTTGTCATGTGCAGGGCCGCGACGAGGTTCTCGAAACCATCGTCTTCAAACAGCACCCAGGCGTAACCGTATCTGTCCCCGACCATCCGGGAACTTGTCCGGCTCTGTTTGGCCGTGATTTCCAGCAGGCCTTTCAGTTCGTTTTCGGCCGCATCGAAATCGGAGGCCTCCACGGGCTTGAAAGTAATCCCCGCACGGCCCGTGGGGGAAGCCCCCAGAGTTGCGGCAAGGCTTATCCGCGCGGTGGACATGCTGAAGAGATTTTCCACGCTGGAGGCAACGGGCCTGGTCCTGCCCAATATGATATCGAACCACTTCATGGCGTTTTTTCCATCTCACGCTCCATTTTTTCGAGCTCTTCGAGACGCTTTTCAAGCGATGGATGGGTCGAGAGGAGTTCGAGCAGGGAAGCCCGCCTCATGGCGGGCAGAATGAAAAAGGCGTTCATGCCCTCGACTTTGCGCAGATCGCGGTCGGGAATACGATCCATTACACCGCTTATTTTCACCAAAGCCGAGGCGAGCTGAGAGGGAGCCCCGGTTAGAATTGCCGAGCCGCGATCGGCGGCAAGTTCCCGGTAGCGCGACAGGGCGCGGATAAGAAAAAAGCTGATCACCCACACCAGCATGGATACTGCCCAGACAGCCAAGATACCCGCGCCTTCGCCCTCGCGGTCCCCTCCGTAGTCGCCCCCGAAGCCGAAGGAGAAAAGGAGGTTGTGCACCAGAAAGCTGGCTACGGCGGCAAAAAAACCCGCCACGGTTATGACCATGACGTCGCGGTTGCGAACATGGGTCAACTCGTGGCCCAGGACCGCCTCCAGTTCGGGCTCATCGAGACGCTCCATGAGGGAAGTCGTGACACAAACCACCGAGTTTTTCGGGCCTCGTCCGGTTGCGAAGGCATTGGGCACATCACTTTCAGATATTGCGACCCCGGGCTTGGGTAAATCCGCCATCTGGGAGAGCCGCTCGATCATGGCGTGGAGTTGCGGGGCCTCATCTGGCTCGACCAGCCTCGCCCCCATGGACCACAAAACGATTTTATCGGAAAAGAAAAACTGGACCACAAGCAGAACGCCCGCTATTAGGGCCATCCCCATCGCCCCGACGCCGGCCTTCCAAAGAAAGGCTAAAAACAGCAGATAAAGGGCGGCCAGAAGAAACATCACAAAGAACATCCTGGCTGAAAGCTCCCAGTCCTTCCCGTACCATCGCCTCTTCATCGGACCCTCCGCGACCTTCTTGTATATTCACTATAACGCCGTCGGAGCGGGATGTCCAAACGGGTGCTGGAAAAGTCGCCGGTGAGAGGCGAAAAAAAAGACCCCGGCTTTGGCCGGGGTAGGACTTCGGGGGCGAGGAGGCAATCCCTGACTTTTTTCGAAACCCTTGCGATACGGGTCTTTCGGGATGAATTTCACCGGGCGAGCCGGCGAGAAAAGCCTTTTGCAACCGCCTGGTTATTTTACAAATGTACCATTTTGAAATTCCTCGAACGCGATCTTCAACTCTTCTTGTGTATTCATCACAATGGGTCCATACCAGGCCACGGGTTCGCCTATCGGCTTTCCGGAAACGAGCAGGAAGCGCACTGCTTTTTCAGTCGCACGGACCTGCACGAGATCGCCTTCACGGGAAAACAACACAACGGTTTCCGGGATGCAGACGCCGCGCCGCTCCAGGTCCAGCCATCCCGAACTTGAAATTTCATGGGCATAGGCATCCGGGCACTCATCGAAATAGCCCTCCCCTTCGATAATATAGGCAAAGACCGTGTGGCCCGCCGCGATCCGACGATTAAAGACCGTTTCGGCCGGAACGCTTACGTCCAGCATTTCCGGATCGATGACTATGTCCTTGACCGGCCCATTGACATTTCCCACATTCCCGGCAACCACTCTTACCCGCACACCATCTTCGAGGGTCACCAGGGGAATATCGTCTGCCGCCACGTCCCGGTAGCGGGGCGCCATCATCTTCCGGCTTGCCGGCAGATTGGCCCAGAACTGCAAGCCCCACATGACGCCCGTCGGGCTTTTCCTTGGCATCTCCTGGTGAATTATGCCGCTTCCGGCGCTCATCCACTGAACGTCGCCCGGGCCGATCACTCCCTTGTTGCCCATGCTGTCGCCGTGCTCCACCAGACCCTCCAGCACGTATGTGATGGTCTCGATACCCCGGTGCGGATGCCAGGGAAATCCCGGCATGTAATGGGCCGGGTTGTCCGAATGGAAATCATCGAGCATGAGAAAAGGGTCGAACCGCGGAAGCTCGGAATGGCCGAAGGCTCTTTTGAGGTGAACTCCCGCGCCCTCGATGGTGCGTTTACCCTTCCAAATTTTGTCGATCTTTCGAATCGCGTCCATAGGCCTCCTTTCATTGGCTGCCGATTCACCGCATTGCAACTCCCGGGGCCGAGCCCTATACCTTTATAATGATCGCCTCGCCCTGGGCAAGCCCTCCGCAGATGGAGGCCACTCCGTAGCCGCCCCCTCGGCGCCTCAACTCATAGGCCAACGTCATCGTTATCCTTGCCGCGCTGGCACCCACGGGGTGCCCTATGGCGATCGCCCCGCCATTGACGTTGGTTTTGTTTTGCAGTTCCTCCCATTTTCGCCCGTCGCCTTCAGCCAGGATCTTGGTTGAAACCAGGGGCATGGCGGCAAAGGCTTCATTGATTTCAATCAGCTCCATATCATCGAGGTTGAGTCCGGCGACCCCCAGCGCCTTCCGAATGGTGAAGGCGGGAATGGCGGCGATTTGGCGAGGCGCGGTGGCCGAGGCGACAATGGCGACAATCGAGGCTAGCGGTTCGAGTCCCCTTTTTGCGGCCTCGGCCGCGGGCATCATGAGGATGGCGCTTGCCCCCGCCCCCATGGTCGGAGCGTTACCAGCGGTAACAGTCGGGCTTCCATAGATGGTTTTAAGTCTTGCGAGCGCTTCCATGCCGGTTTTTCGCGGCGACTCGTCCTGCTCGATTACGACCGGGTCGCCCTTTTCCCGGGCAATGGCAACAGCCATGAGTTCCTCGCCGATTTTGAATTTGCCTTCATCACGAGCCTTGGCGTACTTCTCCTGGCTGCCAAGCGCCCAGGCGTCCTGCATTTGCCTGTCCACGCCATACTCCAGGGCCACCTCCCCCGCGTCCCGCGCAACGGAATTGAACCCCTTTTCCTGATAGCCGAGTTCAAACAACGGATCGACCAACCGGATGTGTCCCAGCCTTTTCCCCTTTCTCAGCCCCGGAGCCAAATGCGGGGTTCGGGGCATGTTTTCGGCCCCGACGGCCATAACGATTTGCGCCTCCCCGGCCTTTACGGCCCTCACCCCGAGGCGAACACAGGTAAGAGAGGAACAGCAGGCCCGGTCAAGACTCACCGATATGCATTCGGCGGGAAATCCGGCCAGCAAAGTGGCCTGACGCGCAGGGACATCGAGTTCCAGGGCCACCTCCGCCGGCACACAGCTTCCATAGCTGATATCATCGACCTCCTCGGGCCCCACCCCGACGCGCTCGATCACCTCCTTCATGACCATCACCCCCAGATCGATGCTCGCAATATCGGCCATAAGCGTATCGAACTTGCTAAAGGGGGTCCTGACCGCGCTCACCATAACGATTTCCCGTCCGTCGCGCATAAAGCCCCTCCCTTATCTTGGCGCCATCCTGAGGGCGCCGTCGAGTCTTATCACTTCGCCGTTCAGCATGGAATTTTCTATGATGTGCGCGGCAAGGGCGGCGAATTCATCCGGGCGCCCGAGCCGGGAGGGAAATGGAACCATCTTTCCAAGAGCATCCCGGGCGGCTTCGGGTAAGGAGGCGAGAAGAGGCGTGTCGAAAATTCCCGGCGCTATGGTCATCACCCGGATCGCATAAGCCGCGCACTCCCTGGCGATGGGCAGGGTCATGCCCGCTATTGCGGCCTTGGAGGCCGAATAGGCCGGCTGTCCGATCTGGCCGTCGAAAGCCGCGACCGAAGCCGTATTGATGATCACCCCCCGTTCGCCCTCTTCGTTCAAGGCGTTTTCCGCCATCCGCGCCACGCCAAGGCGGATCACATTGAAGGTCCCGACCAGGTTTATGCGGATGACTCGCTCGAAGGCGGCAAGAGGCAAGGGAGCTTTTTTCGAGAGCACCTTGCCCGGATCTCCCACGCCTGCGCAGTTTACGACCGTGTTGATCGAGCCGAAGGTCTCCACCGCCCTCTGGATTGCATTAAGAACGTCTTCTTCGTTTGTCACATCGGCTTTTGCGAAAATCAGACGCCCCTGCGACCGGGCCGCCAGTTTCTCCCCCCTTGCCGTGTCGAGGTCGACAATGGCCGCCCGGCCCCCCTGCTCAACCAGTTTCGCGACACATGCGCTCCCGAGCCCGGAAGCCCCGCCGGTCACTATCGCCCTGCAATCCTTGATGTTCATGTCTTTTCTCCATCGATCAGTGGTGTTGGAAATCGGCTCACTTCCAGACGGCGAAAACCCGCGGAATTCTCAAAAACCCATCATTTTACCGATGATCACTTTCATGATCTCGGTTGTTCCCGCAAAAATTGGAATCACTCGAACATCCCTTGCAAACCGGCAGATCGGGTACTCCTCCATGTAGCCGTAGCCCCCGTGGAGCTGGACACAGTTGTAGGCGACCCGGTTCGCCATTTCCGGTATCCAGGCTTTGGCCATCGACACCCTTTTGGTCACTTCCCTTCCGGCCGTATGGTCGGCAATCAGCGAATCAAGAAAGGTGCGTCCCAGTTCGATCTCGGTCGCCATCTCAACGATTTTGAAGGTATTGTGTTGAAAGGCCCCGACCGGAGTGGAGAATACCCTTCGGTTTCGGCAATACTCCACCGTCATGTCGAGCATGGCTTCGGCCATCGACTGGGCCATAACGCTTGCCATGAGTCTTTCCTGCTGAAGCTTTTCCATCAGGTAATAGAACCCCTTGCCCTCTTGGCCCAGCAGATTGGCGACCGGAACAGGGCAATCCTCGAAGAAAAGCTCGGCGGTGTCCTGGCTGCGCCATCCCATTTTGTCCAGCTTTTTCCCCCGGCCAAACCCTGGAGTTCCCGATTCGACGCAAAGAAGGCTCACCCCCTTGTGGCCGGCCCCGGGGTCGGTCTTTGCAACCACGATCACCAGGTCCGCCTGGATGCCAAGCGATATGAAGGTCTTGCGGCCGTTTAGCACGAAGTGATCCCCGCTTCGAATCGCGCTGGTGCGTATGGCCGCCAGATCCGACCCGGTATCGGGCTCGGTCATGGCGATGGCGGTAAGAATGTCGCCCGAAGCGCAGCCGGGAAGCCACCTTCTTTTCTGTTCCTCGTTTCCAAAGCTGTAGAGGTAGGGAACGATCACGTCGCTGTGAAGGGGGGCCAGAAGGCCCGTTACGCCCCGGTAGAAAAACTCCTCGCAAATAATTAGCGAACAGAGGAAATCGCCCCCCGGCCCCCCGTATTCCTCCTCGAGCCAGGGACAAAGAAAACCGCTTTCCCCCATCTTCTTCCAGGCTTTGCGGGGAACTATCCCCTCGCGCTCCCAATTGTCGAATTCAGGCAGTATTTCCCTTTCGAGAAACTTTCGCACCGAATCCCTGAAAATGAGGTGTACTTCACCGAGCAGCTTTTGATCCAAGGCAGGCCTCCAGTGGGAAGAGGTCATCGATTGCGGTCGAACCGCCCGAGGCTCCGAGCGCGCGCGGTCCCCGCTAACGATCCATATTCTTTAGCAGCCAGGCCATATTCTGTCCCAGGACCTTCATGGTCTGAACGCCCTCTTCGTCTTTTTCCACATCCCCCTTTTCCCTCCCCATGCCGATATTCCAGTAGACCGAACCGGGAACGATCATCTGAGACATCAGGAAGAGGTGGTTTATGGAGTCGAATACGTGGATGCCTCCGGCTCTTCGGGCGGCGACGACCGCGGCGCCCACCTTGCGTTTGAACAAAAAGTCGTTCATCCTGGAAACAAGACCGGCGCGGTCGATCAGGGCCTTGATTTCCGGCGTGAGATCGCCAAAATAGGTCGGAGAGCCCAAAATGATCCCGTCGGCCTCAATCATTTTCTGAATGTACTCGTTTGCCGCATCGTCTTTTACGGCGCATTGCTTGTCCTTGTTGCCCGCACATTTGTAGCAGGCGATGCAGCCGTGGATTTTTGTTCCGGCAAGCTGCACCAACTCGGTCTCCACGCCCTCCCCGACCAGTTCGGAGAAGACATGATTTATCAAATTGGCCGTATTGCCATCTTTGCGCGCACTTCCGTTAAACGCCACAACTTTCATAACCAAGTCCTCCATGGAAAATTTGCGAAAGCCCTGAGGAGCATTCATGCGCCCGCTTGCCCGGGCGCCCGTCGAGCGGGCCAAACACCCGCACGAATAATTCATAGCAGCCAAACGATCTTTTTGCCAGATTAAACAAGGCGGCCTGTCTTGGCCGAGAAGTGCGGATTTCAGCTGCGAGGAACTGGGTGCTATCATCTCTTGGAAGGCGGCGCACGGCAAACGTTTCCGTACGCCCGCGCCTGGTAAAAAGCCCCCGCGGACCCTGCGGGAGAAGCAAAGATGCCCTCTTTATGGTTTTGCCCGGCTCTGTTAGGAACTCGAACTTACATATCTCGATTTACACTTGGAACAATAGCCCTGCAGCACCACCTGGCGCCGCAAAACATGGAAACCCTCAAGGGCTGGAACCGCCATCATTGGCTCATCAACCGGAGAGTCCGCATCCATGATGGTTTGACACTGCAAACAAACCATATGGTGGTGGGAACCGGTCCTGGCGTCGTAGCGGGCGACTTCGGTCACCGGGCTCACCTTATCGATAAGACCTACATCATAGAATCTTTCGAGGGTCTTGTAGACGGTGCCCAGCGAAATCATGGGAAACCGCTTTCTTACCTGCTGGTAGACAACCTCCGCGCTGGGATGTTCCAGGGAGAAATAAAGGGTTTGATAAATTGCCAGCCGCTGATAGGTTACCTGAAGGCCATGGGCTCTAAGGGTGGAGATGAAATCTTTGTCTTTTTTGCCCTCCATGATCTGTTTTCCCCCTTGTTTTTTGAACAGCAGTGTGTGCGACGCTCAAAAAATTCGTTTTATTTCTATAGATAAAGCTGAATTTAGGCAAGCAAAATCTTCCAGTAATTCATATTTTCAATTCAAAACAAGAAGAGGCAATCGCGGTAATTGCAATTACGATGTTATAATTGCAAAAAATTAAGCAATTAATATTATCAACCTTCAGCCATATGAATGTTTGTTTTTTTGCAATCAAACACACGAATGCAACTGGATCGGGAATCGACTCTCAAACGGGGGTGTGAGGGGGGACAAAGGCTGCGGGGGCAGTTTGAAAAACCGGCTTCTCCAAGAGGAGTCCAACTGCCAACAGCAGTGCGCAACCTTACCGTAAAAATGGGGTGTTAGAGCCGGTCATCTCATTTGTTTAGGTCGATTGGCTTTGCAATATCAATTTCTAATGCTTTTACCCCGACTTCGCGGGACTGTTTACCGGACAATTCATTCATGCGTTTGAGGAAAACCAGCAGAATGGAGATGGCCGCCGGAGTCACCCCCTGTATTCGGGAGGCCTGCCCCACGGAAACGGGCCGCACGGCATCGAGTTTTTGTCTGACCTCGTTTGAGAGCCCGGGCACCTTGTCATAGGGAAAATCGGGCGGAATCCCTATTTCCTCCATTTGCCTGAATTTTCGCACCTCTGCTTCCTGGCGCCTGAGGTAGCCTTCATATTTGCACTCGATTTCGACCTGTTCTCTCACTTTTTCCGGAATCGGCGCAACAGTGTCGCAAAGAGCGTCCAGATCGGCAAAGGTAATCTCGGGCCTTTTGAGAAGTTTTTCGAGTGAGACCGGTTCATCGATGGGATTGGATCCTTTTCGGGCAAGCATTTCGCTCACCCGCTCACAGGGGCGCACAAATGTTGCGCGAAGTCTTTCCATTTGCGCTCCTATCGCTTCGCGCCGCTCGACGAGTTCCCTGTGGACTGAAGGTGAATGAAGGCCGAGTTGATAGCCCTTTTCGAGCAGCCGCAAATCGGCATTGTCTTCTCGCAGCAAAAGCCGGTATTCGGCCCTGGAGGTGAAAATCCGGTAAGGCTCGTTCGTACCCTTGGTGACCAGATCGTCGATCATTACGGCCATGTAGGCCTCGGAGCGATCCAACAGGAAGGGGGGCCTTTTTTGGACTTTGAGGGCCGCGTTCAACCCGGCCCACATACCTTGGGCGGCTGCTTCCTCGTAGCCGGAGGTCCCGTTTATCTGGCCAGCCAGAAAGAGCCCTTCCACGAGCTTGGTCTCAAGGGTCGGACAGAGTTGGGTGGGTTGGATGAAGTCATATTCTATGGCGTAGGCGGGCCGCATGATTTCGGCGCATTCGAGCCCCGGGACCGAGCGGACAAGTTGGATTTGCACCTCGACGGGAAGCGAATTGCCCGTTCCGCTGGCATAAATTTCCTCGGTATCAAGCCCCTCGGGCTCAAGGATTATCTGGTGGGAGTCCTTTTCGGGAAACCTCATGACCTTGTCTTCAAGCGATGGACAGTAGCGCGCGGAAACGCCCCGGATGGTCCCGTTGTAGAGGGGGGAAAGGCCGATATGGCCGCGAACCAGCTCGTGGGTGCGCCAGGAGGTGTGGCCGATATGGCATGAGACCTGCGGCAGGGCAATCTTTTCGGTAAAAAGGGAAAAGGGTTTGGGTACGGGATCTCCGGGCTGTTCGCGAAAGTGGCTGAAATCAATGCTTCGGCGAAGAATTCGGGCCGGGGTGCCGGTCTTCATTCTTCCGGGGCAAAACCCCAGGCTGCACAGTTGATCGGCAAGGCCGATGGAGGAAAATTCACCCGCCCTGCCGGCGGGGGTTGCGCTCTTGCCGACATGAACGACCCCGTGCAGAAAGGTCCCCGTGGCGATAACGACGGCCGGGGCTTCAAAGCAGCTCCCGACCTGGTCGATTACGCCCGCCACTTTTGCCCCTTCGATCAGAAGGGCTTCGGCCGTAGACTGCCTGATCTCCAGACCGGGTTCCAGCTCAAGGCGGTGTTTCATCTCGGCTCGGTAGCGGACCTTGTCGTTTTGAGTCCTGGTGCCGCGCACCGCCGGCCCCTTCTTGGTATTTAGCAGGCGAAACTGGATTGCGGTGCGGTCGCAGGCCTTGGCCATCTCACCGCCCAGGGCGTCTATTTCCTTTACCAGGTGTCCTTTGCCGATGCCGCCGATGGAAGGCGAACAGGGCATGTGGGCGGCCGTATCGAGGCTCATGGACATCACCAGGGTTTTACAGCCGAGGCGGGCCGCGGCGAAGGCCGCCTCGCAGCCCGCGTGGCCGGCTCCGATCACTATCACGTCGTATTTCGGGCTCATTTGGTACTCCCCGGGCCATTTTCACGGGCCGGGTTTGCGCTACGGGACGCGGCCGCCAGCGGACCAGGCTCCCCGCCGCCCGCGGCTCGACAGGCCAGACATTTGACCCGATGGCCGGGAGTAATTTCTTCGAGTTGGGCGGGTATTTTTGCGCAGTCGGGCTGCCCCATTGGACAGCGGGGCTCGAAGGCGCAAAAGGCCGGAAGGCCTTCGCCGCGGGGCTGGGCGAGCCCGCCGCGCCGCTTTCCCCCGCGCCCGGGATCGAGCCGCGGGATCGCTTCGAGCAAGGCCCTGGTATAGGGATGAAGCGGGTTGGCGAAAAGCTCTTCGGTATTGGCCAGCTCGACGATCTGCCCGAGATACATGACGGCCACCCGGTCACAGATATGGCGCACGACCGAAAGATCGTGCGAGATGAAGAGGTAGGTGAGGGTGAATTCCCGCTGCAAATCTTCGAGAAGGTTTATCACCTGCGCCTGAATCGAGACGTCGAGAGCCGAAAGAGGTTCATCACAGACCACCAGCTCCGGGTGGAGGGCGAGCGCTCTTGCGATTCCGATCCTCTGGCGCTGCCCGCCGCTGAATTCGTGCGGATAGCGGCCGGCGTGCTCGGGGCGAAGGCCCACCTTTTCCATTATCAGCCGGACTCGCTCCTTTTGTTCGGAAGCGGTGCCCAGCCGGTGAATGAGCAGTCCTTCCGCGATCGTGCGTCCCACGGTCCGCCTGGGATTTAGCGAGGCGTAAGGGTCCTGGAAGATGATCTGCATGCGCCTGCGAAGCCTGTGCAATTCTTCACCCTCGACGGTGGAGATATCCCGGCCGTCGAATAAAATCTTTCCCCGCGTCGCAGGCTCAAGACCCAGCACGACTCTGCCAAGGGTGGACTTTCCGCATCCGGACTCGCCTACAAGCCCCAGCGTTTCCCCCCTGCCGATGCTAAGATCCACGCCGTCCACGGCTTTTACCGCACCGACTTCGCGGCGCAATACGCCCCTGATTACGGGGTAGTATTTTTTCACCCCGATAAGATTTACCAACTCAGGTCGTTCAAGCAAGCGCAAAACTCCTGCATTTTACCGCTCATCCGTAGAGCCAGCAACGCACCGGATGGCCTCCGGCGGGCGCCTGGAGCGGTGGCTCTTCCTTATGACATCGGTCGAAAACAAAGGGACACCGGGTGTTGAATTTACACCCTGGCGGCAAGGCAAACAGGCTGGGAACGACTCCGCTGATCGGTTCGAGCCTCTTTTTGCCATCTCCCGAGGAACGGCCCGGGGCCGAGCGCATAAGCCCCCTGGTGTAGGGGTGGAGCGGATCGGCAAAAAGCTCTCCTACCGTCGCCTTCTCGACTATCCTGCCCGTGTACATCACTATGACGTGCTCGGCGGCCTCGGCTATGACGCCCAAGTCGTGGGTGATAAGAAGTATGGACATGGAGTGCTCGTCCCGCAACCGGTCGAGAACGGAGAGTATTTGCGCCTGGATGGTCACGTCCAGGGCGGTCGTGGGCTCATCGGCGATAATGAGCCGGGGATTGCACGCGATCGCCATGGCTATCATGACGCGCTGACGCATGCCTCCGCTCATCTGATGCGGATAGTCGCGCATCCTTGTCTGCGCGGAAGGGATACCGGCCAAGTCCAAAAGCTCTATCACCCGCAGGCGGGCCTCTTTTTTCGAGATGCGCCTGTGGCGCAAGAGGACTTCGCTCACCTGCTCCTCGACCCGGAACACGGGATTTAGAGAGGTCATCGGCTCCTGGAAAATCATCGAAATCTCATTTCCCCGAATCTCTCGCATCTCGCTTTCCGAAACAGCAAGGAGATCTTTTCCATCGAATAAAATCCGCCCGCCGGCAATTTTTCCGGGCGCGGGCACGAGCCGCAGGATGGAAAGAGCGCACACGCTCTTGCCGCATCCCGATTCGCCTACAATCCCGACCACCTGCCTTTCTGAAACATCGAAGCTGACCGAATCGACCGCCAGAGCGCTTCCAGCTTCAGTAACAAAACAGGTCTTAAGATCTTTTACTTCCAAAAGGCTTGAATCCATCGATCTCCATCCCGCAAAATTCAGGCTTCCCTCCGCAGTATACTTATCGCCGGTTTGTTTAACAAGCACCTGGAACGGACGGGGCAATCGCATGAAGAGGCGTTGGGAATTCAGGCGGCGGTGCTAAATGATAAAATGTTGTGATGTGCTGAAAACACATTGTGCACTTGGGTTTCACTCATGCCTCGCACGGGCTTCATGGCGGTGCCAGGGGCCAGGCTCGATCGCCCCCTTTTATTGCAAAGGGGAAAACCATGCCCGGTCTTCGACTTGAACGGGTTTACCGATGAGCACCGTTTGAATATCTTGAGGCAACAGTCCATGCTTGGCGTATTTATTGCTTTTCAAATAGTATGTTCTCCACAGTACTTCGTCAACCGGGTAGGATAAGGATTCGATAACTCAGGGGGCTCCAAGCAAACGCGGCTCTTGGCTTAAGAGCACGCAAGCAGGAGATCGAAAATGTTTCCGACAAGTCCGCACCCACTGGCATCAACGGTATTGCGAAAGTTTCCAGCGCCCGGGTCCACTCATGGCAACACGGCAAACGCCCTGGCCGCGTGGTGTTTGGCGTTGCTAGGGGTGGTGGTCGCACTTCTTGGCTGCCCGGGGGGCTCCCGGGCGGCAGGGGGACCGAACGCGCCCGCTTTTTCCAAGTGCCTTCCGGCAAATATCAGCCTGAACGATGTCACAACAGCCGCTCGCAAAGGGCAAGCCGCGAGCGGGAAGATTTCGGTGCGGGAAAAGCTCACGGATCTGCGAGCATCCTGCCGCGGCGCAAGACTTGTCGACGGGTCGGGAAGGCGGATCTATTTCTTTCGCTTGACGGGCTGCTGGGGAAACCCGCCCGCGGGCTACCTTGAGATCCTTAAACGGCAGCGGGAAAAGCTGCTCAAGCTGAAAGAGCGCCACACGTTCGTGGAGCTGCCTTGCAACCCTTCGGGGCGACCCATTCCGTAACCCCAACCCTCGATCTTCGATACGAAGGGGCGGTGGCCGAAAGGCCCGGCCCCTTTACTCGTTAAACCCGCCTGCAAATGTGCACGAATCGTAACCAGTGTGCGCAAAAATCGTAACCTTCCAATTCGCATGCGCCCGCATGTCTATTTTCTATTAGCAATATCGATATGTTAGACCGTGGTACGCTTATTGCCTATGTAGCCTTGTCGCTCCCCGGACTTCAGTGGAGCCGCTTCTGTGTCAGGCGCGGCCACACTCAAGTCCCTTAAGGGAGTCTGAAACAACTTTTTTGAGGAGATACACAGATGAAAGGCAGTCCTTGCATCGCTGAATCAGATATTGCGGCCGATGAAGCCGATCTGCGGGATATCGGTGCGGCTTCGGCGCCTCAGGCGCCGATGCGCAACCCCGGGCCATCACGGCCCCCGTTGGAATTTAAAGGCGCGACCACGAGGCATGCCCGGCGTGCGGGCGACATTCTGCCAATGCCGTCCGAGCCCGCCCCGCCTCGATTGATTTTTGAGAAACCCCAGTCGGCCAACGTAGCCGAGTTCTATCTCAACCCGCCCCGTCAGATCCCGGTTCTTGAAGGCGTACGGGCAACGGCCAGGGGGAAATTTCTCTTTGTCGGAGAAGAGAAGTTCTATGTTCGCGGCGTCACTTACGGTCCTTTCAGGCCCGATGAGCAGGGCTGCGAATACCACGATCCGGAAACGGTCGACCGCGATTTCGCGCAAATGGCTGCGAGCGGCATAAATGCCGTAAGGACCTACACGGTACCTCCCAGATGGCTTCTGGACACGGCGCGGGAGCACAACCTGCGGGTCATGGTCGGGCTTCCGTGGGAACAGCACATCGCTTTCCTCGACGACAGAAAACTTGCAAAGGAGATCGAAAGGCGTGTTCGCGAGGGCGTAAAGGCCTGCGCGGACCATTCGGCGGTCCTGTGCTTTACGATCGGAAACGAAATTCCGTCATCTATCGTGCGCTGGCATGGCAGGCGCCGCATCGAGTCGTTTCTCGAGCGTCTCTACAAGGCGGTAAAAGATGTGGACCCGCAGGTGCTGGTCACCTACGTGAATTTTCCGACCACCGAATACCTTGAGCTTCCCTTCCTTGATTTCGTTTCCTTCAACGTTTACCTGGAAACGAAAGAAAAGTTGGAAGGCTATCTATTCCGCCTTCAAAACCTTGCGGGCGACAGGCCCCTGGTCATGGCCGAACTGGGGCTGGACAGCATGAGAAACGGCGAGGAAAAGCAGGCCTCCACACTGGAGTGGCAGATCAGGTCCACTTTCGCCACGGGTTGCGCGGGCATTTTCGTCTTTTCCTGGACCGATGAATGGCACAGGGGCGGCTTTGACATCGAAGACTGGGGATTCGGCCTGACGGACAGGAACCGCAACCCCAAGCAATCGCTTGAAAGCGTCGGCAGGGCCTACGCCCAAGTCCCCTTCCCCGCCGATCTCAACTGGCCGGGCATTTCGGTGGTGGTGTGCAGCTACAACGGCCAGCGCACCATTCGCGATTGCCTCGAGGGGCTCAAAAAGGTCGATTATCCCAACTTCGAAGTGATCGTGGTAAACGACGGATCGACCGACGGCACCGAGAAGATAGCAAAAGAGTATGGCTTTCGCGTTATTTCCATTGCCAACGGCGGCTTGAGCAACGCCCGAAACGTGGGCATGCGCGCGGCCAAAGGCGAAATCGTAGCCTACATAGACGACGATGCCATTCCGGATCCGCAGTGGCTCACCTACCTCGCCGTGACCTTTCAGACCACCAATCATGCGGGAGTCGGGGGGCCGAACATTCCGCCCATCGACGACGGCCCGATCGCCGAATGCGTTTCCAACGCGCCCGGGGGCCCCATCCATGTGCTTCTTACCGATAACGACGCCGAACATATCCCTGGCTGCAACATGGCTTTTCGGAAGGCCGCGCTCGAAGCGATCGACGGCTTCGACACCCGGTTTCGGATCGCCGGAGACGATGTCGATCTTTGCTGGAGAATTCAAAAGCAGGGCTGGACGCTTGGTTTCAACCCGGCCGCCATGGTATGGCACCATCGCCGGAACACCATCAAAAACTATTGGAAACAGCAGTTGAACTACGGGAAGGCGGAAGGGTTCCTGGAGCGCAAGTGGCCGGAAAAGTACAATGCCGCCGGCCATGTTCCCTGGGCGGGAAGGCTTTATCTGAAAGGCTTCGAACAATTCATGGGGGCTTTCCGGGGAAGAATTTACCAGGGAACCTGGGGAAGCGCCCTGTTTCAGTCGATCTATCAGCCGGCCCCGAGCCTTTTCTGGTCGCTGCCGCTGATGCCCGAGTGGATCGTCGTGGTGGCCGCCCTCGGGTTTTTCTCCCTGCTGGGGCTGCAGTGGCATCCACTTCTTCTGGCGCTGCCGCTATTCATTCTGGGAGCCGCTCTTCCCGTGGTGCACGCGGTGTCGTGTTCGGCCAGGCTGCCTTTTACGAATTTTCCCGCTCCAATGAGACGCAAACTGCGGGCACTTACCGCCTTTTTGCACGTCGTCCAGCCTGTCGCGCGCCTTCTGGGAAGAGTAAAGCTTGGCCTTACGCCCTGGCGCAAGTGCGGCATGGCCACCGGCATAGCCTTTCCTCTGCCCCGCCCCAAGTCCTTCACGATCTGGAGCGAAGAGTGGCGTTCGCAGAACTCGTGGCTGGAATCCGTGGAAATGGGCGTAACAGCCCTTCGCTCGGTCATCATGCGGGGCGGGGACTTCGACGGCTGGGATTTGGAGCTGCGCGGGGGACTTCTGGGCTCGGTGCGCATGCTCATGGCTGTCGAGGAACACGGGGGAGGAAACCAGTTCATCCGCATCAAAAGCTGGCCGCGATGCACGCCCGCGGGGATAGTGATGACCCTGTTTTTCGCCGCCCTGGGGGCGGGGGCCGCGGCGGCCGGCGCCTGGATAGCCTGCGGGGCGCTCAATGCGGCCGCCATCGTCCTCATGATGCGCGTCCTGATAGAATGCTCATCGGCCATGTCAACACTGACCCGGGTGATGAGCCACAAAGATTAAGCCCGAGGGAAACATCGGACCGCGAAACGGGAAATTACAGGATCACCCGACTGCCCTTCAAAACTGCCCCGCCATAAATTTATGGCGGGGCTTTCACACCCATTCATACGCCCTCCCCGCCCCGGTTCCCCCACAGGCCGACTTATCATTAAATGCCGGCAAAACCGTAAATCTTAGTGGGGCTTGTCGCCTCTTTTTGATTGATTGAATGCATCTACACGTGTTTTAATGGCGCCCCTCCGGCCATCCCATGCGGGTGCCCCGGACGGACACCGAATTGTTTGTGGGTATACCCGGGGTTTAGAGTTGGCCGGGTTTTCGGATTTTTAAAAGTTTGATTACGGCCGAGTGCGAGGCGCGGCGGACGGAGGAAAGAAGTGGAGCGAATCTGGCTAAAGAGCTATGACCCCGGAGTACCCCATTGCGTGGAGTATCCCGAAACATGTATCCCGCAGGTCCTTGAGAAGAATGCCAAAAAATACCCGGGCAACTCGGCCGTGGAATTTTTCGGCGCCAAGCTGACATACGGGCAGTTGTGGGACCAGGTGCTTCGGCTGGCAAACGGCATGAAGCAGATGGGCGTAAAGAGGGGAACCAAAGTAGCCATAATGCTTCCGAACTGTCCCCAGTGCGTGATAGCTTACTACGCGGCGCTCTGGCTGGGGGCCACGGTCGTTATGACCAATCCGCTTTATGTGGAACGCGAACTGCATCATCTGTGGACGGATTCTGAGGCGCAGTTTCTGGTCATCCTCGATCATCTTTACCCCAGAGCCGAAAAGGTCCTGCCTCAAACGGCCATTCGGGCCACGATCGTTACCAGCATAAAGGACTACCTGCCCTTCCCCCTGCGCCAGTTATATCCTTTCAAGGCAAGACGTCAAAAGCTGTTCATGGCGGTCCCCTACGACGGGACCCGCCTTTTGAGTTTCAAGAAGCTGATCGCCGATTACAAGCCCGCCCCGATTCCCTGCGCGGCCCGCCCCGACGACCTGGCCCTGCTTCAGTACACCGGGGGCACCACCGGAACTCCCAAGGGCGCCATGCTGACCCACAGAAACCTTCTTTCGGACGTGGTGCAGCTGGTTGCATGGACTCCCGACATGAAACCGGGGGCGGAAAGGCTGCTTGCGGTCATGCCCTTTTTTCACGTTTTGGGCATGACGGGGGGCCTCAACCTGTCCATCTACACGGGCAGCACCGTTATCATCGTGCCGCGCTTCGAGCCCGATGAACTGATAAAGACAATAAAAAAGACGAGGCCGACATACTTTCCGGGAGTGCCGGCCGTTTATATCGCCCTCATGGCCCATCCCAAATTCGACACTTTCGACCTGACCTCGATAAAGGTCTGCGTCACCGGGGCCGCGCCCATGCCGGTCGATGTGATGCGAAGGTTCGAAGAAAAAACGGGCAGCCGGATCGTTGAAGGTTACGGCCTCTCGGAGGCAAGTCCGGTTACCCACGTCAATCCGCTCGAAGGGGTGCGCAAACCCGGTTCGATAGGCCTTCCGCTTCCAGGCACCGAATGCCGCATCGTCGACCCGGAAACCGGCAGGAGCGACATGCCGGTGGGCGAGGTCGGCGAGTTGATCGTTCGCGGGCCGCAGGTGATGCAGGGCTACTGGAAACGAGAGAAGGAAACCGCCGACACTCTGCGCGACGGCTGGCTCTACACGGGAGATCTTGCGACCATGGACGCCGAGGGTTATTTTTTCATCGTGGACCGCAAGAAAGACATGCTGATCTGCAACGGCTACAACGTCTATCCTCGGGAGATCGAGGAGGTCCTCTATGAACACCCCAAGGTGCTGGATGCCGCGGCAATCGGAGTGCCGGACGCAAAAAAAGGCGAGGTGGTAAGAGTCTACGTGGTCCCCAAACAGGGTGAGCAGCTCGAAACCGATGAAATCATCGCCTGGTGCAAGGCCAAGCTTGCCCCTTACAAGGTGCCCAAACAGGTCCAATTGGCCGAGGCCCTGCCCAAGACCAATGTCGGCAAGGTGCTTAGGCGGCAACTACGCGCGGAAGCGAGCGCCGCACAGAAACCGGAGCAATAAATCGGCCCTTTCCATTTGCAAATGCCCGATGTGAGGGCAAAACTCAACCCGGAAAGAAATCGGCGGCTGCACCGGGCGGCCGCCGATTTCTTTTTTCTTTTGAACGGGTCCTATCCGAGAAAGCCCGCCCTTGAACTTACCGCGAACCGACACGATCTCGATGGAGCCGAGCGGATGCTGCTTGGCCGGGGGGTCTTCAGCCAGCGGGAGGCGCTTGGAAGGCGCGCAAAACTCGCCGTCCCGGCCCAGTGGCGGCAAGAACTGCTTGCAGTTGACGGCCATAACGTTCAAATCACGATTGAAAGCCGCCTGGCGGGCAAGTGGCTGCTCAAGGCCAATGACGGTGCTCTGCGCGACATCGCGGGTCTTTCGGCCCGGTATCGAATGAGCGAAACCGGTGGCGTGGCCATCGACCTTGTGTTTGCGTTTCTGAAACTCTTTCCCGCAAGGGCTCTATTGTTTTTGTTCGACGAACCGATGAGCCGCAGCGGAGAGCTTGCCGCGCTCTATCGCAACGGGCTCGCCCGGGCGGGACTGTCGGGGACGGCCAAAACCTGTGCGGTCCCGGAGCGCGAATTTCCTTTCGACGGGTGCGTGGTGGCAAGCAGCGACCGGGCCGTCATGGACGCCGCCCGATGCTGGACGGATCTTGCCCGCCTCATTATCGATCGTTTTTGCCCGGCCGAAATTACGGCCGATTTTTCCGGCTTTCTGCTTGCCCGCTCGGCGAGCAATTGCGAGCAGGATCACGGCTAGCCGCGGCCGTCGCCGCGATTCTTGCCACCCCCCTCACTCGGTTTCAAGGTGGATGTGTCCGGGGAATTCTCCGAAAAGCACGCTTTTTTCCAATTCTCCGCAAGGATTGAAAAAGCGCATATTTGCGTCCTTATCGCAAAGCCAGAATTCTTTTGCGCCCACCTCGAAATAAAGCGGCCGTTTTCCCTCCAACTCGGCTGCGCTGGTGGATGGAGACTCTATTTCAACGATAACTTCCGGGGATTCGGGAAGCTCAACCTTTTTCATCCCGTGTTTTTCAAGAAACGCCGCGCTTCTCCAGGCAACGTCGGCAACCTTGGTGCCCCTGGAAGTTTTAACGGGGCATTCTGTTGAGACTCTGCCCTCCTTGCACAAGCTTCTCAGCAATCCGCCCATCTACAGTTGATAAATGCCGCAGGCATCGGAGGCGGGAGCCATCATAATATTTCCCCACTCGTTGGTTTCGATCTTGAAGGGCAGGTCTTTGAGGCTTGGATGCTCGACCACTTCACGCCATTCCATCCGCTTGTCCTCCTTTTCCAAAACGACTGCCGCCAAACCCCGGAGCCTCTCCCCGGTTCCAGCCGCGCCCGTTACGAAACCCCGATGTCGATGTGTCCGGGAAATTCCCCGAAGAACTCGCTTTTTTTCAATTCTCCGCAAGAATTGAAAAAGCGCATATTGCCGTCCTTGTCGCAAAGCCAGAATTCTTTTGCGCCCACCTCGAAATAGAGCAGCCTTTTTCCCTCCAACTCGGCCGCGCTGTTCGACGGAGACTCAATTTCGACTACAACTTCCGGGGATTCGGGAAGCTCGACTTTTCTTACGCCATGCTTCTTGTTGAATGCCGGGCTTGCCCAGGCAACGTCGGCCACCTTGGTGCCCTTGGAAGTTTTGACGGGGCATTCGGTTGAAATTTCCCCCTCTTTGGAAAGATTTCCAACCAGTCTTGCAATACGGCCTTGATACACCCCATGCGTGTATGAGGCAGGGCACATCATAATCTTTCCCCACTCGTTGGTTTCGATCTTGAAGGGCAGGTCTTTGAGGCTTGGATGCTCGACCACTTCACGCCATTCCATTTCAACTCTCCTTC
>JAJYDE010000045.1 GCA_021777755.1 Deltaproteobacteria bacterium
TGCTCGGTCTTCCCATTTCTGGTCCAAGACCTGAGCGCCTCTCTCTCAGAGTCGTTTAATTTTATAGGAGTCGATCTCATCGAAGCAGGGTACATTGTTTCGCGAAATTATGCAAGTTAGTACTAGTATGGTTCATAATGGTGAGGAAAAAAGGTGAACAATCAATCTTGCAAGAGCCAGTAATATATAGAATATCTTTTTTAAAACTAACAATACAAATAAAGGCTGAAATAACAGCTACTATATGGTATATTCGCCCAGTTAAAATATACTTACGAAATAGCCCTGGAATACATTCAGAAAAACGATTTAAGATGGCTTTTATCGTGAATGCCATAAATCATAATTACGCCTTACTAATTATCGATAAGGAAATGAGGGCGAATTTCGTTTGTCATCCAATTAGACTAAAAGGTTGCCCGCATTTTATTCGGCATTGTATACTTTGGGCTGCGACTTAGCTGTTTGGGAGTTGGGATCTGGTCGACAAGGTTTCTTCGGCGAGGAAAGATTGGGTCTGACAAAAATACCTTTCGTGCTGCCTCTTTCCAATATTGGGTCAACCAAAATACCCCAAGCCATAGCGGCCAAGGTTGCAATTCCGCCTGCGTTGATTATTTCATTGAACATTTAGGATAGCCCCTTTGTTTAGAATGCTGACTTTTTGAGAGGCAACCGCCTATCGGTTGAGTGGTGTTGAGGAGAAGGACCCAACTCCATCCGCCCCTGTCTGAGAGGAAAACCCTTTCATTTGCCCGAAACGCTCGGCAAATGACAAGAAAAAAATAAGCGTTTTCTTCTGGAATTTAAAAAAAGCACGTCGTCAAGCATCTTGTCAATCCCCCATGTTTTTGCATGGAGAGAGAGAGGAAAAAAACTGGACAAAATCACGTCTTTTGTCTGGTTTCTGAAAACCGTGCTCAGGATTCATGCGGGTTTGCGGGGGAACGTGGGGGCCGGAAACTAGACAAATTGCCGAACTCCACAAAAAAATGGCTTGCAATCCGTTGACAAATTAGCCAACATCCCCATTATGAGAGATACGCGGCCAATTTCATGGATAAGGGGTGCTCAGAGGGAATTCGAGGATTTCCCCGAAGACGTACAGGACGTTATGCTGAGGGCCTTAACGATAGCCGCCAAGGGGGGCATATCGAATAAGGTCAAGCCATTCAAGGGCGTTGACGGCGGCGTATTTGAAATTGCCTTGCGGCATCGAGGCGACGCTTTCCGCGTGATTTACGCCGTTAAGATAGGCGCGGCTATTTGGGTTATCCACGCCTTTCAAAAGAAGTCCAAGACCGGCATCAAAACGCCTCAGATGGAGGTTGACCTTATCCGTGAGCGCCTGAAACGATTAAAGGAGGTCTTACAATGAGCGACGACGATTTTGAACTTGTGCACGGCAGCGGCAATGTGTTTCGGGATTTTGGCCGTCCTAACGCCGATCTTGAACAAGCCCGCGCCATTATTGCGGCGGAAATCATCCGCACTCTTGACGGGCGCGGCCTATCGACGCGAGAAGCCGAGAAGTTGACGGGCGTGAAGCATTCCGAGTTTTCACGCATTCGCAATGTAAGGCTTGAACGTTTCACGCTTGACCGGATGATCACGATACTCGGAAAGCTGGACGAAGACGTTGAAGTCAACGTGACCTTACGGCCACGGCCCCGCGCGGCTTCGGGGGGAGAATTACACGCCTGAAGCGGCCAGTCCTCTGTAAAGCGTTCGGCGTGAGACGTTGAGCGATTGCGCCACCGTGTCGGGGCGCTCCCCCTGTCCTATAAGCCTGCGGGCGTGGGCGACCTGTTGCGGTGTCAGTTTGGGTTTGCGGCCCATCTTTACGCCACGGACGACGGCAGCCGCGCGACCGGCCTTTGTCCGCTCCTGAATGAGCGACCGTTCAAGTTCCGCGAGGATGCCGACAATTTGCCACTTGGCGCGGCCCGTGGCCGTTGTGGTGTCGATTGATTCCGTCAGCGACCGGAAGGCTACGCCCCGCGCCTTCAGATCGTCCATGAGAATGATAAGGTCACGTAGCGACCGCCCCAGGCGGTCGAGCTTCCAGACCGTCAGCGCATCCCCTTCACTCATGGACTTGAGGCACTTTGTCAGTTGAGGCCGGTTGACGTTCGCGCCCGTGGCCTTGTCCGTGAAGATTTTTTCGCACCCCGCCCCCTTCAAGGCCGTTAGTTGAAGATCGGGGTTTTGATCGTCCGTCGATACACGCGCATAGCCGATTTTCATGCCTTATTTCTCGCCCTGTTTTGTCCCTGATTTATGACACAGCAAGCCCTTGATAACACAGAGGCGCGTCCTTGTGTCAAAAATCTAGATTTATGGCACAGGGCACAGGATTCGCTTGCCGGTAATTCGGCTAAGGGCTTGCGAGAATAAAAAAGGGGGGTCGTTCAGTGCGGATCAGGGTTTTGGACTGATCCTGACCGTTGGTAAGCCTTGGCGACGAGCAGCCGTTGCTGCTTCAGCCATTCGAGTACTGATGGCGGCAACGGATTCAACACGATATAAGTATCCTGCCTCAATGTCTGTGAGGCAGTCTGTGCCGTGGCCGAGGACTTGTTGCCAGAAGTATAGTTAAGTTCGTTTCCATGCTTCTCTTGTAGCATAAAAAGGGTTTCAGGGCGAGCCGCTATTTTTCGGCCTCCACCCGTCTCGGTTAGCGTCGTCATGCCGATGACGTGGCCCCCGTTCACTTCAATATAGCCTCGCAGATTAGCAAGGGTACCTCCAAAGCCAACGTGGTCATCTACAAGAAAATAATCACTTCCTTGGATGATCGTGCCGGTGAATGTGGCCGGTGTCACGAGCCTATGCCAGCCATTAGCCCGTGTATGGGCGACATAGTTGGATTGCCCAATATCATAAGATGCCATCTGTAAACTTAGCGCGGCAGCCAAGGCTTGCGCCATGGCGTCGGGTATCGCATTAAAGCCGCCAACCTCAAGAGCCGCCGCAGGAACAACAAAAGGTTGACGCGAGCCGATCAGCTGCGCGATTTCTTTTACGCTGTCCGGCGATAGGAGATCATCAACAAGCTGTTGGGCGGCGGTAATATCGCCAGCCTTTGCCTTTTTGTAAGTAGGATGAGCATTCCGCGTATGCAAATCATTGTGAATGATGACATCCGGGAAATTTGCTGGCCAAGGTGTACGCGGGACATAGGTGCTCATAGCGACATTTTTCCCCTCCGCGTTGTTTATAGATCAATAGTGGACTATGCGGCTAGAGATTTAACGATAGGCCATTGTTTTGATTTATGGCACACCCTGCCCGCTTACGGGCGAACCCGCCGAAGATGGCGGGCCGGGTGCTACTCGCTTCGCTCACCGAGCCGGACCATGGCAACGATTCATGCGCTTGCCGATCCTAAAAACCCGCGCAATGCCGATTTTTTAAGCAAGCATCCCGCCATTGAAAATACGCTATTGGCGATAAAGAACAGAATTTGCGGGCGTGTCGATCTGAACAACGCTCGCATTGCCGATGTTATTAATTTTTATCTGAACCAAGCGAAGCGCACGTTCCAAACGAACGGTGAATACAGTGTGGACGCCATCGTGGCCACGGCGTTACTGCGTATCGAAGCGGTCATGGATAAAAATACTGGGCTTGCCGCTGGCGGTTCTGCGGTCGGTGAAACAGAAAAAACCAAGACAGACGCGACGGCTGCTGACAAAACCTCTTCTAATATATTTTTGCTTTATATTTCCGAGGAGGCCATTCGGAAGGCGGAGAGATATTATGGGAAGGACAGAGAAGGGCTGATAAGGGAACTGGCGTGGCGCGAAGTAGCAGCCAAGTGGGGGGGATCATCTCGAGTCGCTGAAGCGAGGTCCGTTAAAAACCGTCAACTTTCGCCAAGATTTCTCTCCTTTGGCGAAAGTTTAGCGAAAGGTCGGCGAAAGTGGTCAAGGGTTAAGGACGGTGCCATGATACCGTTCTGGAATTTTTGTCGTAACACTGTGTTATGTTTCCCTTGACCATTAAGCTCATGGGAGATTATCATCTTGATCGAGCCGCTTTCCTCTTCGGAGGCGATAAGGCGTATTCGAGAAATCGCCAATCTCGGTTCTGTCCAGACGACAGGACACTGCCGGAAGAGGATGGCTGAAAGAGGGCTTGGGTTTCAGGATCTGCTCTCGATATTATTGAATGGAGAGATAAAAAGCCAGCCTGAATACGACCCAAAGCACGACCAGTTCAGGTATCGGGTGGACGGAAATACAATCGATGGGGATTCAGCCGTAGCCATAACCGTGATCGTGAGTTCCCGTTCGGTTTTGATTGTTACCATTTTTTAGGAGCCGGTCTTGGATAATCTGGAAAGATGCCCGACATGCGGCGGTGAGCATTTTGCCTTCAAGAAAACCCATTACCACTTTCTTGAGAGTGGGCTTGACAACGTTCATCTGACCAACGTTGAAATCGGGATTTGCAGCGAATGCGGCGAGGAAATCGTTTGCATACCCCACTCGACGGAACTGATGAAACTGATCGGCGAAAGCGTCCTGCTTAAACCCATGAACCTCAATGGCGCGGAAATCCGGTTCCTTCGAAAAAATCTTCATCTCAAGATAACCGATTTCGCCCAACTGCTCGGAGTGGATCGGGTCACAGTGTCCAGATGGGAAAATGGACACGAGAAACCTTCGAGAGCCGTTGACCGGCTGGTAAGGCTGACCTATGCGGTGGAGGCAAAAATCACTGAAGCGACAATGGAGCAGGTGAGAAAGAATCTCAGAAGTGAAGAAGTCGATTCCAAGGTGGATTACTTCGTGCCGGTCCCATTGGCATCATGGTAATTTTTCGGACTTTCCACAGAAACAAAGCTGAATGTATGTCCTCAATCTCCCGCTGCAAAAAGCAGAAGCCCCACAAGGGGGCTTCGCAGCCCAAGGTCGAAACCTTGGGGGGATAACAAATTTAAAGACTGAAAAATAAAACCTTTGAAGCGGCGTTTCAAGAAAAATCCAAACATCGTAGCGGCTGATCGGCGCGCCGGAAGTTTTTGGGGACATTTAACCGCCGAACCTTCGGCTGACTCCCTCACTGTTACTCATCGTTACCTGCGGTTTGGACAAATTCGGGCAAAAATTTTGGAGCCAAAATCGTGGGTAGCGATGGGGATCAGCCGCCATATTTATCGGTCACTGAATCAATTTTCCCACTCGACGACCAGCACCATTCTGTCCCGCGAATTCAAACCCAACGCGACCCTTTGAATTCGCCCCGAAGCCTGTAAAAACCATCGCCGAGGGAAAGGAAATATTTTTTGTATGTAAGACTATGGTCGCCGCTTGCTCCGTTTGCCAGAGCTACGACGATATATTGTTCTGGTGACTCCGGGGTCCACCCCTTCTCCCTGATGACCTTTCGAACATCCTTGGTTGGTAGAAAACGGCTCTGATAGAAAGCCGGTATTCACTGCTGCAACAACTTCCCTGTTCAGACCGCGACCTACGATGTGGATTCGTTCAGGAAAAAATCCTTGGACAACCGCTCCAAATGATGCCGGGGTTGGCTATAGGGTTCCATATAGCACAAGGCATACTTTTGCCGCGTGGTCATTGACCCTCGGGATGGACCCGAACAAGCTCGTAAGGCGCATGGGGCATGGTTGGAAGAAGATGGTTCATGAAGTGTACGGGAACCATGTCGAAGGTATTCAGAAGGACGCGGGCGGGATTTTGGAGTATTGTGGCAATGACTTCATCAACTTACTAAAAGAGAAAGCCTCCGCTTTCACCACCGGGGAAAGTAACGGTGAAAGTCGAAGGCTCATGAAAGCCAAAACTGGTGGAGGCGGCGGGAGTTGAACCCGCGTCCGAAAGCATTCCGCCAAAGCTTCTACATGCTTATTCCGCTCTTTGATTCTCGCTTCGGCGACCTCCTGCGGACCGGATTTCGCCGACGCCAGCCCACTGAATCTCGTCGCCGTCACTGCGGGCATAATGACGGCAACCATCCCACTTAGTCGACGCCTCCATGGTCCCCGCAGGAACAGGACCTGGAGACGGCAGCCGCGGTTAAGCGGCTACAGCGTACGCGTAATCGTCAGCGTTTGTTTTATTCCCCGCTGTTTTACGAGCAGCAAGGACCTCGGCATGCGACTTGAGCTTCTCTACCTCCGTCGAACCCGTTGCGCCCCCCTTTCTTATTGTAATAGAGCAATTGTATCTTGTTTCCGGTCATTGTCAAGTAGGCTGATGTCCGTCCGGAACCCCGGGGATTCGGAGGGTGTCTGGAACTCGGGCCGCCCCGGGTTGGAGTCCGTCCGGAAAGCAAGCGGTGGGCAAGAGGAAGCCTTTGGCCACCCTTGAAACCGCGCCGGCCGAACCGGTGGGCACAAGCAGTACCGTGCCCGCCACCGCGAGGAAGTCGGGTTCCCGGACGCCAGGGCAGGCTCGGCAGGCTGCATCCATGCGTCATTGCCGGCGCAGTGAATCGCGAAAACAGGTCCGCAGGTTGCTGTAGATACCCTTGCGGCTGTTTGTGACGTAAATGCGGTGGCGCACGTGAAAGACCTCGTCGGCAACCCTTTGAACCGCCCGGTCCGAGGCCGGTTTGCCCGCGCGCTCGAGTCCCGCGGCAAGGAGCGGAACGAGTTTGTCGCTCATGCGCAGTTGGGTATCGACGAGCAAAACCGCAATGGATGGGCGAAGATCTTCGAGCCTTGCCAGAAATGCCTCCACCGCCCGGTGTTCAACGCCCCGGGGCGGTGAAGACTTTACTTCCAGATAGACGAGGCGTCCCGCCACAATAGAGAGGACATCGTAGTCTCCGCCCAGTCGGGTATTTTCAAGTTTCACATTGAAGATGGCCGGTGCGAGAAACTCGCGCCTCAAAACCTCGCAGACATACCATTCGAGGGTGGGGCCAAAGCTCGGGACCATTCTTTCGAGCCGGTAGCCCCCGTCGGCAAGGCAGACGATTCCCAAAGCGGCGAGAGTATCGAGGTAGCTCCGGGTGGTTCGCGGCGAGCAGTAGCGGGTGAGGGGGCCAAGATCGTTTCCTTCCGGGAACTTTATCAGGTCCCTTATGAAAAGCCTGAACGAGTATCGCTTCATCATCCGATAGAGCCGTGAGAGCGACGAAGCGAGGATTGCCGGGGGAAAAAGGATCTGCTCGCCGCTCCCGTGGCTCATTACGGGAAAGCCGTTTTGCCACAGCAGATTTTCGACCGGGTGGTCCGAGAGGCGGGAGAGTGCTTCGAGGTTGCGCTCCAAAGCGCCGATTCTACCTGTAAGCTCGTTGATGCGCCTTTCAAGAAACTCGAACCGGTCCATTGGAGTTTTCAGGACTTTGGGGGTGAAGGTTCGTCCAGGCGAAGCCGTATTTCATGGACCCCCGAGGCAAGGGTTCTTTCCACCGCGAACCCCAGTTTTTCAAAAACTCCGAAGGCCTGTTCGCTTCCGAGGGGAACGAAGGAAACGAGGTTCTTAATGCCTCTTGAGGCGAGCTTGGCGGCGATGTGGGCAACCATGGAAGTTGCAATGCCTCCGCGGGCAAAATCGGGGTGAACGGCGAAATCGAGTTCGCCCGTAACCGCGTCACCATCATACAGGTGAAAATGGGCAACGGCGATAATCCGGCCTGAATCCTTCTGCCCCGCGAACCCGAGGATGCATATCTCACGGTGATAATCGGTATTGACGAGCGTCTTCACGTCATAGAGGGGATAGGCCTTGAGGAGGGCGGGGAAACGCAGATAAGCCCGTGTGTGGGGCAAGGAGTAGAAAAACTCCTTTACCGCCCGTTCATCGATGGATTTCGAAGGCCGGAAAAATATCTTTCCCGCGGTGGAAGTCGTAAGGGAATGCTCCCAGTCGTGTGGATAGATGGCCGTTGTGCCGGCCCAGCGCTTTCCATCCTTTTCGAGATAATTGATGCGCCTTGCGGCCTCCATGAGTTCGTCTCTGAAGTCGGGATGGGCTATGGAGATGAGGGCCAGGGCACGCTCCCGGTGGCTCTTGCCCTGTAATGCGGCCACTCCGAATTCTGTAACGACGTATTCGACGCCCCCGCGCGTGGTCATCACGCCGGCGCCCTCGGAAAGAGCTGGAACAATCCTCGACCTGGAGGCGTCAAATGTTGTGGAGGGCAGCACCATTATCGCCTTTCCGCCCCTGGAACCCTTGGCCCCTCGAACAAAGTCGATGGTGCCGCCAACGCCGCTGTATATTTCATAGCCCAGCGAATCGGCGCAAACCTGGCCGGTCAGATCCACTTCCAGGGCGGAATTTATGGTCACCATCCGGTCGTTTTCGGCGATGATCGCGAAATCGTTTGTGTAGTCGACCGGATAGAGGGCCACCATGGGGTTGTTGTTTACAAAATCGTAGAGTTCGCGCGAACCAAGGCAAAAGCTGGCGACAATTTTACCGGGATGCAGGGTCTTTCGGGCGTTGGTTATGGCGCCCCTTTTCACCAGGTGCAGGTAGGCGTCCGTGAGCATGTCCGTGTGAACGCCCAGGTCCTTTTTACCTTCCAGGGCGTAGAGCGAGGCGACGGAGATGGAGCCCACCCCGGCCCGGATGGTCGAGCCGTCTTCGACCAGTCCGGCCACGTGCCTGCCGATGTCGGCCGCGATCCGGTTCATGATGGGAAGCCTTACTTCGAGGAGTGGTTCCTCGTGCTCAACGAACGTATCGATGTGGCTGACGTGTATGAAAGAATCTCCCAGAGTCCGAGGCATCCGGGGATTTACCTGCGCTACAACATGCCTTGCGGTCTTTGCCGCGGCCTTCACGATGTCCACGGATATTCCGCACGAACAAAAGCCGTGGTCGTCGGGAGGCGACACCTGGATCAAGGCGACGTCGATGGGCATTGCCGCGGAGCGGAAAAGTCCCGGGATATCGGCCATGTTTATGGGCGTATAGTCCGCACGGCCCTCGGCCACCGCCTCGCGGTTTCCCGAAGCTACGAAAAAGGACTTCAGCCGGCACTGATCAAGGCCTATGTCGGTAAACCTCGGCTCTCCAACGCTCAGAATGTGGAGAATCTCCAGGTCCGAAAGCCGCGGGAGCCGTTTTTCCAGTGCCTGGGCCAGCAATTGGGGCTCGCCGCAACCAGAGCCCATAAAGATTCTGTGGCCGCTCCGGATGACGGCGAGCGCGTCCTGGACGTCTTTTTTAGCCGCCTCGTAGAGTGGACGCCATTCACGAGTGATCCGCAAGTCCCCCCGCACCGAAGCCGCACTTTGATCTAGCGCCATAAGTCGATCCTTATCGGCGAGCGCTTCCGTGCGCTCCCGCCTGCCTTGCCCCGTCTACTTGTCCGACCTTTTTGCGATTCAAAAAATAGATCAGGCCAAGGGCGGCGGGGACCATCGCAATGCACAGCACCTGTCCCACCGTCAAATGGCCTCCGAAGACGTAGCCGAGCGGCGGCGGATCGGGTTCTTTGAAGTATTCGATTATAAACCGGAAGACGGCGTAAAAGAGCAGGAAAAAAGCGACCATCATGCCGTCTTTGAACTGCTTTTTCCTGAGGCGCCACATGATGATAAAAAGAAGAAGACCTTCGGCCAGAGCTTCATAGAGTTGCGAGGGGTGCCTGGGAACCGGGCCTCCGGCCCATGCGGGCGCGTCAGGAAAGATCATCGCCCAGGGCACATGGCTGGGCAGTCCCAACAGTTCGCCGTTTATGAAATTACCGATGCGCCCGAAGCCCAGCCCGATCGGAGCGGTAACAATGGCCGAATCGGCAATGACCGCGAAGGGAATTTTTCTTTTCCTCGCAAAAAGCCATACGGCGATAACGCATCCTATGAGGCCGCCGTGAAAGGACATGCCGCCGTGCCAGGTCGCGATGATTTCCAGAGGATGGTGGATATAATAGCCGAAGTCAAGGTATTCGTAAAAAAGAATGTAGCCGAGCCGTCCCCCGGCGACCACGCCTATGGCCAGGTAGAAGACGAGATCCTGGGCCGTCTGGCCGACCAATCCGACCTGTTTGGATCGCTCCTGCTTTTGAATCAGGATGTAGGCGGCGATAAAACCGATGACATACATCACGCCGTACCACCTGACGCGGACCGGACCAATCGAAAAAATGACGGGACTGATATTCGGATAAGGAATCATTTAATGACCTCCACGATCAGGAAGGCTATCATACCATGAGATCGGGGTCAATCGGAGGCCGACATCGGGGGCTCGAGGCGGCAGAGTATCGGCGGAAAAAATTTCAGCCCCGGGGAAACCGGTGGTGAGAAGGAGAGGGGAATCGACTCATGCACGACAGTCACGATAAGCACCACGCACATCACGGGCATCATGAACATCACGAGGATCAGTGCGGCGTGCGGGGCGGCGCCGCTCCCGGCGTTCAAGACCTTGAGACCGGCAGGCTTCGCAAAATGGTCGAACACTGGATAAGTCATAACGAGGATCACGCCGGGTCCTACAGACTTTGGGCCGGCCGGGCCAGGGAGGCCGGCCACGAAGCTGCGGGCGCGATTTTGGAAGAAATCGCATCCGAGGTTGTCAAACAAAATGAGAAATTCGCCGCAATCGTGCGACTGATCGACTCATCCAAATAGCGTTGGGAGAAAACAATTGATAGCGGGAGCCGTTCTTGCCGGAGGCAAGAGCCTGCGGTTCGGCAAAAACAAGGCGTTGCAGACCTTCAGGGGCAAACGGTTTATCGATCTTGCGGTCCAATCGCTTCGCCCTCTGTGCGACCCGGTGATGGCGGTTGTAAATGAGATCGAACCCTATCGGGACACCGGGGCCGTGCTGGTTCGGGACCTACTGCCCGATCTGGGGCCCCTTGCGGGCATCTACACCGCGCTTCTTTACAGCCCTTGCGAATGGGTTTTCGTGAAGGCCACCGATATGCCGTTCCTGGTCCCCGAGATGGCCGCTCTTCTTATCGGGGCGGCAAAAGAAGGCTTCGACGCGGTGGTACCCAAAGCGGGGGAATTTTTCGATCCGCTTCTGGCGCTCTACAATAGAAGATGCATGCCCGTCATAGCTCGACGGCTCCAGGCGCCCGCAAACCCCCAGGTGGTTGCTTTTTATCGAAAAATAAGGCTGCGGACCATTGCCGAAGCCGAGTGGCTCAAGGTGGACCCCGAGGGGCTGAGTTTTAAAAACGTCAATACGATGTCCGATCTGGCCGAGATCGATGGAGTTGCAAAAAGCTCGTGATACGGGCTGGCGGGTTGCCTTGCTTCGTGCTCCATGGCTTCCCGTTTGTCAGTTTCCCGTCAGGTTGCTGTGCTATCCTGTGGCATTGGTGGTAGAAGCCGAAGACTGTGCAAATTCATCACAGGCCATAATCAAATATGAAGAAATTGCTCTCATATTTTTTGTGCGCGGCTGCTTTGGCGGGATGCGCCTCTTTTCAATCCAAGCCGATTTCTGCGGCCACCAATGCGGCCACCCTGGAAAGGCGCAGCCTGGAAAATCCGCGCCTCCAAAAATTCATGGAGCAAAGTCTGAACCGGCCGATTCGGCCCTGGCCGGTTTCCAGGTGGGATTTCGCGCTGCTTACCCTGGCGGCCTTTTACTATTCTTCCGATCTTGACCTGTCCCGTGCAAGAGAGCAGGTCGCCGAAGCGGGAAAAATAACCGCGGGCGAGCGCCCCAATCCAAAAATATCCCTGCTGCCCGGTGTCATCTCCAACCCGACCCGCAGTCCCTGGATTTTTTCGATCTATCCAAGCGTACCTATCGAAACGGCGGGGAAACGAGGCTTTCGGTTGGCTGAGGCCGGGCAATTGGCAAAGGCCGCCTATCTGGATACCCGAAGGACCGCCTGGCGGGTGAGAAGCCGTCTTCGATCGAGCCTGCTGGAGCTTTACTTCAACAGGAAAACGGAGGAGGTTTTGAAGCGGCAAGTCCGGACGCAGGCAAATCTTGTGCAAATGCTCTCGGTCTTGCTCTCCAAAGGTGAAATCCCGAGGCCGGTTTTGACACGGGCACAAATTTCCCTTGATTCGGATCGGCTAAAACTGATCGACATTCGAAGCCGGGCCGCCGACAGCCGCGCTCGCCTGGCCGCTTCCCTCGGCTTGTCTCCAGGTCGCCTGCGGCCGGTGAATATTTCCTTCGATTTTCTAAAAAGCTTCCCGGAAGAGATTGCTTTGAGCCGGCTAAGGCGTAGGGCACTTTTGAGCCGTCCGGACATACTGGCCGCCCTGGCCCGCTACGGGGCGGCCCAAAGCGCCTTGCAACTCGAAATAGCCAAACAATACCCGGATGTGAATCTTGGTCCGGGCTACAGTTTCCAGGATTCGGAAAACTACTGGACGCTGGGCCTGACTTTGACGCTTCCTGTTTTAAACCAGAACCAGGGGCCGATCGCCCGGGCGCGCGCCCTGCGAAAACAGGCCGGGGCCGCCTTCACGGTCCTCCAGGCAAGAGTCATGGAGGAGTTGGACCGCAGCGAGGCCGGCTATAAAGAGATGCTTTTAAAAGTCGGGACCGCCGGGGCTCTCGAATCGGCGTCGAGGCTCCAGATGGATTCGGCAAGGCGCTCCTTTGCCGAGGGTGAAACAAGCCGCCTAGAGCTGCTGAGCGCCCGAGAACTCTATTATGCCGATCTATTGCTGCGCCTGCAGGCGGCCCGGCAGGCGCAGCAGGCCCTGGGCCGGCTGGAAGATGCGCTCCAATCGCCTCTTTTGGCTTCGGAGTGCGGACCGATAAAGAATCGACCCTATCCTGAAAAGGAAAAGAGCATTGAATAAGCTTCGATCGTGTTGCGCAACCGGGGCCGCGCTGCTTTTGCTGACTTCAGGCCTGGCGGTCGCCGGGGGGTGTTTTGCGTGTTTCGCGTGGAGCGCATCCGCCGTGGCGGGGCCCGCGATATCGGTGGTTATGGACAAGGAGGCCTGCGAAAAGGCGGGAATCGTCTCAGCACCTCTTAGGCGCATATCCCGCGCAAGGCAAAGCGAGGCCTACGGGAGGGTGCTTTCGTTAAAAGGGCTTGCTGATCTGCGGAGAAGCTACGTCCTGGCGGTGGCGCGGGTTGAAAACGCGAAGGCCAAGCTGCGCGTCTCGAAGGTTGAATATAAGCGCCTGAAGTCCCTTTACTCCCAAAATCAAAGCAGTTCGCTTAAAAACCTCCAGCTTGCTGAAAGCCTCCGCAGCCAGGACCAGGTCAACCTGGAAACCGCCCGAACCCGGCGCCGACTTTTGGCCGGTACGGCCCTTCAACAGTGGGGGAAAGTGATTGCGGACCGGCTTTCCACCGGAGATCGGTTCTACTGGAGGCTGATGGAGCGGCGCGACCTGCTCCTGCTGGTGAGCTTGCCTCCGGGGGAGGATATCTCGCCGATGCCTCGGGAAGTAACGATCCAACCGCCCGGGAAGGCCCGATTGGCGGCTCGCTATGTTTCGGCTTCGCCGCGCACCGATCCGCAAATCCAGGGTTTGAGCTATTTTTACACGGTCTCAACTAAAAGCGGGCAGCTCCGGACCGGGATGAATCTGGCCGTTTTCGTGCCAAAAGGCCAACCTGTGGATGGCTTTCTCATTTACTCCCGCGCGGTGGTCTGGCAAAACGGCCAGCCGCTAGTATTTGTGCAATCCGGTGAAGGCCGCTTCACGGCCCGGCCGGTTGCCACAAACATGCCGGTTAAGGCAGGCTATCTTGTCAGGGCCGGTTTTTCGGCCTCGGACCGGGTGGTGGTCACGGGGGCTCAGGCATTGCTTTCCGAAGCTCATTTTTCGGTTCCCCGGAAGGCTGCCGGGGGCGGCGGAGACGGGGACGACGATTGATGAAACAGGCTGAGACGGGGATTGAAGCCGGCTTTTTGGGCGCAATTGTTCATTTCGCCCTGCGGCGGCGCGGGGCTGTAACGGCCCTGGCCGTGATGCTTTTGGCCTATGGGATCTACACGGTAAGCGGGGTTGGCTACGATGTTTTCCCGGAATTCGCCTCCCCGCAGGTCTCGATTCGAACCGAAGCTCCGGGGCTATCGCCCGAGCAGGTCGAGGAACTTGTCACCCGGCCCATCGAATCGGCGGTTCTTGGCGCCACAGGGATTGCAAACGAGCAGTCCACCTCCAGCCAGGGGCTTTCGGCGCTAAAAATCGTCTTTTCCCCTGAGACAAACGTCTACCTGGCGCGTCAACTGGTGGCCGAACGGCTTACATCGCTACGGGGCCAACTGCCCGTGGAGGCCAAAGCTCCCGTGCTTACGCCGCTTACCTCCTCGACCGGGGTGGTGATGGTGCTGGGATTTACTTCCAAGACCCGCTCGCTCATGGAAGTTCGCACCATCGTGCGCTGGATGGTAAAGCCCGCGCTTCTCGCCGTCCCGGGGGTTGCGGGAGTGCAGGATTTCGGGGAAGGCGTCAAGCAATTCCAGATCCAGGTGAGACCGGATAAACTCCTCAAGTTTCGAATCGGCCTGAACCGGGTGCTCGCCGCCGCGCGGCATGCCACGGGAGTCCGCGGGGCGGGATTTATCGAGACCGCAAATCAGCGCATCACGTTGCAAACCGGCGGGCAGCCGATGACAACCGGCGGACTTGGTTCGGTGGTGCTGTTTCATCGCGCCGGGGCCTCCGTGCGGCTAAAAGATGTGGCGATCCTTACCACGGCAGGCGCCCCGGCCGTCGGGGCGGGCCTGATCGATGGCCGGCCCGGCGTAGTGATGCTCGTAAACGCCCAATACCGCTCCAATACCCTGGATGTGACAAGCCGTGTGGACCGGGTTCTCGGGGCGATTAAGCCCGCGCTTGCCAGGGAGGGGTTGGTTCTTCACTCCGTGTTTCGTCCGGCCTACTTCATTCACACCGCCGTTCACAATGTCTTGTCGGCCCTGGCCATCGGCGCCGCCCTGGTCATTATCGTGCTGATCCTGTTTTTGTACGATTTTCGAACGGCCCTGATTTCCTGCGCCGCCATTCCGCTTTCGCTTCTGGGCGCCATCATCGTGATGGAGCGCCTTGGTTTCAGCTTCAATACGATGGTCATGGGGGGGTTGGCCATAGCCATAGGCGAGATTGTGGACGACGCCGTGATCGATGTTGAAAATATACATCGCCGGCTGCGGGAAAATCGCGGCCTGGCTTCCCCCCGGTCCGTATTTCTCGTGATCCTGGAGGCCTCCCTGGAAGTGCGGGCCGCGGTCGTTTTCGCCACCTTCGCCGTAATCCTGATCTTTTTTCCCATTCTGACGCTTTCCGGAGTGGCCGGCCGGCTGTTCACCCCTCTCGGGGTGGCCTATATACTTTCTGTTCTCGCCTCGCTGCTGGTAGCCCTGACCGTAACCCCCGGCCTGTGCATGCTCCTTTTGGGCCGGCGCGAACTTTCCGCCGAGGACCCGCCTGTTGTCCGAGGGCTGAAGCACCGATACGCTCGACTGCTTGAGCGGGTGGAAAGCCATCCGCGCCCGGTTTATCTGCTGGTTCTGCTGCTCCTGGCCGCCGCTCTGGTCGCCGCGCCTTTTTTAAAGAGCAGTTTCCTGCCAAATTTCGAAGAGGGCCATTATATTGTCCACATGGTGCTCATGCCCGGGTCTTCGCTACAGGAATCCCTGCGGCTCGGCAAACGGGTGACGCGGGAGTTGCTGAAGCTTCCCTTTGTCAGCACCGTGGCTCAGAAGGCGGGAAGACCCGAAAAGGGCAGCTCGATCCGCGGGCCGAATGCCTCCGAAATCGAGGTGAACCTAAAACGCGGCCACCAGCCGCTTTCGGCCGGCTCTCAAATCCGGCGGTGCCTGGAAAAAGTCCCTGGCGCCACATTTTCCGTCAATACCTTCCTCAAAGAACGCATGGAGGAGACCGTTTCGGGCTACACCGCTTCACTTGTCATCAATATTTTCGGCAACAAGCTCGATGTTCTCGATCACGTGGGGCGTAAGGCGGCTTCGGTGCTTGAAAAGATCCCGGGAATTGCCGATGTCCAGCTGCTCTCGCAGGCGGGGGCGCCGCGGATCGCCATCAGCCTGCGCAAGGCAGCGCTTCAGCGGTGGGGCATTTCCCCGGTCACGGTTCTCGACGCTGTGGAAACCGCATATCAGGGAACAACGGTCGGGCAAATCCACCAGGGCGAAAGAGTCTTCGATCTGACGGTGATTCTTTCTCCGGGAGATCGCGGGATAGCCTCGGTGGGCGAGCTTCCGGTTCGCACACCGGGCGGAGTGTTTTTGCCGCTAAAGGAGTTGGCCTCCATTCGGATGAAGTCAGGCCGTTTTTCCGTATTGCACCAGGGTGGCCGGCGGGTTCAAACCATCACCTGCAACGTGACGGGTGCAAACGGCGCGGCCGTAACGGCCGAGACCGAGAGGCGTCTACGCGCGGCGGTCTTGCTTCCAGCAGGCGTCTTCATGGAGTTCGCCGGGACCGCGACCGCGCGGTCCCGGGCGGTAAAGGAGTTGATTTTTCACTCTCTGCTGGCTGCCGCGGGCATAGTGCTCCTGGTTTCGGCCATCGCCGGAAACTGGCGAAACAGCTTGCTTCTTCTTTTGAATCTGCCCTTCGCCCTGGCCGGTGGAGTGCTTGCCGTGCTGGTAAGCGGGGAGGCGTTGTCCCTGGGGGCTCTGGTGGGTTTTGTAACGGTCTTTGGCATAACGCTTCGAAACTCGATCATGCTGATGTCTCACTATGAGCACCTGGTGAGGGTGGAAGGGATGGAGTGGGGGCCGCAAGCCGCTCTGCGGGGCGCCTCCGAGAGGCTTTGTCCGATTCTGATGACCGCCTTGGTAACCGCCCTGGGACTTCTGCCCCTGGCGCTCGGGGCCAAAACACCCGGTCGGGAGGTGGTGGGCGCTCTTGCCATCGTGGTGTTGGGAGGAATTTTTACCTCGACGGCCCTGAATCTTTTGGTTCTGCCAACACTGGCGCTTCGGTTCGCCCGATTCGGCAGTCGGGACGAAGTCGAATAAAAGGCTCGATCAATGAATTTGCCTCCGCAAATTCAAAGCGTTGCAGCCCTTTTCCCATACGGTTCGGGCAGGCGTTGACAAAGCAGATCGTCCTAGAGCATGGCGCGAAGGTGGTGTATGATCTGATCTTTGGGAAGGGCGCCGAGAAGGCGGTTGAAAAGCCTGCCGTTTTTAAATTCGAGCATCGTTGGTACGCTTTGGACCTGGTACTGCGAGGCCAGTGCCTGATTTCTGTCCAGATCGACTTTTACGAACTTGACCAGCCCGGAATATTCCGTGGCCAGTTGATCCACGATGGGAAGCACGGTTCGACAATGGCCGCACCAGGTCGCCCAGAAAAGAACGAGCACCGGCCCTGGAAACCCGACTACTTCGCGTTCGAACGAATTTTCATCGACCGCCATGGCGTACGGGGGATAAGCCGCTTTGAAATGAAGCGGAGCCCGGCATTTGCCGCAGACCGCCCTGTCCCCGGAGCGCGAGCCCGGGATGCGGTTCTTTGCGCCGCATTTGTCGCATCGGACTATAAAACTCTCCTCCGCCATTGATCTGGACACTCCATTTCATTTAGAATAGCAATGCTGAGTTCAGGTTGAGATGAATCATAGGAATAATCACTTAACTTTTCCAATGCAAGCGCAATTTCCATGAAGGAATCAGAGTGGCTCGGATAGACGATTACAAAGAATCATTTCGGCTGGCCGCCCTGGAACTCGAAAAACGCGACCTGTCCGCTTTGGCACGATCCTGCGGGGCGGAATTTTCTCCGGAAACGGGGTTGGTGGTGACTTTTTTGGGCTCCCGGTATCGAGTTTCACTAAACGGGGAGAGTAAAATCGCGCGGGTTGATTCCGGCGAAGATGTCTCGCTTCCCGACCAGATCCTGATTGCCCATTATCTGCTGGGCGCCGGTGGAAGAAAAGCGACCGGAAATCTCATTACGTTTCGTCAGGTGCCGGACGGCCATTTTTATTTCGACGCCTTCCAGAGGAGGGCGACCGAACCTTTTGTGAAATTTTTCGGCGATAAGGGGGCGCTTTTTGTAAAATGCGCCGAAGCTCTGGGTGCCTCGCCGGTTGAAAATGGCGATTACGGCATGGAGTTTTCCGTCTTCCCCAACATCGGGGTTCAATTGGTTTTGTGGGCCGGAGACGAGGAGTTTGCCGCCGAGGCGACCATTCTTTTCGACGAGAGCATCCAGTGGTTGCTTCCCGCCGAGGACATCGCGGTGATGAGCGGGGGATTGGTCTACAGGCTTATGGGTCTCGGGAGAAAAATGCTGTCGGCCTGACAGGGAAAATTGGAGGGATGATTTTGAAAATTGCTGTGAGCGGCAAAGGCGGGGTAGGCAAGACCACGTTGAGCGCGTTTCTGGTCAGATGGTTCGCCGAGCAGGGTAGAAAGGTCCTGGCTATCGATGCCGACCCCGATGCAAACCTGGCCCACGGTCTGGGCATTGACGACGCGGGAACCATTACGCCCATCTCGCAGATGAAGGAATTGGTGGCCGAGCGGACCGAGTCGGTTCCCGGCTCGTACGGGGGCTATTTCAAGCTCAATCCCCGAGTTGACGATCTGCCCGAAAAGCTCTCCATTCGCCAGGGAGAAAACATTCGGCTCATGGTCATGGGGGGAATTAAAAAGGGCGGTACGGGCTGCGTGTGCCCGGAGAGCATTTTACTCAAAAATCTCGTCCAGCACCTTATCTTGAGGCGTGACGAAGTGGTGGTGATGGATATGGAGGCCGGTATCGAACATCTGGGGCGCGGGACCTCCAAGGCCGTCGACTGGTTGATCACGGTCGTCGAGCCCGGCAGGCGCAGCATAGAAACAGCCGCGCGCATCCGCGAACTGGGCAGGGATATCGGTCTGACGAAAATCGGGCTTGTTGGCAACAAGGTGCGAAACGACGAGGATCGCAATTTTTTGAGAAAGGCCCTGAGCGGCCATCTTATCCTGGGTTTCATCCCTTACGACGATCTTATTATCGAGGCGGACCTCCAGGCGAAATTCGCCGAAAATGTGAGTGATAAAACCCGGGCGGGTCTTGAGCGGGTGGTTAAAAACCTGCTGGAAGCCTCCGAAGGGGCTTAGCCGGATACCGGGTGAAAAAATTGACGAAAAGGGTCGATGATTTCCTCGTCGCGGGGAAAGCCGCGATCGGGGATTGCCTTTTCGAGTTTGCTGATATTTTAGAATCCACCGATTAACTCCAGTATTGCGGAATTACCTTATGATCGATGTCCAGAGCCAAGCGGACCATAGGAATATCGGGATAGACAAGGTTGGTGTCAAAGACATCCGCTACCCGGTCACCGTTATGGACAAGAGCAACGGCGCTCAGAACACCGTTGCTTCCATCAACATGTATGTGAACGTGCCTCGTGAGTTCAAAGGGACTCACATGAGCCGGTTCATCGAAATATTGAACGAATTTCACGGCCATCTCGATATCCGCGAATTCTCCTCCGTTCTGAAGGCTCTCCAGGAGCACCTTCGGGCGGAGTCCGCGCACATGGAAATACACTTTCCCTACTTTATTCGCAAACTCTCGCCCGTAACGGGAAGTCCGGGCCTCATGGAATACGGCTGCCGCATTTCCGGCTCCCTTGACAGCGAGAAAGGCTACGACCTGGTCGTCGAGGTAAATGTTCCAATCACCACCGTGTGCCCCTGTTCCAAGGAAATGAGCGACTACGGCGCGCACAACCAGAGGGGCTCGGTACGCCTGGCCGTTCGCTTCAAGCACTTCATCTGGATCGAGGACCTTATCGATCTGGTTGAAAGGTCCGCCTCCTGTGATGTCTTCTCGGTGCTAAAAAGGCCCGATGAGAAATATGTTACCGAAGTCGCCTATGAAAATCCCAAATTTGTCGAGGACGTGGTCCGTGACATAGCCTTCGAACTCAAGCGCGATTCCAATGTGTCCTGGTTTCTGGTCGATGTCGAAAATTTCGAGTCCATTCACAACCACAGCGCTTATGCCTTTATCGAGAGGCGCAAATGAGCGGGGGGCCTCAAACGTGCGGTGTTGACGATCGAGCTTGCCCGGCCCATTGACGGAGATGGACAGTGAGCGAGATGAACACCTTCGAGCGGGTCTGCCTCGCCATGGCCCGCCCCGACTTCTATCCCCATCCGGTCTCAAGGCTCGAAAGACGCGAGACCCACATCTCGGTGGTCTTTCTTGCCGGAGATTTCGTCTACAAGCTAAAAAAGCCGGTCGATTTCGGTTTTCTCGACTACACGGACCTGGAGACCAGAAGGAGGCTGTGCGATCTCGAGGTAAAGCTCAATCGGCGGCTGTCCCGCGGGGTTTATCTCGGGGTCGTCCCGATCTGCGAAAAAGAGGGCCGGTTTGGGCCGGGCCTTGATGGCGCGGAGGTTGAGTACGCGGTCAAAATGCGCCGGCTCCCCGAGGAAGCCTCCCTTTCCTCTCTTATCGCCCGCCAAAAGGTGTCTACGGAGCAGATGAGATTACTGGGCGGTCGCCTTTTCGAGTTTTTCCGTACGGCGCGACAAGGCGAGTCGATCGACAAGTACGGCGGAAGAGAAATCCTGGAATGCAATACGGAGGAAAATTTTCGTCAGCTTGAGCCGTTTGTGGACGCGCTGCCTGGTAGAGAGCGCTTTGAATTCATAAGGGAGGCGACTCGGGCTTTTTTAAGGGACCGCGCGGCTCTTTTCCGGCGCAGGGTCGAGGAGGCCAAGATCTGCGAGGGCCATGGAGACCTCAGGGCCGAACACGTCTATTTCCAGGAGCACATCCAGGTAATCGACTGCGTCGAATTCAGCGAGCGGTTGCGTTGTGGAGATCGCGCCGTCGATCTCGCCTTCCTGCACATGGATGTCGAGCGGTTGGGACGGCCCCTTTTGAGCCTGGCGATGTTGCAGGGCTACATCGAAGCGAGCGGCGACCCTGGCGTCTACGCTCTCCTCGATTTCTATTCATGCTACCGGGCGGTCGTAAAGATCAAGGTGTCGTGTCTTAGCGCATCCACATCGGGCGATACCTCCAAGATTCGCGAGATGAAAATGCGTGCCGTTGAGTATTTCGACCTTGCCTTTCGTTACGCGGTTCTTTTCGCAAGGCCGACACTCCATGTCCTTTGCGGACTGCCGGGGTCGGGCAAATCCACCTGGGCAAAGATAATCGCTCAAACCTTCGATCTTTCAATATTTAGTTCGGACGAGACAAGAAAGGAGCTTCCGGAATACAGGGACCACGGCGGACCGAGCGCATTCGGTGCGGGAATCTACCGGCCCCGGTGGCGGGGGCGCGTCTACTCGAGGCTCCTTTCATCCGTTCAGGGGGAGCTGAAAAGCGGACGTTCGGCAATCCTTGACGCCACCTTCTCGAAGCGAAAATGGCGCGAGGAGGCCGCGAGGTTGGCCGGGGATCTAGACGCGAGCATATTGTTTATCGAATGCGTCAGCTCGCGGGAGGCTCTTCTGGACAGGCTGGGCAGTCGGGAAGGCCAAGCCGGCTCCTCGGATGCAAGAAGGGAGCAGCTGCCCGGATTCTTGGAAGAATTCGAGCCCCTTGACGAATTGCCGCCCGAACGCCACATGAGGATAGACACCGATGTGCCGGTCGAGGCGAACCTGGCGTCGGTATTATCCGATCTCTATGCAAAAAAGGCGGCGCAGGTGGAGCCGATAATCGAAGGTCTCTAAAGAGCTACTTCTGCCTGCCAAGCTCGATCAGCCTGTCCAGAAGCTGCGAAAAGCCGATGCCCGCCTTTGCCGCAGCCTGGGGAAAAAGGCTCGTGGCGGTCATGCCCGGAATGGTGTTTGTTTCCAGGATGTAAAAATCGCTCCCGGAAATGATCATGTCCGTGCGGCTGTAGCCCCTGCAGTGGAGGGCTTTGTGGGCCTGCCGGGCGTAGTCCCGGGCGATTTGGGCAAGTTCGGGCGAAATCCTTGCCGGGCAGATCTCCTTGGTCGCCCCCGGGGTATATTTGGCCTCGTAATCGAAGAATTCGTAGCGTTGGTGGGGGCAGATCTCGATAAGCGGAAGGGCCAGCAGGTCGTCGTTTCCAAGGACCCCGGCGGTTATTTCGATCCCCTTTGCGTATTTTTCGATGAGGCAGCGCCTGTCGAAGCCCCAAGCCTTATTCAGCGCCCTCTCAAGGTCCGCCTCCTCCTTTACGATCGTAAGGCCTATACTCGACCCTTCATGTTCGGGTTTCATAACGACGGGCAACCCGAGCTTGTCCAGAATTTCGGCTGTCCGGGGCGGCTTCGATCTGTCCGCAACAATGTAAGGGGCCGTGGGCAGGCCGGCGGCAACGTAGAGTTGTTTGCTCAGTATCTTGTTCATGGCAATGGCGCTTCCGAGCACTCCGCTGCCCTGGTAGGGTATTCCCAAAGAGTCGAGAAACCCCTGAATGGTGCCGTCTTCGCCCATTCGTCCGTGAAGGATGATGAGGGCCACGTCGATTCGGCCCGCGTCTTTTGCCAGAAGCGGCAGGTCTGTGGCCGGATCGTATCGAAGGATATTGTATCGCGATTTATCGAGCGCCGCGAATACCTGTTCGCCGCTCGAAAGCGAAATGTCTCGTTCAGCCGATTTGCCTCCCGAAAGCAGGGCCACTGTCAACTTTTGCGTTTCCATAACTGCCGACTCACTCCTTGATGATATCTTTATATGGTTATCCCCATGATTTCAGGGCCATGGGGCGCTATGGCCAGGTGGGAAAAAATAGTGCGCTCGAGCGCGATGTAGAGATCGAGTTTTGCGCGCAGCATCACGGCCTGGGGGGGAGATTTGGCGTAACGCTCGATCAGGTCTTCGAAGCGCTCCCGGATGGTTACGATCCGGTCGTGTTTGACCCTCTTATCGGAATAATTGACAATCAGGGATTCGGTAAGAGGCCCCCCGGTTTGGGAATCGTCGAGGTAAATGTGCTCCGCCACAATGCGGGCGATCGGTTCAGTTACGATCCCTCCGAGTATTCGGGCCCCGAGTTCGGCGTGATTTTCACCCGTTTTAAGCCCCTGCATTTTGCCGATGTCGTGCAGCAGGGCAGCGGCTTCCACAACGTCCGGGTCGAGCCGGCAGCCGTTGCCGTTTAATCGGGCTGCAAGGACGAGCGCCACTTCGGTTACAAGCATGCTGTGCCTGCGAATATGCGCGGGCATATTGTGCTGTGTGAGCATTTCCAGACATTGATCGCGGGATGGAACAACCATTGTGACGTCAATATTCCTTCAAATCAATTTTAAGCCTGAATTTATCCCAATTTTCCTCATTTTTAAACAATTGTCCATCAGAACGCCACAAGCTTCAAAATGATCAGTCCCAGGATATTGGCCGCGATACCCGCCAGGACATCATCGAGCATAATTCCAACCCCGCCGCGGACTTGCCTGTCCACCCACCGGATCGGCCACGGCTTCCAGATGTCGAAAAGACGGAAGAGCAAAACCCCGGTCAAAATGGACGCAAAGCCTGTCGGATGGCCCAACATGGCGATGAGAAACCCGCAGAGTTCGTCTATGACAACCTCTTGCGGGTCGGATCGGCCCAGTTGCTTTTCCGCTTCATGGGACACATACGAGCCGACTGCAAACAGGGCTGCGGCGAAGGCCGCCTGGGCCGGCGGGGAAAAACGGCCGATGAGCAAAAAACAGGGAATTCCGGCCACAACTGTGGCCACGGTCCCCGGGGCCACAGGGGATTTTCCCAGCGGGAAAATGGAAGCCAGTCTGGAATGAATCGAGGGAGTGTCCCGCATGGGATGAATTGTAACCTGTTTACTTCGCTTGTCCGGGGGGGACGGGCGATTCGGGATTTTCTTTGATTTCCATCAGGAGCGGAGCCGAGCATTCCCCAAGGATTTGAATCAGCCTGTCCAGGGGAATTTCCGCCTTGGGGTTCCGCGGTGTGAGGCTGATAGTGTAAATTCCGCCAAGATAAATTTCTATGTTGGTCCGGCAGGGTTTGTATTCGAAGTAAACGCGGTCGGCGCCCTCCGGATGGAAAAATTCGATGTAGACCGAACCGCCCCGGTCGGTGGTGAAAAATCCCTGACCTTCGTTGGCGAAGGCTCCAACTGATAACTCGTCGTCTGTGGACAGCCTCGCTTGAGGTTCGGCTGCCAGGTCAAGTTCGCCGACCTCCATGTGAACAACCCCGCTTCCCGCGTACCGGGCCATGGACCGCAGGGATTCCAAAACCGGGGGTTTTATCGAAATCGCGAAGCGTTCGGCCACGTCCGGATAGAGTCTTAGAATGTTTTCAAAGTCGGCTCGCAGCTCTGAGGGCAGCGCGAGCATCAGGTGATGGAAATCGGACAAAAGCGGTTCGAGAATCCTTCGCACCGTATCGGCAGGGACCATTCCCAGCAGCATCTGTTTTCTAAGGCTCCCGAAAACAATGTCGGGGAACTTTTCAAATAAAACGTCGGGATTCACTTCTCTCTCCCAGTGGACATTTTGCAAAAAAGAGCCATTACCTGCACCAGGATGCATCTTCTGTGATCGGCCAAAAGGCACCTGTTGACATGCTCGAGCCTGTTTTCCATATTGAATTGGCGTCGGAGCTTGATGGCGAATTCTCTCCTGTCTTCACCCTGAAGCCAGCCGAAAAGGGTCTTTTCCCATCGGCCCTCCTCAAAGCCCGGGAACCTGGATTCTTCGTCTATGATAGTCCCGTCGATGGTGTGATCCAGTAGTTCCCTGAATTTATTTCTGAAGTACTCCAAGCCTTTCGAGCATACCGCCTGCTCGGTTTTAACGATTTCGACGGCCAGGTAGATGAACCAGATCATCGACCTGAGGCGCATCGTTCTGTCCTGGTCCGGACGCACCTCGGGTTTTTTTATGGAAAACATATGCAGAAAGGAGAGGATGTCCTTCTCATCGGCCGCCTTGGCCCGGTGGAAAAGGCATTGGATCAGAATCTTCAAGGCCTCGTTTTGATGAGGGATGAGTATGTCGTCTCGATCGGCCCGGCACTGTATGCCGTAGGAGTCCTCCAAAATGACCTCGACTGTCTCCGTATCCCGAAAAATCGTGAAATGCTCGGGGGTGATCTCGCCGGCCATGCGCTCAAGGGCGAAATTTATAAGAAACAATCGTACGGCATCCTGTGCACAGCTGCCTTTAGTGCCCTGCCGCTCCGTCAGATCCCGGAGCTTTTTGACAAGAATTTCGCGTGAGTTGCGAAGAATTTCCGCCATGGGCGCAAAAGAGGGAATAGTTGACCAAACGTAGATATGGTTGTCGATGGTCGTATCTATGCGGCTGATGCGGTTGGACATGCAAACCCTCGCGCCATCCCTCCTGCTTGAGGCGAGGAGGAATGAAGCCTTGACAGGTTCGAATCCTTGGAATTCCAACTCTATGAAGCCAGGATTTATTCAAGAATCTGGTGAATGCCCGAATATACTATAGCAATCGAAAACCACGGGCAAGTTATAAATATCATTGCCGGGCGATGGCCTCCTCGGCGGGCCTGTAGGACTCCGCCCGGCCGAAGGCTTCGGCAACCGGCCTGAAAGTGATCCATCCCCTGTGGACATTTAGTCCGTTCATCAGGGCCGGTTCTTTGAGACAGGCTTCCACGCCCATGTCCGCGATCCGCAGTCCATACTTTCCCGTGCGGTTGTTGAGGGCGAAGGTGGAGCTTCGGGCATAGGCGCCGGGCATGTTGGCCACGCAGTAATGGACAACGCCATCGACCAGATAGACCGGATCGCCGTGAGTCGTGGGCCGGGAGGTTTCCACACAGCCCCCCTGGTCTATGGCGACATCTACGATCACAGAGCCCGGCTTCATTATTCCCAGCTGCTCGCGCCTGACGACTTTGGGCGCCCGCGCCCCCGTAACCAGAACCGCCCCGATGACTATGTCGGCTTCCCGTAAACCCTTATCGAGGGTGTAGGCGTCGGCGTAAATGGGGCAGACGTTGGCCGGCATGATGTTGCCCAGATGTTCGAGCGTGTCGAGGTTGATGTCCAGCAGCGTCACGCGAGCCCCCAGACCGGCTGCCACTTTGGCCGCGTTGCTCCCGACCGTGCCGCCCCCGATGATCAGAACGTTGGCGGGCGCAACCCCCGGCAGTCCGGTGGGCAGAAGCCCCCGGCCTCCGAATATCTTTCCCAGGTAGAAAGCGCCCATGAGAGGGGCCATCCTTCCAGCCACCTCGCTCATCGGTTTAAGAAGCGGCAGCGAACCGTCTTTTTCCTGGACCGTCTCATAAGCGATGGCCGATATCTGCTTTTCCATGCATGCAAGGGTGAGCCTTTCATCGGCCGCGAAGTGAAAATAGGTGTAAATGATCTGCCCCGACCGCATCGAATCATACTCGGCAGGAAGGGGCTCCTTGACTTTTACGATCATCTCGCAACTTTCCCACACCTCGCGGGCCGTCGTGCAAATCCTGGCTCCCGCCTGTTCGTAGAGATCATCGGAAATGCCCGCCCCGATTCCGGCCCCGGTTTCCATCCACACCTGGTGACCTCTATCAACATATGCCTTTACCGTGGCCGGGATAAGTCCAACCCGGAACTCCTGGCTCTTGATCTCTTTGGGGCATCCGATTCTCATTACCAAAACCTCCTGGTGGGAAGACCGTTTTTGTATTATTATACATGATAATCGGTTCAAACCTGCCTGGTAGTTAGCGGCCTCAAACGATTTTTCAGACGCAAACTTTCATTGACCTCAAGGGATAAAACTGGTAAGAAAGATTCTTTTATCTGTCCAGGCTCCTTGCTCCTTCCAATATAGAGTTGGGGCTAATTTAACCCGAAGGGAGATCAAATGCGCAAGTACGAGACCTTTTTCATTGTCGATCCGGAACTGCCTGAAGAAACAAATTCGGTGCTCGACAGCAAAATTCAGACAATTGTCACCTCCAATGGCGGAGAGGTGCTCAACTATGTCCCGTGGGGGAAAAGAAAGCTGGCTTACGCGATAGGCAAGCGCACCCGGGGACTTTACGTGCTGATGGAATACGTCGGTGGCCCTCAGCTCGTGGCCGAACTCGAACGAAATCTTCGAATCGATGAACGTGTTCTCAAGTTCATAACCGTTCTGCTCGATGAGCGCTACGATCCGGAAAAGGAAAAAGAGCGCCAGGCGGCACTGGCCGCCGCGGCCCAGGCGCAGGAAGAAACCCCTGCGGAGTCTGTTGGCGAGCAAGAAGAGGGCTCTGAGGATGCCGAGCTCGAAGAACTCGAAGAAGACAGCCAGGAATAGCTAAAAGATTCTAACCTATACGATATGGAAAGAGAGCCGAAATCATGATGACCGTCAGGCGTAAAAGGCGCACGTTCGCGCGGCGTAAAATTTGCCGTTTCTGTGTGGATTCAGACCTCAAAATCGATTATAAAGATTCGAAAACACTTCGCTATTTCGTAACAGAGCGTGGCAAGATAGTGCCCAGGCGAATATCGGGAAATTGCGCCAAACATCAGCGCGAACTGACGACGGCCATAAAGAGGGCGCGTCAGATCGCCCTTCTGCCCTACACTGTCACGCACATGCTTTAGTCGTGTGAGCTGCTGCCGGAGATGAACGAGACCAGGCAAGATCTGCCCGTCCGCCCCGCGGGCGGGGAAATAAAGGAATTTATGATACTGACCGTGTTGACGGTTGGTCTTTTCCTCTCGGGACTGTTCGCATTTTTGACCCCTGCGCCCGCGGCGTTTGCCATCGCGCGGCGGGGCGCCGGCAGGGGCTGGGTCGTGCCTGCCGGCGCGGCTTTGCTGGGCTCTTTGATATTTTACCCTCTGGGTCCGTTCGAGTTGGGGATCTATCTGCTGCTGATCGCTATGGGGGTGCTCATCGGGCGTGGTTTTCTGCAAATGTGGCCGGCCCCGAAGACGGTGGGCATTTCCACCCTTTTGGCCCTCGGGGGCGCCGCCTCTTTTGTGTTCGCCGCCTATCTGATGACCAAAGGGCAAATCGTTCCCCTTTTCGAGCACTACCTTCGGGGGCAAATCGGGCAGGCCGTGAAGCTTTTGGGCGCGGCCGGTTCCGCGCGGACCGAAGAGATCAAAAAGGGCCTTCTCGAGATGGTGCCGCAGGTGGTCGGCATGTTGCCCGGAATTTTCATCTCCAGTACGCTGATGGTCTCCTGGGCCAATCTGCTCCTCTGCCGCAGGTATTGTCGGGGGGTTGCTCCGGATGACGACCGTCAGGAAAGGCTTTGCCTCTGGAAAAGCCCGGAGCATCTGGTGTGGGTCGCCATCGCCGCGGGTCTTATGTTTCTCGTGCCTTCAAGGGCTGTCAATCTGCTCGGAAGCAACGTGATGCTCGTTATCGGGACGGTCTACTTTTTCCAGGGCCTTGCGGTAGTGGCCTTCTATTTTGAAAAATGGAGAGCGCCGATTTTTGTCAAGGGCTTCATATGTGCCGTGCTTTTGCTTGAGGGAACTTCGAGAATTGCGGTCGCGGCAATGGGGCTCTTTGACGTGTGGTTCGATTTTCGAAAGCGGGACAAGCAGGCCTGAGGCTGCTGCCGGCCCGCCCTCCTCGGCTTATGGTGTCTCTGTTCAACAGGAGTTTCGAATGAAAGTCATTTTAACTGAAAGCGTCGAAGCGATCGGGCAAATCGGCGATCTGGTCAATGTGGCGCCAGGGTATGCCCGCAATTTTCTTTTTCCCAAAAATCTCGCGATGGAAGCCACCGGCAGGAATGTGCGCGATCTTGAGCACAAAAAGCGTGTTCTGGCCCAAAAGCGTGAAAAACAGCGCCAGGAGATGCTCTCATTTGCTGAAAAGCTCAACGCCGTGACGGTGTCCATGCGCCGAAAGGTTGCCGAGGACGATAAGCTTTACGGTTCGGTGAGCACGACGGATGTGGCCAAATCGCTCGAAGATCTGGGGTTTGCCGTGGAGCGCAGGAATATCCTGCTCGAGCAGCCCATCAAACAGCTTGGCGAACACTCCGTTATCCTTCGCGTCGGTGGCGAAGTCACCGCAACCATTCGCGTGGTGATCGAAAAAGAAGAGTAGTCATGGAGGAGCTTTCAGCCGAACTCCGCAAGATTCCCCCCCAGCAGATCGAGGCCGAACAATCGCTGCTGGGGGGAATTATGGTGGACAGCTCCGGGTTGCCCTCGGCCCTCGAGATTCTAAAGGGCGACGAATTCTACAAGGAATCCCACCGGATTATCTTTACGGCAATACAGGATCTTTTCGAGCAAAACGAGCCGATCGATATCCTGACCGTAACAAACCTGCTCGACAATCGAAAGCAGCTCGAAGGCGTGGGCGGCGCCTCCTACATCGCGGCGCTGACCGACACGATGCCAACGGCCTCCAATGTGGGTGCCTACGCTAAAATCGTCAGTGAAAAGGCGGTGTTGCGCAGGCTTATCCAGGCCGCCAACGAGATACTCTCTTTCGCCTACGGCGGGGGCAAGAGCTCCGAAGAGGTCTTGGACAGCGCCGAAGCCGCGATTTTCAAAGTCGCCGAACGCCGGATCAGGAATTCCTATTTTCCGCTAAAGGAAGTTATCAAGAAAAACATCGAGGCTATCGAGCGCTACCAGGAATACCGGGAATCGGTCACAGGGGTCTCCAGCGGCTACCGGGATCTCGATAAGCTCACCGCCGGTTTTCAAAAATCGGATCTCATCATACTGGCCGCCAGACCCAGCATGGGAAAAACCGCCTTTGGCCTGTGCATCACGCGAAACGCCGCGATGGAAAGCGGGGTGCCCGTGGGCTTTTTTTCCTTGGAAATGAGCAAGGAGCAGCTTGCCATGCGCCTTCTTTGCTCGGAGGCACGAGTTGATTCCCACAAGATTCGAACCGGTTTTCTAAGCCGCCAGGAATGCGGCAAGCTTCTTCAGGCCGCCGGGCAGTACATGGACGTACCGATCTATATCGACGACACCCCGGGGATCTCCACCCTCGAGCTTCGAGCCAAGGCGCGCCGTATGATGGCCGACCGGGGCCTGGGGCTGATCGTGGTCGACTATCTGCAGCTCATGCGGGGCAGGGACTCGGTTGAAAGGCGCGAGCAGGAAATATCGGAAATATCGCGCTCTCTTAAAGGACTGGCCAAGGAACTCGATATCCCGGTGATCGCCCTTGCACAACTCAATCGAAAGGTCGAAGAGCGAACCGATAAGCGGCCCATGCTGAGCGATCTACGCGAATCGGGGGCCATCGAGCAGGATGCGGATGTGATCGCTTTCATTTACCGGGACGAGGTCTATTCGAAGGCGGCCTGCAAGGAGCCGGGTGTTGCCGAGATCATAATCGGCAAACAAAGAAACGGGCCCGCGGGCGAAACCGTCAAACTTGCCTATATTAATACCTATACGCGCTTTGAAAACCTCGCGGTGGCCGATTGATCGCCCCCGGGGGGCTTCTCCCCCGCGGGTGAGATGTTTACAATGAGTTGAATTAAGGGAGGCCGCATACGAAAGTCATTGGAAACCTGACCGGGCTAAAGCCCGGAGTGCGCCGCCGCCTCGACGGCCTTGGCCGGCGCAAAGTCCCCGCCCACCAGGTGATTTCACCCGATCTTTCCCGAGACCTTGCACATCTTTCCTTTGAATCCGGTCGCCAGATCGGAGTGCTCATTGGCCGCGATGGCGCGGTTGAACTGGTGCTCGTTGGCGGACCTCGCTCTCTATTCATTCCCGATCTGCCCAAGAGTCGCGGGGGAAGGAAGCGCTTGCGCGGTCTTCGGCTCGTGCACACGCACCTGGAAGCCGAACCGCTTTCCCAGGACGACCTGATGGATCTGGTCTTCCTGAGGCTCGATTGTATGGCCGCGGTGGCAGTCGATGCAAACGGGGGGGCCGTTCAACTCGAAGTTGCTCATATTCTGCCGGCGAGTCGAAGCGGCGGGCGCGGCTTCGAGGTGCTTGACCCCATGCCCTGCCATGATCCGGACCTGGATTTCCCGGCCCTTGTTCGTTCGCTCGAAGGCGAGCTGGAACGCAACCTGCCTGCCAGCTCGGCGGGCAAGGACGGCCAGGAGCGGGCGATCCTTGTGAGCGTGACCGACAGGGACCGGGAGAGTGCCAATCAATCGATGGCCGAACTGGTCGAGCTTGCGCTTGCGGCGGGAATTGTCTCCGCCGATACGATCGTTCAGATGCAGCGCCGCAGGGACCCCAAATATTTCATCGGCAAAGGCAAGCTGAGCGAGATTGTGCTTCGAGCGCTTCAGTGCGGGGTCGATCTTTTGATCTTCGACCAGGAACTCAATCCTTCACAGGTGCGGGCGATCACGGACACCACCGAACTTCGGGTGGTCGACAGAACTCAACTCATACTCGATATTTTCGCCCAAAGGGCCCATAGCGGGGAGGGCAAGCTCCAGGTCGAAATGGCCCAGCTCAAATACCTCCTGCCCAGGCTCGCGGTAAAAGACGACGCTCTATCCAGGCTTACCGGTGGCATTGGCACCAGAGGGCCCGGCGAAACCACCCTGGAAATCAACCGGCGCCGCATCAAAGATCGCATCGCCCAACTCGAAGACGATCTGCGAAGTCTTAGCAAAAGGCGCAACCTCAGGCGCACCAGAAGGACAAGAAAACAGATCCCGGTCATTTCCATCGTCGGCTACACCAACGCGGGAAAATCGACCCTGCTGAACGCACTTACTCACAGCTCGGTTAACGTTGAAAACAAGCTTTTCGCCACCCTGGATCCCGTGAGCCGCAGGCTCCGGTTTCCAAAGGACTTCGAGGTCATCATAACCGACACGGTGGGGTTCATACGGGATTTGCCAAAGGATCTCGTGGAGGCATTTTCGGCCACACTCGAGGAACTCGGGGAAGCCGATCTGCTGCTTCATGTCGTCGATATCGGCAACCCCCGGTTCGAAGATCAGATCGAAGCCGTTGAAAGCACGCTGGCCCGGCTCGAACTGGACAAAAAACCGACGATAATGGTTTTGAACAAAATCGACCGGGTGGAGGCCGAATTCGCCCTGCGGAAGATAAACAAATTTGGCGCAATAGGTATATCGGCGCTAAACCAGAGAACGCTGCACCCTCTCATTTCGGCCATGGAAGATCGCGTCGCGGGCTTTATGGAAAGAGAAATCGGAGCAGAGGTAACGAAAGATTGAAAGTGGGTTGCCCTGACGGCGATCTGCACACGGAGAGCTGCTCGCCGCCAAGGCCGAACTGTTTACCGCGATTCACGCACCGCGGCTTGCCAGCTCTTCGAGAATTTTTTTTGCCCTCTCCACGTCTTTTTGAATCTGCACCGCCAGCTCTTCGGGGCCCGAAAAGCGCCTCTCTTCGCGCAGACGGTCGATGAATCTTATTACGATGGTCTTGCCGTAGATGTCCTCATGGAAATCGAAAAGGTGTGCTTCGAGCGACACTTCGGTGTTGCCGAAGGTCGGATTGTATCCGAGATTGGCCGCGCCTCCGTACCTTTTGCCCTCGACTTCGGCTTCGATCACATAGACGCCCGTGGGCGGGGTGGCCGTGGAGGGCATCCTGATGTTTGCGGTGGGAAATCCCAGGCTAATACCGCGCCGCCGCCCGGCAATGACCTCGCCGCTCACCTCGAAGAACCGTCCGAGAAGGCGATTGGCGTCTTTGATTTTGCCCCCCGCGATCATCTGCCGGATGGCCGTGCTGCTGACAACGGTCTCATCGACCTTGATGCCCGAAACCGTATCGACTTCAAAGCCGTATTCGCCTCCAAGGCGTCTTAGAAAATCGATGTCGCCCTCGCGGCCTTGCCCGAACCGGTAGTCGTAGCCAACGATGATCGCCTTTGCGCCGATGTTTTCCACCAAAACGATCTGCACGAACTCCCGGGCCGACATTCGAGAAAAAAGGTGATTGAAGGGAATCACAATCGTTGCGTCGATGCCGCACCTGGCGATGAGGTCCATCTTGAGTCTGTGGCTGGTTATGAAAGCGGGGGCGCGTTGGGGAGAAAGCACCTCGATAGGGTGGGGATCGAAGGTCGCCACCGCCGAGTGGCCTCCGAGCTTGTGCGCCCACTCTCTTACCTTTTGGAAAAGTGCCTGGTGGCCTTTATGGATTCCATCAAAGTTTCCGATGGTTATGGCGGGATCTTTTAGCCTGCCGCGTGCGGACTGAATTCCGTGAAACACCTGCATACAGTTTGAGACATCCTTCGGAAAGTAATCGAAACGCCTTGACAGGCAAAGACTTTTAAAATACAATAACTTTCATTCTTTTTCAAGGCAATTGCCGAAGTGGCGGAACTGGTAGACGCGCTAGGTTCAGGGTCTAGTGGCCGTACGGCTGTCGGGGTTCGAGTCCCCGCTTCGGCAAACCAGTAAAATCTAAGGACTTGGCGGGATTTCCGTTGAGTCCTTTTTAGTTCGGTTTAAAAACCCCTGTGCACCAAGGCGGTTTGAAGCGGTTTTTTAGCCGGTCGCAATGACGGTCGTGGAACCCGCCGCCCTTGCCCATGTCTGAGCCTTCCATTTCTCGATGGCAAGGGGCATACCTGCCGGGATATTGCAGCTTTTTAACATTGTGGGGAAAAGAAGGAATTGAATTGAGATAGACGGGGTGCCAGGATACGGCCCGCGACAATGGTCTTCAGTGGCCGCGTTTTTCGGTCGGGACCGGACATGGTCTTTCCCGGATGCCTGCAAAAGCCGTATTCTTCTGACAATCCCGAGCCGGCTTACAAAAGGAATCGATTAAGGCTCCATGAGGAAGGGTCTTGGCGGCCCTTGACCTCCAAAACAAAGCCGGAGCCTTTAACGGCTCCGGCCAATGCTTATCTCGGCATGTTTCGCAAAGCTTCGACTAGAGTTTTCGCACGTTTACCGCGTTTGGCCCTTTGGAACCTCTTTCCTCGTAACCGTTCACCGTTGAGTTTCATTTGAGAAGAGAGGGCAACGACTCCCGCCGGAAGAACGCACTCATCAGATGAGAGAGAAACTGAAAAGCATTGCTGTTTTGCATTTGGCAAGTGCGGGTGACAGTGAGGATTCTTTCCGTGAAACGCTCTCCGTCGCAGGACTGATTACCGAAGCAGATTTTACGCCATTGGACGGCGGGTCTTATAGCCCGCTCAGCCGCATTGTTGGTTGGCTCTATCCCTTCAATTCGCAAGAAGGTAAAGAGAATGTCCCAGTTTTTGAG
>JAJYDE010000089.1 GCA_021777755.1 Deltaproteobacteria bacterium
ATCTCTGGAGCCGATGTTTGAGGCGCATGGCCATGATGACGCCCGCCCCGTGGTCGTCTCCCCAGGAAAAGCCCCCGCCGACTACGAAAATCCGGTAGGCGCTCAAAGACTTCTCGCCGGCAATCAGGCTGTTGAGGTGCACTCTTTCGACTTGCGCACCGGCAACCTCAAGAGCATGGGAGGTTTCCAGATCGCAATTGAGGCCGAACCCCGTCATGACGAGCGCTTTTACCATTGTCAATTCGAACTCCCCCGCGGCCTGCTACTCCAGGCCGATGTCCTTTCTGTAGTAAATACCTTCGAAACTGACTTTTTCCATCTCCGCAAGGGCTTTTTCCCGCGCCCGCCCGAGGGTGCCACCCGAGCTTACGATGCAAAGAACCCTTCCTCCGGTGGTGACCAACCTTCCGGAAGAGTCCATTTCAGTGCCTGAATGGAAAACCAGGCATTCGGGATCGATGCGGTCCACACCATCGATGGGCAGGCCGATCTTGTAGCGATCGGGGTAGCCCTTGTACCAACCCTTTTTCCCCTTGGTCATTCCGCTGGTGGCGATGAGACAGAGCCGGTAGTCGGGGTCCCACTCGGGTTTAAGACTTCCGAGGCGGCCGGCAAGAATCGCTTCGCAAACATCGACCAGATCGGTTCGAAGCCTGGGAAGTATCACCTGGGCTTCCGGATCTCCGAGGCGGATATTGATCTCTAAAACATAAGGGATGACTTCCTGTTGGCTTTCGACCAGCATCAGCCCCAGATAGAGAACCCCTCGGTAGACGATTCCGTATTTTTCCCGTACGCCCGCTATGAGCGGTTGGGCCACCCTGGTCATTATCGTTTGGACAAGCGAGTCGTCGAGCCAGGGGTGAGGCGAATAAGAACCCATTCCCCCGGTGTTTTTCCCCTCGTCGTTTTCCCGTGCGCGCTTGTAGTCCTGCGCGGCCACCATTGGCACGATGGACGTGCCGTCGGTAAAGCAAAAGAAGGAGAGTTCCCGGCCATAGAGACGTTTTTCTATATCGACCCTTCGCCCCGCATCGCCGAACACACGCTCTTCCATGATCTGTCGGACGGCTTCCTCGGCCTGCGAGGCCGTATCGCACACCAAAGAGCCTTTGCCCGCCGCAAGGCCGTCGGCTTTTACCACCACGGGATATCCCACGCTTCGAATATAATCGCGGGCCTTGTCCGAGTCGCTAAAGTTTTCGAATTCCGGGACGGGAATACCTAGTTCGCGCATCATCGTCTTGGCGTCGCATTTGCTCGACTCGAGCCTGCTCGCCTTACTGTCCGGGCCGATGATCGCAAGACCGCGGGACTCGAAAAGATCGGTTATCCCGGCCGATAGAGGCTTTTCCGGACCAACGAAGGTGAGGTCTATGCGCTCCTTTTGGGCGAAATCGGCCATCTCCTCGATGGTCCTGAGGTTGACGCACGGGGCCGTTGCGGCTATGCCAGCGTTGCCGTGAGCGACGTAGACGCGCTCAACCCGCGGACTTTTGCTGAATTTCCAGGCGATGGCATGATCTCTGCCACCCGAGCCAACGACTAATACTTTCATCTATATGCCTGCCGATTCTGTTTTGCTAATTTTCTCTTACGCCTTGCCGCCGTTTTCACTAACCGTCGCCGTCAGATATTCACAGATATTGGCATCGTAGGCGCTGGTGGAGCAGAATGCCTTGCAGGCAAGCCTCAAACTGGTCTTTTTCGATATGGCGCCTTTAAGCGATTGCATTTCCCGGAGGATTTCGGGGTAATCGGAAGGGTCGGTCACCACAGCGACAAAGCGGTTATTTTTCGCGGCGGCGCGTATGAGGGTCGGTCCGCCGATATCGATGTTTTCGATAGCCTCCTCAAGGGTGCACCCGGGGCGAGCAACCGTTTTGGCAAACGCGTAGAGATTTACCACCACCATGTCGATGGGTTCGATGCCGTGCTTTGCCATGGTCGAAACATGGGCCTCGTTATCCCGGATGCCAAGAATGCCGCCGTGAATTTTGGGGTGAAGTGTCTTCACCCGGCCGTCGAGCATTTCCGGAAAACCCGTATGATCGGAGACTTCGGTAATCTCGATCCCCGCCTCGCGAAGCGCCTTGGCAGTGCCTCCGGTCGAAAGCATTTGCACGTTGAATCCCGCCAGTGCCCCGCCGAAATCGGCCAACCCGGTCTTATCGGTCACGCTCAAAAGCGCGCGGCGAATGTGAAACATCCTCTCCTCCTCCTAATAGAGCCTCGATCAGCGGGCATTCGATTGAACGCCGGCGAGCAATTTTTCGAAAAGTTTTTGAGTCTCCACCACCACCGGGGTATCCTCGGGAAGCTTCACGGTGGGTTTGCCCTCCATATCGAACCGGGAAAGCATGGGGTCGGCGGGAAGACAGGCAATCGAATCCTTGCCGAAGATGCGCAGGACCTCTTCGGGCCAGTCCGCGGGCATCTGCCGGATCTGGTTTACCACCAGTACGGTTCGCGCAACGCTCATGGGGAGGCTCTTTACCAGCTCGGCTATGCGGCAGGCGGCGGAAAGCCCTCTTCTGCTGGGATCTGAGACCAGCAGGAGAAGATCGATATCTTTCTGGTTGAGGCGACTGAAGTGCTCCATGCCGGCCTCGTTATCGATCACGATGTACTGATAGTTGCCGATGAGGCGTTCGATAAGGCTACTGAGCAGGTTATTGGCCGCGCAATAGCAGCCCGGCCCTTCGGGACGTCCCATGGCGACAAGATCGAAGCAGTCGGCCTCGATGAGTGCCTGCTCGAGCTTCATCTCCATGTAGATATCCTTGGTCATGCCCGCGGGGACTTTTGTTTTCATGTCTTCGCGGGCATCCGAGAGCGTCTCTTCGAGCACCACCCCAAGGACTTCATTCAGATTCGAATTGCAGTCGGCGTCTATGGCGAGCAAAGGCTTCATGCCATGCTCAAGCATATATCGAATGAGAAGCCCCGCTATTGTGGTCTTCCCCGTCCCGCCTTTTCCTCCCAGTGCAACGGCAAAACTCAATTTGGCCTCCTCTATTCCTTTAAGCCGGCAACGCCTGGAATCAAAAATTCCCCGCACCTTGGCTCAATTTCCAATTCTTGCTCTCAGGCGCCACCGCCCTGAGGCCCGCGAAGCTGGTTGGCCTGCTGTAACAGATTGTCCAGTATGCCGTTTATGAAACCGCCCGAATCGGGGCTGCCGAAGGTTTTTCCAAGATCGATGGCTTCGTTTATCGACACCTTTGGAGGTATTTCCAGGCAGTAGAGCATTTCGAAAAGAGCAATCCGCAGAACGTTCCTGTCGATTATCGACATCCTTTCCACACGCCAGTTGGAGGAAGCCTCGGCGATCATATCGTCAAGCTCGCCGCGGTGGAAATGGACGCCGGTAACCAGATGCTCGGTAAAGGGGCGAAGGGCTTCGGAGAGCTCCGAATTATCCTGCTGGTCGCCCGAGGCCAGTTCGTTATAGGAATCGATGACCTCCGAGGGAGACCCTGAAGTCATCTCCATCTGGTAGAGCATCTGCAATGCGATCTCTCTGGATTTGCGCCGCTGGCCCATCTTGAAAAATCCGAATTGAAATCTGTTGAAATGTGGTTGAGTAAAAACAAAAACCGGCAGCAACGCGCTTAAGCCGACATCCGCCTTATTAGGTCGGCCATTTCGATGGCCGCATAGGCTGCATCCCAGCCCTTATTGCCCGACTTGGAGCCGGCCCTCTCGATGGCCTGCTCGATTGTGTCCGTGGTGAGCACGCCAAAGCTGATGGGGACCCCGGCCTCAATGGCCACATTGGCGATGCCCTTGGACACCTCGGCGGCAACGTAATCAAAGTGGGGGGTCGCTCCCCGGATGACGGCGCCCAGGCAGATCACGGCGTCATACTTGCCGCTTTCCACCGTCTTTTTGGCAATGATCGGGATTTCGAAAGCCCCCGGGACCTTGTAGACATCAATATTTTCCTCGTCGGCCCCGCTTCTTTTGAGCGCATCGAGGGCTCCTCCCAAAAGCCTGTCTCCGATAAAATCGTTAAACCGGCTGACGATGATCCCGAACCTTAGGCCTGCGGCCAGCAGCTGTCCTTCGAAAACCCTCATTTAAGCCTTCTCCTCCCCGGATATGCAACTCAGTATGTGCCCCATCTTGAGGCATTTGGTGCTAAGGTACTCGCGATTGCACTCGTTAGGCGAAATTTCAAGGGGCACCCGTTCGGTAACGGTTATGCCGTACCCCTGGAGCCCCACGATCTTTGTGGGGTTGTTGGTCATAAGCTTCATCTTCTTGACGCCAAGCTCGACGAGCATTTGGGCCCCGATTCCGTAATCGCGCAGATCGGCTTCAAACCCCAGCGCCTCGTTTGCCTCAACGGTATCGTAGCCCTGTTCCTGCAAAGCGTATGCCTTGATCTTGTTGACGATTCCGATCCCTCGCCCTTCGTGGTTTCGCATGTAGAGAACAACGCCCTTGCCAACCCGCCCGATCTGCGACAGGGCGGCTCGAAGCTGCGCGCCGCAATCGCATCGCATGGAACCCAGGACGTCTCCCGTAAGACATTCCGAATGGACCCGTACAAGCACGTCGTCCTCAGGACCGATATCGCCTTTCACCAGCGCCAGATGACAATACTCGTCGATATCGTTGGTGTAGGCAATGATTTTGAATTCGCCCCCGTAGGCGCTTGGCAGCAAGGCGGTCGCGGCCCTGTGGACGAAGAGTTCGTTTTGCATTCTGTAGTTGATAAGGCTGGCGATGGTTACGATTTTGAGATCGTGTTCGCGGGCGAAGACCTCAAGGTCGGGCATCCGCGACATTGTGCCGTCATCGTTCATAATCTCGCAAATAACGCCGGCGGGCTTCATCCCGGCGATCCGGGAAAGATCCACCGACCCTTCGGTCTGGCCGGTCCTTACCAGAACACCGCCCTTTTTGGCCCGAAGCGGGAATATGTGACCAGGGCTGACCAGGTCTTCAGCTTTGACCTTGTCGGCGATGGCCGTGAGGATGGTGTGGGACCTGTCCGCAGCGCTGATACCGGTGGTCACCCCTTTTCGGGCCTCGATGGATACCGTGAAGGCCGTTTGAAAAGGCGACTTGTTCTTCGTGACCATCATCGGCAGTTCGAGCCGATCGACCATTTCCGGCGCAAGAGCAAGACAGATCAGGCCGCGACCATACTTGGCCATGAAATTGATTGCTTCGGGCGAGACCTTTTCGGCCGCGATGCACAAATCCCCCTCGTTTTCACGATCTTCGTCATCGACCAAAATGATGGGCTTACCCAGCCGTATATCCTCGAGCGCCTCGGGAATCGTCGCCAAGGGCATCTTCGTCTCTCCTTTCAGAAGTTGAAAACCGCTATCCTATAACATAATTGGAATCATATCTTCAAGGCGGCCGCAGGTTCAGGCAAAACCGTGGCGCCTCAGCAAATCCATATCAACGCCCTTTGCGCCTCCGGCTTCCCCGCCGGGCTCCTCCCGCAGGCTCACCAGGCGGTGGACATATTTGCCGATCAGATCGGTTTCGATGTTGACTTCCGCGCCTATCCGCAGATCGGCCAGCGTGGTCACCCGGGCTGTGTGCGAAACGACGTTGACATCGAAACCGCTATTCGAGACCCCGTTTACGGTCAGGCTTATGCCGTTTATGGCTATCGAGCCTTTCTCGATCACCAAACGCACAAGTTCGGCGGAGATCTCGAAGACAAGCCGCAAAGATCTCCCCTCGGGCTTACGCTCCCGCAGGACCCCGATGCCGTCGATATGGCCGGAAACCATGTGCCCGCCGAGGCGATCTCCAAGCCTTAGTGCCCTTTCGAGATTTAGCCCGCAGCCGGGATTTTTTCGCCCCAGAGTCGTTCTGGCAAGGGTTTCAGCCGAGACATCGGCCCCGAAGCAACCCCGGTCGAAATCGGTCACCGTAAGACAGGCCCCGTCAACCGCGATGCTTTCCCCCAAAACCGGATTATCCAACGGGAAGGCGGGGCTTATCACCATGCGAGCATCCACCCCGTGGCGCTCGGTGCGCAAAAGCGTTCCCGTTCCCTCTATCAGACCGGTAAACATAATCAGTAAAGCCGCTCTCCAAACCTGCCGCACAGAAGCAGGTCTTCACCAAGTTTTTTCGTATGAATCCCGTGGACCTTCAGGCAATCGGCCATGCGGGGCCTGGCCCCCCCCGAAAGCATCGAAACCCCGCGAGGATCTCCAAGAATTTTGGGCGCGTAGAAAAAATAGAATTCATCCGCGTGACCGCTGTCTATAAAGCTCCCCGACACGTGCCCGCCCCCTTCGATCAAAAGGCTGGACAGCTGGTTTTTCCCCAAATGCTCCAAAAGGGCGGATAGATCGATACCGGCCTTTCCCGCGGGAAGTCTTATCACTTGGGCGCCGGCTTTTTTAAGAGCTTCTTCCCGGGCCGCGGGGGCCCGGGTGGCGCAAACGATCCAAACCGGGCCGGATGAAGCGCTGCGCACCAACTGCGACCCGGCGGAAATTCTCAAATCAGTGTCAAGAACGATCCTCACCGGTTGCCTGAACTTTTTTCTTCCTGGCAGCCGCGCGGTCAAAAGGGGGTCATCGGCGATGACCGTTCCCATACCGACCACGATTCCGTCCACCCGCGAGCGCAGCCCGTGAGCAAAACGGCGGGCGCTCTCCCCGGTGATCCACTTGGACTCCCCGGTCGAGGTGGCGATAAAGCCGTCAAGGGTTGCCGCGGACTTGATCGTTACATAGGGCAGCCCGGTGGTCACATGCTTTATGAACGGCTGGTTTATGGCCCGGCATTCCCGCTCAAGGACCGCGCCACTCACTTCCACCCCGGCCCCTTTCAGGGCTTCCGCGCCTCCGCCCGCCACCCGCGGATTGGGGTCCGCCATGCCGTAAACCACCCGGGCCACTCCGGCCTCGAGGATGGCCTTGGTGCAGGGAGGCGTTTGCCCGTAATGGTTGCACGGCTCCAGGGTCACATACAAAACCGCGCCGCGAGCCGCCGGGCCGGCTGCGCAAAGCGCATCGACCTCCGCGTGAGTCCCTCCGAACTTTTTATGATAACCCTTTCCGACAAGAACGCCCTCTTTTACGACAACCGCCCCAACCAGAGGGTTGGGGCTGGTCATGCCGGCGCCCAGCACAGCCAGACGCAGCGCTTTTTTCATAAAAAAAATATCAGCATCTTTTGGCATCATTTCCCGATGTCCGACTCAGCCCAAATTCTCCTCATGCAGTGAAAAACCCGAGCAAAATTCGCCCACCTCCCCGGCAAGCACGCCCAAAGCGGCCTCATCGTCCACCGAACTCAGGGCGCGATGCATGAACCCACCGACAATCTCCATGTGCTCGGGCCCCATTCCGCGTGTGGTAAGGGCCGGGGTCCCGATGCGTATGCCGCTCGTAATGGAAGGTTTCAGCGGATCGAAAGGGATGGCGTTTTTATTTACCGTTATGCCCGCCAGGTCCAGGGTCTGTTCGGCGATTTTTCCGGTAAGGCCGCGCGGGCCTAGATCGACAAGCATCAGGTGATTGTCGGTCCCCCCCGAGACCCCCCGATAGCCGCGCCCG
>JAJYDE010000090.1 GCA_021777755.1 Deltaproteobacteria bacterium
TCCGCAGTCTCGTCGAACAACTCATCGCTGCCCTCCTTGCGGCGGTTTTATTTGCCCCTGCCGCAGGAAGACCACCATTTGGTCTCTCGTTATTTTGAAGCCCTGCATGTGATCGACCCAGGCGTAATCCAACCGGTCGTTGCTCCTGTATTGCCGCTCAACGTCTTCGTTAAAACCCTTTCCCGCCAGGGCGATTTCCTGGCTGTTGGCCGAGGCCGAAACAGCCGAGCCCGAGCTTAACACCACCTGCTTGCTCGTCAATGCGGACTCGTGAATCCACCCGGCAAGGTTATTCGGACCTCTCACGTTGACCCAGTCCCCCTGCTTTCTGATGCTGCTCACCCGGTCTCCGTACGCCACAGGACCCACGATCGCACCCAGAAAAGAAGGCGTGGCCCTGAGCTCGCCTTCCCTCACCTGAACGCTCATCATGCCCTGGTCCGACCAGACCGTCCCCGCCAGAAACATTGCAAGTCCGGCCACGAAAATGACTTTTCTCAGTTTCATGTTCCCCTCGCAGGTATGTATCCTCATACATCGAATCGACAGCCTCGGGCGACAATCCTTATTGACTTCCCTTTTGCATCCCCTTGAGGAATTGCCCCATTGCTTTACCCGCCTCTTCGGGTTTCATATTTTGCATATTCTTGATCTGGTTCTGAAAGGTCGTCATATTTGTTGCCATCCTCCTCGCGCTGATTTGCGCACTGATCGATGCAAGGCAAAGAACCGCCCCGATGATCCCGAAAACGATCCACGACAGCCTCGGTTCAAGACGATGCACCTCTACGGAGGCGTTGACCAGAATGTAGGTAATCCACAAAACTCCCAGAACGGGACCTATGTAGGGAATGACGTCGAGCACGACGGTTATCGGGGAAATGGCGCCCGCATATGCAAAACACCGGTAGGCGGTTTCAAAGGATTCTTGAGAACCCATCAGTTTCCAGATGACAAACACAACACCCGCGCCGATAAAACTGAAAATAACCACAAAGATCGGAACGAGCACTATGGAGCCTATCGCTACGAGGAAGGAAACGGCAAAACCTATGCCAAGCACCCCCAGGATGGCGCGTAAAATACCCCCCACAACGCCCATTACAATCATAAAAATCAAGGGATCGACTAACCCGCCCGATTTGGGCATCTGCCGGTAGAACTCGGCAGGTGCCATGATGACCTGCTGAACAATGGCAATGTACTTCGAAAAGTAATCTTTCGTAATGCCTTCAAAATTGTTCTCGTTCATCTTCGCGCTCCCCGTGATGATTTCTTGACAATAGAGATGGCCCCGGGCTTTTTGTGATGTTACTCTACCATCTTCATATTCAAATACAATCAGTTCCGCAAAGTCAAAATACTTTTTTCTTTACTCTTCCAGGCGCCGCCTCATGCAATTTCGCTTGCAACCGACTCCCAAAATCCTATACTGCAAGGATTCCCGAATGCATTTCGACCAACGCCGTTCATGCTGTGCAATAATTGCGAAATTAAACACGTTGCGGAGGGAAAAGATGTCGAACAAGGCCAAGGAGTTTATCCCGGACCGGAAGACGTCCCGCTTCGGCTCCATGGCGCACCGAAGCGCCAGGCGCCTCACGGCTCTGGGCAAGCAGGCGACCACGGGCCTTGGATATCTCGTCGTTATCGGCTTCATCGCCGCGGCCGTTACCGTCCCGGCCGCGGCCCAGGTTTCTTCGGACTGCGCCTGGCCGCTCGAATTAACGCCGCACGGGTCGGGAAATATAGCCTGGCCCGACAGCACCGCCCGCTACTGGATGATGCCCTTCGATCCTCAGTGGACGAGCATGACCATCAAAGGCACCTATCCCTCCGCTCGCTACATGTCCTTTGTAACCTATGACGGTCTGGCGCCAACCCTGGTCCATGACAGCATCTACGACGCGCAGATCGTCCCCGATCTTCGGGGCGAAAACCCCTTCGTGCCCCCCGGCCAGACCGCGGGAACTTATACAGTCACCGTTGTTCGCGACCAAAGCCAGGGGACAAACGTCATACGAACGGCCCCGGGCGTTGCCTGGGTGGTCTATCGCATTTATCTGCCCGACGAGGGCCGCAACTCTATGGGCGCTCAAGCGCTCCCGGACGTTACCCTCACCGGGGCCAACGCAAACACCCAAACGCTTCAACCCTGCACCGATGTCAATGCCTTTTCCGATGTAAGCGCCCTTGTCAACAATACGCAAATCAGCGCCATCACCAGCAGCTATACGGCCCCCGACCACATGTGGTTCGCCCCGCCCAATCAACCGCCCACTTGGCTTTTCCCGAATCCGAACAACAAATATATAAACTCTTTTCCGGGAGATTATCAGCCGGGCAGGCTTATAGTCATAAGAGGCAGGGCGCCCGCCTTCCCCAATACGTTTTTCGGACAGGGCGCCTGGCAGCCCGCTCGCCAGCCGCGCTCGCAGGCTGTGCAGGCGCGCTACTGGGCCATGTGCGTAAACGACGTCGCCATGCCCTATCCGGTGGTGGGGTGCATGACGGATGCCACCACCAAGCTTGACGCCCATGGCTTTTACACCCTGGTGATCTCCGACGACCAGTTTGTCCCGAGCTGGCTGCCCCCGCGAGTCAATTGGCTGCCCTGGGGAGACGAACAGATGAACAAATCGATTTTTTTACGCAACATGCTCCCCTCCGGCGGTTTCCCCTACTCGGTCCAAAATGCCATCGCCAACGGGTGCACCTATACGTTGAATCTGCCCGCCCCGCCCGATCCCTCGGATGTGGCCCGGGCCGGAATTTGCGCCCAATCCGTAATGGCCGATTACTACCCCGTGGCAGTCTGGTGCGATCAATCGGTTTTCCGCCGCAGCGGATGGTCGGGCTGTTTTCGGGCCGCCGGCATCAGCCTTTCAGGCAAAAACTGAGAAGAGAAAATCATGACCATGAGAACTCCTTACCGTTTCAAACGAACACTCTTCGCGGCCTGTACGCTTTGCTGCTTCCTCGCTTACACCCCGATTGCGGCTTTCGCAGGCACCGCGCAACATCATCCGGTGAACCTCACCATCCTCCACATTAACGATACTCATGGCCACCTCCTTCCCTTCGTCTCCTTTCCCGAAAAGCTCGCAGGCCAGGGTGAAAAGGCTGGCGGCGCTGCCTTCCTGGCCAGAATGATCGAGCAGGAAAGAGACCAAAACCCCGACGGAACCCTCCTTCTTTCTGCGGGCGACATGTTCCAGGGGACCCCGATTTCAAACCTCTTCCACGGTAAACCCGTCATCGAAATCATGAATTACCTTCATTTCGATGCCATGGCTCTTGGAAACCACGAGTTCGACTGGGGACAGGGCGTGCTCCACTCCATCATTTCCGAGGCTCGCTTTCCCGTCCTGTCGGCAAATGTCACAACCCGCGACGGAAAACTCATAAAGGGGGTAAAACCTTACATAATCCTGGATAAAAAGGGCGTTCGAATCGCGATTATCGGTCTTACCACCCCCCAGACCCGTTACACGACAAAAGCCGACAACGTGGTCGGACTCAAGTTCTCCTGGCCCGAATCGGTTATGCCGCCCCTCATAAGGGAGGTCAAGGCCAAAGGGGCTTCGATCGTTATCGCCCTCACTCACCTCGGGCTCTACGACGACCGGCGACTGGCGAGCGAAGTGAAGGGTATAGACCTGATCGTTGGCGGACACAGCCACACGGCAATAACCGATCCGGTGGTCCAATCGGGCACGGTTATCGTGCAGGCGGGATGCTACGGCCTATATCTGGGCGTAATGAAGATCGCCTTCGACCCGGAGGCCAAAAAGATTGTAAGCTTCACCGGCAATAACGAACTGCTGCCGGTTTCTCCCCGCTCAGCCCCGGCCGATCCCAGAGTCGCCAAAATCATCGATGAATATGAAGCCAAAATCAAACCCCAATTCGCAAAGACGATCGGAACCGCGGATGTGGACCTTAAAAGAAACTTCACCGGGGAAAGCCGCCTGGGGGATCTGATCGCCGACGCCATGCGCTCCTCAAGCGGCGCGCAAATAGCCTTTCAAAACCGGGGGGGCATTCGCGCAGATATCCCCGCGGGCCCGGTAACAATGGAGGAAGTCTTTACCGTCCTGCCCTTCGACGACAATATCGTCTCCATGAATCTGAGCGGAAAACAGGTGCGGCAAGCCCTCGAACAAAGCGTCGCCCATGGGGATGTAACCCTCCAGGTCTCGGGCATACGGGCGGTCTTCGACATGTCCAAACCTCCCGGTGAGCGCGCAGTGTCCATAGAAGTCGCGGGAAAGCCCCTCGATGACCAGGCTTCCTACCGGGTGGCCACAAACGATTTTCTCGCGGCCGGAGGCGACCGGTTCAACCTCTTCAAGCACGGCCGCGACTTCTCCACCGGGCAGTCTCAGCTCGAGGCGGTCGTTGACTACATCGGCCGCAATTCGCCCATAAAGGCCGGCTCCATGCGAAGGATGATTGTCAAATGAACCCGGGGATTGCCTTCCGAAAATGAGCGAAAAAATCGAAGTCTTCGTAAATGGTCGAAAAATCGGCCTCTACCAGGGCATGAATGTCAAGCATGCCCTTATAGCCTGCGATCAGCGACTTTATGCCGCAGCCCTTGCCGGGCGGGTTCGCGTCGAGGACGAAAACGGCTTTCTCCTCGGCTTGGAAGGCGCACTGGCCGACGGCTCCAAAATATTCACCTCTTACCCGGATAGACAACCTTAAGGTCGCCAAACCTCCATTACCCCTGTAATTACCAATTACAATCATCAATTACCAATTCCCCCGCTGGAACCTCACACCTGCAATTCATCCAGGCAAAACCCGGGACCCCACCCTTTCCCGGCAAAAGATACCCCATCGATATAATTGACGAAAGTCCTCTCCAAACCTAACTCATCCCGAAAGGCACGACGTTTGCCTTATCTCCCGTCAGCTCCCCTCTATTACGGGGAATTTCAACCAGAGGCGGCAGGCGGAACCCAATGGTCCCCCAAGCCGTCGCAAAAGCGGGAGGACTACCATGAAATCGGGACTGCGCACATCGATCATCCTTTTCGCCCTCTTTGTGTCATCAGCCGCCATCTCGATGGTTTCCCCCCTTCGGGCCTGCGCCTCCCCGTGGCCGAGCCTGCAGCCTCAAGGCCGGGAGGTCATCCGGCAGCGCATGGTCCGCTTGAACCCCAACGACCTCTTGTCCCAACCCCGGGTGAACACCGTCACTCTGCAGCTCTTCGACAACCTCCGGCTGACCGCTCTGCGCAAATTGGAACAAAGGGAGGCCGGCGGCTTCATGCTGTGGACGGGCCAAATCCAGGGCGCCGCAGGCGGCAAATTGGTCCTCGTGGTGCGAAACGGCCTTATTTTCGCTTCGGCCTATCTCGGCTCCTCCATCATCCAGATTCGCCCCGTCAATCCGGACTCGGCCGACGCTTCACAGCAATACACCATCAGGGAGATCGCCTGCCCCTGGCGGAGCCCCGCGGTGCAAACAGGGCAAACGGCGGCCCTGCGCAACAGGATTTGCCCCGATTGCGCTTTGGGTAACGGTACACTCACCGCGGATGCGCGAAAGATGGTGGAACTGGTCAACCTTGAACGAAAGGCCGACGGTCTACCGGCCCTGCAATATGACAACCAGCTCACAAATGCGGCGCGGCGTCACGCGCTGGACATGGCCAACCACGATTGTTGCTCCCATCAACTGACCGACGGCGAACAGTTCTATCAGAATGTCTTCGCCAGCGGCTATCCGGTTTCCGAGGTCGGGGAAAATCTGGCCGTCGGAGTCGCCACACCCGAAGAAGCCTTCGAATGTCTTTTGAGCAGCCCCGATCACCGCTCGAACATCATGAACTCCGATTTCACCCAGATCGGGGTGAGCGACCAGGTCAACCCCTCAAGCGGCTATCGCTTCTTCTGGGCGCAGGAGTTCGGCGCGGCCTCGGCAAGAAGCTCCCGCACCATTGGCCTTGGCGTCGGCTCTCCGCGCATTTGACCTTTTCAGCGTCAAAATTGTTGACATAGTACCCATTTCCTATTAGGAAGGTTATAAATCACCATGACGTACTCGTAATTGATCCCGGAGGGGCCATGGGCCACGCACTATCACTCGGAAGACACTCGACTGCCAGTCCTGTCATCTCGTTTCCCTCCAAAAGGCACGTTTATTGCCTCACCATTCGCCGACCCCGCCTGGAAACCCTTTTCCAGTCGAAGCTGGCAGGTGGCATCGCCGCTCCGGGGGTTATCCCTCGAACGGATGCACAAGGATAGAGATGAAATCGGGATTTTGGGCCGCGACTGTTTTTCTTTGCCTGCTTTTTCCAGCTTCAGTCGCACACTCGGCTGCCGTGTTTGCCCCCAATCCCTCCAACCCCGAGTCTTCTTCGCGGTTGGGCGATGTCAGCGAGGGGATCCTCCGGCAACGCGTTGTCGAGCTAAACCCCGCCGCCCTTTCCACTCAATTGAGTTCTGAATCCATCGAGTTGCACCTGTTTGCAAACGTGTGTCTGAAGGCCGAGCAGAAATCCAGGCAAGGCGATTCGAGCGGCTTTTTGCTATGGACCGGCGACATCGTCGCCCCCCAAAGCGGCGAGGTCGTCCTGGTTTTACGAAACGGCGCCTTTTTCGCCTCGGTCTATCTTCAGTCGTCCATCATCCAGATTCGCCCCGTCAAGCTGCAAACCGGCAGCTACTCTAACGTTTATGTGATCAGGGAACTCGCCGGCTCGCGGGAAATCCGGGAGGTTAAGAGCCCGCTTTGCCCGGAATGCGGCATTGAATCGGGACTGACCCCGGCCGGCAAAAAAATGATCGAACTGGTCAATCTCGAGCGAATGGCCGACGGCATCCCGGCCCTGGAATACAGCGGGCAACTGACCCGGGCCGCCAGTCGTCATGGCATGGACATGGCCCTGCACGACAGTTGCTCCCATGAACTGAGCGATGGCGAAAAATTTTTTCAAAACGTCTTCGGTACCGGTTATCCCGTCACGGATGTCGCGGAAAATATCGCCGTGGGTCTGGCCTCGCCCGAGGAAACCTTCGAAAGTATGTACAGCAGTCCCGAACACCGCCCCAACATGATGAGCCCGCGTTTTACCCAAATAGGCGTCTGCGAGGCGTTCAAGAAGACAAGCTCCTATCACTACTTCTGGGCCATGGAATTGGGCGCGGCCCCCCCCAAGTGCAATCAGACCCTGCGTTTCAACCTGTTCCGCCCCCACACCTGAGGAAAACCCGATTCATTTCGGTTTGCGAACGGGCGCAGAAATCCCCTGCCGCTCCGCCACTTGTTGCAACTCTCGATTATCGCGGCTAAAGGGTCCGCCTGAAAAGGCGTGTGGCTGCGGACATGGCCAGAAGCGCGAATACGCCCAGGTAGAGCATATCGCCGGAAATGGCCGCAAGGCCCGTGTTTTTGAGAAGAAGCGATTTGAATCCATCCACCGCGTAGGTAAAGGGGTCCACGGTTGTGAT
>JAJYDE010000010.1 GCA_021777755.1 Deltaproteobacteria bacterium
GCATGGAAGCAGTAGAGGATCAACTGATGCGCTCACTCGCAACTCTCGAAAAGGACACCGCCAAGGTGGCTAGCATGACGGGATTTCCCCGGATTATTGGAATCAACTTTAACGCAACTTAGTATGACAGTCGGCGGGATGCATCACGATGTCCGCCGGCTCGCCTATTTATCACCCGATTGCGCTCGCCCCAAACTGGACCAGAAAAAGTTCTCGCCCCGGCGTTACGGAAGGCGAATTTTTCTCGTCTATGCACACTGACCGCAAGGACCCGATCAACCGGGTGGATCAGTCTGGATTATTCTCTAATTATTGGGTGAAAATGCAGCTATGTTTTCATTGGTCGTTGAGAGCCTTTTTAGGATATCGGGGCCAAGTCTAAAGTAGAGAAAGCTATGATTGGTAGACAGCCCCCCGACGTAAGGATAGTCGCCTATGGCGTATTTGTCTTCGAGCTTGCCCAGTCGCTCGTAGAGATGGTTCACGGCGCCGGCGGACATTCGCAGGTCCGATCTCCATACGGGTTCGGGCGTTTTCATCGGATTTTTTTCGAACGAAATCGAACTAACGCCGTATTTCCGAGGATCTTCGTATAGCCTGGAGCCTGGCAGCACCATGACAAGCCCGATGACATAATAGGAGATGCGATCCACATTTTCTTCAAGAAACCCAACCGTCAACTCGCCGTCGCGCAGGGTTTCTCCCGGGAACCCGAAAATCCCCATGGCCTGCGTGGCGATTCCAGCGTCATAGAAATTTTTCATGACCTGGCGCAGCGTATCGACCTTATAGCCTTTGTCCATTGCGTTCAGGGTCTTTTGGCACCCGCTTTCAAAGCCGATCGCAACGCTGTTTAAGCCTGCCCTGGCCAATTGGCGGCACAATTCGGGCGTAAAAGATTTCTCGGCGCGCAGATCGGTGTTCCAAAAGAATTTCCTGCCCTTTTGCGCAACGGCTTCGCTAAATCGCTTGAGATATCCCGGGGCAATCGCATCGTTACTGAAGTTGAAATGGGCGGCGCCGTATTTATCTGCCAGTTCGCTCAGTTCGCTCACGGCTTTTTCCACCGGGACCGCCTGGTATTTTCTTACGCCGTTATCGCCGTAGCGGTTTTGGCAAAAAGCGCACCTGCCCCAGTAACATCCTCTGCTGATGCAATAGGGGATAACGGGCTCGGGGCTAAGATAGGCGCCGAGATCAAGGTCGGAGTAATCGGGAGGAGGAAGCTCGCCGATATCCGGGTACCGCAAGAAGGAAAACCGGTGGATCTTGGCAGGTTTTTCGGACCGGTCGATGTAAATCAGGTTGGGTGCGTCTACCAGGCGCCGGTTATGAACGACCCGGTCCAGCAGCTCCGGGAAAGCGTTTTCTCCTTCGCCGCAGATAATGGAATCGGCGCAGGTGAAAATGTCCGAGAGCTGCGCATCGTTTAGGAGAAGGACCCACTGGGAAAGATAAGCGCCCCCCATGACGAGGTGAATTTCAGGGAAACGCTGCTTTATCAGGCTGCCAAGCACCAGCGCCTGCACCGATTGAGAGGCGAAAACCATTGAAATTCCGATAACCTCGGGCTTGATCTCGGCGATATGGGGGAAGAGTATATCTTCGTAGTATTCGATAAAGGGGTTTAGCGACCTTAGACGGTGGGTCATGATATTTTCGAAACAGCTAAACTCCCGGACCACAGGGTATTCGGAGGGGGACACCCAGGTTGGAAAGTGCAGAGCGGAAAGCAGCCGGTAAAAGGCTTCCAGCGCTTCGCAGCTATTTTTATAGCGTCGATAGTCATAAAACGTTTCTTTATTTTTTAAAACGGCCATTGAGTTTGCGAGCAGATCAATATCCGCTCCCAACCCGACTGAGGAAACAAGCAGCATGAGATGATGGAGCTGCTCTGGACTAAGCCCTGGCTTCGCCTTCAATTGTTTCCTTACGACCTCGGCCTGTTGCAGCAATCTTTTCAGCCGGTTCTTTTCGGCAAAAAACCCCAGCGCCTCGATCCCCAGGTCTTTTAGGCAAACAGCGTACCCCGCGCGCGCTGCGGCCGCTTTGAGATAAGCAAGCGCCGGGTACGGGCCGGTCAGGTCGCCGGGGGGGGGTTGCAATAATATGGCTTGAGCTTTTTTTACGCCGAGCGTGACTTCAGTTTGCATATCCCGGTCCGCCGCTTCGCGGGCTGTCCAGCAATGCGGCCAAAGGTGACCTCATCAACGCTTTCAAATGCACCACGCGATAAGATGGGTTGTTAAACTTTCGATAAATCGCCGAATGGCTAAGCACCGGAATTGCGCCGGCGCTTGCCGCAAGGCGTCCGATTTCGCGCAGGAATTGCTCGACAAGCCTTTGGGGAAAGCAAAATATCAATCTTCCCGCAGTCAACTCTCCCGACCCGTTAAGTGTCGTAAACAAGTCGAGGGAGAAAAAAAAATCGGCGATACTTCCCGTTTCAATAGCCGCGGATTCGAGGCAAACCCGCGCCAGAAGATCGGAGCCTGTTTCCTCGTCGCCCGCAAAGACATCTCGAAAAGGGCGCAGATTTACTCTTAGAACGGACCCATCCGCGGAAACTTTTTCCAACAACGGCTCCGTGAAGGCAATTGGAGGTCTCAGCAATTCATGGTTGAGACGGAGTTTGAAATCCCGAGGATTATCAATGCTGTGCCCAACTCCGAATGCGGACTGGTGAAGGCATTTATAAATGTCGCAGACAGTGTGGGCGACCGGTTCGACCACCGTTGGCCCCTCTGCTGCTTCCGCAAAATGGCGGCCGGGCTCGTGGAGCGAATACTGGAGGTCCAGAACTTCTTTAACAGCGTCCTTGCGGCGCTCAGTTTGAGACGGTTCAATCCTGTCCATCGCCCCTCCCGCGTCGCGCGGAGCCGCGCGCCGCAAAACGGCCAATTTCAGCCATCAACTCTTCGTTGCCGCTCTCGAAGGGGTCCGTCAAATCGACTCTCATGCTGTTTATCAGCCTCTTCTGTCTTTGAAAAGGGTGCCGCGGACCGGCAGAGGTCTCTTTGGCCACGATTCTGATCGACTCCCAGTTTTTAACGATCACCTCCGCATTTGCTTTGGAGGCTTCCCGGATAATCTTACTCCTGATGGCGGCCCTGGTGTCTTGGGGCGGATCGTTAAGAGCCAGGCGGATCTTCTCCTCTTCGATTATCCGGTCCACGAGTTGCAGGGAAACGCATCGTCGGAAAAGACCTGTTGCCGGGTCCAGATCGTGATATTTGAAATCGAGTTGCCTGAGGTGGGGATCGCTCCATTGGCGCCCGGTCTTGTTGCGAGCGCGGCCAAGAAGCCACAGTTTGATAACCCAGTCGAGCTTTCGACCCAGTTGGCCGGGATCGTCTTCAATCTCGCCGTTTTTGGAAGATATCCTCAGGTTTTTGAGCCCGATGAGGGTTCGTTCCCACAACTCCAGGGCGCCCTTTTCTTCCGAGAGCGTCGAGCGAGAGGCGAAAAATCGTTGGACCCTTTCCAGGTAGATCGACTGGACATCGAGCGCGGTGCGGCCGCCATGTCCGCCCTCCAACTCCTGAACGCTCCAGGGAGAGCGCGAAATGTTTTTAAGAGCTTCCACCGGCTTTGAAAACACGGGAATGTTTTCGAACCCCTCCTCCTCCAGCACTCTCAACACAAGGGCCATTGCGCCCACTTTGAGTTCGAGCGCATAGTCGGACATATTGGAATCGCCCAGAATAACATGGAGCCGGATATTTTCGCCCCGGCGCGGGATTTCTCGCCTCCTCGTGTTAATGATACCCCTGGTTTCTCTTGTTCTGTCGCTAAAAACAGTGTCGATAAAATCGGCGCGCTGAGAAACCATAAAGGGAAAGGGGTCGTGTTCGAAACCGGCTATTTTACCGGCGCCGGAAAAAATCTGGCGGGTAAGAAGAAACGGAATTATTTTCTCGATTCGTTCCATGGCCCGGGGAGTTATGAGGTAATTTTCGTGGCTTCCATAAGAATTCCCGTAAGAGTCGAGATTGTTTTTAAAAGCATGGAGCCTGCCGGGAATATCTTTTTGAGCCATGAGAAGCCTCGCGCCTTCGACCAATTTCTGGACCAGTCTATCGCCCGCCATTTCATGGGCGACGAGGTCTTTTACGCTCCGGCACTCGGGAGTTGCGTATTCCGGGTGATCCCGGTCGATGTAAAAACGTCCGCCGTTGCAAAGAAACTCACCGGCCGAAGGACGCTCCTCCAGGCTGAGCGCCAAGACCAGCAGCGCGGACATTTTCTTAAGATTTTCATGAAACCGGGCGCCCCTCAATCTGCTCGTCTCTTTTCTCGCATCCGCCGGGAGCGAGAGGAGTTGATGGAAAAGCCCATACTCGCACTCGGTTCCAAAAATTCGCTCCTCCAAATCATCGACCTCCAGGGCGGCGCCTCCCCGTGCCGCAAACAACGAAACGTCCGTAGCCCGCCGCGGCCGCTACTCTCCTTCGACCTGCTTAAACTCTTCCAGGAACTCTTCTCCGGCCTCCTGGAGCACTCCTTCGATGAAATCGTCCAGCTCCTTGAGTTGCTTTTTCTTATCCGCCATTGAGGACAAGGGGGAGGATTCCTCCTCCTCGCCGGTCTTCTTTTTTTTTCGCTGCTGGAATTGTCGTGTTTCAGCCATCGGGATTTCCTCCGAATCTAGACCGGCCGCTCAGTCGCCATTAATGTAATTTAACGATAATATCCAGGAGTTCCCTGGAATCCCGCGCCTGCTCGAAGGCCTGTTGAAACCGGTCCCTCACGCCCTTGAGGGGATTTAACAGGGGGACCATCCGCCGTGTATCCCCGTGGTCGAACCCGACAACTTCCCAATTTACCAGGTAGAGCTCCAAGGGGAATTTCTGGACGCACTTGCCTCTAAACCAAGCCCTGGTGTCGACGGGCGGCTCGCATACAAAGGCCTCTATTTCATTGTCGCATAAGATGTTTTCCGCCATTCCCCGGGCCTGGAGGGAGTAGAACAGCCCCTCGCTCCTGTCGATATTGTGATATTGAAGATCGAGCACCTTTAGTTGAGAATGGTCCCAGGGAAGTGTTTTCTTGCGCCGGTAGCGGTTGAACAGCCAAAGCTTCAAAACCCAATCCAATCTTTTGGTCAAATCCGAAGGATCGTCTTCGAGATCGAAATCGGCGGAAAGCTTAAGATTTCCAAGCCCGTTGAGAGTGTCGTCCCAACCCTTTAAAATGTTTTCCAGCTCCGGGACATGGGGGAAATCACGCTTCAGGCCATATTCGACGGCAAGCTCCAGGAACCTGCGCTGGATACCTAGAGCAGTGGTCTTGCGCCCGTCTTCGAGTTCGATCTCGGCGTCAAAGCCGGCGGAAACTTGTCTTATGGCCCGAAGAGGGTCCTTCAGACTCAAATCGGCGCGGATGAAGCCGTCTTCCATCATCTGGAGAACGATTTGGGTCGTCCCCACCTTCAGGATCGTCGCGAACTCGCTCATATTGGAGTCTCCGACGATAAGGTGCAGTCTGCGGAATCTTTTGGCGTCCGCGTGATGTTCTTGCCGCGTATTGATGATGGGGCGGTTAAACATCGTATCGAGTCCGAAAAGACAATCCATAAAGTCGGCCCGCTGCGAAATCTGAAAGGAGGGGCCGGGTTTTCCGGAACCGGCGAATATCTGGCGAGTGACCAGAAAAGGGATGAGAATCCTTCGAGCTTTTCCCGGGTTGTCAACGAAGCAGTCCTGATGAGCGCGGGCGTCCATTAGATAATTTTCGTGACATCCGTAGCTCCGCCCCTGGTGATCGACGTTGTTTTTAAAAAGCTTTATGTCAGTTTCGGGCAGAGTCTCTTCAGCCAGCTTCACCGCTTCGGCCAGGATGAGTTCTCCGGCCCTGTCGCAGGCCGCCGCATCCCTTGCGCTCAAACACTCGGGGGTCGAATACTCGGGGTGTGCGTGATCGCAGTAAAGTCTTGCTCCGTTGGGAAGGATCGCATTAATTAGCAGATTGTCTTCTTTTCTTGTGATATCCCGACCGGATTTTCTGCCAAAGAGCGCCCCCCGGATGTCCTGAAAGGGGGTCTCATGCCCGTAATCCCAAAGCATGCTCATTTCCGGTTCACGCAAACCCGCTTTTCGCGCGTAGGCGTTTACCAGCAGGCATGAGGCCTGAAAAGGCGAAAGCTCTTCGGCGGGCTTGACGTTTATCGCATATTCCTGCTCGATTCCAACTACTTTGGGAATGCTCATGTCAGCGCTTCCCCGGGCTCTATTGTCTCTTGGGGCTTGTCCAGGCGGGAATCCGACCCGCGGCCGAGAAGCGGGAAGACCTTCACCACCCTCTCGCCTCCCTTGCCGATAATACGGAACCATTCGGCTGGATTCGTGTTGCTGGGCAAGTCCTCGTTTTCACCATATTCCTGGTCCAGACCGGCTAGGAGATGTTTCAGGCCGAGGCCCTTTTCCCCGTTGTCCACCAAGTCCTTGACAGCTAGAAACTTCGCGCGCCTCACGATGTTTTCGATAATCGCTCCGCTCGCGAAATCCTTCATGTAAAGGGTTTTCCTGCTTCCCTGCGCGTAGAGGATTTCGAGCAACTCATTTTCAGTTTTCAGGCCGTACATTTTGTCCACCACCCGCTCGATCATACCTTTTACTGCTTGAGGGGCGCCGCCAAAAGCCCTGATAGCTTCAGGCGCCAGGGGAAGATCGGCGGTGAGGTACTTGGAAAAGATTTCCGCCGCGGCGGCTTTCCCGGGCCTTGAGATGCGAACCTTCCGGTCGAGTCGTCCCGGCCTCAATATGGCGGGGTCGATGAGGTCTTCGCGATTGGTCGCCCCGATAATTACGACATTTTCGAGGAGTTCGAGTCCATCGAGCTCGGCAAGAAACTGAGGCACGATGGTGGCTTCCATGTCCGAGGAAACCCCGGAGCCCCTCACGCGAAACAAGGAATCCATCTCGTCAAAAAAGATTATCACGGGGGTCCTGTAGGTGGCCTGGCTCCTGGCCCTGGCGAAAAGGTCCCGAATGGCCTGTTCGGTTTCTCCGACATACTTGTTGAGAAGTTCGGGTCCTTTAACATTTAGAAAGTAGCTTTCTCCTCTTTCGCCGGTCATCTCCCCGATCCGCCGGGTCAGGCTGTTGGCCACGGCCTTGGCGATAAGGGTCTTGCCGCAACCGGGCGGTCCGTAGAGGAGAATGCCCTTGGGCGGCGCCAGGCGGAACTCCCTGAAATACTCCGGGTAGAGATGAGGCAGCTCGACGGCGTCCCTTATGGCCTGGATGGCCTCCGAGAGTCCCCCAACGTCCTCGTAGCCGATATCGGGGACTTTCTCCAGGACCAGGCTGTCCACGGAGCTTTTAGGAAGAAGGTTGTAGGCAAAAAGGCCGTCCGGGTCGTATTCGATATTGTCGCCCACCAGGATCTTCCTGCCCAGAAGCGGTTCGGCCCTGTTTACGACCAACGACTCATCGCCGACGGTCCTCATCAACAGTTTTTCATCGCTCAGCAGTTGTTGCACACTGCCAAGACTGCCGCAAACCAGGTCGAACCCCCTGGCGTCGACGACATGCAAATCGTTATTGAGAAGCAACAACTCGCCTTTTCTGAATTTTTTCTCCGCGTGTTTTCTCGAATCGAGTATGGCGTGAAATGTCTTTACGGCCGGGTTATCTTCCCGCGGTTCGGGGGCCTCAATCCGGGCTTCATAGAGCCTGCCGTGATGCCTGATAATGGCGGTTCGCCCATCGCGCCCATAGCCGACGAATACTCCAAAAGGTTGGGCCCTTTCATCTCCTTCGCCCTGTTCGGACATGATTTTTCGCATCTTCTCGCGAGAAGCGTGAAGCGCCTGCGCCAGAAACAACCGCTTTGCCTCCGTCTCCCGGATCTTCTCCTCAAGGGACTCAGACCCTTCCGGTGTATTTGGAGGACCACCTTGCGAAGCCTCCCGAATAATTTCCTCCACCACTTCCTTCCGGGATTTAGCGTTTTTGGCGGCAGGGCTGTTCGAATCGCGCTTCCTTTTAGAACTCATGGCGGACCCCTAAAAACTCGGGAGTATTGACTGTGAACCCGCAAGGCGTTTTGGTGTTTTTTATCTTTCACCGCTTTTTTCTACCCTTTGTTTGATAGCGCTCCCGAGTCAACAGATCGAATTCCAATCTATGTTCGAGCCAGCTGACAGCTTCCTCGCGGCTCACGTTGCGGAACTGACTGACGAGGTCGATGACCGAACCTTTCAAGTCTTCGCATACTCTACAAAAATAGCTGTTGCGCACGGTATCGAAATACAAGGTCATGGTGTCAGCGGCGAAGGGATGCCGCTCCGCTTTGAAGCATCGCCCCCTGTTGCCCTGGACCTTGATTCCCAGTTCGATGGCAACTTGTGTAACGGAGCTTGCCTCTTCCAATTGCCGAAGGTCTTGTTCGTTCATTGCTCGTCTCTTTTTCCCAACGCGAGGACGCCAAGGGGATGGCGCTTATGCCGGATCACGAAAGCCCGCGGGATGGGAGATTTTCTTTCGCGTCCGGCATGTCAAAAAATCATTCGGCGGTTGCAGGATCGATCATGGATTTTATCTCCGAGAGCCTGTTGGCCGGAAACCCGCCTTGCCGGGCATGTTCGAGCACCATCTCCTTGTCGGGCGCGATGTAGACGCAATAGACCTTATCGTCGGTTACGTAGCTTTGAACCCACTGGATTTCAGGGCCAAGAGCGGCGAGTACTTCGCAAGACTTCCGCGAGATGCCTCGAAGCTCTTGCGGAGACAGCTTGCCGGCGCCCGGGATATCACGTTCAATCAAATACTTGGGCATTGTTTATACTCCTGTTCCCATGGTCGGAAGTTTAATGAATTTCTTTCTTGCCCGCTGCGTTTCCGCAACGCGCAATCCGCCCGCGGCGACACGCCGTCGCGCCGCCTAATGCAATACGAAACCCTTCCGTCTCAGTTCTTCAATTTTCAGGCGCACCATCTTCACGTCCGGAGCGGAAGGAGCAAGCGAGACATATTTCACCCAATCCCGGACCGCCAGTTCATTTACCCCCAAGGTTTCGTAGAGACATCCTCGTGTCCTGTACTCCGGGGCCGCATCGGGATTTAAGGCGATAATCCATTCAACGGTCTGAAGGGCTTTGACGTTTTCGCCCATATGAATGTAGATTCCCTTGAGATTAGTTATGAGCCGAACGAGTATCGCCCCGGGTCCCGCGGAATCCAGAAGTCCAGGACCGAACATTCCGGCCCCGCCATGCTGAACGGCCACCCTTCGGCGGAATTCGTTTTCGTCCAGTACTACTCCCCTGTAAAACGGATCCATGAGACACCTGCCCCCCGCTCCGTAGACTCCAGCGATAAAATGACCGGGCGCCGCAATCCCTCGCACGTCGAGCCCGGCTCTTCGCCCAACCTCCATGTAGACCAGGCCGAGGGTTATGGGAATCCCGGTCTTGCGGTTCAGCACACGATTGAGACAACTGTTATCAGGAGCGTAATAGTCTTTGGTGTTTCCGCTGAACCCTTCCTGTTCGCAAAGCACGAAGGCCATCATTTCCGCAATACGTCGAAGGTCGGATAAGCCCGAGACTTTTTTCTTCAGGCGGTTCGAAAGCCTCTCAAGTTCGTTCCGGCAAAATGCTTCATCCAGCTCCGGATATTCGAGTCGAGATATCAGCAGCCAGGAGCGCACCAAGTCTATCTCGGATTCGGGACGCATTACCGCATCGTCAAATTCTTTTTGGAGCACCCCGCTCGAAACCATTCTTTTTCTCTCCTCCCCGGATTCCCGCTTCGGACCTTCTTATCCAATGGCCAACAAAGAGGACGCATTCAGGCCAAGCACCTTGCGTTTTTCTTTTTCGGTTAGCATGGTGTTTGCCTTCAAGGCCCCCACCAGGTAGGTCAGGCTAACTCCGGCGGTTTTGGGAAGAGGATAATCGGTAGCAAACAGCACCCGGTCGAAGCCGATAGTCCTTCTGATTTCCTTTACCACAATTTCCCGCTCCAGAAGCCAGTCCACCGCGGCAAGATCGGCATAGACATTCCTGTATTTTTTTCCCAGTTGGAGGACTTCATGCAACCAAATACCCGGGATATAGGTACTGTATGCTCCGAAATGGGCGAATACGACAGGAACGTCCGCGTACTTTTTAAGAAGGGGTTCCCAAAGGCTCGGATGAGCCTCCCGGCTGAGTTCGGGAAGCTCGAAAGGGCCGGGGCCGCACCCGCAGTGGGAAAGGATAATTGATTGGGTTTTGGCGCAATATTGGAACAGCAGCTCCATATTCGGGTTTTCGGCGGGGTTGAAAAACTGCGAATAAGGCAGCAGTTTGATCCCCCGAAGTTGCAAGCGTCCTATTTCTTCCAGCTTTTCTTCCACATAGTCTCTGCTCCTGGACAGGTTAACGGAGCCAAAACCTATGAGGATATCGGGATAATCGGCGACCCAGTCCGCGACATCTCGGTTAACGACGTGAGTAGTCGAATAAAGGCTCGCTCTGATCTGGTTGACCATTTTTTCAAACGGAATGGTCCTGGCTCGGGAAGACTTCGAGTAATCCATTTCCAGTTTTGCGCGAATCTCGGGGCGGTCCAGATCGGAGGGGTCCGTGTCGGTGGCCAGAATAACGCCGTGGGTCAGGCCCGCTTCGCGCATATCCGAAAAGAACTGCAAATCGTGTGCTTTCGGGTGGATGTGAAAATCCACTATCGGGAAAAAGCCGGATTTTGAAGCCATCGCCTCCGTGTTGTCGGGAAAACCCTTTGAAGATTCAAGCTCCGAGGGCTTAAAGGCTCCTTTCCCTTTGACGAGCAAGTAATCGCCCTTGGGGCTCGAATCGTGCAATGCCCACAGGCCCATCATTATGCGGTGCCTGATACGGAAGTCGGTCGCCCCGAAAAGGTGGGGCTGAAGCATTTCAATAAGCTCCCGCCGGTCTTCGACGTCGTTTATGCGAAAGAGATCCCTGACCACTTTCCAGCGCACATCCGGCGGATCGTGCGCCAGGGACTCGACGATCCGCTCCTTGCCTGGAAGCGGAGGAAAACCTATGTAGGACGGGTCTGTTTTCATCCGTATCGCCTGTTAATCAGCCGTAAAATCCCTCCCGGTTGCGGAATGGTCGAAAACCACCCCGCAACCGGGAGTCGTCGATTTCGCAATTGGAGCCGCCACTGGTGAATTTAACCACTTCAAGGCGCGCCTAGCCGGCGATTGGACCCACCGGAAGCACCGATCGTCCCCAAAGGGCGCCCAACAGTCCAGCCGCCGAAACGTAAAGAGCCAATAGACCGTCCACAATTCCCACGTAACCCGCGACTACAAGAAGGGACGGGTAACCCGCCAGGCCGAGGTCGAGCAAGACGAACACGGCAAGCAGGGCTACCAGGGTCAGTATGACGGCCTTGTTTGTGACAAACGCGGCGGCGAGGACATATACGGTAAAAATGGTGTAGGCGATGAGAAAAACCAGAAGAGTATTTGCATCCACCAGGTAAAGCTTCATCGCCACGCCGAGATCCATCAACCCGTAGATTGCCCAGAACATGCCGTAAATTCCGAACACAAGTCCCGTGAAAAGTTCGTTTTTCTTGAAACCATTAAGGCAAGCGAAAAAGTGAATCAGAGCGGTAAGCAGACACATGGGGATGATGATGCTGACCGCGTTGGGGCCGATGAGCCCGGCATTTAGAAAGCTCAAGGTGAAAAGAGCGATGCCGAAGCTCGCCAACCCTACCGTGGAAGGATCGGCTACCGCCTGATTTACGACATTTAAAGTATTTTCTTGCGCCATCTTTATTTTCTCCGTAAAAGCTATTTGTCCAAAGTCCTGCGCCAATACACCTCCGCAACAATCAAGTTTCTCGATCTGATCCGTTAGACAACCTGCGCCTTTATTCACCCCCTTCTGGCAATTAAGTTTAGACGGACAGGGATCCAAGTGAATTCGCGGTTTCCCGCGCATTTTTATGTCCTACCTGATTTTCAGCTTTGATATTCAATTGGACGAGGGCTTTTCAAACAGCATGATCAACTTGGCAGAGAGATCGAAAACGAAACGGTCTTAGCGCTAAAACAGACAAAAGCATAAGCAAGATAGATACCACCCGGGGCGGCGGCCGGTCGCGATGTGTCTAAACCGGCTTCCCTTGGGGGTTTGACGAATACGGCGAGTCTGTTTGTTTGGCTATGGGGAAGCGGCGTGATTTTTTCCGGCAGTCTTTTTGCAAAACATTAGAAATGAGCTAACCCTTTGTCCTAAAACAGGAAATCGTTCCACCCCATCTTTTGGTTGCTTGCCCCGGGCGACCCCACTGTTTGTTTTAATGTTAAACCTCAATAGCTTAAGCAACCGAAAGCGCTTTTTTCATGAGGCGATTCGCCTCAAAACTCGAAAGGTTTCACCGCGGAGGGGCGAAGCGCACAGAGGCGAGCAAATCCCACAGCCAGTGGCATACATATTGCGGTGGCAATCGGGCCGACCAAACCACACTCAGCCGCGCGGCGCGGGACGACGCGCCGCCGCCGCAAGGAAACTTTTTATGAAAGTCGACATTCTGGAAAAAGGCGCCATTGTACAACGCGATGGCGAAACGTATGCGATTGCGCCCCACATACCCGGAGGTTTCATCGATGTGGACCAGTTTCGCAAACTCGTCGATATTGCGGAAAAATACGATGCGGCGGCGATGAAGCTGACCGCGGGCCAGCGAATCGCCATTGTCGGCTTGAGAGAGGAGGACCTGCCAGCGGTATGGGATGAGTTGGGGATGAGCATAGGTTACGCGATCGGACTTTGCGTGCGGATGGTGAAGTTTTGCCCCGGCACGACCTATTGCAGGCACGGCAAGCAGGATGCAATGGGAATCGGCTTGAAGCTCGACAGTCTCTATCACGGGTATCGGCTTCCGGCAAAATTCAAGATCGGAGTGGCCGGGTGCGAGTATTCCTGCGCAGCTCCGCTCACCAAGGAAATAGGACTTCGAGGCGGTCCCGAAGGATGGACGATTAGCGCCGGGGGCAATGGAGGCGCCAAACCGCGGCTGGGCGATATAGTGGGGGAGGCTCTAGGCGACCAGCAGGCCATGGAGCTGGCCAGGCGGATAGTGCTTTTCTTCGAGGAGTGCGGTTGGGCCAACAAGATGCGTCTCGGACGGGTAATAGACAAAATCGGACTGGATGAATTCAAAAAAGCGATAGGCGGAAGGATTTAGATGGGAAAAGACGACATCTTGCGTAAGGCCGCAATTCTTCAAAGAGATCAGGAAACCTACGCTATTATGGCCGACCTGGGCGGTGGGGTTATGGACACGCCAACCGCCCGTCGCATTGCGGACGCAGCCGACAAGTTCGGAGCCAAGAAGCTTAAAATTACAGGAGCACAGCGGCTGGCGTTGCTCGGAGTCAAGGAGCAGGACATAGACGCCGCTTATGAGGTCATGGGGGTAAAATTTCAACAGTGCAGCCCCCTTTGCACACAGTATATCAAAGTCTGTCCCGGGAACACCTTCTGCCCCAGGGGGCAGAGGGACACACTTTCTTTCGCATCCAGGGTCCGGGAGCGCTTCCACCCTTTTCCCAAAATAAGCGCCAAGATAAAGATCGGAATAGCCGGCTGCTACAACTCTTGCGTCGAACCGGCCATTAAAGATATCGGGCTGATAGGGCTGCCCAAGGGCTGGACGCTTATGGCCGGAGGGGCGGGAGGAAAAGATCCGATGTTCGCCCAAATTATCGCAGCAAATTTAGAAGACGATAAGACACTCGAACTGGTCGAGCGCATACTAAAATACTATCGGGCGTCCGCGAGCAGGCATATGAGCAGAAACCACAGGCTCGGGGTTATTATGCGAGCCGAGGGAAAAGGTCCGCTCATGCGGGCCTGCGGGCTTGAATGAACAACAATTAGCGAACCGGGTTGACTGGAGGCCATATGGAGAAATGGAGCTGCTCTGTCTGCGGTTTTGTCTACGATCCGGGGGAAAACGACGAGGTCGCTTTTGGAAACCTCCCGGACTCCTGGTTTTGTCCGGGCTGCGGCGTTGGTAAAGAGTTCTTCGAAAAAATGGAGTAACTTGCCGGAGGGTCTTTTATGGACGTGGTTAAGGATAAAGCAGTATGCGGGACATGTGAGGACTGGTGTGGGAAAAGAGAATCCGTCGATGAAAAGATCGTCAGGCTCAGCCCTTCGGCCCGAGGCGATTGCAAGAGGAACAACAAGCTCAAGAGCCCGCAGGGAGGCTGCGATCAGTGGCGGGAAATGAAGACAGAGGAAACACCTTGCATAAAAAAGGGTGGTCAGGTACCCGATTCCGAGTGCCTTATGAACTTACGGGGTTTGTCCCACTCCGTTTCACGGGAATGACCGATGAACAGCGACGAAAACGGGGAGGCGGGCGCGCTCCTCTACCGTCTCGCAAAGGGGGTAAAATATCGTCAGGTGGAAGGCCGTCCCACTCTCGTCCTGGACTATCCCCTGAAAGTTGTGCGCCTCGACCCCGTGTGGAGTTCGCTATTTATATTTAGCGACCTGGCTTCCCGCGGGACCTTCTACCTTGAAAATTCCATAGACCAGGTCGGTCGTCCGAGTTCGCAAAAGACCGAGCGCTTCCTTAATTTGCTGGTCCGGAAGGGTTTTCTGGAAAGCTCGGGCACAGAGTCGCTCTTTTCCCCTCCCTTTGTTTCCGTGATCGTTCCCGTGCGCAATCGGGCGGAAATGATCGCAGAATGCCTGCGCTCCCTCCATGCGCTCGATTATCCCCGTGAAAAAATTGAAATCATCGTCGTCGATGATGCCTCCCAAGACAATACTTCGGCAGTTGTCTCCGAGTTTCAAGTTAAACTCATCCGCCTTCCCGAGCGCAGACAGGCCGCATGGTGCAGGAACAGCGCCGCCGGGCAAGCTCGGGGCGAGCTTCTGGCCTTCATAGACTCCGACTGCCTGGCCGATGCGCTCTGGCTGAAGGATTTGGTGCCGGCCTTCCGGGACCCGGCCGTGGGAGCGGTCGGAGGTGTTGTCGAGGCCTATCGGGGCCAAGGAGGATTGGACCGCTACGAGACGGTTAAATCCTCGCTGAAGGTCAGTTCCAGGCACAGACGCTCCGGACCCGACGACCGCCTTTTCTATGTCCCTTCCTGCAATCTTGTCGTTCGAAAAGAGATCTTTTTGCAAGTTGGCGGTTTCAGGGCCGACCTTCACGTGGGAGAAGACGTGGACCTCTGCTGGAGGTTGCAGGATCACGGGTTCGAGGTGGAATACAGGCCTTCCGGAAAAATCCATCACAAACACCGAAACCGCTTGTGGCCTTTCTGTTTGAGACGCTTCCAGTACGGGACTTCCGAGCCGATGCTCCAAAAGCTCCACCCGGAAAGGAAGAAAACTTTTCCTGTTCCTCCGACGGCCTTTCTCTTCTGGGCAGTGAGCGCCCTGTCGGCGGCGCTTCGAACCTTTCCCCTGGCCGCAATGGGTCTTGCCATCCTTTTCGGGGAGTCTTTCCAAAGGTTTTGGAAAATGCGCCAAAGCAAAATCCCGTTGGATTTAAAAGAGGTCGGCCTTGCGGTTTTTCGAAGCTGCCTGAGCTTCTTTTACCATTGCTGCGCGTTCGTTTCCCGTTACTATCTAATATGGGCCTTCCTTCTTGCGCCGCTTTTCCCCTCCACATCGTTGCTTCTTTTCTCCATGCACCTTTTGACCGGGACGGTCGAGTACCTGACGCGCCGGCCTCAATTGTCCCCTTTCGAGTTCGCCCTTTGCTTTACACTGGAACAGATGTCCTACCAGGCCGGCGTCTGGTGGGGATGCATGAGAAACCAAAATTTTTATGCCGTCATGCCAAAAATAGAAATCCGTTTCTAAAAAAGGGAGAAAGGTGAGCGATTCTTCGCTCGGCATAGCCGCCCGGCTTTTGGCGAAAGGGTTGCGGTATCGGTTCATGAAATGGACCGGGAGGCCTGGAAAATTGCAGGCGGCAAGCCTCGAAGTCACCCATCGCTGCATCGCCCGGTGCATAATGTGCAATATCTGGAAGATCCCCGGAGATGTTCCGGAAATCTCGAATGAACGCTGGCTTTCACTGCTTTCCTCCCCCTGGTTTTCAGATCTTAGGGAGTTGGATGTAACGGGGGGCGAGCCTTTTTTAAAAAGCGATCTTTTCGATCTCCTCGCGGGCGTGGCGGAACTCAAAAGCGGCAACCTCAAGGCCCTGAGATCGATCGCCGTTACGACCAACGGCCTGCTGCCCGAAAAGGTGATAGGGGAGACGGAAAAAATCGTCCGGGAGTTGGAAAGGCATGACATAGAGCTTGTGGTAGTTTGTGCGATGGACGCCGTTGGCTTCACTCACGAGCGGATCAGGAACTTTCCCGACGCCTGGTCCAGGGTCGACGAGACCATCGAGGGACTTGTGGGGTTGCGGCAGAGGCATTCTCTCATAATAGGGCTCAAGACCACCGTGCTTCCGATAAACGTCGGAGAACTACACGGGGTGGCGGCTTATGCGGAGGCGCGCGGACTTTTTACGATCGTCTCGCCCCGCATCATAACGGAGGGGCGCTATCTGAACAGGGATATGGCCGCCAGCCTGGCCTTCAGTCCTGAAGACCTCCGGAAGATGATCGACTTCTACCAGGGTGAGCCATTCCACTGGAGTTACCACCGTGAGATGTTGCTCAAATATTTTAAGGGCGGTGTCGCTAAAAAACCCTGCGCCTGCGGCTTCAACTATCTCTTTGTGCGCAGTAACGGAGACGTTTATCCGTGCCCGCTGCTGGGCGCGTGCGCCGGTAACGTTAATGATGAAAAACTGGAAAACATCTTCCGCTCGGAGACGGCAAAACGGATCCTCAAAAAGGCGGGAAGATTTCCGCAATGTCGCACGTGCACGGAACCGGGGCTCGAACGATATGCTCTTCCCTCCGAGGGTTTTTCCTATCTTTTACTCCTTCTAAAGACGGGCGGCACCAAGTTCTTCGAGGCCCACCGCCACATGGGGCTAAATAAATACTTCTAGCCGTGCTTCGGCCCATTTGCCTGGCAAGGCGCCGGCCGCGCGGAAGGGGAAAGAAGAACGGCGTCGCCGGAGAGTATCCCCGCTTCCCGAGAAGCCAAACGTGCTCGGCAACCGAGAAATGTTCCTGAAAACGGGTGCTGCCCGGAAACTGCAAGCAAGACACAGTTGGCCCGCCATGCCGCTGGCGCCCGACCCGTAAGTGTTCAGGCGCGCCACGATTGACACGGCACACGGCGCCCGGCCTCTGGATAATATTTAAGAACTGACAGCCACTTTTCCGGCCAATGTTACCAGTTGCCCGACCATTTCCCTGAAATCCATTAAATTGGCAAGATTTTCACCCTGCCTTTTGCGTTCATCATGGAGTTTTTTTCTTTCCCTCATCCAGATCTCCAAAAGTTCTTGGTATTCGGACCGCTTCAAGAATCCCAGCATCCCTTGAGGTTCCTGAGGTTTGGATTCTTCAAATTTTATGAGAAATTTCTCGGAGGAATCAATTTCCAGCTTTGTACGGCTTATCTGCTTACTAACCCATATCTGGAGGGTCTGTATTTTTTCAGGGGGAAGACGTTTCATATGATTCTGTCGATCATATGCAAGGTTCAGTTCTCTTAGTCCGCAGGTGAGAGATTGCAGTTTTGCCAGCATTGCAGCATTATCAGGTGTTGAATCCGTATAATTGTCTGGATTGATTCCCTTCAGAAGTAATTTTGCTCTTAAAGCCTTGGCAATTTCCGGATTGCCCTTGGATCTCTTCGAAATTAGTATGTCTATAATTTCTTTAGCTTTTCCTGCCATAATAGGTTCTCCTGTATGTATAATGAACATGCTAATTCTCTCGCTGGCAGAGAGATATATCTGGCAGTTGTGAAATTACTCACGGTCTTTTCCTTAATATTAGCATCGTTGACGTCTGATTTACGTGTCCGATATATTGCTCACCATAGGTACTGAAGCCTATAGTAGGAATGTCGGAAAATATTTTTCCGTATGATTCTATTTGGCCCTTATCCTCCAATTCGAGTGTTCTGAGTATGCAGTGGAAATTGATTATCCCGCAGACATCGCCAAGTTCGAGTATCTTGGCCTCAACAGCTTTCCTGGTGTCGTCTATGATATCCGTTGACTCCAGCACTGAAAGCTCCATTCCCTCATTGACCTTGCAGTAGAAAATCATACTGCCGTCCTGTATTTGCTGTGGGCTTCGGACGTAAGGTTCTTGGCCCATCATCAATCCCACCGGGCTGTGCATGAAATGGCCGGGGGCTTCCGCGACACTTACGCCCCTCGCTTCCGCGTAGGCTGTGGCGGCCGGTTTGCCGTTGAACTCGAGGACCTCTCTTTTGTCTTCGTTGACTTTGGTAGCCTTAAGGACCTTGCCAATCGGATGGAAGCTCTGGGTCTTTATGATGTCGAACCCGGTCTTCATTTTCAGTAAGGCCAGCACGGCCGCGCCCCGGTGGGCCTCTCCCTCCGCGAACAGATGCGTCATCTTGAATTGGAGATCGTCTCCGGCTGAACCGCCTATGAAAGTGACGTTGGTAAGGTCCCCTATCTTGTCGATCAACCATTCTTCGGCCATGCTGAGACCATCTATGAGCACGATTCCCACGTAGCGATCAAAATCCATGTCCATAACGGGTTGCTTATAGTAGGCTTCAAACTTCGCCATGGCCTCTTCCACACAGTTTTTGTCGTCCAGCCGCTTTATTGTCACCACCAGGATATCGTCGAGCACCCCGGAATCCAAAGCCATGGCCACGATGGACTCTTTGAGCATCAGGCCGCTTACGATCTCGCCGGCCGTAGTGCATCCGAAAACCGAAGCCTTTGGAAAAGCATCCCGCATTTCACGACTTACCGCGTGTGGATCGAAACGGGATGAAGCAAAGAAAACTACCGCTTTGGGTTCGGTTCCGTTAAAGGCGGCCTCTATTTCCGCAATGCTATTTTCGACAGTGCTTTTCTGTGAGTAAGCAGTTTTCATCTTATGTTCTCCTCGATGTCATTTATGCCAGGTTGCGTTTAAAATCTTATCGACGTGATGGCGCCAAGCACCACCACTATCGTAGTGGCTTGATTTATCCCCGCCCGATCTTGAACACAACTTTTCGCCAACTGCCGGTTCGGATCAAAAAACGAAGTTCTGTATCCGGAAAAGCAAGCAGTGTTTCCCCTGGTCCTTGTGAAAACCGGAGGCGGGTGACCGCTCCCCGGTCCACGCTGGACCATCCGGAGCTTTATAGACATCGACGGGTGTTGATTTGGCTGCTTCACGAGGAGGATTCCCGGTGAACGGACTTATATTGGCCATGTGTTGTCCATTTCCCGGGGCTACCCACTTCCCTCCAAACCGCCCTTGAGCAACAAGCCTGCCATCAGACAAGATCCCTTACCCGAGGCCGAATCAGGCCATGGGCCGATGGGATTTGTTTAATAAATGAACGGTCTGCAAGTGGCAAAAATACCCATAACCGGCCACGGCCAAGTCCTGCAACCGCAAAGCAGGCCGAAGCGGGGGGGGCGTCATGTAAAATGGAGGCATAATGTCTCATAACGCCACATGCGGATATTTGCGGCTCCCCGCAATCTCTTCTGCGAGTGCGGCAAGCACGGGAGAAAGCTCAAAAATGCGTTTGCCTCTCTGAAATGTTGCGGCGGGGCCTTTTGGGACGTTATGCCACACTGAACATAACGCACGTCGCGATCTCCGGCCCCATCGTAGGGGAGGGCTTGCGCCGCGAGGTTTTGCTGACCACTTCCGCCTCAGTTTCCGCCTCTTTATAAGGATCGGCCCTCGATAGGCGGGGCTGATTCGTTGGCAATCAACAGGGTGGAGGATGTGGCGCGATTTTTGTAATTTGCACAACCTCGACGACTAATTCCCCTGCTGCTGTGGAATCTGCTGTTCTGAACACGCTCTCCCCGCTTCTCGATGTGATTCTCATCTATTAGTCAAGCACCAATGTGGCTGTAGAGATAACAATCAACCAATAAGAAGGTAAGGATGGGAAAAGTTTACGAGGCCCCCGGAAAAGCAGGAAGCGTTGTATCGTTAAAACCGCGCTACGAAAATTTTATCGGGGGCAAATGGGTAGCACCGGTTCAAGGGCAGTACATGGCCAATATCAGCCCGGTAAACGGACAACCTTTTTGTGAGGTGCCCAGATCAACCGCGGCGGATGTCGAGCTGGCCCTCGACGCGGCCCATAAAGCCAAAGACGCCTGGGGCGCCACATCGCTTAACGAGCGGGCGGCCATTCTCAATCGCGTGGCCGAGGCCATTGAGGCCAATCTGGAGATGCTCGCCGTGGCCGAGAGTTGGGAAAACGGCAAACCGGTGCGCGAAACGCTTGCCGCCGATATCCCCTTGTCGGTCGACCACTTTCGCTATTTTGCCGGAGCTACTCGCTCCCTTGAAGGCACATTGACCGAAATCGATAAAGACACCGTGGCCTATCATTTCCATGAGCCCCTTGGCGTGGTCGGGCAGATCATTCCTTTCAACTTCCCTCTGTTGATGGCGGCCTGGAAGATCGCTCCCGCTCTGGCCGCGGGCAACTGCACCGTAGTGTGGAAGCACACTCAATTGATTCTCGATATTGGAGAAGGAGAGCCGGAGGGTTTCTCGTTAGCCGCCGGTAAGAACAGCCACTTTATGACCAAGTCTCGCGTATGCTTGTGTCGCCCCGTGGAATCCGCGTGACGACGTTTGAATCAATCATCGAAATTGCGATCGTTTCAGAAAGCGAGGGGCGCCTGCTGGCCCCTCGCTCTCCTCTGCTTCGAGGAAGGAGCGAAAAATCATGGAAACTCAGTGCGGTAGTGAAATATCGACAGAGAAAGTCGATGTGGAAGGACCTTTCGTCCTTGAGGAAATCGTCATTGAAGAACTGGCCATAGACGGAATCTGCGGGGTGTATTGATCCTGCGCGCTCTGTTCGAACCTTTAACTTTGCCCGTAGCGAACTGGAGGTATGCCGTGGCTAAACCCAATACCTTGCGGAAGTTGGCCGGACTGGAGGATAACCCGGCGAGCCTGAGCGAGTCGACTCTGCTGATGATCGATTGCCAGAACACCTACCGCACGGGCGTAATGCAACTGAGCGGGGTGGAAGCCGCTCTCGACGAAGCGAGCCGCCTGCTTGCGCCGGCCCGGCAGTTGAGGGCTCCGGTAATCCATATCCAGCACGATTCAGGTCCCGGCTCTCCTTATGACATCCGCGCAGAGATTGGCGCCATCGCCGACAAGGCGATGCCGGTCAGAGGAATAGAAATCATCCATGTCGAATCAGCTGTTTTCACCTCTTAAATTGGGCAGGGCGAGCATAGCGAACCGCTTTTGTTTTCTTGCCCATAGAACGAATTTCCCCACTCCCGGTCTTATGACGGAGAGGCACGTGGCCTATTATCGGCGCAGGGCCGAAGGGGGGTGCGGACTTATCGTCGTTGGCGAGATCGGCGTCCATCCGCATGACCGCCCCTGGGAGTTCATGATCGACGGCTACGATCGAAAAGTCCTTGAAGGCTACAAAGAGCTTACCTGCGCCATCCACCGGCGGCCAACGCTCGTTTTCGCCAACTTGAATCATCACGGCTTTCAGAGTAGCGGCGCCATCACACGCCGTGAGATTTGGGGTCCTTCGGCCTTGTCCGACATAGCCTTCGGGGAGACCTCCAAGGCCATGGAGCCCGAAGACCGGGAAACGGTTATTTGCGCCTTTGCGGAAGCGGCTTGCCTGGCCAGGGAAGGCGGCTTCGACGGGGTCGAGATCGATATGGGCCCCGAATCCCTTTTGCGGCAGTATCTTTCGCCGCTAAGCAACCAGCGCTCCGACGAATATGGCGGAAGCCCGGAAAACCGGATGCGTTTTCCGCTCGAAGTTTTGGCCAGGGTCCGGTCGGCGGTAGGGTTAGACTTCACGGTGGGGCTTCGGCTGTGCGCCGACGAAAAATTCTGGGGGGCCATCACCATCGATGACTCCGAGCAGTTCGCCAGGACTTTCGAAACCTCGGGCGGGGTCGACTTCATCGACGTATCCTTGGGGACCTATTACAACCTTCACCTGATCCTCGCCTCGATGCACACGCCGGTCGGCTTCACCGTGGAGTTGGCGGAGCGCATCAAACAAGCGGTCCATGTTCCCGTTATCGCCAGCTATCAAATCGGCTCTTCGCAGATGGCCCGAAAGGTGGTTGCGGAAGGCCGGGCGGACGTGGTCGGGTATGTGCGGCAGTTGGTGTGCGATCCCGATTTTCCAGAAAAAGTTAAAAACGGCCAGGAGGGCTCGGTACGCTATTGCGTAAGGGACAACAAGGGCTGTATCGGTCGGGTGAACCAGAACAAGGCCATCGAGTGCATTCAAAACCCGGAGGTCGGGCGCGAAGGGCAAGTTCTCACGCGCGGCGCGGCCAAGGCGGCGGTAAAAAAGAAGGTGATCGTGGTGGGGGGGGGCCCGGCGGGACTCGAAGCGGCTCGCGCGGCCCGTGTCCGCGGGCACGACGTGGCGCTCTTTGAAAGAGAAGCGGACCTTGGGGGACAGATCAACCTGATCGGCGTTCGTCCGGGTCGGCGAGGCATGGGCGCAATCATCGGCTACCTCCGCAAATCCCTTGAGGCGATCGGGACGCCCATTGAGACCCAATTTGAAGTAACCTCCGAGTGGCTCCTCGGGCAAAACCCCGACGCGGTCGTTATCGCCACGGGTTCCAAGCCTGTCGAAAAGCCTGTCCCTGGCACCTATGGCCCGCCGGTAGTCTTGAGCGTCAGTGACGTACTGGGAGGCTGTTATCCTGTGGGCGAACGGGTGCTTTTCGTCGATGAAAACGGGGGCCATCATGCCGCCGCCACGGTGGAATGGCTAGCCGATCAGGGCAAAAAGGTGCTCATGACGACGAGCGATCTTTTTATCGGCATCGAGCTGGCACCAATGGGCGAGCTGTACCTGACCAGGCAGCGCCTCCTTCAAAAAGGCGTGTCGTTTATAACCGACGTCGTGGTGGACGAAATCGTCGGGGACCGGGTGAAGGCGCGGGACATCTATACCAACCAGCCGGTTTCCCTCGGCGACTACGACACCGTGGTGCTCGACATGGGAAACGTCGCCGAAGACAGTCTATACCGCCGGATAAAGGGCCGAATCAAGGAGGTGTACGCGGTGGGCGACTGCGTCGCGCCAAGAGGAATAGACATGGCCATTTTAGAAGGAAGAAAAGCGGGGGAGCGGCTTTGAGCGATTTCAATCTTTTGTTCTCTCCTTTAAAAATAGGGACTGTCGTGGTCCCGAATCGAATCCATTTCGCGGCTCACATGACCAATTTCGCTGAGAGCAATCGAATCAGCGAACGCCACGTCTACTACTACCGGGAAAGGGCCAAGGGAGGGTGCGGGCTTATCACCACCGAGGAGTTGACGGTCCATCCGACCGATTATGCCTACGCGCGACTGGTCGATGCCTTTACCCCGGAGGTGATTCCGGGCTTTTTGAATCTTACCCGCGCCGTTCACGAATACGATACGAAAATATTCGCCCAGTTAAACCACAACGGGATGCAGGGAGATGGTAAACTTTCGCGGCTCCCCGTTTGGGGCCCTTCGCCCGGCCGAGACCCGCTCTTTCGCGAAACCGCCAAGGAGATGGAACCCGAAGAAATCGAGGAGTGCGTTCGCTATTTTGCCATGAGCGCCGAATATGCCGTCGAAGGTGGGTTCGACGGAATCGAGCTGCAACTGGGACACAGTTCGCTCATCCGACAATTTCTCTCGCCCGCGTCCAATTTTAGAAATGACGACTACGGGGGGAGCTTTGAAAAGCGGCTCCTTTTTTGCCTAAAGGTCTTGAGGGCGGTGCGTAAGGCCGTGGGGGCCGATTTTACCCTGGGGGTAAGACTAAATGCCGACGAAATGCACCCAAGGGGGGGCCTTACGCTCGAAGACGCCAAAAAGATCGCGGCGCGCCTGGAACAAACGCGCTGTATCGACTTCATGGACTTGAGCATCGGGACCTTTTACAACCTCTTCCTGGTAGAAGGGTCGATGCATACGCCGCTTGCCTACACCGCGCCTCTTGCCGCGGGCGTTCGCTCGGCCGTCTCTCTTCCGGTCTTTTGCACCAACCGCATAAACGATCCCCACCTGGCGGAAAAAATTCTGTGCGATGGCTGCGCCGACATGATCGGCATGGTGCGCGCGCTTATCTGCGACCCGGAGTTACCCAACAAGGCCAGGGAGGGCCGTAGCGAGGACATCCGCCACTGCATCGCCTGCAACCAGGGATGCATCGGAAGAATGGGGCTGGGTCTACGACTTGGATGCATCCAAAACCCCGCCACGGGCGAGGAAAAGCAGCTTGGAACGGACACCCTCGAGCTTTGCGAAAAGCCCAAACGGGTCGTGATCGTGGGGGCTGGCCCGGCGGGACTCGAAGCGGCTCGCACGGCTGCCCTGCGTAAGCACGAGGTGCTTCTTTTGGAAAAAAGCGGGGAAGTGGGGGGGCAAAATCTCATCGCGGGCAAGGGGGCGGGCAGGCGGGAGATAACGGGGGTGACCCGGTGGCTCGGCGCGCAGGTCTTAAAGCTCGACATCCAAATCAGGCTGGGCGTTGAGGCGACCCACGAATACGTTTTGGCCGAAGACCCCGACGCCGTGGTCATTGCGACCGGGTCTTTTCCAAAGGAAAAACCGTTTCCCGGCCAATACGACTCCCCGCAAGTGGTAACTACCCGGCAGGTCCTGACGGGAGAGGCGCAGACCGGAGACAAGGTCCTGCTCATTGATCTGGACGGACATCACCAGGCCGCGGGGACCGCCGAACTTTTGGCCGAGCGGGGGAAAACGGTCCACATGATAACCTCGGCCCTCTTTGTGGGCAGCCAACTCGGACCGCTCCAGGACATCTACCTCTCGCGTCAAAGGCTTGCGAAAAAAGGGGTGACGTTTACGGCCGATATCGCCGTACTGGAAATTCAAGGGGCCATGGTGAAGGGATTGAACGTTTATTCGAACGAATTGATAGATTTTGAAGGCTACGATACGCTGGTCCTTGCGGCTGGAAACAGGTCGGACGACGGTCTTTATTTCGCGCTCAAGGGGAAGGTGAAGGAACTCTATCGCATCGGCGATTGCGTGGCTCCCCGCAAGACCGACATGGCCGTTTTGGAAGGACACAGGGTGGGCAGGCTCTTATGATTTCGGATATCGGAACGATTTGGATCCTGGCGCGGCATCGCGAAGGCGTCTTTGATGAAACGGCCTTCGGGCTGCTTGCGGAGGCGCGCCGTTTGGCGGCGGAGCTTGGAGGCGAGGCTCGGGTGAATGCGGTGGTTGCGGCCTCGGAATTGGAGCCCCGGAATCTGATCCCGCTGGGGCGCCACGGCGCAGGCGAGATTCTCATCCTGAAAAGCCAAGCCTTCGCGCACTACCATGGGGAACTGTTTGCCGAGGCGCTGTGCGAACTGCTGGAGAAGGAGCGCCCCCCCTATTTTTTTATGGTCGAAAGCGAGGAGACGGCCGATCTTGCTCCGAGATTGGCCGCCCGCCTGAATGCATGTCTTGTGAACAGGATCGTCGATCTAAAAACGAGTGAGACGGGGGAGTTGGTCGTCACGCGCCCGGTATCGAACGGGTACTTGTTCGAAAAGGTGCGGTTGGAACCCGGGGCGCGCCCGGTCATTCTGTCCATGGAACCCTCCGTTCTTGCGGCCGACGAACCTGACGAGGCCAAAGAGGCCGCGATTCGCACCACCTCGTGGCGGTCGCGGGGTGTTCCCCGGACCAGGTTGCTGGAAGTAATCGAGGCCGACCCGGAAAGTCTCGGAGTCGAAGACGCGGAGATTGTCGTCGCGGGCGGCCGAGGCGCCGGCAAGGGCGAGGCTTTCCTGATTATCCACGAACTGGCGGCATGTCTTGGGGCTGCGGTGGGCGGCACGCGTCCGGTCATCGACGCTGGAATCCTGCCTTTCGAGCGCCAGATCGGCCAGACCGGCAAAAGCGTTATCCCGCGTCTCATTGTTAACTGCGGTATTTCCGGGGCTAACGAATACACGGCCGGGATGGAAAAATCCCACTTGGCGATCGCCGTCAACAAGGACCCGGGCGCCAGGATCTTCCAGTTCGCCGATCTCGGGATTGTCGCAGACCTTCGCGAGGTGCTGCCGCTTTTGATCGAACGGCTAAGAGAAATCAAGGAGTAGAAGCAAAGACATGTTTTCTGCGAGGCGGCTGCATATCGAGGATGCTTCCCGAGGGTTCGTGATGCGGAACCTGCCGGTCCTTATCGCCTGTTGCCTGGGCGTTTTGGTGTTTTTAAGCGTTTCCGACTGTTGGGCTTATAACAACGCGCAGTGCATCCGGTGCCATCGGCAGGGCAGCCGGAAAAGCGATCTTTTTATTCCTGTTGGCGCCTTCAAAGCCTCCGCGCACGGCGGGATGGACTGCGTGGATTGCCACACCGAGGTAAAAGATGAGGCCCACATGAGCGCGAAAAGGGCCGCCGCTGTAAATTGCGGGCAATGCCACGAGCAGAAAAACCTCCATGGGATGAGGGAAACGGGCCGAAGCGTGGTCCAGTGTTACGAGTGCCACACCAAACACGCCATACTGCCCAAGAGTAATCCCAATTCTTCGATCTACCCCGCAAGGCTCAAAAAGACCTGCGCCGGGTGTCATCCGGTGGAAACGGGGAAGACGGGCTACCTGGCGTGGTTATTAACGCTTCAGATAAAATGGCACAAAAAAGCGGATTTTTCCAAGGCCTACAGCCGGTATGACTGTGTCGGATGCCACCAGGGGCAGGCGGCCCACGGAGAGCTCCGCGCCGTGGACGCCCAGACCTGCGGCGTGTGCCATCTGCCAAAGAAAGGTCGTGCGCCCCTTTGGATAACTATTCATCCTCGGGCGAGTTTAACGAAATAACCGCCGATGTTTGAAACCGCCTTGTTCCATCGAGTATTTCTCGCGGCGATCTTTGTGAGGGGGCTCGGACTTTTCGCCCCGAAATCGTTCGCGCGGCAACCCAAATCGAGGAGATAGTCGATTGTTCACCGCTTTTGATCCGTTGCTCATTGCGACAGCCCTTCTCATCATGGTCGTCGGGACCCGGAGGCGATGGTCTTTCTGGCGAAAAGGAAGAAGCGAGAACCGACCCGGCGACTGGAAGGGCCTTTCGGGCTACCTGCTCTTCCAAAAAAAGATCTTGAAGGGCGGGTGGGGTGGAATCGCCCACATGGTTCTCTTCTGGGGCGTATTGATCCCCCTGGTCGTGATCGTGCTCGCACAGTTCGCTTTCGTTATGCGCCCTGGCCCGGCCCACGCCCTCGCGTTTATTCTGGATCTCGCGGGCGCGGCGGCGATGGCCGGCGTTCTCTTTTTCCTTGTCCGGAGGGCGGCGAGGTCTTTCAAGACATCCGGCGTCTCTTCGGAAATGCCGTGGCCGGCCGCCTTGCTGTTCCTAATTCTCCTTAGCGGGTTCATCGCCCAGGGGACCCGCCTGAACCTTGTTCCAGCGCCTTTTTGGACCGCGCCCGTCGGATGGCTTTTTTCCAGGGTGTCCCCTTCCTCTCCGCTGGCCCTCCAGCTTGCCATCCGGTTGCATTTTTTCGCGGTGCTGGGCCTTTTCGCCCTGCTTCCTTTCACCTCGTTGCGCCATGTGCCGGCGGGGGCACTAAATGTCTATTACAGGCGGAAAGGTCCTCGAGGGGTTTTGAGGCCGGTTTCTTTCGAAAAGGGTCCGCTTGGAGCCAAAAGCACGGCCGATCTTACGTGGAAACAGTTGCTCGAAGCCGAAGCCTGCGTCTCCTGCGGCCGCTGCGAACAAAATTGCCCCGCCTTTCTTTCGGGTAAGAAGCTTTCCCCCCGCAACCTAATGGGGAAGATTTTCAAACAACTGGAGGCGCCGGAAAGCTCCCTTGCGGGCGAGGCCGTGAGCCTTGAAGAAATTTGGTCCTGCACGACCTGCATGGCCTGCGTCGCCCATTGTCCTCTCTATATCGAACCGATGGACAAAGTGGTGGACATGCGCAGATACGAGATCCTCGGCAAAGGCGCCGCGCCGGTCGAGGCCCGGCCAATGCTCCGCGACCTGGAGCTTTTCGGGGATGTGAACGGAAAGGGGATTTCCCGCAGAACGGATTGGGCGCTAAACCTCGGGGTCCCGATTCTTTCCGCCACGAGTGAGCAGCCGCAGGTCCTGTTGTGGATCGGATGTTCGGGAGCGTTCCACCCAAAGTACCGGGAAACCGCCCGCAACATGGTGAAAATTCTCAAAAGGGCGGGTGTGTCTTTCGCGATCCTCGGGGGCGAGGAGGGGTGTTGCGGCGATCCGGCCAGGAGACTGGGGGAGGAATCTCTTTTTCTCGATCTTGCCCGAAAGAACATCCTGCGCTGGCAGCGTCATTGTTTTAAAAAAATCGTGGCGCTCTGTCCCCATTGCTTCAACACGCTAAAAAACGAATACCCGGTAGTGGCCGAAAAGATGGGGACGGAGGCCAGGACCGAAATAGAAGTTGTTCATGCTTCGGAATTTTTGCTTAACATCATCGAGGGGAAACAAATCACGTTGAAATATCCCGTAAAGGGACAAGCGGCCATTCACGACCCCTGCTACCTGGGGCGGGCAAACGGGATCTACGCCCCTCTCAGAAAAATCGTCAAGGCGATCCCGGGCCTTTCGCTGCGCGAGTTGGAGCGAAGCGGTGAAAAGGGGTTTTGCTGCGGGGGGGGCGGAGGCGGAATGTGGCTTCACGAAACAAAGGGGGTCCACATCAATGGTCTAAGGGCCGCCGAGATCGCGGGCAGCGGAGTCGGGCTCGTTTCGACCGCATGCCCCTATTGCCTGACCATGCTTGAAGACGGCCTCAATGCGCTCGAATTGGAACGGCCGATCAAGGTCGAAGACATCATCGATATCGTATCCGGCTCTTTGGGGTAGCGGACCGATCGGCCAGGGGCGAGGTGTAAATGAGAATTATTGTGTGTGTGAAACAGATTTGCCAGGTGTACGCCAGGAGCGGGATGGACCCGAGGTCTTGGTTCGTTGCGCCCGAGGATAAAGTCTACCGCGTCAATCCCTTCGATGAAGCCGCCCTCCAGTTGGCGGCCAAGGTCAAAGGCGCTTTGGCCCGAACGGAAATCAGACTGCTGACTTTGGGCCCGCTTATAGCCGAGGCCGAATTGCGACGAGGCGTGGCCATGGCGGGAGCTGATGAACTTATCCAACTTGTGTCGCAAACGGCCCCGGATCCTTGGGCCAAATCGCTCATCTTGGCCCGCGCAGTCAAAATGATTGGCGCGGACCTTGTTTTATGCGGCAAAGAAGCCTTGGATACCAGGCATGGTCAGGTGGGCGCCTTTTTGGCCCGCCACCTCGAAGTCCCTTTTGTCTCGTCGATTAAAAACCTCGAAATTTCCCCGGACGGCGCGACCGCGAAGGTGGAAAGGTCGGCGAGAAAAGGCGTTGGAGAGATTTGGGAGTCTCCTGTGCCTGCCGTCTTCAGTGTGGACATCGGGCGGGACGCTCTCCCCTACCCCTCCAATGAAGCAAAAAAGCGCGCCGAGGCTTTGCCGCTGCGCATACGGAGCTTTTCCGACGAGCCCGTCCCCCTGACTACACACCTGGGAATAGAGCCGCCACGCCCCAGGCCGATAAAAATCCCGGCGCCCGATAGCTCTCTTCCCGCCTTCGAAAGGGTTGGGCAACTCTTTCTGGGAAGCCGCATCGAAAAGAAGGGGCTGATTTTGAGCGGGACCCCGGAGTCGCAGGTGGAGGGGATCGTTTCTTTTTTGAGAGACCATTCCCTTTTGAAATAACGACAGTATAACGAACGAATCCTTGCTCCACGTCGGTTTTGTGCTTAAACGCAAAGCTTTCGAGCGCCTTGATAGGCTCGATCGTTCGTGATATAATTTTCCCCGGGAAAGTGATGCCGTGCGTCTTCTCGTCGAAGAGTTTTGTAATTGCTGCGAATCCTTTTTTGCCGTGCCCGGACTTTCCCCTGAATTGACGTATAGAATTGACAAACTGAAGGACACTGTCGCCCCCTTGGAGGGTAAAGTTTATCTTAAGACTTTAAAGGGGCGGGAAACCCTTCTGAAATGCATTGAAAAGCTCAACTTTATCAAGGATCGTCCGACCGGTGACGTTGACGCGCTTTTTCGCCTTCTTACTGATCTTGAAATAGCTTGTGATGATCTCCTCGTTCATACCTACGAATTTCGAATCAAGGCCGGGTGAAATTAATTGTAGTATAGTTATGAGTGGTTGGCTGGAATAGGCTTTTCGAGACTTCAAAAGTCCAGCGCCGCCAAGGCAACCTTAAGACTTATCGATTCCCGGTTTTTCCCTGAAGAAAGTAACCGGAGGATTTGTATAATTCAGCAAGGAGCAGCGCCCGCAATGGATGTGTACGACTCTTTACAGAAGTTCGAAGTCCCTGAAATAATTCATGGAATAGGCGCTTTGAGCATCGTCGGAAAATCCGCCAAGCGCCTTGGCGGAGAGCGCGTTCTTCTTGTTACGGACCCCGGGTTGGTCAAGACTGGCTGGGTTGATGAAACGATCGAACACCTGAGAGCCGAGGGTCTGAAATATGTTGTCTACGACAACGTGTCTACAAACCCCAAAGACTTTCAAATCGAGGAAGGCGCGCAGGTCTACGAGAAAAAGCAGTGCGATGTCATTGTCGCGGTGGGAGGGGGCAGCCCCGTCGATGCGGCCAAGGGGATCGCAATTCTGGCCTCAAACCGAGGCGCCATTCAAGATTATGAGGGATGCAACCTGGTTACCCAACCCGTGCCTCCGATGGTCTGCGTTCCGACAACGGCCGGCGCCGGCGCCGATGTCACCCAGTTTGCGGTAGTCACCAATTCCGCAAAACGCATGAAAATGGTGATCATCAGCCGTGCGATTATGCCCGAGATCGCCCTCATAGATCCGCGTCTGCTGATGACCGAATCTCCGGAACTGGTCGCAGCCACCGGGATGGACACCCTGGCTCATGCGATAGAAGCCTACGTGTCTTCACTTTCATGGCCTCTTACCGACCCTCATGCGCTCCACGCCGTCGAACTGGTCAGCCAACACCTGGTCAACGCGGCGCGCTCCAAGGACATGAAGTCGCTTGAGGGAATGTCCTTGGCCTGCCTGGAAGCCGGCATCGCCTTTTCCAACGCCATCCTGGGCGCGGTGCACGCCCTCGCTCATCCCCTCGGCGGCTTCTATGACATTCATCATGGGCTGGTCAACGCCGTTTTGCTGCCCGTTGTTGTCAAACGCAATATGGACCACTCCCTGGACAAGTATGCCCGAATCGCCAAAGCCATGGGCGCCGACACAGCGGGAATGACTGCCCGGGCGGCCGCTAAATGCGCGCTGGACCAGATCCGCAAGCTTATCGATGACCTCGGACTTCCCTCCAGGCTGTCCCAATTCGATGTAAACCTCGAGGATATCGCCCGGTTGGCCGAATTCGCCGAAGCCGACATCTGCATGCAAACGAACCCGTACCGCTATCCCAGAGATGAGATAGAAACACTTTATCGCGAGGCTTGGTAAGCGATTTCAATGAATAATGAAAAATCTGGATCTTTTGATTTCAAGGGGCTGGGTTATTCCAAAGTGGGCCACTTCAAACAGGTGCGCTCAAAAATCAGAGAGCTCGAGGAGCTTGGCACCGAACTCGCCCAGCGGCACAATGAACTCGAAGCCATTATAAATAATATGACCGACGGACTTACCATTCTTGACAGGGAGCTTAACATCGTTTTTGTCAATAAGGTTCAACAGACGATGTTTCTTGGGCGCCCATTGGTCGGATCGAAGTGCTATGAGGCGTTTTACGGCAAGAAGGAAGCCTGTCCCAAGTGTTCCGCACTCCTGACCATGAGCACGGGGGAAACCGCGCGGGGTGAGATTGAAGTGCGCAAAGGCCAATATTCCGGACGTTGTATCGAGTGGACTATTTCGCCTGTAAAAGGTCCATCCGGCAGCGTGGACCGACTCCTTTTACTGATGCGGGACATCACGGATCGCAAAGAGTACGAGTTCAACCTGATGCGAGCCGACAGAATGGCCGCCATAGGACTGCTGGCGGCGGGGATCGCCCATGAAATCAACAATCCCCTCACCTCGATAGCCGGTTTTTCGGAGGGACTTCTCAAACGTTTGAAAAAGAATTCAGAATTATGTGACAGCAAGCTCTCGGCATATTTTCAAGATTATCTGCAGATTATCAACAATGAAGCGTATCGTTGCAGAGATATCATTCGAAACCTTATACGGTTCAGTCACAAGTCTACTTGCGACCACGAGATACTTGATGTAAACCAGGTAATAAATGATACGGTTTCTCTCATTCGACAGCATGCCAAAGATAATGGCATCAGCATGGTGAATAGCGCTGGAAAGAAACCGGCCCCGATTACAGGCAATGAATCCGAACTCAAGCACATGTTTTTGAATCTGCTAAGCAATGCTCTTGAAGGCGCGGAAGAAGGCGGGATTGTATCCATATTCACTCAAAACATCGACAATGTGGTGCAGGTCGTAATCTCCAATGAGAAAGGCAACTGCGCTTCGAGACCATGCGAGGAAGTCCCTCCGTCGCGCGGCTCCGCCAATCCGGGGGTGGGGGGAACGCCTCTAAGCCTGTCTATCTGCTATAGCATAATGCAACACCATAAAGGCGACATCCAGGTTAACGGCGCGGGTGGAAGAGAACCGGCTTACGTTTTGCGCTTTCCTGTCGCTCTACCATGACATAGGGGAATTAAGTAATCGACCTGCCCTTTGCAATAGGTTGTGAGAGGAGTTTAGCGATGAGTCGTGGAATGATCCTGGCCATAGACGACGAACACAATATCAGGCATCTGCTAGAGAGTGAATTCACCCTCGAAGGCTATGAGGTCAAAACCGCCAAGGACGGCCAGGAAGGCCTCCAACTGTTGGATAAGCATGCTTTTGACGTTGTGCTCCTCGACATAAAGCTGCCGCGGATGAACGGTATCGAGGTGCTTAAGCGACTCAAAAAGAAATCCCCTTCCACCGAGGTGCTCATGATCACAGGCTACGGGGATATAAAAACGGCCGTCGAGTCTTTAAAACTTGGCGCCCGCGAATACATTACCAAGCCCTTCAGCCTTGATGAACTCCTGGGGCTCGTAGAGCGGGTCATTACCGGTTCCGCAAACGGCAATGAGGTCTTAGTTCAACCGGAGCGAGTTAAATACGGGGACAAGCGGTCTGATTTCCTGCGATGCCCGAGCAGAGCGATGGGCGCGATTTATGATCTGATCGACAGGGCCGCCCCCACGGAAAACACTATTCTGATCCAGGGCGAAACCGGGGTGGGCAAGGATGTGCTTGCCTACCAGATCCACTGCAACAGTCTTCGAAAAAACGGTCCGTTCATAACGGTCGACTGTGGCCTTCTAAACAAAGACCTGGCGGAAAGCGAGTTGTACGGCCACAGTAAAGGGGCTTTTTCCGGCGCCTCGGAACGGAAGACCGGGCTGGTCGAGCAAAGTCACGGGGGTTCGCTCTTCCTGGATGAAATCGGAAATATCGAGTTGGAACTACAGAAAAAATTCCTGCGATTCCTTGAAACGAAAAAATTCCGCCGTGTTGGAGAGACCAAGGAAATCGAGGTAGATACGCGACTGATTCTGGCGACGAACCTGGATCTGAGCGATGCAGTCCAGCGAGGCGTTCTGCGCCAGGATCTTTTCTACCGCATGGGAGTAGTTGAACTCACCATTCCACCCTTACGCAACCGCATCGAAGACATCGAGCGTCTTGTGGGCCTTTTTTTAAAGGACGCCAGGGGACCCCAGGCCACCATTCATCCGGAAACGCTGCAAGTGCTTGGCGAATACGGTTGGCCCGGAAATATTAGAGAATTGAAGTCAGTTATAAACAAGGCCTTAATCTTTGCGGGTTCCGGGGCTATCATGGCCGAACACCTCCCGTCCAATATTCTGGCAAACAGGAAAACCCTGCCTCGTAAGCCTCAAACCCTGGAAGAAGTGGAAAAGCAACATATCCTGGCGGTCCTGGACACCGCTGGCGGCAATCAGAGCAAAGCCTCGGAGATTTTGGGCATAAACCGCAAGACGCTCTATAAAAAAATCCACAAGCACAAACTCTTTCCCTAAATTGCACTCTCACGATTTGAAAAAAATCGTTGCGGCAGAAAGCCCCTTTCGACCCCAAAAACTCATGTATCAGATATTTACTTTACTTTTCAGTGGGTTGTGCTGTGCGCGCACCCGCGCCAGAGGTAGTATCTGCGCAGCTTTTCTTCCCGACTGTGCCCGGGTCGGCTCGAATGGTCCCATATTCGCCCGGCGCTCCGACTCAACAATTTCCTATCTCATTGATATTAAAGTTTAAAAATACCCAAGTCCTGGATTTTGCCATTCGCTGGAAATAGGAGGCACAGACCTTGCTCTTACTGGCGCTATCCTCGGGGGACGCTTCTCCCATGTGAAGGGTGGTGTTTGAGGCAGGTTGCAACCGCTCAATGTTCCTAATCCAAGCTCATCAACTCATTGGATTTCTCTGTTCCAGGCAGCCCTCCATCCAAAGAACTTATTGCGAAAGGGGGGTGATACGATCCGATAGGGTTCCAAAGTTTCGCGTAAAACCGGAGGAACTCGATGCACAGACTTGAGGTCGTGGCTGCGCGCTTTTGCCGGGCCACCTTACGTAAATTCTCGGGTTGTCTACCTTTCACAGGAGAAATCGAATGGCTAAGACGTCAAAGGTCTGGTTCGCGGGCGCTAACGCCACGAACTGGACAGAGAGCACGATTTGCAAGGCCAAAGATCTTTTCTATCTGGCGGGCCTGGATAAATGCATAGAAAAAGACGACAGCGTCGCCATCAAGATTCACCAGGGCGAATGGAACCGCACTCATTGCCTGCGGCCCGAGTTCGTCGCGGCCATAGTGGAGGAAGTAAAGGCATGCGGCGGAAGGCCGTTTGTAACCGACACCACCACTTTGACCTATCATCTCTACAATAACCGCTGTACGGGTCAGTTGGCCATGGAGGGGGCCAACCGCCACGGTCACAATCCCGCAAGCCTCCAGGCCCCCTTTGTGATTTCCGACGGGTTTTCGGGCGAAGACGACTTGCGCGTGGAGCTGCCCGAAGGAAATATCCTCAAAGAGACCTACATAGCGCGTGGTTTGTACGAAGCCGACGCGTGCATAAACCTGGCGCACGCCAAGGGCCATCCTATCACCGCCTTTGGCGGGTGCATTAAAAACTTCGGCATCGGGGGCCAGTCAAAGCGGGGCAAGTATCAAACCCACCTGGCCTTTTGGGGAGATCCCGAAGACGCCATTGGATATCCCAAGGTTAACAAGGAAGCCTGCCGGGGCACGGAGTGTCCTTATTCAAAAATGTGTGAGGACAGTTGTCCCGAGGAAGCTATCAACGTTACGCCCGAAGGGGTCGTACTCGACCACTCCAAGTGCGCTTTGTGCTACTCGTGCCAGGTGACCTGCATGTTCACCGGGATGGAAGGCATCGGTTTCCGCGACGAGTACTTCCCCTTGGCCCAGATCGCGATGTCCGACGCCGCCTATGGCTGCATAAAGACATTTAAACCCGGCAAGATCGGTTACATGGCCTATGCGGTTGATGTCTGTCCGGAATGCGACTGTTTCCCCTGGGGCGGGTTGCCGGTGGTGCCCGATGTGGGCGTATTTGCCTCCAAGGACCCGGTGGCGATCGATAGCGCTGTTTGCGACATGATCGATAAAGCTCCCGCGACGCCCACTTCCCGTGCTGAAGAACTTGGTCTCAAGCCCGGGGAAGATAAGTTCAAGGCAGTCAATGCCTTTACTCCGCGAATCCAGCTCAAGGCCGGCGAGAAGATCGGGATGGGCACCACCCATTATGAACTGATCACCTACGAACCGGAACTCAATCCGGAGAATATATCCAAGTGGCAGACTCGCAAGGTCCCGATGACTGTCAAGCCCATGCGTCAGATATTTAAGAACCATCATCTGGCCCATGAGTTCCTGCCGTTTAAAAGAGAAGAGTTGCCCAACTGGTTGGTGGATTGGAAAAAATTCGATCCGACGGCTTAAGAGTCCACTCATCTTGAGAAAACCGCCGTCATAATTTGCAGACGATTGAAGGGGCGGTCCCCTCCGGGGGCGCCGCCCCGTCAGGGCGATTAATCGGGTTAATCAGCGGACCAAGCAATGGGAAAACCCTATGAGCAGAGTTTACTGGATAAAAGGACGAAGCAAGGACTTTCGAAAGAGCATCACGTCCAGGGTGGCGACCATTTTAGGCCTGGATGAGATGGCCGAGGTCGTGGTCCCCAACCGAAGCCTCGCCATAAAGGTCAATGTCAGCGAGTTGGGCTACGGGTACAGCCTGGCGCCTGTCGTCGTCAACTCTTTTTTCGAACAGACCAGGGATAGAGGAGCTTCCTCGCTTGTGACCGACAGCGGCAGCCTCTTTAAGGGGCCCAGGTTCAGTGGCCAGGATTGGACCGATACCGCCATCATGCAAGGCCATGGAATAGGCGATGCGCTTGACAACCAGATGATGATGGCTGGCGGCTTCACCCACGAGGAAGGCAGATTTTGCATCTCGGAGGGCGAACACCTGGGGGGGGTCGAGCTCGGAAGTTTGATACTCGATGTCACCAATCTGATAGTTGTTTCTCATGTCACGGCTCATCCCCTGGCAGGGTTGGCCGGTGCGGTCCACAACCTGGGCACGGGGTTGCTGACGCGCTCCGGAAAAGCACGCGTTCATTCCTGCCTGGAACTCCAATTCGACGCAAATAGATGTGAAGGCGCCAAAGTCTGCCTGGCCTACTGCCCGACCGGCGCCCTTTCCGAGGCGGGGAGCAAAGTCTCTTTCGATCCGCGCATGTGCAACGGGTGCCTGGGTTGCTTTATGACATGTCCGGGCGGCGCAATGAGCATAAGACCAGGGACAATCCCCGTCTTCCAGGAAAGTGTCGCCGAAGCCGCCGTGGTGGTGGCCAAAAACCTGCGCGGTAAAGCCTTTTACGTCAATTTTCTCAATTCGATCACTCCTCAGAGCGATGACTATCCGTTCTCGGATATTCCATTCATCCCGGACCTTGGCGTTCTGGCTTCCGACGACCCCGTCGCCCTCGACTGGGTGACTTATCAGATGATCGTTCGAAGTCCGGGCATCCCCGGTTCGATCGCCGAAGATTTAAAAGTCCTTGAAAAAGGCGCCGACAAGCTCGAAGCGATCACCGGAACAACCCCGGCTCACATGCTCGAATACGGGGAGAAAATGATGCTTGGCAGAAAAGATTGTGAATTCCTCATCAGCGGATGAGCCAACCATGGCGCCAGGAGACAAAATGGAACACGCCGAGATGGACAGGCAAAAAATGCACAGAATGCACGGGTCGATCAGCGACGCCATGACCCATGTCAACTATAAAATCGCCATTATCAGCGGCAAAGGCGGGGTCGGCAAGACCAGCGTCGTGGTCAACCTGGCGGCGGCGATGAAAAAAATCGGGATGGAGGTGGGCATCTTCGACGCCGACGTTCACGGCCCAAGCGTGCCTAAAATGGTCGGCATCAAGACTGAAATGAGAGATATGCTTCATGGAAGCCACGGAATCGATCCGGTCACTACTCCACATGGCTTGAAAGTCATGTCCGTGGCCCTGATCTGGCCAACCGACATGACGCCCATAATGTGGCGCGGGCAGTATAAGGCGCGCGTGATAAGGCAATTTTTGTGCAGCATAAAATGGCATGAACTCGATTTTCTTTTTGTGGACCTGCCTCCGGGTACCGGAGATGAGCCCATAACCATAATGAAGTCGATCGAGGGCCTGGACGGCATGGTGGTCGTAACGACCCCGCAGGAAATATCCGCGATGGTCTGCAGCAGGGCGATCAATGCGGCCAAGGAGCTGAACGCGCCCATTCTTGGCCTTATCGAAAATATGAGTTCCTATCGCTGCCCGGATTGCGGCAGGGAAGAGTTTCTTTTTGGCAAGGGCAAAGGCGAAAAGTTGGCGAAGACCTTCAAAATCCCTTTCCTGGGTGGAATTCCGGTGGATGGGCAGTGTTCGGACGCGGCCGACGATGGCATTCCCATTGTCTACAAGTATCCGGATTCTCTTAGCGCCCGCGCGATAGTCAAAATTGCCGGCGAAATTCTTGAGCGGCTCCCGCCAAGGGAAAAAGTAGTCGTCAAACACCGCGAATGGCATGAGGGAAGGGACCATCATAAACAGTAGAACGACCTGAATAGAAAATGAGGAGAAATGAATGAGTGAAAATGCGATGCCAAATGTGGCGGGCAAGGGTCCAAGTCTTATCAGGGAAATGCTGGCGACCTTCAAGGACATGGACGCAAGCTTGAATGGACTCTCGAGCGCTGCGGCGGAAAAGATCAAGTCGCTATGTTCGGAGCAAGGTCAGCAGATAGAGCCGCTGGTGACAAAGGCCTACATGAAAACGGTAAAAGCGGGGGAAACCGCCTGGCAGTGCAGCCGGATGGCGCTGGAGTTGAAAGACTTTGCTTCCTCGGGCGACGAGGCCGCGGCCCTTGAGACAGTTGAAAAGCTCGGCGCCGAACTGGGAGATCTCATACATAAGACGAAAAACTTTGTCGTTAGAATGACTTGAAAGAGGCGGCCGATGAAATCCGAGGAACTGAGCGAAGACCTTCTGGCGATCATGAGAATAGTCAAGGAGAAAGGCGGCACGGATTGCTCCGGTACGTGCCACCACCGCAAACCGGGTGAATTTCATTGTCACGTTCTTTCTCAAATGCTCAAAATTTCCTCGTCCGGGGTAAAAGAGAGGCTGCGCAACCTTGTGAACATGGGCTTGATGGAGCGGTTAAGAATCGAGGCCGCCACTTCCCTGGTGAGATACGTTATTTCCCCCGAAGGGGAGAAGATATTGTCGGCAAGGGACAAGCCAAGGTGAGGGATTCTGATGCGTCACACAATGCACGAACCAGTTGTCGATCTGGTCGAAAAGACGATCGTTCTTATGGATGCCTTCCTGCGCGACCGCATGGATCTCGCCGGGTACGCGGCCGGACTCAAAGAGTTGAAGGTGGACTCCGTAATGGAAAGATACGGGAACGACTTTAAAAGCGATGTATCGCTTGTCTACTACCTGGACGCTCTCATGATGCTGTCGTCTTTGCAGCATGAACTGGATTTCCAGGTGGCAGAATACGGCGCCAGCGTGGCGAGCGAGGATATCAAAATGTTGCGGGAACTCTTGCATAAATTCGGGTGCGTTCCCGCCGAGCGTTGTTGAATGGATTGAGTGAGCGGGAAAGGAGGATCGATAATTATGAAACTGGAAGGCAAAGTGGCAATCGTGACAGGCGGCGCGCGCGGCAACGGCATGGCCGCCGCCAGAGCTTTGGCAAGCGAAGGCGCCGACATCGCGATCGCCGACATATGCGGAAATATCGAAACCGCCCCCTACCAGCTTTCCACCAGGCAGACGATGGATAGCGCGGTGCAAGAGCTCAAGGAAATGGGTCGAAAAGCCCTGGGCATCGAGTGCGACGTTCGCAAAGCCTCGGATGTCGAAGCAATGGTAAAGCAGGTCCTGGAAACCTTCGGCAGGGTCGATATACTGGTTAACAACGCCGGCATAGCAGGTCTTGAAGCCTTGGTGGACATGTCTGAGGAAGCCTGGGACGATATGCTCGACACCCACCTTAAGGGCGCCTTTCTGTGCTGCAAGCATGTCGTGCCCCATATGATCGAACAAAACAGCGGCAAAGTGGTAAATATCTCTTCGGTCGGCGGGTTGCGCGGTTTTGGCATGGGCTCGCACTATTGCGCCGCGAAACACGGCGTTTTGGGCCTCACAAAATCCCTTGCGATGGAAACCGCCGAGCACAATATCAATGTGAACGCGGTTTGTCCCGGCACTGTATGGACCGACATGATGGCGGGACTGGCCGAGCATTTCGGCATGGAAACCGCTGACGCCAAGGAAAATTTTCTCGCCGGCCACCTGTTCAAAGACAGGGAGATATGTCCCGAGGACATCGGCAAGGCCGTGCTGTGGTTGAGCACCGATGACTCCAAGTGCATCACCGGCGGACAAATTGCCGTGGATTGTGGCTGGACCGCGCGCGCTCCCTGAGCGCTCGGGCGCCGGCCCACCCCCGGTCCCTCACGAAGAGACCGGGGGCACAAAAGGAGCAAATCAACGCAAAACCGCCCTCTGCCCGTTGGGCATGGAGTCTTGAAGATATGCATAATTATGCCGGGTCCCGCTCCTTCCGCCTTGCCGAAGGAATTCAGTTGAGGCGGGAAAAGTTCGGACTGCTCTTCTACAATTACAGGGGGCCGAGGATATACTTTGTTCCCTCCGGTAATCTCATCGGAGACAATTTCTTCGACGGCCGAAAAACAATAGAGCAACTGGTCGCCGATATCAGGCGTGAACACGATCTTCCGGGCAAAGAGCTAAGACTCCGTCTGGAGAGCCTTGTCCGGCTTCTGGAGTATAAAGGTTTGATCAATGGGCAACCGCTATGTTGAAATGGGCCTCTCGGCCCCGGTTAACGTAACCTGGGAGATGACATTTGCCTGCAACCTGAACTGCGTTCACTGCCTGTCGGATTCCGGGAAGAAAAGGGCCGGGGAGCTAACGACTCGGGAGTGCGTCAGGGTTATCGATGATCTATCCTCAAGCAGGGTGTTTCAACTAAATATCGGTGGAGGAGAGCCCTTCACGCGTCCCGATTTCTTGGATCTCATGGAATATGCGCATCAAAAGGAGATCGTGACGTGTATCAGCACCAACGCGACTTTGATAGACGAAGAAGCGGCCAGGCGCCTCGATCACCGGCTGGTGTACCTCCAGGTGAGCCTGGATGGGGCGACTGCGGAGTCCAACGACGCCATACGCGGGAAGGGGAGTTATAACAAAGCCTTAAAAGCCTTGGAGCTTTTGAGGAAAAGAAACATGGCGGTGAGCATCAATACGGTGCTTACCAGGTTCAACTTTGTCGAGCTCGATCAATTGACCCGACTGGCGGCTTCCCTGGGCGCCAAATCCCGTGTTTCAAGATTGCGCCCCTCGGGTCGCGGCAAAGACTCGTGGTCGAGGCTAAATGTGTCCAAAGAGGAGATGGTCGAGTTTTCCGACTGGTTAAACCGAAATCTCGATGTTTCCACCGGAGATTCCTTTTTTTCCGTCACCACGGAAGAGCGCCGGGCGCTGGGCCTTAACATGTGCGGGGCCTGCAAGCTCACCTGCTGCGTTTCACCGCTGGGGGAGGTCTTTCCTTGCGCATTCCTGCAGGAACCCGAATTCCGGGCCGGCAAAGTCCCCGACGACTCGCTCGGAGCTTTGTGGGACCAGTCCTCCGTATTTCAATCCTTCCGCCTTCTGGAGATCAAATCCTGCGGGAGTTGCCCCCGTTTCGATCTGTGTCACGGGGGATGCCCGGCTGTTGCTTACCACACGCAAAGAAGGCTGGGGACGCCCGATCCGGGTTGCCTGGCCAGTTGTGTGAGCGTCAAGTCGGACTGGACGAACGCCGATGTCTAAAGATTTGCAAACCGAGGGCCCCCTGGACCAGGCCGCATCGAGTACGACCTGCGAGATCGATCACAAATTCTTCCGGCTGAAAGAGAGCCTGGCGGCCATGGAAAGCCTGGTCGTGGCTTTTTCGGGGGGAGTCGACAGCACATTTCTCCTAAGGGTCGCCAAGGAGGCGCTGGGAGACAAGCTATTGGCGGTGAGCGCCGAATCTGAGACTTCCTCTCGCCGCGAGATCGAAGATTCCCGAAGGCTTGCGCAGGAGCTTGGCGTAAGGCGCCTTGTCATTAAATCCGAAGATCTCAAATCCTCCGAGTTTGTCAAAAACTCTCCGGACAGGTGTTATATCTGCAAGAAAAACCGTTTTTCGGCGATTCTAAGTTTGGCGCGCAGCAAGGGTTTCAAATGGGTGGCCGATGGCTCCAACCTTGACGATGAATCCGATTACCGGCCTGGCATGAAAGCGGTCGTCGAACTGGGAGTGAGGAGCCCGCTGATGGAGGCGGGCTTGTCGAAGGCGCAGATAAGGATTCTATCCAAAAGCCGCGGCCTTTCCACCTGGGATAAGCCCGCATACGCCTGCCTTGCCACCCGCATTCCTTATGGAAGCCCGATCTCGGCCGAAAAGCTGGCTCAGGTGGATGCGGCCGAAGAGATGCTGCGCGCAATACTTGGCTGCGCTCAGGTAAGAGTGAGACACTTCGGCGATGCCGCGCGCATAGAGGCACCGGTGGAAAACCTGGCAAAAATTCTTGAAAACAACACTCGCCTCCAAATTGTCGAATTTTTCAAGGGCCTCGGGTTCAGGTTCGTGACGCTCGACCTGGAAGGATACAGGATGGGCAGTCTCAACCACGCTCAAAAGAAATAACCGGCCATGCTGAAGCATGAACCGGACTCAACAGATGACGCGCATGAAGCGCAAAAGGAGTGGGAATGGACCAAAAGCATCTCAAAGCTCTGCTGGAGATGGTTCAAAACGGTCGGATGGATCTGGACGCGGCGATGCTACAGTTGAAAACACTTCCGTTCGAGGACCTGGGCTATGCAAGAATCGATAACCACAGGTGCGTGCGCACCGGCGTTCCGGAAGTGATATTTTGTCAGGGAAAGACCATAGCCCAAATCCAGGGCATTGTGGGCCGGATCTCGCAAAACCATGCAAATATTCTCGCCACCCGGGCCGGACGCGAAGTCTACGAGGCCGTTCGCGAGGTGGCGCAGTGTCAATACTTCGAGATGGCCGGAATCGTTGTGATCCGACCTGAACCGGTCGAGAAGGTGGGAGATATCGCCGTGGTGAGCGCGGGCACCTCCGACATGCCGGTCGCCGAGGAAGCCGCCGTAACAGCCGAGACGCTGGGCAACCGGGTAAATCGGATCTACGATGTGGGGGTCGCGGGAATTCACCGTCTTCTGCATGTTCGTGAAGAGCTGTTTAAAGCCAAGGTGGCCGTGGTCGTGGCAGGGATGGAAGGCGCCCTGGCGAGCGTAGTGGGAGGACTGGTTTCCTGTCCTGTCATCGGAGTGCCTACCAGCGTCGGTTACGGCGCAAGCTTCGGGGGCGTGACGGCCCTGCTGAGCATGCTTAACAGTTGCGCTTCGGGAGTGTCGGTGGTCAATATCGACAATGGCTTCGGCGCCGGGTACCAGGCCGGGCTCATAAATCGAATGGCTTCCAGGAGCGAGGAGGCCCCCCGGACTCTTGGAGCGCCCGGCGAGCGCTCACAGGTTTCAATGGCGGCGCGGATTCGCCCCGTTTGCGTTCAATAGGAGGATTTAAATGAAAATCGCTTACTTCGACTGTTTCGCGGGCGCCAGCGGGGACATGATACTGGGAGCTCTTATGGACGCGGGGTTGAGTGTCGAACGACTCAGGGAGGAACTGGCCAAATTGAGCCTGTCTCACTATGAAATCGGCGTGGAAAGAGTGGTCAAAAAAGGCATTGGCGGAAGCCGGGCTATTGTGGCCATCGATGAGCGCCATCATCACCACCATCATCGGCATCTGGGAGATATTGAAGAGATCATAGGAACGAGCGGCCTGGATGACGGGGTTAAGCAAAAAAGTCTGCAAGTCTTCAGACGACTGGCTGAAGCGGAAGCCAAGGTCCACCGGACTAGCGTCGATCGCATCCATTTCCACGAGGTCGGCGCCATGGACGCCATTATCGACGTGGTGGGCGGCGTGGCCGGAATAGCGGCCCTGGGGATCGAGAGGGTCTACTGTTCGCCGTTTCATGTCGGGTCCGGGACCGTGGAGTGCGCCCACGGGATATTGCCCGTACCGGCGCCGGCTACCGCAGAGTTGATCAAGGGCAAACCCTTCTATTCGACGGGCGTTTCGGGGGAACTGCTCACCCCGACCGGCGCGGCTGTTCTTACCACCATCTGTACGGGCTTCGGGCCCGCGCCCGCGATGACCATGGAACAAATCGGCTATGGGGCCGGGACCTCCGAACCCGATATCCCCAATCTGCTCCGTATCCTTATAGGCGAGGCCGCAGACGAACTGCTTGACTACGAAAAAGAACAGATTGCGGTCCTTGAAACAAACATAGACGATATGAATCCCCAGATGTATGATTATTTGATAGGCAAAGTACTGGAGATGGGAGCGTTGGACGTTTTCCTGAGTCCGGTTCAAATGAAAAAAAACCGTCCGGGCACACTGGTCACTGTGACTTGTCAGCCTCATCTTGTGGAACGTTTCGCCGACTTTTTGCTGCGCGAAACCACTACGATCGGGCTCAGATGGAGAGTGGAAAACAGGCTCAAGGTGCGAAGGGCGATCCTCGAAGTCCAGACGCAATACGGAACGGTAAAATGCAAGGTGGCCGAAGTAAAAAGCGGCGTTATCAACATTTCCCCCGAATATGAAGATTGCAAGCGGGTGACACTCGAAAAGAAGGTTTCCCTGAAGGACGTGATGGAAGCAGCCAAAGCAGCGGCTTTGGCGTTTGGAAGCTGATTTCATATCGGCTGAGTTCGTGTCGGGAGTGACAGTTCTATGTTCAACGCCGGGACGGTTGCGGCAAAAGAGCGTTTCACCTTTGAATTGGGCCGGCGCATGGGGGAGAGCCTCATTGAAAGACTGGGACAAAAGCCCGGTGCGGCCTGGCTTTTTTCCTCTCCCGGCAGAGGAATCAAGGAACTCCTGAAAGGCGTCGCCGATACGGTCGGTACTAATGTAATCGTCGGGTGCACAACCGACGGTGAGATCTCCAGTTCCGGCTTTAGCGACGGCTCGGCCGTGCTGGGTGGAATCGCCACCGACAGGATCGATTTCCATATCGCCGCGGTAAACGCTCTTGGACGGGACAGCGAGGCGGCGGGGAAAAAACTCGCAGCCGCTCTGCCTGGTTCGCTCAGGTATGTCCAGATCTTTTCCGACGGGCTCACCGGCAACGGTTGTGCCATTTTGCGCGGGGCCATGTCGCAATTGGGGGAGGATATTCCTATTTGCGGGGGTGCCGCGGCCGACGGCGACAGGTTTGAGCGAACATTGCAATTTTACGGCTCTCAGATCTTATCGGACTCGGTCGTGGCCATCGGCTTTTCCGGAGACTTCGATATTGGCACGGGCGTACAAAGCGGATGGTCTCCCATTGGCATCGCAAAGTCGGTTACTCGTTCCGCGGGACACGTCGTCTACGAACTCGACGGCCAGCCTGCCCTGGAGGTCTATAAACGCTTTTTCGGAAAGCACGTGGAAAAATTGCCGATGGTCGGCATCGAGTATCCCCTGGGGCTGATCAGCTGCTCCGATCTTCTCGACGACCCCGATTACAACATCTTGCTGCGCGCTTCGGTTTCAATGAATCAAGACGAGGGCTCTATCACGTTTGCGGGGGAAATTCCCGAGGGGACCATCGTTCGGCTCACCTGCGGAGACCCCAAGTGCACCCTGGAGGCTAGCGAACGGGCGGCGAGAATGGCCCTGCGCGACCTCGGCGGTAGCACTCCGGCTATAGCCTTTGTTTTTTCCTGCATGGCTCGAAAAACTGTCCTGGGAAGGCGCGCGCACGAAGAGATCGAAATAATTCGGCGCGCGGCCGGCCTTGATACGCCGCTTCTCGGGTTTTACAGCTACGGAGAGTTCTGTCCCGCCAAGCGCGGCGGGCCAACTCTTCTTCATAATGAAACGGCCACCATCTCCGTTCTGGGATTTCGATGATGCTAAGAATAAAACCAGGTTCGCGCAGAAGGATTGCCGATTTCGAAGAAATACAGAAGGCCTCGGAGCGAAAGATCGATATATTGACCAATCTGCTCAAGGAGGCCAGCGCTGAGTTCGAACACTCCCTTGAAAAAATCACCGTCTCCGAGGCCAACTTTAGAACCATCTTCGAAAACGCCCCTGAAGCCATCATCGTTTTACATAAATTCACCCGGCTGATCCTCGATTGCAACCCTTTTACCCTCGACTGGCTAGGCTATGCGCGCGACGAACTCCTCGGCATGCGCTACGACGACATACTGGAGCCGGGCGGCCCCGAGGTCGAGAAGACCATCCAGACAATCCGTCGCCACGGGATGGTCAAGGTCCTGGATCGCGGTTTTCTTAAAAAAGACGGGAGCATCGGGGATGCCGAAGTCACCGGCGCCATGATCGCCTATCGAGGCGAGAGTTGCCTGGTCATTCTTGCGCGCGACGTAACCGAACGTAAAAGGGCACAGGACGCATTGCTTCAGAGCGAGCAGCGCTTTCGCGATATCGCCACCCACCTTCCCGATTGGATATGGGAAATCAATCAGGATTGGCAGTACACCTATAGCAGTGTGGGCGCTGAAAAAGTGCTGGGCTACCGCGCCGATGAGCTGATCGGAAAACCCATCTGGGAAAAAATGCCGCGAGAAGACAAGGCGGCCATTATGAAGGTACTTGAAAAAGTACGGCGCCGTCCTTTCGCCTTCAAACTCTACGAGAGCAAAAGGCGACATCGCGATAACCACACTGTCCATCTTGAATCCAGCGGGGTCCCCTTGTTTGACGACGCCGGCAAACTGATCGGCTACCGGGGGATCCATCGCGATGTTACCGAGCGCAAGAGGCTCGAAGAGTTTTCCCGTTACAAAGAGCTGTTTGAAAGCGTCAGCGACCCGGTTTTCATTTACGACCTCAAGGGTAGGTTCCTTGAGGTAAACGACGTCGCGGTGGAGCGTTTGGGCTATCCCAGGGAAGCTATCCTGAAGATGAGGGTCAAATCTCTTTTCGGCAAAACGGACCGGTACAAACTGTTCCAGTCGAGGGAAAAAATAGAGGTCGGCGAGAGCATTCAACTGGAACTGGAGATGTTGACCAGGGATGGCGGGCGGATTCCTTTCGAATTTCATGCAAGGACCATAATCTACAAGGGACAGTCGGCGGTGCTCAGCGTCGGGCGCGATCTGAGCGTTCGCAAGCAACTGGAACAGGCACTGGTCGTAACCGAACGGCTCTCCGCCGTTGGAGAGATGGCGAGCGGAGTCGCCCATAATTTCAACAACCTGCTGCAGATGATTTTGGGCGCGGCCGATGCGGCGGCGGCCAAACTGGCCTCGGGCAGGATAATGGATGCGATGGAAGCGGTTGGAAAGATCCAGGAGGCTTCCCAGCGGGCTACGGAAGTGGTGAGGCGGATAAAGGATTTTACCCGTTTTAGCGAAAACGACCCGGTGAGCAAGGAGGCGCCTTTCGATTTGGGCTCTCTTCTGATGGAAGCCGTACAATTGCTGCAGCCTCTTTGGAAGGACCTCCCCGACTCCAGAAAGTACGAAGTAAACCTTCAGTTGGACGCCAAATGTTATGTTATGGGCAAACCTTCCGAGATCTATGAAGTTGTCGTCAATTTCATTAAAAACGCTCTCGAAGCGATGCCCGCGGGAGGGACCCTGACCATTTCGCTAAGTATCGTGGACGATCAGATCTTGCTCAAAATCTCCGACACGGGACACGGCATCTCGGAGGAGAATTTGCAACGGATTTTCGAGCCGTTCTTTACGACCAAGGGCCTGAAAAGCAGTGGGCTTGGCCTTTCATCGAGCTACGGAATAATTAAACGCCATCGGGGGAAAATACTGGTCGAGAGTCCGGTCGGCGGCGGCGCCGCTTTTACTCTGATCCTTCCGCGCGCCGAGGAGCCCTCTGTCGAAGAAGCCGCCCCGGTTGAAAGGGCTGAAAAGAGCAAAATCAGGTTCATGATGGTCGATGATGAAGTAAATATACTAAAAGCGATGGAAATGTTTTTCGAGGAAAGCGAAGTCGAACTCGTCACGTGCCGAACGGCGGCCGAAGGCCTCGAAGAGTTCAGAAAAAATCATTTCGACGCGATCCTGTGCGATCTGGGCATGGATAATGTCAACGGATGGGAATTCGGAAAACAAATCAAGAGCTGCTCTTTTGAAAAAGGGCTTCCCAAGACTCCGTTTTTACTCTACACGGGCTGGGACAAAGAGTTCGATAACGCCAGGCTCGATGAGAGCGGAGTAGATCGCGTCATCATAAAACCCATCCCCTGCGATATACTCCTGCAAATTCTCCAAGAGGTGACCAGCAAAGTGGAAAGTCAAAAGTGGAGAGTATAGAGGTGTTAGCAATCTATTAATCTCGCGTCCTGAAGTCGGCATTTTACCCAGGTGTGGCTGCGTGTTCCTCCATCCCGGCGGTACCAGGCATAAAAATGCTTGGCATTCCATCCCTCATGTCTCTTCTTATACTGCTCAACAAGCGCAAATACTTCATCGACGGGCGCTTTGCGGGAAGCCCCGTTTAGCCGCTTGTCGATCAATCCTTCAAGCCCGGACTCCTCATACCGGTCAACTAAACGACGAAAGGTTCGCTCACACACACCGAGCACCCGCGCCGCTTCCTCCTGCGACAGGCTCCTTTTCTACCAGCCGCCGTAAACCTGCTCGAAACGCATTTTCCGCACCTCCCGCAGCAGCTCCGTCCGTCTCACTGGCCCCCTCCTTCGGAGGCCCATCCAAACCGGACAATTCACGTGCTACGAGTGGGGACATTTTATTTGCTCCTTACACCTTTACCGATTGTGCTTGACAGTTCCTGGAGCTATCCGGATAATGGCCGATGACCGTCGGTCATTTAATGAACATTGGTGGGCAAATGAGCCAGACTCAGAAAAGAACCGCCCTGCGCAAGGGCAGGGAACAGGCCCAAAGAAAAGGAGACATCCTCCGGTCGGCCCGGGAGGTGTTTTTCAAAAAGGGGTTCCTTTCGACCACGATGGATGAGATCGCCAGGGGATGCGATCTGGCCAAGGGAACCATCTATCTCTACTTCAAGAGCAAGGAAGAACTCTACATCTCTTTGATGGTCGAGGGGCTGGGGCTTCTAAGGGACGATCTGAACACGATCGGGGTTCTCGATCTTCAAGCCGATCAACTCCTGGGGGAAATCCTGGGGGTCTATTTCGCCTTCTACCAAAAAAACCCCCAGTATTTCAGAATCATGTTTCTTAGCAGTCAGCCCGATGTGCGGGAGCGGGTTCGAGACGAGTTGATGCAAGAGTGTCTGGGCCGCGCCGTGGAATGCATGCAGGTCTTGAACGAGATTATCGAAAAGGGCACCCGAAGCGGCATTTTCAGAAAAGTCGATTCGTGGAGCTGCGCCATCATTGTCTGGACGACGATAAACGGGATCATCACGCAGTACGAGCAGGATCCTTTCTACCGCTGCGAGATCCTGAAGGTGAACCTGGAGGAGATGCTGCGGGCGGCCTTGGAGCTGGCCCTGGGAGGACTGCTCATAAATAACCCTTCAGAACAAGGAAAGGCAAAGTCGGCATCATGATTGGTTCGATACTTCGGAACAAGCCTCGTCTGATTTACCCGGTTTTAGCCCTCCTGGTCCTCGCCTGCTCCTATTTTTTCTATGCGGGCGTTGTTCGCCGTGCCCCCCTGCCCGAAGGGCTGATCGAAGCCAACGGGCGTATCGAAGGAGACCATGTAACGGTAGCGAGCAAGTTTGCCGGGCGCGTCCAGCGGCTTTTGGTGCGTGAGGGAGACTTCGTTCGCTCGGGCCAAAGGCTCATTATTCTCGACGATACGCAGACGCGAACCAAGGTGGCCCAGGCAAGGCAGGCCTATCTTGCCTTGAAAGACAAGGTGCGGGCCTCGCAATTGGCCCTGGAGCTTTTGCGCAAGGAGGTTCCGCTGGCCATTGCGGCGGCCGGAGCGCAGAGCGCCCGGGCCAGGGCGGTCGCAGCCAAGGCGGACGCGGTCCAACTCCAGACCCGCAGGGACGCCGGGCGCATGGCGCGGCTTTATTCCCGGGGAGCGGTATCGCGCCAGATGAGCGAGCGAAGCAAACTGGCTTTCAAGGAGGCTGGCGATGAGTCGTCACAATCCCACTCCGCTCTTACCCGGGCGCAAAAACAACTGGAGCAGGCCCGGCTTGGCCGGGACCGTATCAAAGTAAGCGAAGGCGAGCTAAGTGCGCTCCGGGCGCAGCTAAAGCAGGCAGCCGCCCGCCTGGCTGAAGCCAAAAGCGTTCTGGCCGATTTCGTCATCAAGGCTCCGGCCGGCGGCGTGGTGGTCACCCGGATCGCCAACCTGGGTGAAATGGCCGCCCCCGGCGCTCCGCTTCTGGACCTGGTCGACCTCGATCGTCTCTACCTCAAAGTCTTCATTCCCGAAGTGTTGATTGGCAAGGTGCGAACCGGGCTTCCGGCGCGTATTTATACCGACGCCTTCCCCCATCGGCCCGTTTCGGCCACCGTGTCCATCGTATCCTCGGAGGCCGAATTCACCCCCAAGGAAGTTCAGACCGTAAACGAGAGGACCAGCCTGGTTTTTGGCGTCAAGCTCCATCTCGACTCCAATCCCGATCACTTCATAACGCCGGGCATGCCCTGCGACGCGGTCATACGGTGGAAGCAAAACGTCGCCTGGGAAGCCCCGAGATGGTAGCCGAAGGTTTGGGACCTCAACCGGCTGTAAGGTTGCGGGCCTTTACGAAGAACTACGGCCGGCTGCGGGCGGTGTGCGGAGTCGACCTCGATGTGGACCGCGAGGAGATTTTCGGACTTATCGGGCCCGATGGGGCGGGCAAGAGCAGCCTCATGAAGGCTGTTGCGGGCGTGATGAGCTTTGAGGGCGGTTCGCTCGAGGTCTTCGGGACGCGCATCGATTCGGAAAAGTCGGCTGAAAGCGTTAAGGAGCGGCTGGGTTTCATGCCCCAGGGGCTGGGGCAAAACCTCTATCCGGACCTTTCGGTGGACGAAAACATCGATTTTTTTTCCCGCTCCCGGCTGGTCCCGGCAAAAGAAGCCGCGGAGCGTAAAAAGGGGCTGCTGGAGATGACCCGGCTCACCCCTTTTCGCGCGCGCCCCATGAAGAATCTTTCCGGGGGCATGAAGCAGAAGCTGGGGCTGGTTTGCACCCTGATCCACGAGCCGGGGCTGGTGATTTTGGACGAACCCACAACGGGCCTTGATCCCGTTTCCCGCCGGGATTTCTGGACAACCCTTTCGGTGCTTTTGCGCGAGAAAAAAATCACCGCCCTCGTATCCACGGCCTATATGGATGAAGCCTCCCGCTTCCACAGGCTTTCGCTTTTCTACGGCGGGCGCGCCGTGGCGCAGGGAAGCCCCGATGAGATCATGGCCGCAGTCCCGGGGGCTCTTGTGGTGTGCAAGACCGAGCGCCAGTCGGAAACGCTTGCGGGGCTGAAAAAAAGCTTTAGCGACGTGCAGGTTCGCGGCTCCTGGCTGCGGGTCTTCGTAAAGGGCGCGGATGAACAGGAGGCGGTCGGAAGAGTCGGGCAGGTGGTAGGGGAGGGTGTCGCCGAACTGCGCTCCGCGCCGGCCGAACTCGAAGATATTTTCATCGCCCTTTTGCGGGAAAAAGGACTTGTCGTGGAAAGCAGCCGTGGTGTTAGCGACATGACCGACAGCGCGATGCCTGCTCGCATCGAAGAGGAGGGCCGGGGCGGCGCCGACATCGAAGCCCGAAACCTTGTCCGGGACTTCGGTGGTTTTCGGGCCGTGGACGGGGTGAGCTTTCGGGTCGAAAGGGGAGAGATTTTCGGTCTTCTGGGGGCCAACGGCGCGGGGAAGAGCACCGCCATAAAGATGCTCGTCGGACTCCTTCCGCCCACGGCGGGAACGGGCTACGTCGCGGGCCGCTCCATGCTCCAGGCCCCCCGGGCCATACGGGAGCGCATCGGCTACATGTCCCAGGTGTTTTCTCTCTACACGGACCTCACGGTTGTCGAAAACATAAGGCTTTACGCCGGCATCTACGGGCTGGACCGCGGGCGCTCGCGCCAAAGAACCGACTGGATACTGGAGATGACCGAACTGGCCGGCCATGAGGACCAGCGGACAGAGTCGCTTCCCATGGGGGTGCGCCAGCGCCTGGCCCTGGGTTGCGCCCTGGTGCACGGTCCACGCATTCTTTTCCTCGACGAACCCACCTCGGGGGTCGATCCCATAGGAAGGCGCAGGTTCTGGGACATCTTGTTCCGGCTCTCACGCAATGAATTGGTGACCATTCTGATCACCACCCACTACATGGGTGAGGCCGAACACTGCGATCACCTGGCCCTGATGCATGGCGGAAAAATCGTGGCCGACGCCTCTCCGGGCGAAATGAAGCGCAGGCTGGCAAATGAGACGGGCGGGCTCCTGGAGGTCAAAACCGACAGGGCGGCGGAGGCTATGGAGGCCCTGCGGGAGGCAGGCTTCCAGGGAGTCTCCATCCACGGCAGGCAAATTCATCTGCTGGCGCCGGACCGTGAAGCCGCCGAACACAGGATCCGGAAAGTCCTGGCGGAAAAAAACATCGCCTTGATTGCCGTTTCGCAACAGCCGGTAACAATGGAAGACGTTTTTGTCCATCATGTGATGGCCATGGAGGCAAACGGGGGAAAAAGTCGATGAATTTCAAACGCATTTTGGCCGTGACGTCCAGGGAGGCGCGCGGGATGGTGCGGGATAAACTCTTTTTCGCAATGGCCTTCATCGTACCCGCCCTTCTCATGTTGACCTTCGGCTACGGTCTATCGCTCGATGTCATGCACTCGCCCCTTGCCGCCCTCGACTACGACCGAACGTCCATGAGCCGGGACTATCTCCATCGGTTCATGGATTCGCCGGCTTTCAGCTTCAGGGGTTATCTCAAATCCGAGCGGCAAATCTATCCGCTTCTCGCGAGCGGCACGGTCAGGGCGGTGCTGATCATCCCCGAACATTTTCAGCAAAACCTGCTGGCCGGAAGGCCCGCGGCCGTGCAGACCCTGATCGACGGAACATTTCCGTTTCGGGCCCAAACCGTCAAGGGCTACGTTGCGGCCATAAACAATTCGTTCAACCTGCGCGAGCTGTCCCTCTACCTCTGCCGCACCCGCGCAATGAGCCGGCGGCGGGCGCTCGCCGGCCTTGAGCCGATAAAGGCTCAAGTACGCTGCCTCTACAACCGCAATCTCAGAAGCGACTGGTCCATCGCGCCTCGACTCATGATGATGGTCATGATGATTTGCCCGCCGTTTCTAACGGCCATGGGCGTGGTACGCGAAAAGGAAACCGGTGCCATATACAATATCTACTCCTCAACCATCACGCGCGGAGAATATCTTCTGGGAAAACTCACGCCATATGTTGTCGTCTCCATCTTCAACGCCGTCGTCCTGTGGCTCATCGCAACCGAGGTATTCGGTGCGCCCTTCCGCGGAGGGCGCCTTTTCTTTTTCGCCTCTTCGGTTCTCTACGTGATCTGCACCACCGGTATGGGGCTGATCGTCTCGGTGCTGGTAGGCACTCAGGTGGCCGCGTCCCTTGTCACCTTCATAGTCACGGTGGTTCCCACCGTCTTTTATTCGGGAATGTTCGTTCCGATCAGCTCTCTTAGCCCGAGCGGCAGGGTTGTGGCGCGGCTCCTGCCCGCCATGTATTTTACCAATATCGTTTCCGGATGTTTTCTAAAGGGGGTGGGGTTCAAAGTCTTGTGGAGCGATGCGGCCGTCCTGGCGATCTATGCCGCGGCGCTTTTTATGCTCGGCTATTCCCGATTCCACAAAAGGCCCGCGTCATGACAGCACTTCTGGTATGGCTGCGGCGGCTGCGGGTAATGACCGTAAAGGAGCTTCTCCAGTTTTCCCGCGACGGAGCGCTCATACTTTTCATGGTCTACGCCTTTACCTTCGATATCTACCTGGCGGGTTCCGGGGTGCATTTCGAACTGAAGTCGGCCGCGACCGTGATCCATGACAGCGACCGGAGCAGCGCCTCACGGGAACTCATAGACCAATTTCGTCCGCCCTCTTTCCGAATCGAGGGGACGATTGAAAGAGGCGCGGAAGGCACTCGCCTGCTCGATGAGGGCAAGGCCATGGTGGTGCTCGATATTCCTCCCCGCTTCCAGGAGTCCTTGCTGAGCGGCGCCCCCACCGACCTCCAGATCCGGGTGGACGCCTCCAACTCGGTCCTGGGGCTTTTCGCGGCGAATTTTTGCAGTCGGATTGCCGAGTCGTTCGGCTTCCAAGCCGGGTTGAAACGTTTGGGAGTGGCCCCCGACCGGGTAAAGTACCTTCCCCGTGTGCGAAACGCTTACCGCGTCTGGTTTAATCCGAACCAGAACGACACATGGTTCATGTCCATCGCCGAACTGCTCAATATCATCACCCTGTTTGCCATCCTGCTGCCGGCTTGCGCCATGGTGAGGGAAAAAGAGCGCGGAACGGTCGAGCAACTCCTGGTAACCCCCCTTACCTCCTTTCAGATCATGTTTCCGAAGGTCCTGGCCATGGCGGCGGTCATCCTGGCGGGAACCACCATGAGTCTTTTCGGCGTTTTGAGGTATTGCTTCCACGTGCCCTTCCGGGGAAGCATTCTCTTGTTTTACGCCGTAACTCTGCTCTATGTGTTCACCACCGCCGGGCTGGGGCTGGTTATTTCCACCCTCGCCCGCAATCTCGGCCAGGCCGGCATGATGGCCATCATCACTTACGGTCCCATGATTTTCCTCTCCGGAGCATGGTCCCCGCCGGAAGCGATGCCCCGATTCATCCGGACGATGATGCTGCTCTCCCCGCTCCATTACTACATAGACGCAAGCTACGGGGTGTTGCTCAAAGGCGCGGGAATCAATCTGCTATGGAGATCGATCCTGGGCATGGGAGCCCTTGGCGGAACGCTTTTCACCCTGGGCGTGTGGCGCATGCGCAGGCAGTTCGAGTAAAGGAGCTCGTGGAGATATCAAAGCCGCATTTCCACCATCCCCGGGGCGGGCGCCTGCCCTGAAGCGCCCTCAGTTGCCGAATCCACCGACCCTTTCCGAGACCTTCTCGTCAATGGTTTCTATCAGCTTTACGAGAAGCTTGACCGTATTGAGATAGTCGGAAATATCGAGTATGGTGTTGTGTGTGTGAATGTAGCGCGAAGGCACGGCGATTACCACCGTGGGGACTCCCGAACCGTGCAGGTGGATGGGCGCCGCGTCTGTTCCGCCCTTTCTTCTTACGGTCAACTGGTAGGGGATGGAGTTTTTTTCCGCGGTCTCGACCACAAACCGTACGAATTCGCGGTTTAGAATGGCCGATTGGTCCATAAGTCTAATCTGGGGGCCGCGGCCTATTGCCGCTTGCCGCTCCTGCTTGCCTACCCCTGGCAGATCGTCTGCCGGAGCGCCTTCAACAACAATGGCCAGATCGGGTGAGGCCGAAAAGGCCGCGGCCCGCGCCCCCCGCGTTCCGACTTCCTCCTGGACGGTTCCCGCGAAAACGGCCGTGTTGGGATGCGACACCTTCTCCATCTCAAGGGCCGCCTGGATCACGGCTGAAAATCCCGCTCTATCGTCGAAGGCCTTGGAAAGCAGAAGATCGGGGTTGGCCATCCTGGTAAAGGAGCTGTCGGGAACGATCGCATCGCCCAGACCGATTCCGAAGGTCCGCACCTCGGCGGCATCCCTTGCGCCCACGTCGATGAACATCTCCTCGATGCTCATCACCTTTTCACGCTCGTTTTCGGAGAGGAAATGGGGCGGCTTTGCGCCGACAACGCCCGGAATTTCGACCCCTTCAACCGTGCGGATGCGCACCCGCTTGGCAAGAAGCGTATGGGCCCACCAGCCCCCGAGGGCGACAAACCTGAGAAGACCCTCCTCCGTTATCGCCTGCACCGCCAGCCCGACTTCGTCCATGTGCGCCGGGATGAGGATTCTCGGGTGGTCCGAGTCTCCCCTCTTTTCGCAAAAGATGTTTCCCGCCCGGTCGGTTCTTACCCCTTCTCCCAGTTCCTTTCGAAAAATCCGCCTGACTTCGCTTTCCTGCCCCGGCGCTCCGTGCGCCTGGCTGCATTTTTTCAACAGCTCGATTCCCTTTTGCCTGATCGAATCGTCCATTTCTTGGCCTCCAACTGATTATATTGTTTTTCCAGCTTTTGACTCGGACACCGATTTTAAAGATAATGGCACGGGAAGGCCAATAAATATCCAAACCTGAAGTGAACGGGTGAAGATTGTAATGGAAGATATCCATATGGCGAGACGGGAAAAGCAAGAGGGGCATGCAACGGTGGACAGCGCCCTGGAGATCCTCGGCAAAAGCGGGGGCGGTAAAGGGCTCGCTCGTTTGCTCCCCTTCATGGGGCCGGCCTTCATCGCAAGCGTGGCTTACATCGACCCCGGCAATTTCGCCACCAATATCCAGGGGGGCGCCCAGTTCGGCTACACTCTTCTCTGGGTCATCGTCGCAAGCAATCTCATGGCCATGCTGGTGCAGATTCTTTCGGCCAAACTGGGCATAGCCACCGGGCAAAACCTCGCCGAACTGTGCCGCGACCATTTTCCGCGCCCGGTCGTTCTTACGATGTGGGCGGTGATGGAAATCGTTGCCATTGCCACCGATCTGGCCGAGTTCATCGGGGCGGCGGTGGGCTTCACGCTTCTTTTGGGCATTCCCCTGTGGGTCTCGGGCATCCTCAGCGCTCTTGCCACCTTCCTGATCCTGGGACTTGAAAGATACGGTTTCCGCCCGCTCGAAGCCGTGATAACCGCTCTGGTGGGCATCGTGTCGCTAAGCTACCTGGTGGAGACCCTGCTGGATAAACCCGCCTGGTCGGTTTTGCTCTACCATGCGGTCGTGCCTCAATTTTCCGGAACCCAAAGCATACTTCTGGCCACCGGAATCGTCGGGGCCACAATCATGCCCCATGCCATCTATCTGCATTCGGCACTGACCCAGGGCCGTATCGTGGTAAAGGAACCCGGCCTGCAAAAGCGGCTGTTTCACTTTGAAATAATCGATGTGCTCGTCGCCATGGGAATTGCAAGCGTGATCAATATGGCGATGCTGATCATGGCCGCCTCGACCTTCTTTAAGCACGGCCTGACCGGGGTGGGGACTCTCCAGACCGCCTACCACACCCTGCAGCCGCTTCTCGGCAGGGCCTCCGGCGTTATTTTCGCCGTCTCGCTTCTGGCCTCCGGACTGTCTTCAAGCGCGGTCGGCACAATGGCCGGCCAGATCGTCATGCAGGGGTTTTTGCGGCGAAAGATCAAGGTCTGGATACGCCGCCTCGTCACCATAGCCCCCTCCATGGCCGTTATCCTGATCGGTTTGGACCCCACCCGGACCCTGGTGCTAAGCCAGGTTGTCCTCAGCTTCGGGCTCCCTTTCGCCTTGGTTCCCCTGATCGTGTTCACAAGGCGCAAAAGTGTTATGGGTACACTGGTCAACACCCCCTTTGTAACGGCCCTTGCCTGCATGGTGGCGGCCCTGATCCTGACTTTGAACATCTACCTGGTCTACCAGGTATTCGCCGCGGGGTAATGAACATGTTCAAGCATCTCCTGGTCCCTCTGGATGGTTCCAAACTTGCCGAAGCCCCCCTGGTGGCGGCCCTGGCCCTTGCCCGCGACCTCGGAGCCGAGGTGACCCTTTTTCACGCCGTCGAAAAGTCCGCTCCCCGGGAAATCCACGGTGAACGCCATCTCACCGGGGTGGGGGAGGCCCGGGGGTACCTCGAGGAGCTGAGCGCGCGGATTTTTCCCCCCGAAATGAAGGTTCATATTCATGTTCACGGCGATGAGGTGAAAAATGTGCCCCAAAGCATCGCCGAACATGCCGGCGATTTGGACGCGGATCTGATCGTGATGTGTACCCACGGGCGGGGAGGGCTTCGCGGACTCATGTTTGGCAGAATCGCCCAGCAGGTAAGCGGGCTCGCCACGGCGCCGGTCCTTCTGGTTCACCCTTCCGGGCCGAAGGCCCCGAGCGGATTTTCATGCAAAAGGATGGTCGTTCCCCTGGACGGCCATCCCGACCACGAAGAGGGGCTAAAAATCGCCGCCGCTCTTGCCCGGCCCTGCGGAGGCAAGCTCCATCTCATCATGGCCGTTCACACCCTCTCGGCCCTTTCCGGGGAATCCGCGGCCACCGCGAAAATGCTCCCCCGGACCACCCATGCCCTGCTGGACCTCGCACACCGGGAGGCCGAAAACTATCTCGGCGCCCGCATCGAGTCCCTGCGGGCCGAAGGGGTGTCGGCCACCTCCCGCGTGGGGCGCGGCAACCCGGTCTCGGTCATTATGGATTTCCTGGAAAAAGAAGCGGCCGATCTCATCGTTTTGGCCACCCACGGCAAGACCGGCATGGATGCCTTCTGGTCGGGGAGCACAACCCCCAACCTGACCAGCCGGGCCAGAGTTCCGCTTCTGCTCGTTCCCGCGCGGGGGAAAAAACGGTAGCGGGGAGCGGGGAGCGGGGGGAGCGAGTAGCGAGTAGCGGGTAGCGAGTAGCGAGTAGCGAGTAGCGAGTAGCGGGGAGCGGGTGGCGAGTAGCGGGTGGCGGGGGTTCCCCGCCACTGGCAGTGTCCATCTGGAAACCGCGGGATTCGGAAGGCGCCAAGAACTCGCCCCCCCTTGACCAAGGTGGGATTTAGTCAAAAAATCGGGTGCATGCTTCCGCACCCCGCCCCCCTTTGCAAGGGGGGAAACCCATACCCGGTCTCCGGCATAAACGGGTTCCCGGATGGACACTGCTACCCGCTCTTGCGCTCCTCGCTTTTGAGCCTCCGATTTTCTTTAATCAGGGTGTCGAGGCCGAATTTTTTCACCCGATAGTTCATCTGCCGGAATGTCAGGCCCAACTCGTCGGCCGCCTTCCTGCGGATCCACCTGTTGCGCTCGAGCGCGGCGGCAACTTCGTTGAGTTCGATTTTGTCCAGGCGCGACCAGGCGGAGACGGTTTCCATTGCTTCCGAAGCCGGCCCCGGGGGCTGTTCGTTGCGCAATACCGCATCGAGTTCGCGCACCTCGATTTCGGGGCCTTCGGCCATGATCGCAAGCCTTATCACCGTGTTTTTCATCTCGGCGATGTTTCCCGGCCAGTCGTGCTTGCAGAGCCTCTTTAGCACCAGGGGAGCAAACCGCGCCTTTTTCCCCTGTTTTCTGCATTCATCGGCCAGAAAGTGCTCGACCAAAAAGGGGATGTCTTCCTTTCTCTCCCGTATGGGGGGCACGTGAATCCGCAGGGTGCCGAGCCGGCCAAGGAGGTCTTTTCTGAAAGCGCTTGTGCGGGCGAAAAGCTGCGGGCCCGATACCGACAGAAGCCTCACATCCGCCTCTTTGGGGCCGAAGCCCCCGGTTTGCAGTCCGTCCAGAAGATCGAGCAGCTTGGCCTGGTGAGTCGCGGAGAGCTCTCCCACTTCATCGAGCAGCAGCGCCCCCCCGGCCGCCCTCTCGAAGGCTCCCGGTCGGCGGCCCGGCTGAAGATGGCCGTGAAGTTCTTCCAGGCCGTTTCTCAAAAAACCGCTCTCACCGCTGAACAACTCCTGCTCCAGCAGCTCTTCGGGCAAAGAGCAGTGCACCCTTACAAAGGGGAAATGGCTCCTGCCGCTCAGTTCGTGGATGATCCGCGCTATCGAACTCTTTCCGGTCCCCGGCTCGCCGAAGATGTGAACGGGGGCGTTTGCGGGCGCCGCCTTGCGAATCGATGCCTCAAGCCTTCGGGCCGCCTCGCTTTTCCCCAGGCACACCACCCCCAGACCCTCCTCGGCGATTTTTGCCCTGAGCGCCCGGTTCTCTTTTACCAGCGCCTCTTCACGCCTCCTCACCTGCGACTGAAGACCCAGCAGCCGGCCGATCAAAACCGCCAACATCGAAAGCAACTGCACGTCCTCGAACATCCCCACCCGGTGATCGAAAAAGCCCTCGGCCAGGATCGCCCCCACCACCTCGTCGCCCGAAAAGATCGGAGCGCCGAAAAGAGATACCTGCTCCCTTCTAAGGGAATGAAGGGCTTTGCGGTCCAAAAAGAGAGGTCCCGGCCCCTCGAAGAGCACCACAAAAGCCTGCGGGATGCGCAACACCAGGTCGAAGCCCGTTTTATAAAAACTGCGGACCCTTTGCTCCATGTCGCTCGCCGCGCCGTTAATCGACTGGGTGAAAAAGAAACGCACCTCCGCATCATCTTTTACAACCACGGCCGCCCCGCAACAGGGAATCGTCCGGGCAAGCCCCCCCATCAGCCCCTCTATGCTCTGCTCGAGGTGGAGTGCCCGGTCGATGATCCCGTGGATCGCCGAAAATATGCCGAGTTTGACCTCACACGGACTGTCCATCCATTTTCACCCTCTGTTTTCTCAAAAAAAATTCGAAACGGCTCCGGTTCCCCGGTCCGGGCCCTTTGTTTTCCAGTTCCGTGCCAATCGGGAAAGGGGCTGTTTCTAAAGGGGGGAAAGGCGAAGTCCGAGTATTTTGCGGCACCAAATCGGGCCAATTTCGTTCTTTTTGCCGTCCGTGGCACGTTTTTGGGCAGTTTGCGGCTGTTCGCCTTTTCGGCCAAAGGTCACAATTTGGTTTCTTCGTTCAATGTCGATACGCTTTTGTTCCAAAAATTCCGTTATTTTTTGCCTGTTTTTCCTCCAGATCAAGCAACGGGGCCGATTAAAGCACTTTGGCAAACAAATTGCTCTTCTCTTCCCGCGGCATGCGCAGCCACCGCTGAATTTCATCATCACCGGCGTTCAATTACCCGGGCGCCGGATCGTCGGGCTTTTTTTCCTATTGATATGGGGAGTGTGACCAATGGCACAGCAGGCAGAATTCAAAAAAACGTTGGGGCTCACCGGCGTCACGGTAAACGCGATGGCGCTGATCGCCCCCGGCGCATTCTTGTGGTTGACCTTTCAGGTGCAGGCCGCACAGGTGGATCTGGCCGGAAAGACGACCGCCATGGACATGTGGGCCGGTTTGTTTTTCGCCCTGGTCTTGTCGTTTCTTACCGCGATCTCCTATGCCAAGCTGGCCGAGCTCTATCCGAACGCGGGCACGGGCAGCTCCTATTATTTTACCGAGCAGGCGATGTTAAACGAAGACAAGCTTTCGGCCTTCGCCAGGCTGTCGAAGTTCATCGTGGGCTGGACCTCGCACCTCTACTACTGGGTCTACCCCGGGGTCATGGTGGCGATGATGGCGACCCTTGTCGCCTACATCTTCCAGCAGTTCGGAGTAAATCTCGCCCTGGGCTGGCAGATAGCCTTCGCGATCCTGTTTTCTTTCGCGGTCGCATACATAGCCTATCGGGGAATCACCGGCTCGACGGTGGTGAGCATCGTGATCAACGTGCTTCAGATCATCACTTTGGTCGTCGTTACGATCCTGGCACTCCTTTACAGGTTTAAAAACCCGGAGCATGTGACTTTCGTCCACCGCTCGTTTTCCTCGATCGTGGCGCCGCACAGTTTTGCAAACGTCATGTTCCAGGCAACGGTCGCCATCCTGGTGCTGGTGGGCTTCGAGACCGCGACCGCGCTTACCGCGGAAGCCAAGTCGCCCAAGCACGTAAGCCGCGGGGTCATTCTCTCGCTGATCATTCAGGGCGTCGTGTGCTATCTTTTCGAGTACTTCGGCTCCTGCGCCTGGCTGAATACCTCCTATGCGGTAAAAGACGCCAAGGGCCACCTGGTGCACGGCCTCGACGCGGCCGCGGCCTCAAGCGCCCCCATAGGCGATATGGTGCAAAATATCGGCAACGCCCTTTTCAACCACATGGGCTTCGTGCTGATGATCCTGGTTGCAATTTCGGTGGCCATCGCCGTTGTGGGCACAACCCTTGCCTGCATGAACACGGGCGTGCGCGTTACCTACGCAATGTCCAAGGACAAGGAGGTCCCGAGCTTTCTGGGATTTTTGAATCCCAAATACTCCACCCCCCATGGAGGAGTGGTGGCCATGGCGATCGCCTCGGCCGCAATCGGCGCCTTCGGGGTTGTTTCGGTCGTAAACCTGACCGCCATAACCCTGTGGTCCAATGTGGGCACATTCATTCTCTACGGCATGACCAACCTGATTGCGCTCGTGGCGTTTTTCCGGCACCCGCGGAGAAATGCTCTCACCCATATCGTGGTCCCCGTGCTGGGCGTCCTGGCCAATGTCGCCATGTTGATCGCGGTGATGTATCTGGGCATCCTCGGCGGCGGGGACACCAAAACGGCGGCCCTTTGGTCCCTCATTGCCACCGCCGTCTGGTTTGGCCTGGGGTTTGTCTATCTTCTGGTGCAAAGCGCCAGGACCCAGCGAAAGATCGTTGGCCGGCAGGTCCACGGCAGCTAGAAACCGGTGAGGCTCCGGGAAGTGATCTGCCATTGGCTTAATATGAGTCGGGGAGTGAACCCGCCGGGTTCACTCCCCCGGGGGATCTGGTAATGGAAGCCTTGAAGGTGTGCGGCCTATCCGATAAAGGAATGGTCCGCCAAAACAACGAGGACTATTTTGGCTGGTATTTGCCCGGGGACTCCGGCCTTGGCCGGTGGGGCAGCCTCTTTGCGGTCTCGGACGGTGTTGGCGGCTCGGCCGCCGGGGAGATCGCAAGCGCCGAGGCGGTCAATGTATTGCTGCAGGAATACTATTTCGGCGATTTTGCGGAAAAGATTCCCGATCGGCTGAAGAGCGCCTTCCAGAAGACGTCCCTGCACATCTATGATTTGTCGATGAGCCACGATTCGGCGCGCAACATGAAATGCACACTCTCGACTCTTCTATTGAAACAAAACCGTTTTTTCGTTACTCATGCGGGGGATTCGAAAATCATGTTGCTGCGTGATAACGATTTGATCCAGCTCACAAAGGATCACAACCTGGTCGGCAAGCTCATGCGCCTCGGGCTGATCAGCGCGGAGGAGGCCAGAACGCACCCGAACAAAAATGTCCTGCTGAAAGCGGTGGGCGACGGCCCGTTGCTGCTGCCCGACTTTTATTCCGGACTGAGCCGGCCGGGGGATCTGTTCTGCATGATTACCGACGGAATACTCGAACATGCCACCCGGGAGGAGTTGAGGTCGTTTTTGATCGAGCGCGGCTCCTCGGAGGAGGCCCTGGGCGAACTGGTCGCGGAACTCAACAGGCGTGGCGGCCACGACAACATGACCATTTTGACCGTTTTGGTCAACAGCGTTTAGCGGAGTCCAACAGGCGGTGAAAAATGACAAAAATTGAATGCATTCTGCGTCCGGCAAAAATTTTGGATGTTCGAAACGTCCTTGGCAACCTTGGAGTAAAAGGGATGACCGTAACCGAGGTGATCGGCTGCGGTTTGCAAAAAGGTCACACCCGCGACGACTGGAACACGGAATTCAATATCAACCTGCTTCCGAAAACCAAAATAGAGATGGTTGTCTCCGACGACATGGTCGATGGAGTCATCCGGGCGATAATTGAAATTTCTCGAACCGGCGAAATCGGAGACGGCAAAATCTTCACCTATCCTATCGGAAACGCCGTGCGAATCCGAACGGGGGAAACCGGGGAAAGCGCCATTTAGTACATTGTCAATGGTTAGGCGTTGTTGGATAGTGCCTTTTCAACTTTTCACGCGCCCCGGGTTTTGGCGAGCTTGAGACAATGGAGCGCTGTCCGTCGATCAGGTCAGCCCCGCCGCAGGCGCCCGGAGGATAAGGGAGCTCCAGGCGGTATATCCCGAGGCGTTCGAGGTTTTGAAGCCGATCACCATCGCCGGGCAGCCCTCCGATGACGCCAAAGAGTACCAAATCAAGGCTGTGAAGTCGGCCATTGAGGAATCGACAAGATAAAAGAGCAACCGCCCCGAGGGACAGGCGATCAGTTTTCCGCGCCTTACTTTGTCTGCTCTTTCAAGACGATCTTGACTGAAACGATTTCGCGTCCCGTGGCCGCCTTGCGGTAAAGAGGTTCCTGGCGAAGCGATCCGGTCTTGCACGAATCGACGCAGACCCCGCAGTAAACGCATGCGAAAGGGTCCCATTGCCAGGTGGCGTTCTTTTTATCCACCACGATGCACTGAGACGGGCATTTTACCGCGCAAACACCGCACAGCGTACAGACGGAACCCTCATTTTTCAACTCTCCCCGCACCTCGGCGAAAGGTTCCCGTGTCATGGGGGGATAGCGCCTTGTGGCGCGTTTTGAGAAAAAGTTTCGCAGTATCGCCGGCATCATCGGAAACATTGCCGCATCCCCCGAAAAAGAGCCTTGCTCGGCGCCCGGGCCCTTTTCATCTTTCCGTGCAGCTTATGCAGGGATCGATTGAAAGCACAATCACCGGCACGTCGGACAGACACATGCCGGGAAGCATCGCCAACAGCACGGGCACATTCGCAAAAGTGGGAGTTCTTATCCGTATTCTTTCAAGGTATTTTTTGCCGTCGGCTTTGACATAGTAGAAGACTTCCCCCCTGGGCTGTTCCACCCTGGCCAGCCCCTCGCCTTCCGGGCGCCCTTTGACGACGGCGGCGATCTCGCCCGCAGGAATCTTTTCCATCGCCTGCCTTATGAGATCGATGCTCTGAAAGACCTCCCGGTAGCGGACCTTGAGTCGTGAATAACAATCCCCGTCCTTTTCCACCCGAGGTTCGAAAGCAAGATCGCCGTAGGCTTCGTAACCAAGCTGGCGCATATCCTGCGCAACGCCACTGCCGCGCAAAGTCGGCCCGACGCATCCGAGTTCCAGTGCCCGGGCGGCCGACACGATTCCTTTGCCCTTCGTTCTTTTCATCACCGTGTAGTCACCCAGCAGCGGCTTTTCGAGCAGCCTCATTTCATCTTCCACCCGGTCCAGGATATTTAGAATCGTTTGCTGCTGTTCGGGACTCAAGTCCCTTCTAAGACCTCCAATCACGTTGACCGACACGATGACCCGGTTGCCGGCGGTCGCCTCCTGTAAATCCATGACCTTTTCCCTGATTTTCCAGAACTGCATGAAAAGGCTCTCGAATCCGAAGCTGTCGGCAAAAAGCCCGAGCCACAGGAGATGGCTGTGGAGCCGGTTTAATTCCGACCAGATGAGTCGGAGGTACCTGGCTCTTGGAGGCGTCTCGATGCCCATCATAGCTTCGACACACTCGCAGTAGCACATGGCGTGCATCATGGAGCATATGCCGCAGACCCGTTCGACGATTTGCACCATCTGGTGGAAGTCGCGCGTGCCGGCCAATTTTTCCAGGCCCCTGTGTACATATCCGAGCGCGGGAACGACCTCTTTTATCACCTCGTCTTCAACCGTGAGCTTGAGGTGTATGGGCTCGGGCAGGACCGGATGCTGAGGCCCGAACGGTATGGTTGAGACCGGCATAAGGTTCTCCTTGGAAGTGTCGCGACGGTTTCTTGAAGAAAAACTCACTCCGCGGCCGTATTTTTCTCCGCCGCCGCATTCTTGCAAAAGGGAGCATCCCTTATCTCTTCATCCAGGTACAGGGTCCGGTTGTAATCGAGGGCCAGCCCGGGAAAGCGCAACCCGAAAAGATCCTGGATCTCGTTTTCGACAAGAAAGGCTGCAAAATAGACCGCGGTTATACTGTGTACGGGGCTGTCCTTCGAAGTCGTGAGGCGCAACGTGGAAAGCTCAAGATTCTTATCGAAGTGATAGAGGAGCTCGAAGGAATTTTCGTCCATCGCCGTGCAGGTCATCGTGACGAAGCGAAACCCTTCGGCTTTCATCCGCGCACACGCACCGACCAGCTGATCCGGGGTAATGGTTTCAGCTCTCATTTGTTTCGGCCTCTCTAAAAATCCCTCCGACCCCGCGCCAGTTGTTCGAGAGCTTTTTGAATTTTTCGAGTCCCAGCAACACGCCGTCGATGATTGCTTCAGGTTTTGCCGCGCATCCCGGCACGTAGACATCGACTGCAATCACCTTGTCCACTCCCCCCACGACATTGTATGCTTCGCGGAAAACTCCCCCCGAAAGCGCGCACGAGCCTATGGCGATCACCACCCTCGGGTGGGGCATCTGCTCGTAGAGGTTTTCCAACACCTTCCTGTTCCGGTGATTGACGGCGCCGGTTACGAGCAGGATATCCGCATGCAGGGGGTTTCCGACATTGATTATGCCGAAGCGTTCGATATCGTAGACCGGAGTAAGACAGGCAATCACCTCGATATCGCAGCCGTTGCAACTGCTGCAATCGTAGTGGAGCAACCATGGGGACTTGACTCGCGACCCGCGGGTGATTTGCTCGAACATATTTTCTTATCTCACATGGAGCCAGATCAGGTTCACGACAGAAAGCGTCAGGCCCATCGCCCACGCATAGCCCAGCATCCAGCGCCAATTCATGCGGGCCGTGACATTGTCTGTCACCACCTCCAACGCATAGGTCACCGCCACCAGGAGTATCATGCCGGTCCAACTGGTCGCCCAGAAAAGCGAGCAGAGCCAGAGCAGCAAAATCACGTCGAACCAGTGGCCTATTTCGACAAATGCCAGAAAAGGCCCTGAATAGTCGGTAAGAAGCCCTTTTACGATCTCCTGGTGCCCGTGATGCGAGGTCGAAAGATCGAAGGGAGATTTTCTCAGCTTGATTGTCAAAACCAAGCCGAGCGCCGCGTACAGAAAAGGAAGCTTGAGCAGAAGCGGTGCGCCCCAGGCACGGGTGTCGGCTATCTTGAAGCTTCCAGTCTGCAGGTATATCCCGACAGCCACAAGCACCAGCAGAGGTTCGTAGGAAAGGGTCTGGAGCAACTCTCGGTGTGCCCCGACCAGGGAATAGGGGGAAGTGGAGGAAAGAGCGCCCACCACCAGGAAAACAGCCCCTACGGCCTGGGTGAAAAGGACCAGCAGAAGATCGCTCCCAAGGGCGAAGAGCACCACGGCGATCATCGAGGCGCTGAGATAGGCATAGGCGCAAAAAACCTGCCAGACGTTCACGGCCACCGGCTCTTTGTTAAGCAGCTTTATCACGTCATGGAACGGCTGCACCACGGGCGGTCCCACGCGGGACTGCAGGCGGGCGGTCGCAATCCGGTCCAGCCCGCTGATCAGCCCCCCGAGCAGAGGCGCCGCAACCAATGTCGCCGCAACGACAAGGATGGTATCGATCATAGCGCGGCTCCCAGGATAAGTATCAAAAATACGAGCGCTGCGAGGTTGACCAGGGTGGCAAGCCTCTTTTCGCCAAATATCGACGAGAGATAATAGTTGGAAGCTTCCGCTTTCACCGGTCGATTCCCGGGTCCCAGGAACATACCGGGCGTATCGGTCTGAAGACCGCTCAGGTAAGGCTTTACGATGCGCACCCGTGAAGCTCGACGCAGGGCGACAATCGAGACCGCGAACCCGATGGCCGCCACCACGGCAAGCGGCAGGACGGGAAAGGCGCCCCAACCGTTTTCCAGTCCTCCGCCGTGCACAACATAGGGCGGAGAGTAGCCGGGGCTGAGGATACCAGTAAAAAATTCCCTGTAGAGCCAGGGCGCAGCCACGGTCATTACACCTCCCCCGGCAACCAGCGACCCCAGGGCGCCCCAGGTGAGAAACGGCTGGCGCTCCGGGAAAAACCGGCCGGCAAAGGGCTCGCTCATCAGCGTCCCCGCCCACCGCGCCCAGTACACGACGGTCAGGGCGCTGCCCGCCGCGACCATTACGACCACCGCGAGGTTTTTCGCCGTCGCCTCGATGGCCATCCATTTGCCGAGCAAAAGACCAAACGGAGGCATGATCATCATGATCACACCTGAAACGGTGATAAGAGCGGTTACGGGCATTTTGGCGCACAGCCCGCGCATGTCCTCTATGTCACGGCTTTCGATACGCTGCTCGATCGTGCCGACGCAAAGGAAAAGAAGCGCCTTCACAACCGAGTGGAACATGATGAGAAAAATTGCCGCCGTAAAAGCCTCGGGCGTATTCAACCCCGCGCAGGCAAGTATCAGGCCCAGGTTGCTTATCGTAGAATATGCCAGCACCTTTTTGCCGTTGCTTTGCCCGACCGCCAGGGCCGCGCCGGCGAGGAAACCGAATGCGCCAAAAACCGCGATGCACTCGCTCAAAAAGGCGCCTCGCATGCCGGGGGCCAACCGCAATACCAGGTATACCCCGATCTTCACCATGGTGCTTGAATGCAGCAGGGCGGAGACCGGAGTCGGAGCGATCATTGCGCCGAGCAGCCAGCCTTGGAACGGAAATTGGGCGGACTTTATAAAGGCCCCAAAGCAAAGGAGCGCCACCGAAACCAGGTATATGCCGCTCTTGGAACTCAGTTCGATCAGGCGCCCCAAGTCCAGCGCGTGCAGCCGGGTGAATACCGAAATCATTCCCAGGAGGAGGCAAAAGCCTCCCAGGCTGTTCATCCAAAGAGCTCGAAGGCCGTTAGCGACCGCGGCCGGAGTTCCGTCGTGCCTGATAAGCAAAAAGCAGCAAAGCGTGGTCACTTCGAAGAAAAAGTGGAAAAACCCCATATCGTTTGAGAGCACCACGCCGTTCATGGCGCCTAAAAACAACAGCAGTACGCAGAAAAATCGGCGCCGCGTCGATTTTTCCACTTCGAGGTGTTCTTCATGGGCTTTCATGTAAGGGATCGACTGAAAACAAACGATCGAGCCAACGATGGATGCGACCAGGACCAGTATCAACGAAAGATTGTCGCCATAGAGCGCCGCGACCCGAAGGTGTTCGCCAGACATCGTCCGGACGTCCAGATACGCCAGAGATACGATTTGAAGCACGGAGAGGATTTTTATCAGGGTGTGGTTGTGTTTGAAACCAATATGGAGGAATACGAACAAAAGGAGGAAGTCCGCGGTTTCCACAACCACGTGGATATCCACCCCGAGCAAGGACTTAGGCGAGAGGGTGAACGGCGTTCGGGGTATCAGAAGAAGGGATGCGGCAATCAATACGGCGCCGGTGAGCGTTACGACAAGTGTCTGAAGCCGGGCCGACCTTACCGGGTAGACGGTTAAGGCCGCAAGGAACGGGAATACGATGAGAATCGAAAGTAACACCGGCGTACCGACGAGATTGGAAACGGCGTGTTCCATGGCTTCCCTCCCGGTCCTCAATCGCTGGAGTCAGGATCATGCGATCGAAGGCGACTGTTCGGCCCAGGATATGTTTCAAAGAATCGACACAGCGCCATGATCCGATGAGCAAATTCCATTCCAACGGCGGAGACGGGCCGGTTTCCTTAAAAAAGGAGGAGCGATTGGCCCAAAACCATGCTGTTTTGACCGCTGGTAGGCGACACTACACTGTAACCTGAATCGTTTACCACCCCGGGCACCGCCCCCGAACCTGAGACATACTTCATGGTCCCGGACCGCATAGGACGCATCCGGTAAGATCTCTTATTAAACTCCCGATCAAACCATGTATAGTCATAACATGATTGCTTTTATTCAACCTATGGGCGCACGCGCGAGCGGGCCGGGGGTGTATTCGGCAACAAGCGCGACGATGCCGACGGCGGGGCGGACCCGAGCGATAACGACATTTTGAGCGCAGGCGGCGGAGAATCAGCTTGCAATGAGGTTGGGGGCTGAAAGGGGGGGGTCTTTTTCGAGCAGTTCTTCGAGCGTGAGGTTTTCGACCGGGCGCAGGCCGCGCACGGAAAAGTAGGCTCGATTGGCGGCGTTGTAATCAAAAGAGTTGTCGGCGGCCGCGAGAACTTCTTCCCATCGGGCGTCGAAACAGTTTCGAAAGGCTTCGCCGAATTGTTGCTCCGCGACCTCTTCGGGGACCTCAAGCCAAATCTTGTCGAGGTTGCCGACGGCAACCAGCCTGCGGGGGTTGAGTCAGCCGGTCTCATAGAAATAGACCGGTACGGCGGAGACGTTTTGGCGCAAGGAGGCCTCGAGGCCGGCCAAAGGCTGCGCATCGATGGTTCCAAGGACCAGGAAGGCTCGTTTTGCGGCAAAATCCAACAGGCCGGGCGCGCGGCCACAATTAACGGCCACAAGAAGAACAGCCCCGGTCATATCCCCGCCCCTCCGGCCACCCGTGCCCATAATCGGCCGTTTTCGCCGCCCGCCTCTATCGGTATGCCGAAGACCTCGGTCAGAAGACCGGGGCGAAGGATCGCCTCTTTTTCACCCTTTGCCACGCAGCGTCCGGACTTTAGCAAAAAGACATGGCCGAAGGCCGGCATGATCTCTTCGAGATAATGGGTGACAAGTATCATCGAGGGGCCGCCGGGGATGCGGCCCAAGTTCTCAAGAGTGGCAAGGAGTTGTTCGCGGGAGACAAGGTCCAGGCCACCGCAGGGCTCGTCGAGGATCAGAAGACCGGGTTTGTGAATGAGCGCTCTTGCGATCAGAAGCCGCTGTTTTTCGCCCTGGGAGAGTACGGCATAGGGCGAGTCGAGTATTTTTTCGCAATTTAGCCTGGCGGCGAGCGCGGCGGCTTCTTCGAAATCGGAAGGCTGGGGTTTTTCAAATATGCCAAGGGATGCGTATTTGCCGCTGACAATGAATTCGAGCGGCTTTTGCGAAGGCGGGACCTGGGCCTGGAGAAAAGAGCCGACCCAGCCGATTTTCCTTCGCAGAACCCGAAGATCCACCTGGCCGAAGCGCTCCCCCAGCACGGTCACTTCCCCCGAGGTGGGCCAGAGGTAGCCGGCCAGAATTTGCAGAAGCGTGGTCTTCCCCGAGCCGTTTGCCCCGAGCACCGCCCAGTTTTCTCCGGGCATTATATTCCAGAAGATATCATCGAGTATCAGTTTTCGGTTTCTGACAAAGCGTACATTCTTGATCGAGATCCAGGGATTTTGCATTTTCTAAAACGATTTCCAGGTAAGAACGATTTTTCCGAAATGCTCTCCGGCTCTCATATACCGGTGAGCCTCCTCCACCTCGGATACGGGAAATATCCGGTCTATTACGGGCCTCACCCGGCCTGATTCGAGAAGCGGCAAAACGGAGGTGATGAACCCGCGGGTGATTTGAGCCTTTTCCTCCGGCGACTGGCTGCGCAATACCGAACCGATTATTTTCAGCCGCTTGGTGAGCAGCGGCACAAGGTTTATCTGCCCGGACCCGCCTCCCATGAGGCCGATCAGGACCAGCCGTCCCCGGGTGTGTAGAACATCGAGATGCCTTGAGAGGTAGGCCGCCCCGATGCAGTCGAGAATGATATCGACGCCCCCGCCCCCGGTCAACTCCATAACGGGGTCGGCAAAATCCCGGCTTTTGTAGTTTATCCCCGCGTAAGCTCCGAGATCGATGGCGCGGCGCACCTTTTCGTCACTGCCCGCAGTGATGATCGCGCGTGCGCCCGCGGACGAGCACAACTGTATGGCGGCCGTACCGACTCCGCTTGCCCCGCCGTGAACAAGAACCGTATCCCCCGCCTTCATGCCGGCCTCAGCGAAGAGGTTGAACCAGGCGGTGAAAAAAACCTCGGCCGCGGCCGCGGCTTCGACAAAGCTCAGGTTTTCGGGGATTTTGACCAGATGCTCGACCGGAACAGCCACGTATCTGCCGTAGCCGCCTCCCGCGACTATCCCGAAGACCCTGTCGCCGGCCTTTAGCGCCCGGCCATCGGGGGCCTCGACAACAAAGCCGGCAAAATCGAGCCCCAAAACCTCTGAAGCGCCCGGCGGGGGAGGATAGAGCCCGCGTCGCTGGAGCAGATCCGCGCGATTTACCGAGCAGGCTTCCACCTGAACGAGGGCCCGGGCGGCATCGAGAGCGGGAATTGCCACGGTTTCCACTCCCACCTCGTTCCATTCGCCCCGCACGGCTTGCGCCCGCACCACTACGGCGGGCATGGTTCCCGAGGTCATTGCAGTCCTCCATTTTCGGCAAAGGAATAATACTGGTCCTGCCCCGCCACTATAATATGATCGTGGACGACTATGTCGAGATCGGCCAGCATGTTTTTGAGTTTTTTCGTAAGCTGCCTGTCGGCCTCGGAGGGAGTGGGGATGCCGCCGGGATGGTTGTGGGCAAGGATCACGGCGGTGGCGCGATGTTTCAAGCTGGCCTCGGCGACCAGCCGGGGAAAGACCGCGGTGCGGTTGACACTGCCTCTTTGCACCTCTTCGACGGCGATCAGCCGGTTTTGGCTGTCCAGGGCAAGAACGCAGAAGATCTCATTGCGCCGGGTTCCAAGCCGGGCGCACAGGTAGGCGACCGCGCCGCGGGTCGAGCCGAAAGTCTCCTGGTGCGAAGTGCGGCTCAGCCGGTAGGATTCGAACAGACGCGGAACGAGGCTTATCAGCACCGCGGCGGACTTTCCGATTCCGTTGACCTCGAGTTGGAGCGCCTCGACGGGTGCGTCGAGAACCGATGCCAAATTATTTCCGAATTTTTTCAGAAGCTCTTTTGCAATCGGTTTCACATCTTTTCTGGGAATGGCGAAAGTGAGGAGAAGCTCAAGTATTTCATGGTCATGAAATCCGGCGAGGCCGCCGTTCAAAAACCTTTCGCGCAGCCTGCTCCTGTGGCCTTCTAGGTCCGATGGATCACGAGGCCTTTCAGCCGATTTCGGATTCCTGGAGGTTTCCATGGTGGGAATTTACAATCTTCGAACCCGAATTTCCAGAACAAAACGGCGGTATTGGAAAGGAAAAAACCCCCCGGGCGGGCATGGCCGATGATTCGAGGGGGCGTTGCCCAAAGGAGAAGGCGGTTGCGGGCGGGCACATCCCCGCCTGCAACCGTCCCTTGATCTTTTTCGAACCGAAATCAGTTTTCCTGCCGCACTTTTTCGCGCAGCCTTTGGAGCAGCGAATCAAACGATTCGTTTGCAAGTATCGAAGAAAACTGGCTGCGGTAGTTCACCAACAGGCTGACCCCCTCGACCACGACGTCATAGGCTTTCCACTTCCCGTCCATCCTGTGCAGCCTGTAGTCGATATCCGCGTCCTTTCCCTGGTAGAAGACATGGGTCCTTACGACCGCATAATCCCCGTCAATCTGCTGGGAATCATAAGAGACTTTTTCGTTGGCACCGGTATAGTTTTGAAGACGGTCGACATAGGTATTGAACAGAAGCTGCTTGAAAAGGCTGGTGAATTCGGCGCGCTTTTCCGGAGTCTGCTCTTTCCAGGGATGCCCCAGCGCGCCTTTGGCCATTTCGTCGAAGTTGAAATAGCGGTCGACAATTTTTAGGATTTCACCCTTCCTCGCCCGCAAGGGAGCGGCCTGGCCGCTTTGCGACTGATGCAGGATTTGAAGCGCCCTTTCCGTCCCGTTTTCGATAAGGGTCAAAGGATCCGACTGGTTTGGGACAGAGGCGAAAACCGGATTCGCGGAAACGAGCAAAAAAAGCAAGAGCCACGGCATGGTGAAAAACCTGGCCGTTTTCGAAGTCCAAGACACCTTTTTCTCCTCTTGAGATCAGTTCCAAAAATGGATCTACATTCCCGATAGTCGCTGACGGTGCGGGAGTATAGCCCCGCGAGCGGATTTGTCAATGATCGAAAATGGTTTCATCGGTCGAGTTTTCCTGCTTGTCACCGGGCGTGTCGTCAACGCCCGGCCGAGGCCCCTCGATCAGGGCTGTATCAAAAAGTCGAATTTTTTCATGGAGTCTTCGCCAATCACGCCCAGCCTCGAAATGGCGCCCGGGGTAAAGAGCCGGAAGGTTCCAACGGATTTGACGCAAAGCACATTTTCCTCCCTGTAAAGAAGCCCCTCCACCTTCGCCTCACGTTTTCCCGCCGTTTCGAGCACCCTTCCTTCCACCCGTATCGGCTCGCCAATCCTTACGGGCTTGAGATATTCGATATTCATCGAGTTGGTGAGGGCAAATTTTTTCAAAAAGTGAATGGCCGTCCATCCCATGGTTTCGTCCAGGATCGTGGCGAGGACCCCTCCGTGGGCCAGATTGTCCCACCCGCACAGGTGGCCTGGAACGCTCAACCAGGAAAAAAGGGCTCCGTCGCCACTGTGGAATTTCATCCGAAGTCCATGGGGATTTACAGGACTGCACCCAAAACAGCCATGATTGCCGCTGTTCTTAATTTCGATAAAATGTGAGGGAATTTCCGGTTTTTCGACCAAGCGGAAAACCTCCTTTCAACAGGGGAGTTCGGGCATCAACAGAGTCGGCTAGCCGCTTGCGGCCCGGTTTTTTAAAAGTTTTCTGCCCACGGGGCCTATTCGGTCCAGAAAGGGCCTTGCCAGTTCGGGAACGAAATGAGCACTGAGCAAGGCGAAAAGGACGCCGAAGACGACTCCGCTCAGGACGATCTCCGAAAGGGCGGACAAATACGGGGAAAAATGAGGATCGAAGGGAATCGCTTTTTTGGCGGCCCAGGCGGGGGCTAAAGCCACACAAGTCAAAACGACGATCTTGCCCGTTGCCGAAAAAAGCCCGCTGAAAGCCTCGCCTCCGGCTTTGAGCTTCCACCATGCGGCCATGGCCGCCGTGTATAAAAACAGGGCCCACACACTGGCCCATGCGACTCCGGCCGCTCCGATGTGAACGGCCATAAGATAGAAGAGCGGAATCACGAGCACCGTGACAAGGGTGCCGAGAACCGCCGGGGTGAGGGTATCGAGCTTTGCGTAGAAAGCCCTGCTCAACACCTGCTGGACTCCCCAGCAGGGAACGCACACAAGCAGCACTTGCAGCAGTCGGGCCGTTATGAACGAGTCCGCGGCGTCAAACCTGCCCTGCTGAAAGATCAGCCGGATCGTTGGCCCGGCAATCAGCATCATCCAGGCGCACACCGGTATGAGAAGAGTCATTACGTTTTGCAGGGCCGATTTTATGGTCCGATAGAGCCTCGGGAGGTCGCCCTTGACGTAGAGATCGGCCATGAACGGAAATGAGGCCATGCCGGCCGCCTGGGCCACCACGCTTACCGGAACCATCATGATGCGGCGCGCATAGCTGAGCCAGCTCACCGCCCCGGCCTGGGCGAAGGAGCCGAAAATCCGCATGAATTGCTGGTCCAAAACCGTTATGGACTGCCCGATCATGAGGGGCAGGGCCACGAGGAAGTAACTTTTAAGTCCCGGGTGGAAAATCGACCAACTGAAACGAAAGCCGCCTCCGTACTTTACCGCCAGAAAAGGTAGCAAGAGGTTGCCGGCGAAGGCCCCGAAAAGCACACCCCAGCAAAAACCCTCCATGCCTCTTGAGCGCAGAAGGAGCCCTCCGGCTATGATAAAGATGTTATAGACGACGGAGACCAAGGCGGGGACGAAGAACTGTTTGCGCATGAAAAGAATGCCCGTAAGGCATGAGCCGCAAAGGAAAAATATCTGCGCGGGAAGAATTATGCGCAGGAAAAACGCAAGGCGGGCCAGCTCCCGCGCGTCCAGTCCGGGAGCTGCCAGGCGGGCCAGAGTTGAGGCCGAAAAAAAGGCCACCGCGGTGAGGGTGCAAATCGAAAAGGTTACCCATAGAAAGACGCTTGAAAAAAACCGCCAGCCTTCTTGCTCGTTTTCCTCGAAATACCTGGTGAGAAACGGGATCAGGGTAATCGAAAAGTAGCCACCGGCAAGCATGTAATTGATGAGGTCGGGAATTACGAAGGCGGCGAAATAGAGGTCCGATTCGCGGGTCGCCCCGAAAAGAAGCGAAATGAGCTTGTCGCGAAACAGTCCCATGAAGCGGGAGAGCAGTATGCCTCCGCCTACGATAACCGCTGCCAACCCCATCTGCTGGCGTGTTTTCCAAAATGCCATAGCTGCTTTCGTCTTGCGGGCCGAGTTGGCGTCGGGCGCCCGAGCCGTTGGCGATAAGCATACTAAAGGCAACCGGGCAAAACCAGTAAATAGTGTCCGTACGGAAACCGCGGGATTCGGGGATTTTTGTTAGACAGTAAATAGTTGAATGCGGCCGGGATGATAAATGGCTTTCAACCGTTTTGGAAAATATGTATCATACCGGGTTGCACCAAAGACGAAGTTGTGCCCGGAGGGTAGGATGGATGAGGCGATCCGGGATTTTTTAGAGCAAAGGGCATTTATTATGAAACTTGGAATGACAGGATTGGGCAGGACCGGCAAGACAACCGTATTCGACGCATTGACCGGAAGGAACGCGGAATCGGCGGCGGGAGGCCAGACGGGGCCGGTGCTCGGCGTGGTGTCTGTGCCGGATGCAAGGGTTGACTGGCTTAGCGCCCTCTATCGGCCCAAAAAAACCACATACGCGCAGATCACCTACATGGACCTCCAGGCTATTCCGGGCATGGCGGACAACAAGCAGGAATATATGGCGCTGTTGCTGACCCACATGAGACCGATGGACGCCCTTATCATGGTGGTGCGCAACTTCGCCGATCCGGTGCTCGGAGCGGCCGATCCGGCGCGGGATCTCAGGGAGCTGGAGGACGAATTTTTGATCGCGGACCTGGCTTCGGTCGAAAAGCGGCTGGAAAAGCTGGAAGCCGAATCCAAACGGGGGAAAAAACCTGCCGGAGCGGAAAAAGAACTCCTTGAAAAATGCGCCGAAACGCTAAATAACGAGCAGCCTCTTCGAACGATCTCCGAGATTTGCGCCAAGCCCGAACTGCGGGGTTATACGTTTCTATCCGCAAAGCCCCTGCTGGTGATTGTAAACAATCAGGACGAAGACGGCTCGATGCCCTCTTTGCCTCTAAGGGCCGCCGAGGCTGTTGTTGTGCGGGGCAAACTCGAGATGGAACTGGCCCAGCTTTCGAGTGAAGAAGCCGAATCGTTCATGAAGGATTTCGACATCAAGGAATCGGCCATGGACAGGGTGATAAGGAGTTCTTTTTCCCTGCTCGATCTGATCTCCTTTCTGACGGTGGGCGAAGATGAGGTAAGGGCCTGGAACATTCCGAGAAACATGCCGGCGGTCGATGCCGCGGGCGCCATTCACTCGGATATCCAGAGGGGGTTTATTCGCGCCGAGGTGGTGGCCTTCGAAGAGCTGAAAAAAGCGGGCGATTACGCCGCGGCAAGAAAGCAGGGAGTGGTCCGGCTGGAAGGCAAGACCTATCCTGTTCAGGATGGAGACATCATTAATTTCAGATTCAATGTTTAACGGCTCCAGCCGCGGGAGAGCCCCGCGAGGCGGCGGGTATGGAAAAAGTCAGCATACATATCGGGGACTGCCATGCCGGCAAGCGGGCCATGATTATTGAAACCCTTCTGGGCTCCTGTGTTGCGGTGTGTTTGATCGATCCGGTGGAAAAAATCGGAGGAATGAACCATATTTTGCTGCCCGGAGAGGCCCGGGTGGGCCGTTGCGACGCCGTTACCCGCTACGCGGTAAACGCCATGGAACTTCTCATCAACAAAATCATGGCGCTTGGAGGCAACCGGAGTCGCCTTCGAGCCAAAGTCTTTGGCGGGGCGCACGTTATTGCGGCCTTTTCCGGGGCGAACAGCATGGGGAGAATAAACGTCAATTTCGTTTTGAACTTCCTCAAGCTGGAAGCCATCCCCGTGGTCGCTCGCGACCTTGGGGGCCGGGACGCCAGGAGAATCTATTTTCGTACGGATACGGGGGAAGTTTTCCTCAAGCGGATTGCTTTTGCCAAGCGACACTCGGTCGGTGCGCAGGAGCATAAACTGCAAAAACGGATACGAAGCGAGATCGAAAAGGGCGGCGAGATAACTCTTTTTACCTGATCACGCGGTCCGGCGGCATTCTTGACCGGTCTGCAGCCCTTCCGCAAGCTTTCCGGAATAAAGTCTCGACCTCCCGGTTTTTCCCCCTGAGTTGATTGTCACACCCGCCCCGTGGTGCATTTTGAGCGGCCTGAAGGAGGATATCTTTTGACCGAGACAAGAATTGAGTCCGACAGCTTCGGTGACGTTGCGGTGCCCGCCGATAAACTGTGGGGGGCACAAACCCAGCGTTGCCTGGAATATTTCAGCATCGGGGCGGATCTGATGCCCCGGGAGATGATCGGTGCCTATGCGATTTTGAAAAAGGCCGCGGCCATCGCCAACCATGAAGGCAAGCGGCTCGAAGACGAGCCGTACAGGCTGATCGTTGCGGTTTGTGACGAAATCCTCGGGGGCCTTCACCGGGAGATGTTTCCCCTGCGCGTGTGGATGACGGGAAGCGGAACGCAGTTCAACATGAATGTAAACGAAGTGATTTCCAATCGCTGCTGCCAACTGGCCGGCACACCCCTCGGGAGCAAAAGGCCCGTCCACCCCAACGATCACGTCAACAGGTCCCAGTCGACCAACGACACATTTCCTTCCGCCATGCACATAGCGGCGGCCGTTGGGGTAAAAGACCGCCTGATCCCGGCTGTTCGGGCGCTGCGGGAGGCGATCGCGGCAAAGGCTGTGGAGTGGAAGTCGATTATAAAGATTGGTCGCACCCACATGCAGGATGCAACGCCGCTCACCCTCGGGCAGGAATGGTCCGGCTATGCGGGGATGCTTTCTGAAAACCTCGAGCGGCTCGATGAGGCGCTAAAGGGAGTCTACCGCCTTGCCCTGGGCGGGACGGCGGTCGGCACGGGCCTCAACTGCGCACCCGGCTTTGCCGAAGCCGCCGTAGCCCGTATTGCTCATTTTACCGGCCTGCCCTTTACAAGCGCACCGAACAAGTTCACGGCGCAGGGGGCTCACGACGCGCTAGTCCAGCTTTCGGCCACGATGCGCACCCTTGCGGTATCTCTTTACAAGATCGCAAACGATATTCGTTTGCTCTCCTGCGGTCCCAGGGCGGGACTGGCCGAACTGCTGATTCCCGAAAACGAACCCGGCTCCTCGATCATGCCCGGCAAGGTAAACCCGACTCAGGCCGAAGCCCTGACCATGATCGCCGCGCAGGTGATGGCTAACGATTTGGCCGTGGCGCTGGGGGGCGCCGGAGGCCATCTCGAGATGAACGTCTATAAGCCTTTGATGATCTTTAACATCATGAATTCCATTACAATCCTGACCGATGGTTGTACAAATTTCAGAAAGTTCCTGGTGGAGGGCGCAAGGCCCAATCTGAAGAATATCGCCCGATACGTCGAGCGCTCCCTGATGCTGGTGACACCTCTTGCCACGGTCATCGGGTATGACAAGGCGGCTGAAGTCGCGCATTTCGCAGACGTTAACGACCTCACGCTAAAAGAGGCCGCGCTCAGGCTGGGGCTGGTGAGCGCCGAAGAATTCGACCGCGTGGTGGACCCCGCGAAGATGGTCGCCCCCTATGTGGCGGGCGAGTAAAAGAGATGCGCCGGGGGGGAAGGCCCGGCGTGGAGGCAAAACCGCACAAAAGGCGGGCGCGCAAGCCAAAAATCCAAAATCGGGGCAGCCTGTTCTTGACTCGCAGCCATCGCGGTGCTAATCTCCAATTTTTATCGGGACGTGGCGCAGCCTGGTTAGCGCGCTTGCTTGGGGTGCAAGAGGTCGGCCGTTCAAATCGGCTCGTCCCGATTCGATTCAGTCTCCGACCAACACAATTGGTTGACAAATATGGGGAACTCATCGATCCGGGCGGGCACTCCCTTTTTTCTTCCAGGCGAGGGCGAAAAGAAATCGCCTTTTCCGAAGCTCCTTTCATTTAGAGATCAACTTCATCACTCCACCTTCGTGGCTGAAAAAATAATAAGAATCAAGTGGATCGAAAAACTTGGAACCGGGGTTGAACTCGGAGCCCCTCATAAACAGTGGCCTGACATTGGCGAAATGTTGGTCCACCCCGGCCGCCATATCCCGGGTGTGGACCGAGCCAAACGAGAGGATTACCGCATGAAGGCGAATTTCAGGGGAAAATCCCCAGCAATTTTACTCGCTTTTCTTTTTGTCGTCTTTTTTCTTATGACTTCGAGCGCCCTGGCCAGGGTGGGAGGTGGGGGCTCCTATGGGAGTCGTGGAAGCCGAAGCTTTTCGGCACCAAGAATGCCCTCTTCGAACTACTCATCGGGCAGTCGATCCTCCGGGTCCGGATATTCCAACGGGTCGCCAACTCCAAGCCACAGCCCCTTTTGGGGTGGTTTCGCCGGAGGAATGCTGGGCGGCATGATGTTCGGCAGACCGATGGGGGGCATAGGGTTATTCGATATCATCATCCTGTTGCTTGTTTTGCATTTCGCATGGAAGTTTTTTAAAAGGGGACGCGCCGATTTCGCGCAACCCGCCAACGATTCACAGCAGTATTTCGAAGCCGAGGGCCCGGGGCGGGTCGAGGAGGCTCGAAACATGGAGGTCGATGAAGGATTGCGAAAGTTTCGCGAGATCGACCCGGGATTTTCCGAAGATGGTCTCAAGGAAAAGTTCCAGGATATTTTCTTTCGCGTTCAGGCCGCATGGATGAATCGCAATCTCGATGGAATCTACCAGTTGCTCGCCCCGGAAATGGTGGCCTATTTCGGGGAAGAAATAAAGAAGATGAAAGACCTGGGGCAAATCAACCGGCTCGAAAACATCGCCGTCAGGAAAGTCGAAATCACCGAGATTTGGCAGGAAGAGGGGCGGGATTATGTCACCGTGCTGATCACGGCAAACCTGCTCGACTATACCGAAGATGAGCATAACGGCCAAATTGTTGCCGGAGACCGGATGAATCCCGTAAAATTCCAGGAATTCTGGTCATTTTGCCGCGATTTCAGTTCGCTGGACTGGCAACTGACCGCCATCAATCAGGTCGGATGAGAAAACATCAGGGAAAAGGAGCTTTCCATGAGTTTTTTGGCAAATCTGTTCAAAAAGCACGCTGAAAATGCGATCACCTCCGTGCAGCAGTTTTTGGTGACTCTTGATCCGGAAACGGCCACCGAGGCCCAAATCGCCGAGTTTTCCGATCATTTGACCAAGGCAAGCGAGGAATTGGCCAAAGCCCGGGCCGATTATCAAAGAGAGGAAAAACAGGCCAGGGATATCGCGGCCCTTTATGACCAGAGGCTTCAGGCCGCAACGATCCTGGAACAGCAAGTCTCGGAGGCGAGCGATCCTTCCGGGAAAGCCGCGCTTTCGGCAAGCTTGGAGAAGCTGGTGTCCATGCTCGAGCAGATGAAGCCCGAGGTGGATAGGGAAAGGGAGCAAGCAGGCGAGGCCAAGCGGATGATGGAGGAACTGTCCCGGTTTGTCGAGGAATCGGCTGAAGCTTTGAAGCAGGCCCGCTCTCGCCTGGATCATGTCAAAACCGAGATGAGGCGCGCCGAGTTGGAAAAGGAGCGGGCCGAAAAACGGGCCAATACCGCGGAAGTGCTTTCCGGGATCAAAAAAGACAGCGGAAGCTTCAATGTCGCTTTGGACGCGATGCAAAAGAAGGCCGATGCCGACCGGCTGAAGGCCGACGCGGCCAACGAGCGCTCTCGGCTGCTAACGCCAACCAGCACCGAGACCGAAGACTCCAACATAGCTGCCGCGATGACACAGGCCTCCGGAAAGCCCGCGCCCCAAACCGGGGCTGTTTCGGACAGGCTTGCCGCGTTGAGAAAGTAGCGCTTGCGGGCGACTGTTCAATCCGGAAAAATCCCGCCGGGCGGGTAAGGCCTGTAAAGGCTGTGCCCGCCAGGATTATGACGGGGTCGCGGGTGATGAAAGCAAAGTCGCCGGCCGGAGTGCGTAACGGCCGAAGGCGGGAAACGGAAAAGGTGGCAATAAGTGTTCCCCGGCGGGAAATGGACTGGCCATGACGATGACGGCTCGTGAGATTATCCGGCGACAGCGTGGAGTTGTGAAGAAGAGCTGAAATCGCAGTGATCCGAAGTCATCCAACATGCCTCGCGCAAATGGGGGATGTCCTTCCCGGGCTCCTTCCACTTCCAGGATCATTCTTGAACAAATTCACGGTACGAAAATATTTTTCGATTTGCCAGGATGTAATTTTTCCATGATGAGGTGTGGGGTGGTTTGTGTCATGACCACACGGTGGCATTCCTGTTTTTTGCCCATCTCGTTTTGTGTTAAAAACTACATACCGCTCATCGTTTATGGTGATGTTACCGATCCTTGCCGGAGGGCGGAATTGGTTTTTGGCATGGGCCAAATTGGTGCAAGCGATAGGCATTTTATTACCGTCTTCGCTTTTCGGCTTTTCCGGGAAGCCTTTGATGGCGGGGAGCGAATATGCGGGATGAAAACAAATCCAAAGAGCAGCTCATAGCCGAACTGAATGAACTGCGTCCGCGGGTTGCGGAATTGGAGCGGGAACGCGCGGCTCTCGGAGAAACTTGCGCGGTACAATGCGACGGCGAGCTGAACTATCGTCAGTTGGCGGAAACAATCAAAGAAGTTTTCTGGATCGCCGATCTTGACGTTGCTAAAATAATTTATGTCAGCCCCGCTTACGAAGAAATATGGGGGCAAACCTGCGAAAGCCTGTATGCGGACCCCGGAGCCTGGACTGAATCGATTCATCCGCAAGAACGCCAAAAAGTAGTCGAGGCCATACTATCCGGGGGGACAGTCACACCGTCGAGTACCGGATAATACGACCTGATGGCTCTGTTCGTTGGATTCTGGACAGGGGGGGCTCCGTCCGCAATGCCTCGGGCGAGGTTTACCGAGTGGTTGGTATCGCAGAGGACATCACTGAGCGCAAAAGGTCCGAGGAAGCCCTGCGCAAAAGTGAGGAGAAGTACCGGGAGCTTGTCGAAAACGCCAACAGCGCGATCATCCGTTACGAAAGTGATGGCGCCATCACCTTCTTTAATGAATACGCCCAGAACTTCTTCGGTTACCGCGAAGAGGAGATAATTGGCAAAAACATCGGAATTCTGGTTCCGAAACAGGATTCGCTCGGGGCCGATTTAACCACCCTTGTTCAGGACATCGTAAGTCATCCCGAGCGCCACGTTCAACGAATCAATGAAAATATATGCTCTGATGGCCGACGGGTGTGGATGGCTTGGACCAATAAGGCCGTAGTGACCGAAGGCGGGAATGTGGCCGAAATTTTAACGGTCGGCACCGATATCACGGAGCGCAAGCAGGCCGAGGATGCCTTGAGGGAAAGGGATGCCCGTTTCCAGCTTATATTGAAAAACGCGGGAACGGTGGTCTTTGCCCAGAACAGGGAGCTGGTTTATACGGAGATCTTTAATCCGAACCAGCACCTTACGATAGCGATGGTGGTGGGAAGCAAAGACGAGGACCTGTTTTCCGGGGAAGATGCGCAGCGGCTGACAAAAATTAAAAGTGGCGTCCTGGAAACCGGCGAGCCCGCCTGCGAAGAGGTACTGCTCACGCTCGGCGGCAACCAATTCATCTACCTTCTCAATGTGGATCCCGTATTCGGCAAAACGGGCGAAGTCGAAGGGATCTGCTGCGCGGCGACGGATATCACCCGGCGCGAGCTTTCCGAAGCAGCATTGCGGCACAGGACCGAGGAACTCCAGCTCATCCTCGACACTGTTCCGGCAACCATTTGGTTCAAGGATAAAGACAACAACATTCTGCGTGTTAACAAGGCCGCCTGCGACATGATGGGCCTTCCGGCAACCGGTATCGAAAACAAACACGCAAGCGAGATATTTCCCGGCTGGCTGGCTGAAAAATACTACCGGGATGATCTGGAGGTGATCAGTTCCGGAAAGCCCGGGATGGGCATAGAGGAGCAGATCATTAATGCCGCCGGCGAGCTGCGCTGGGTCAACACCGACAAGGTGCCCTGGTTCGATGCGAAGGGCAACCTGGCCGGCGTGCTGGCCTTTGTGGTGGATGTAACGGAGCGCAAGCGGACTGAGCGGGAAAGGGAAAAGCTCCAGAGCGCGTTGGTTGCCGCAAGCAATCGGATCGCCCTGCACGTGCGGCAAACACCACTGGGTATTATTGAATTCGAGTGTGATGGTGCGATTTGCGAATGGAATCCGGCAGCGGAAAAAATATTCGGCTATTCGAGACAGGAAGCCGTAGGGCGGCATTGGCGCTTTTTGGTCCCGGCAGAAAACTTGGAACAGATGGGCGAGGTTTGGAATTCCGTGGTAACGGGATGCAGCAACAGTTCGTCCGTTAGCGAGAACCGCACCCAAGAGGGTCGATTGATAATTTGTGACTGGCTCAACACAAAACTGGTGGATTCCAATGGCCGAGTCATCGGGGTAGCCTCGTTCGTGCAAGACATAACCGAGCGAAAAATGGCCGAGCAGGAACGAGAGAGGCTTCAAAGTCAACTTCTGCAGGCCCAGAAACTTGAGTCGGTGGGAAGACTTGCGGGAGGGGTGGCCCATGATTTCAACAACATGCTCGGAGTAATCCTCGGGCATTCCGAATTGGCTTTGGAGAAGATCGAGCCGGGTCACCCCGCCTGCCATGATCTGCTGGAGATCGCAGCCGCGGCCAACCGCTCAGCCAATTTGGTCCGCCAGTTGCTCGCCTTTGCTCGCAAACAGACAATCGTCCCGCGCGTTCTGAACCTTGATGAAGCCGTGGGGAGCGTGCTCAATATGATCCAACGGCTCATAGGGGAAAATATCCGCTTGAACTGGGAGCCCGGCGAGGGCGTATGGCCCGTCAGGATGGACCCCACCCAGGTGGACCAGATTCTGGCCAATCTGTGCGTCAACGCCCGAGACGCTATCGCCGGGATTGGCGGCATAAACATCGAAACCGGTAACACATCGATTGATGAAAATTATTGTATGCGGCGTTTGGACGCCTCCCCCGGGGAATACGTCGTTCTTTCGGTTCAGGACGACGGAGCCGGTATGGAGGACAAAACCCTGGCCAGGCTTTTCGAACCATTCTTTACCACAAAGGAGGTCGGCAAGGGGACCGGGTTGGGCCTTTCAACCGTTTACGGAATTGTCAGGCAAAACGGCGGGTTTATAGATGTGGACAGCAAACCGGGTCGGGGCACCACCTTCAGAATCCACCTGCCACGAACGGATGCTCCCCATTCTCAACCGCGGCCTGGCGAACCGAGCCTCGTTTCGCACAAGGGAACGGAGACCATTTTGCTGGTTGAAGACGAAATATCAATTTTGGAATTGGGGAAAAGTATATTGGAGCGTTGCGGCTACAAGGTGTTGACGGCCAACGCTCCTGAAGAAGCCTTGAAGCTGGCGAAAAACTATTCAAGCCGGATAGATTTGCTGATAACCGATCTGATAATGCCAACGATGAACGGAAAAGACTTGGCCGAAAAGCTATCGGAAATTGTGCCCGGTTTACACAACCTGTTCATGTCCGGCTATACTGGCGAAGCCCTCGCGGAAAGCGGGGTTGTGAGCGAACGAATATATTTCCTCCAAAAACCATTTTCATTGAAAACCTTGACGGCGAAGGTCCGGGAGGTATTGAGGAAATGAGGTCCACCCCATCAAAATTGGAAACGGTTTGCCCCGTCTTTCCAGTTGGCGGCACACGATTGAAAGGTAACAAACCAAGCGACACCTGACACCCGAAGGCGACACTTCACGCGGACGGCTGTATCCGACAGCCGATTCCAGTCGATCGCCAAGGCGGTGCAATTGTTTGAATTTCGATGAGTCCGGGCGTCGGGTGAGGCTTTCGCCCCGTGCGGGGAGGTCGCATGATTTATGCATGATGAGAATTCCGGGTTTTTTTTGATCGAATCAATATATTGTCTCATTAAGGCGAGCGTCTTGCTCCGCAGAGGCGCAACCCGACTTTCGAGTGGATTTGATGCTGATGCTGCAAAAGAGCCTCCTTGCCGTGAGTGAATTCGTCGAAGAATCGGCACAGAGCCATTTGGGTGCCCTTGGCCCGTTGGTCGATCGTGGAGTGATCCAGGAGCCCGAGCTGGAAAAAATTCTTCTGGACTCGGGCGGATCGATCAAGAAAATGGAGAAGTCGCTAAAAGAGCTGGGAGTGGACAAACACGAAATCCTGCTCTGTTTTAGCAGCCATTACGGCCTGCCCTTCGTCGAATTCAGCGAAAGGCTTGCCGCGCCCCGAGAAGTTCTGGAACGACTCGATCTATCCGAACTCAAGCGCGAATTGTGGTTTCCGGTTTCGGTTTCTCCCGTGGAGGCGCGGGTGGCGATCGCAAACCCGGTGGACTCCATGCTTTTGGACAAGATCCGGGAGGAGTTGGGAACCGATTCGCTTCGCCTTATCTTTGCACTTCCTGGCGACATCATCCGCATGGTGGAGCACAACCAGGATGTAAACCCCGGTTTCGGGCCCCAAGCGGGCCGGACCTCTCTGGCCCGCACGCGCACCCGACTTGCATCCGAACGTACCAAAATGTCGCGCTACCGGACCACCATGGCCAAGGGCAGAACCGGGCTCGCCGCCATTCGCACCGGGGTCAAACTGATCGCCATAAGCCTGACGCTTCTCAGGATTTTCGGAATCGGCTGGCTCAGCGCTATCGAGGTGGTCATTCTCTTGGGCGGGATCTTCATGGTGGTCGAGGGGATCACCTGGTACATGCCCATGAGAAATGTCGAACCGAGGGGCATCGGCTACGTGCCCGCCCGATCGACGTTCGGGACCACGATTCCGGAGATAAGAGCGAGCGAAGTGGGAACGGTTTTGACGCGATCCGAGCCGGTCAACGGGGCGCAGGAGCTGCGAAACCGCTGGAACCGGCTTTCTCCCGTGATGAGGCGCAGATTTTTCGCCATAGACAGGTCCGATCTTGCCGAAGAAAGGACCCTTCTGGCCATGTACCGCACGAAGATGGCAAGATCCCGGACGGGACTGGCCTTCGCCAGCACGGGCACTTCGGTGGTGGGTTTCGGGATTCTGCTTTGGAGAAACTATCCCGTCGGGGCATGGTCGGTTTTCTATGCCGGCCTGATCGTGACCGGGGTCCTCATGTTTATGGAAGGCGCGAGGTGGTATTTCCCGGGGCGCCGCGCGGTTGTGGAAAGCATAAAGACCACCCGGCAAATCGAGGAGAGCACTTCGATCTGGGATTTCATGTTCCGGGCCTTCAGCCGCCTCGACGATCTTCCCCCCCGGCTCGCGCTGAAGGGGACATACGCAGCGGGAATCTGGGGAACCACCGGCCTTGCCCTGGAGCGAACCCTTCTTGCCGAGAGGCGAAACGTCAAGGCCAGGCTCAGGACCACGCTGGCAAGGTCTAGAACCGCTCTTCGATTCATTCGAACCGGAATAAGCATTTTTTCGGTGGGCTTCGGCCTTCAGGTCTATTTCGGCTGGGGCAGCAGATGGTGGACCATCTTCGATTTCGTTTTGATCATTTCGGGGCTGTTCATGGTAGCCGAGGGGGCCTTCTGGTATGTCAAGGCCGAGCAGAGGAAAAAGCAGCTGCCCTATTGCTGGGAGGGGTTGGAGATCCGAATCCCCGATTATGCCAAACCGACCCAGTTGTGGAAAAAGGTGATATTCAATTATGAAGACAATGAGTGTGGTGGCTGATGCGACGGCGGGCTTCACTCCCCTTGTGGAGTGGGGTCTGTTGAGCGCGGGCGCGCTGCGTCGGGCGGCGGAAGCGGCCCGGGCGAGGGATATCGAAGTAGAGGAGGTGCTGCGCTACGACCTGGGAATTCCGCGCCGCAAACTCCTCGATGCACTCGCGCTGTCGTGCGGGTGCGATTCGGTGGAATATGACGAAAGGATTCCGGTACCCCCCGAACTTCTCGCCGATCTCGATCCGGAAAAGCTTGCCCTGATGCTTTGGTTTCCGGTGGCCCTGGACAAAGAGACGGTGATCATCGCGGCCAGAAACCCCACAGACCCGCTTTTGGCCGAAGAGGTCCGAAAATGCATGGGAGCCGACAGGGATTATCAGTTCATGGTGGCTCTTGCCGAGGATATCACCTTTTTTATCGAAGACTTTGTAAACTCCGATGTTGAGCACCTTTCGGGAAACGAAAGGACCGCCCTGGCGTTGTGGCGAAATACCATGGCGCGCTGGAGGACCAAGCTTGCCACCTATCGCACCGATTTCGCCACGGTCAGGACCTACATGACTTTGCTCGAGGCCGGTCTCACCTTCATACTGGTGGGCAGAACGCTGCTCAAAAACGGCGGCAAGGCGGTTCATTTCGCGCCCTTTTACTGGTCGATGATCGCCGCGGGCTTCATTTTGACCCTGCTGGGCATGGTGAGCTACTACCGGATCAAGCGGTCATTTTTTCGTCCCCCCAAGCACCAGACGCTGATAGAAGTGACGGCGGCAAGCGTGCAGTTTCTCGAAGACTACCAGTTCAACGACCCGGGAGAGGAGGAGGGAAAAGAGGGCAAAACGATGCTGGCGCGCCTTTTCGAGCTTGCAAATCGCACGATCACGGTTATCGAGGGCTCGCACGACAACAAGGCCCGTTCCCTTCTGGCCCACCAGAGGAGCGTTTTTTCCGCCCAACGCACGGTGGCGGCCTGCTACCGCACGATTTATGCACGGGCAAGGACGGGGCTGTCTTTCATCGGCACGGGCGTCTCGTTTGCCAGCGGCGGGTTGGGCCTTTTGGAATATTTTCGCCCGAGCATCCTGAACCTGCTCGACGTGTTCATGATAGCCGCGGGGCTGCTCATGATCGTGGACGGGGTACTCTGGTCCTGGCCGATCAGAAAGGAAAACTATGAGGCCCTCAAGGGCGCGGAGGCTTTCTGAGCTTGAAAAAGATCAAGATATTCCACAAGATAGTCGCCGCAAACCTTGCCAACATCCTTCTCATAGTCGTTACGGGCTTTCTCGCCTACCACAGCCTCGACCAGGTGTTGGCCAAACTCAAATTCATGGAAATTGCCGACAGTTTGGGCTCCTCTTTTCTCGAAATGAGGCTGGCGGAAAAAAACCTTTTCCTCTATGGAGAAAAATCGGCGCTTCTGGATATCCAGTCCAGGACGGAGGCCACTATCAAGACCATCGAGGAGTCCAGGACCGATATCGTGCGGGCGATCGGCGAGGCCAAGACGACCCGGCTGAAAAAAAATCTGGAAAACTACGGCAGGACTCTCGAGGAGGCCGGGGGCGGCGGCAATGGGGCGGCGCAGGAAAAGGTGCGCGCGGCGGGCCGAACGATCATGGAATACATGAATTATATCACCTCCTCGGAGCGCGCGGAGGTGAACAGCATAATCGCCGGCTCGGAAAGGGGGCTGTTTTTTTCTTTCGCCTTGATCCTGGTTACCGCCGTCGGGGTAACGCTGCTTCTGTCGATGAGGGTGCTGGGGTCGCTTAAACGCATCGAAAAGGCCGCTCACCTGATTTCCGGAGGCGAATTCGAAAAAATCGAACCGGAGAAGTCAAGCGATGAATGCGGGATGGCCGTCTCGGCTCTGCGCGCCATGGCGGCGGAGTTGCGAAACCGGGAGGAACAGATGCTTGAGGCAAGAAAATTGGCTTCCATCGGCATTCTTATCGCGGGCGTGTCGCACGAAATCGGCAATCCGCTCAACAATATCTCCATGTTGGCGCAGAACTTCGTTGAACTCTATGATAGAATGGGCAGGGACGAGCACATGGAGTATGTGAACCGGATCGAGGATGAGACCGGGCGCATCCAGCGAATCGTTAAGGACCTGCTCGATTTTGCCAGGCCCAAGAAGCCCGATTTCAGGGAGACCGACATAAACAGCGTGGTCGATAAGAGCATGCGATTGGTTCAAAATATGATTTCGGTCTGCAACATCGACTCGCGGCTCGAGCTTTGCGAGGCTCTGCCGACGGTCTACATCGATGAGGACCAAATCCAGGGGGTGCTCATCAACCTGCTGACAAACGCCATTCACGCTTCCTCGCCCGGCGATCGTCTGCGCCTTGCAACCCGCTTCAACCCCGATTCGGCCCGTGTGGAAGTCGAGGTGGAGGACACCGGCAAGGGCATAGCCCCGGAGATTTTGCCCCATATCTTCGACCCCTTCTTTACCACCAAGGGGGCGGGCGGAACGGGGCTGGGCCTTTTTGTAAGTTACGGAATCGTAAAAAACCACAAGGGTGAGATGCGGGTTCGAAGTGAAGCCGGAGTTGGGACATGCTTCACCATAGAGCTTCCAGTCCAAAATCGCCAGGAAAGGAGCGAACCATGCCTGGTTTCAGGGTTATCGTGATAGACGACGAAAAGATTGTCGGGCAGATGATTAAGGTCGCCATGGAACCCGACGGCTATCTGGTGGAGACCTTTCTCAATGCCGAGCCTGCCTTTGCCAGGCTAAGAGAGGAAAAATTCGACGTTGTCATCACCGACCTGAAGATGAAGGGCATGGACGGAATGGAGGTGCTGCGCACGATTAAGACCGCCTACCCGGAAGTCAAGGTGATCATGGTGACCGCTTTTGCCAGCCTGGATTCGGCGGTGGAAGCCATGAAAAGCAAGGTGGACGGCTTTTTCGCCAAACCGGTGAAAATTAAGGAGTTGAAAGAATGCGTCCATAAGCTGTTGGCCCCGGCCGAAACCTGACAGACCCGCGGGGCGGCTCCGCGGAGCGGATTGGTCCTCGGGGTCGAGAGAGGAAAAGATCGGACCGCTTGCCTTCTGCGGAATGTCGCATTAGAGTTGGCCCATAGCCTTTGCAGAACAAAGCCGCAAGGAGGACAACCCATGGGCGGGGATATTCGGGAGATACAAACGGGTAGAATCAGTCCCAATCGCCGACTCGTCTATTCGGAGGAATCGATCGAAAAGATGGAGACGAGTCTTCGGGAGGGGCAGCGGGAACCCATCCTGATCAGTTTCGAACACGATCATTTCCGTATCATTGACGGAGAGAAACGATGGAGGGCGTGCAGGAGGCTGGGGTTGGCCACTATCAGGGCGCTCATCCTCGGGCCGGAGCCCCGGCACAGCCCGCCTTGACCCTTGCCGATTTCCAATCCGATGCTTGCTCGGCCATTTCAACCGGAAGATTTTCTCGCCATATCGGGAAGGCACGTATGCATTTCGCAGTCTGTATCAAGCAGGTGCCCGACACCGCCGAGGTCAAAATCGATCCCGACACCAACACCCTGGTGCGGGCGGGCATAGAATCTATGGCCAATCCCTACGATATCACCGCGCTCGAGGAAGCTTTGCGTCTCAAGGAAAAATACGGGGGGAAAGTGAGCGTGCTGTCCATGGGGCCCCCGCAGGCGGACATAGTCTTGAGGCAGGCGCTTTCCATGGGCGCGGACCAGGCGGTTTTGCTCTCCGACCGGGCTTTCGCGGGGGCTGACACTCTGGCCACGAGCTACACGCTCTCCAAAGCCGTCGAAACTCTGTCACAGGTGGAACCGGTGGACCTTGTTCTGTGCGGGAAGCAGGCCATCGACGGGGATACGGCCCAGACGGGTCCAGGGATAGCGGCCCGGCTCGGTCTTGCCCAGTTCACCTATGTGATCGAAGTCGAATGGATCGATCCGGAGAAGAGGCTTTTGCAGGTGAGGCGAAAGGTGGAGGGGGGCTTTGAAGTGATAAGGGGCCCTCTTCCCGCCATGTTGTCGGTGGAACTTGAGCTGGCGACCCCGAGGAGGGCCTCGCTGCCCATGCTCATCGATTCGCTGCGGGCACCGATCAAGATTTGGGACGCCGGAGCGATCGGGGCTTCCGCCGCCCGGGTGGGAATCAAGGGCTCGCCCACCTGGGTAAGGGCAATCGCCTCTCCCCAGGTACACCGTGCCGGGCCCCGGTGGGATGCGGCCCAAGGGGTTTCAGCGGCCGTTTCCGAAGCCCTGGACACCCTCTTTTCCGACCAGGACTTCGCGGCTGGATTTGAAAAGGGCTGGAAGGCATAAGGGCGGAAAGCCGAAGACGGGGCCTGCATCCGTCCTCCGTTATCTGTCGATTTAGGAGAGTGCTGCCGGTATGGCAAAAAACACCCGGGGGATTGAAGTTGCCGAGATCATTGCGGACAAATGCATCGCCTGCCAGATTTGCATCGGGGAATGCCCCGTGGGGGCAATCGAGCTCAATAGCGCCGGGGTGGCCGAAGTGGACCCGGAGGTCTGCATCGGCTGCGGCAAATGCTTTGATAGCTGCCCGGTTAACGCCGTAAAATTCGAGAAAAAAAAGCGCGGGAAGGTTTCCCGGGAAAAGCCGGTGGAATCCGGTGCGGGGGCGCCGGAGCACCGGGGAGTGGCGGTTTTTGTCGAAACGATCGACGGGCGCGGAGCGCCTGTTTCCTGGGAGCTGATCGGAAAAGCCCGGGAGCTTGCCACGCGGTTGAACACCAAAGTCCTGGGGTTCGTGCCGGGAAGCAATGTGGGCGAGGTGGCGCGGGAGGCGATTTCCTATGGCTGCGACGAAGTTCACGTCGTGGATGATCCCAGGCTTGCCCGATATTTATCGGCCACCTTCGGAAAGGCGCTCTCCGATCTATGCGCCCGAATACGCCCGGAAATCCTTCTTATAGGGGCCACTTCGCTTGGCCGCGACCTTGCCGGGGTTGTGGCCACACGGCTCGAAACGGGTCTTACCGCGGACTGCACGGGGCTCTACATCGAGCAGGAAACCGGGCTTCTTCTCATGACCCGCCCGACTTTCGGCGGAAATATCATGGCCACCATCTTCTGCCAGCACATGCGGCCCCAGATGAGTTCGGTGAGGCCTCGGGTGTTCGCCATGCCGGCAAGAGATGCAACGAGGAAGGGGCTCATAACCGGCCATGGTTTCGAGCCGCCGGCGGTCGAGTTGCCGGAGATTGTGAAATTCATTCCCTCGGGCACCGAGGGCGCGGCCGACATAGTCGAGTATCCGGCGCTTGTGGTGGCGGGTCGGGGCGCATGCGACCAGGGCTCGCTTGAGCTTCTGGAAGAGTTGGCGCAACTGGTTGGAGGGGTGGTGGCCTGTTCGCGCCCCGTTGTGCAGGCCGGGCTTTTGCCCTATGAACGGCAGGTGGGCCAGACGGGCAGGACCGTCGCCCCCCGGCTCTACATCGGCGTAGGGGTCTCGGGGGCCGTCCAGCACCTTGTGGCCATCCAGGGGGCGGGCAAGATCGTGGCCATAAACTCGGACCCCGGCGCGCCCATTTTCAGGGTCGCCGACGCGGGTATCGTGGGCGAGTATCGGCAAGTCGTCCCCGAGTTGATCGCCCAGCTCAAAAAAAGGAAAATTTGACCCCATGGAAGAAATATTCGATGCGGCAATCGTCGGGGCCGGACCGGCCGGCCTTTCGGCGGCGTGCATCCTGGCCGACCGGGGCGTCAAGGTGATAGTCCTGGAGCGAGGCGAATACCCGGGAGCCAAGAACATGTTCGGGGGCGTCGTCTACGGGCACAGCCTGGGGCGGATCATACCCGATTTCGCGCAGAAAAACTGCCCGATGGAACGTAACATCGTCGAGTCGCGAATCAGCTACCTCTCCGAACAAAGCTCCATCAGCCTGACCTACCGCGATCAGGCTTTTTTCGAACAACTTCAAAACAACGCCTTCACGGTGGGAAGAGCCAAATTCGACCGCTGGTTCGCCGATCAGGCCAGGGCGAAGGGCGCACTCCTGGTGTGTTCGACGGTTGTGACCGATTTGCTGAAAGACGGCGCCGGCAGGGTGGTCGGGGTGAAAACGGATCGCGCCGAGGGCGATTTGCGTGCCCGGGTGGTCTTGCTTGCCGATGGAGTCAATTCGCCTCTTGCGGCCAAGACCGGCTTCAGGCCCGAGGTCGGGCCTCAGCATGTGGCCCTGGCGGTAAAAGAGCTCATCGGGCTTCCCGAAGAAGTGATCGACGAGCGGTTCGGCGTATCGGCGGGAAACGGGGTTACCAATGAAATCCTGGGAAATGTGACGATGGAAATGAACGGGGTGGCCTTTGTCTACACCAACAGACGTTCGATCTCGGTGGGGATCGGGGCGAACCTGGCCGATTTTGCAAAGGCGAGGGTGCGCCCCTACGAGATGATCGAGCGGTTTAAGACCCACCCGGCGATCGCGCCCCTCATAAAAGACGGAAAACCCTTGGAGTACCTTGCCCACTGGCTTCCCGAGGGCGGCTTCGAAACCGTCCCCAAGCTTTTCGGCGACGGCTTCCTCATTGCGGGCGATTCGGCCATGCTGTTCAACGCCCCTCACCGGGAGGGTTCCAATCTGGCCATGGCCTCCGGAAGGATGGCGGCCCAAACCGTCTTGGAGGCGCTGCAAAGAGGAGATTTCAGCTCTTACGGCCTGCGGGGTTATGGCGAGCGAATGGCCGAATCCTTTGTACTAAAGGATCTGAAAAAATATCGCAGATTTTCCTCCTTGCTGGAAAATCACCGGGAGCTTTTCACCACCCTTCCCCGGGGGGCCGCGGAGGCTTTTCGCGAAATCCTCACGGTTGACGAGTCACCGAAAAAAGAGAGGCTGCGGGGTGCCCGCAAGGCTCTATGGCGAGGAGCCGCCCCGCTGCGGCTGCTGCGCCTGATGTGGGACGCATGGAGAGCGATTCGATGAGCGCAAGGGTTGAAGACAAGCTGTTTTTGGATCGATTCAATGTGGACGCCGAGTCCCATCTTCGCCTGATCGATCCCCGGACGTGCATGGAAAAATGCGCCGAGCAGCCTTGCCTTTTTATCTGCCCGGCCAATGTCTACAAGTTGGAAAAGGAGCGCATCAGCATCAACTACGAAGGATGCCTGGAATGCGGTTCCTGCCGGGTGGGATGCCCCCATTTCAATATCGAGTGGCGATTCCCCCGGGGGGGCTACGGGGTCCGGCACAAGTTCGGCTGAACCGCCCCTAGTGAATCCATTTGCCAATTCTCGCCCATCTGACTTTGTGTGACAGGCTGTGGGCGTTACTGTCCCATGAAAAATAGATGAGGAAGGCTTTCCCCAGCACGTTCTTTATCGGCAGAGTCCCCCAAAAGCGGCTGTCCGCGCTGTTATTGCGGTTATCTCCCATAACGAACAGGCGGTCTTTGGGAACAACTACGGGCCCGTAGTTTTCCACCGTTTCGATAAATCCGGCGGGCTCGCTCTTGTTGAAGTAGCCCCAAGGGTCGGGCAGCAGCTTGTTATTGATGAAAATCTTTCCGTTGGTGATTTGAACGATTTCACCGGGCAGTCCTATTACCCTCTTGATATAGTCTTCGGAGGTGTCTTTGGGATAAATGAAGACGATGACGTCTCCCCGCTTCGGCACCTTATGATAAAACAGCCTGGTTCCTTCGAAAGGAACTCGCACTCCATAGCTGAATTTATTGACCAGGATGTAATCTCCGGGCAAAAGAGTGGGCATCATCGAGCCGGAGGGGATGAAAAACGACTGGACGATAAAGGTCCGGATAAACAGAGCAAGAATTATGGCTATGATTACAGCCTCAATATTTTTCATTGCCTCCGATTTGGCGAACATATCAACTTCCTTTCAGGGGTAACGACGAATATCTTTAGTCTTGGGTGGCCAGCTCAGATCAAGCGCCGAGTTTCCGGAATAATAAAGGAAATGACGGTAAACGCAACCCTAATTCGGCCGACGGGGACGGCGGAGGCTGTGCGGTTTCAATCTTTTCTCCAGATTCGGGGTGCGCGGATTTAAACATCCAAACCCCGACCTTCAATTTTGACGATATGCGGTATGCTTAGCCTCCCCGAAGGGGTGCATTCCCGATAGGAGTACTTATAGTTGCCATAGTTTTGATCGGCTCGTAGAATGGGGGACGAATCGCATATGGAAAATGGAGGAGTATGGAAATGGCGCAAAAACGTTTGAAACATCCGGTCTATCTGATTTTAATGATTTCACTGGCGTCTGCCCTTGTTTTGACCTACGGGATCATCAAACCGCGGGCGCAAACCAATGAACCCAACCTGGTGACCGCCGTCGAAACAGTGGCAAAACAGGCGATCCCAGCGGTCGTTCACGTCGAAGTAACCGAGCGACAGGAGATTGCAAACCCCTTTCTTCCCTTTCAAAACGAACCTTTCTTCAGATATTTTTTCGGAATGCCCAATATGCCCAAGAAGTTCCAACGCGAGGTGTTCGGGCTGGGAAGCGGGGTCATACTGGATGCGGCCGGCCATATTCTCACCAATTACCACGTGGTGGGCGGAGCGACCAAGATCAAGGTGGTGCTGGCCGACGGCAGGGTCTTTTCCGGAAAATCGGTCAAGGTCGTAGGGACCGATCCGAAGACGGATCTGGCCGTTATTCAAATCATTGGCAAGGACCCCTTTCCCTATCTTCCACTGGGAAACTCGGACCAGGTACAAGTGGGACAGTGGGTGGTGGCCATCGGGCAGCCGCAGGGCTTGAGTGAAACGGTCACCCAGGGGATCATCAGCGCGAAGCACCGTGCAGGCCTATCCGAACCCAGCAGCTACCAGGATTTCCTGCAGACCGACGCGGCGATAAACCCGGGCAACAGCGGCGGTCCGCTTATGGACCTCAAGGGCGAGGTGATCGGCATAAATTCGGCGATCATCTCCAAGTCCGGCGGGTTCGAAGGGCTTGGCTTCGCAATTCCAAGCAATATTGCCAAACACGTCTCCCGCGAGTTGATAAAACATGGCAAGGTGGTTCGGGGCTGGCTGGGGCTGACCCTGCAGAAGATCACTCCCGAACTTGCCAAATCGTTTAACTTGAGCAGTTACAAAGGCTCGCTTGTCTCTGACGTTTTCAAGGATGGTCCGGCCTATCGCGCGGGGCTTAAACGCGGAGACATCATCACGGCCTTCCAGGGACAGCCGGCGGATAATCCTTCGATATTGCGAAACGACGTCTCTCTTACCCCTCCGGGAACGCAGGTGACGCTCACCGTGGAGCGTAACGGCGCAAAACGCGATATTTCGGTCAAGATCGGCAATCTCGAAACGCAGCAAACAGCAATCCAGAAGACGTTGAGAGAGGAATTCGGCCTTACCGTCAGGCCCATGAGCGCGGACGAGGCAAACAGGTACGGGCTTGGTTCCCAGTCGGGAGTGGCTGTAGTCGCCGTCTCACCCGGGAGTCCTTTCGCCAGAGCGGGCTTTCAAAAAGACGACATAATCCTGCAAATCGGCAATAACAAGGTGGACAGCGCGGCGGAACTGCTCACCATGCTAAGGGCGTTGAAAGGACGTGACATCAATGTCCTGGCAGTCGATCACAATTCGGGACAGAGCACCGTCGTCCAAATGCGTTTGCCTTAAAAGAGTACCATCGACCGGGTCGGGAAAGGGAAAAGTCTTTCCCTTTCCCGACCCGGGTGGACTGAAGGATTTGCCGGCTCGCAGCGGCAGTGCGCCCCCCGCGGGCTTGGCGGATCAGTAGTTCCGCCGAAAAGTTACAAACCTGCTCACCAAAGAGCCGGTCATGAGAACAGCCGCGCCAATAGCCAGGAGGGCCACCAGGCTCAGGGTCTGGGGAACGATTTTTATTATGGCCAAAATTCCCAGGGTTATGGCGCCCAAACCCGCGAGCACCTCGATGCCGGACAGCGCCGAAGCCGACTCGCGGGCGATTTCCTGCGACATGCCCCGTACGCCGAAGTGTTCGCTTTCCAGGTCGCTAAGACTCGTCTGTGTGCCGCTATCCAATACCAGCGCCGTGCCGTAGACGATAATCGCCACAGGGATAAGGGTGTGAGGGACGATGCCCAGAATGGCCAGAATCCCCAAGGCGATTCCGACGCAACCCGCCAGAAACCCGGCGGTCATACCTCCCCATGTGCTGGAAGCTTCAACATTGCCGGAGGACTCGTTTCTGGCCAGAATTGCAAAACGCCTGCCGATATCGCCGGCTTCAAACACGAATGCCGCCCCCAGGGCAATGGTGGCAACGGAGGCCAACAACCACGGATAGATGTTGGCCAGTCCGATAATGGCCAGAGCCAGGGCGCCCAGTCCCACCAGCGCCTCCGCCACCGTGTTGCCCATTGCCATTTTGGAGGTTTGGATTGTTCCACGCTCACCGTTCATTTCAATTCTCCTTCCCATAGTCTTAAACTGCCGGGCGGGCATGGCGGTTGCCGGACCACGGAAATAATCGAGAATATTTTGACTATCTAATTATGTAATTCCCTGTTGTGATCCAGTGGTGAACTCGACCCGACCGGTCGCCGGCGGAACCTCACCCGTTACCCGCCGCTATTTTCAATATAATCACAGGGGGCGCGTAATGCGCAACTCGGAGTCCGTGAGGCTTCCGGCCGGGTCTGGAGGAGGCGCGGGGCGATGGCTTTGCGCGATCCGGTTCGGTGCTGCGAGAGGATTGTGATGGCCGCCGTCCCCGACCACAGTCCGTTTTTAATCAGAGGCCCCCGTCAGGATCAATAGGGGTAAAGACGGCAAACTTCCACACATATGGGAATACGGCATCTCGGACACTATACCCTCGAAAAGGTCAGGGAGTCTTTTTCGAACTCCTCTATTATTTCATCGGTCAAAGAGGGCCGCATGCCGGCCATGGCACGAACAAAATCCTGCGTGTTCACCCTGTAGTCTTTGTTTGCGGCCACCTCACGTTCGAAAGCCGATTGGGCGACCTGTTCGAAAAGGTACTGGATATCGGCGGGCGTGAAGCGGGCTGTCTCGGCCACAAGCCGGTCCGCATCGATTTGGCCGACGTTGATCCGCGACAAATAGAATTCGAGAATGGTCTTTCGTTCATCGGCACTGAGACCTCCGACCGGAATAATGCAGTCGAAGCGTCCCGGCCGAAGCAGCGCGGGGTCCAAATGCCGGATGTAATTGGTGGCGCAAACGAGTAGCAGCCGTTTGGATTCGTTTTTGAAAAGCGGGACCTGCTTCAAGAATTCGTTCGTTATGCACTTGTCGAGCCGGTCGGCCTCATCGCGGCAATGGGCGAGTTCATCGAATTCGTCTATGAATATGACGACCTCGTCTAGCTGCCTGACTTTTTCCATTGTCCGCCGCAGATTGGCGCCCAACCTGTCCGCCCCGTCCTCCATGAGCATGCTCGGCGCGATTTCGATGTACCACCAGGACAAAACACCGGCTATCGCCTTGACAAAGTGGGTCTTGCCCGTGCCCGGAGGACCGAAGAAGATGATTGTCCGGGGAGGGCTCACGCCGTGCTTGCGGGACAGGTCCTCCATTGTCAGGGGCAAAATGATTCTGCGATTGACCAGCTTTTTGGGTGGCTGAGAATCTGAAATGGTATCCCAGATATCGCGTCCGAAGGTTTGTGCCCCCATCTCGTTCAGGAGGTCCTTTCTTTGGTAAGAAAGGTACTCGGCCATAGCCTGATCCATGTTTTCGAGAAAATCGATGCAGGCCGTCCGGGCGCCGACGTCTCTTGCCAGCCGCTCAGACAACAGCCACTTGTGCTGCTCGATTTTAGCCCAGAGCTGCGCGGCGACTTCGGGTTCGAACCTGGCTCCGGACATCTCGAAAATCTTGCTTGCGCATTCTTCTCCGGTAAGGTTTTCCACAACATTCAGATGCACCTGATCACCTCGGTTTCCATCTCATTGGATTTATAGGGGAGCTATATAATTCTTAAAAGGGTTCTTGGCAAGGCGAGCCGGTCCGAGCCATCAACTCGAACCTCCCTCATTGAACAGCCGGAGGGGGCTTTCACGATTTTTTTCAATTCCCTTGTGATATTGAAAAATTTTTCTCATTATGGCTGCTTCCGCGCTTGAGCGATTATTCACGTAAGATGGGGGATATTGATAATGCCGCATGGATTTGAACTGGTGCTGGTAGGCTTGGCCGCGGTGGCCGGCGGGGCTGTCAACGCCCTGGCCGGCGGGGGGACCCTTATAACTTTTCCCACGCTGGTCGCGTTGGGCATTCCCGCCGTTGCCGCCAATGTGACCAATACGGTTGCCCTGTGCCCAGGATACCTTGGAGGCACTTTTGCACAGATAAAGGATTTGCGGGGGCAAAAACGCAGGCTCATCCTGCTCCTGCCCGCGGGGGTGATCGGAGGAATCGCCGGAGGACTTCTGCTCTTAAATACCGGGGAGCATACCTTTCGGCTCCTGGTGCCTTATCTTATTTTGCTAGCTTCAGTCCTTCTGGCCTCCCAGGCGCCGGTACGAAACTTTCTGGCCGGCCGGGCGGCGGCCCGAAACCAAACCGGGCACCCCGTGGCGGAAAAGCCCATCGAGAGCCGGTCGGGACGGCTTACCGGCGCAGAGGCGATCACCGCGATCCTGGTGGCTCTTGCCGCCGTGTACGGAGGCTATTTCGGAGCAGGTCTCAGCGTGATCGTGCTCGCGGTCCTGGGCTTTGTACTGGACGATTCTCTAACGCGGCTCAATGCTATCAAACAATTGCTCGCCCTGGTGATAAACGTGGCCGCCGCCCTTTTTTTTCTTTTCTCCAAAGAAGTGGTCTGGCAGGCGGCTCTGATCATGGCCGCGGGGTCTATAATCGGCGGTTTTATCGGAGGGCGGCTTGCGGGCTCCATCTCCCCGGTCCTGTTGCGCCGGATCGTGGTGACCATCGGTGTGGGGATAAGCATCCTCTACTTCGTGCACTGAGTTCCGGGGCCGAATCAACCCGGTTGGTTCCATGGTGCGGAGACGATGGGCCGATAGCCTTCTTTTGCCGCCAGGATGTCCAAGGAAATCAAGCCCAAAGGTGCCAGGTCGGGGTGGAGTTTTTTCGAGCTTTCGACCAGGTCCATCACCGGCAGGTATTGGCCGCACCCGCGGCAGGCGTGAATACGATCCCGCTCCCGCCCCCGGACCGTTAGAATGTTCAACCGGTCGTGGCCGTTTTCCCCGCAGGCCGGACAGACCAGCCGGACAAATCGCCAGAGGTGGCCGCAAAGGCAGCAATGAAGCCAAAGCCTGCCGGACTTGGACACGATGAATTCGGAAGGGTCGTGTCTTTCCTTGAGTAAGCCGTAATCGGGCCCGCCGCCGCACACGGGACACCGTCCCCTGCACCAGAGCGCGTCATCGGCAAGCCCGCCCATCGTCTTGCGGAATGCGCGAAAAACAGGCTTGAGGCACTCGAGGCAAAGAAAATATAGCGTGCCGACCGGGATGTGGAACTCGGCGGCGAGAGGATCGATATTTCCTGTGCAGGCGGCTTCGATGATCGTTGCCGTGCGGCCCGGCATCGCCTCGATTACCGAGAGCAGGGCTGCCGCGTGGGGTTGGAGCGGCGAAAAGATCTCGGCCAGCAGGGGAAGGATGCTTTGCGCCGATTGAACAAAACCGCCATTAAGGAGCGAGGGGGCGATACCGGCCAGGAGGGGCTCGCCGGCCTCGAAGGATTTTTCGTCGAAAACCGCGGCCGGCACGGCCAAAGCCATCGCAATCTCATCCCGGCGCCTTGCGAGCAGGGCGAAACTCTGCGGCATTTGGCCGGTTTCGGGCGCCCGGGCACTCATCTCCCGGGCCGCCGTCTCGGCATCCGTTGTCAGATTGTCTATAAGTTCGACAGGAAACATCCTCGGATTAATCCCGTAATTCTACACGGAGTGCCGGAAAGGCGCCGTCAGGCGACCCAGCAGCTCCCTGCGGCTATAGTTTGCAACAGCCTCTTTCTTCGGCCTTTGCAATGCCAGCTTCGGGTTGGTGACAAGGTAAATCACTCCCGCATCGTCAGGGTCGACGAGTTGCGCACGGGGGTGGGAAGCCTTGACCACCTCCAGCCGTTGGTGGGCCATGGCGAGCATCTTGTCCCGTTCACCGTGGTTCATGGCGCCCGTGCAACAGGTTTTAACGCAGACGGGGGGAAGGCCCGTGTGCTGCCGGTCGACACACATGTCGCACTTGGTAAGCCGGCCGGTCGCATCGTTTCGCCTGGGGATGTCGTAGGGACATGCCTGCTGGATTTCCTTGCACTGGTCGGCGGTGAGTTTGGCAGTTTCTTCGGTGTAGATGACCGCCCCGGTTTTTTTATCCACTACGATTGCTCCGGGCGCAAAGCTTTGCGCCGCGCTCTTGCAGGAGGGCGAAAGGCAATGATGGCACTGGTCGGGGAAGAAAAGCCACTCCACTTTTCCGGCGGTTTTTTCTTCGGCGAACCGCACGACTTTATAGTTGAAAGGATTGAGATCGGGCGGGTTCTGATGCGTCCCGCGCTGCCTTGTGGCAACCGCCGGGAGGCCGTGCCACTGCTTGCAGGCCACCTGGCAACCGCGGCAGGCGATGCAGCGTGAGGTGTCGATGAAAAGCGCCTTTGACATTAGACTTCTCCCTTCATGGCTAAACGAAGAGTTCTGTAACTTTTTCGGCCTTGCGTACATCCACCAGGCAGGCCTTGTATTCCGGGATCGATACGTTGGGATCGCAAACGGAGGAGGAAAGCCGGTTGGTGGCGTCTCCGGCCCCGGGGGTGGTCCAGCCGAAGCAGAAGGGCATTCCCACCAGGTGGACGGTTTTGCCCAGCACCTTGAAGGGCGTGATGCGAACCGTCACCATGGCGATGGCCTCCACCCTGCCCCTGGCGCTTTCCACCACCACGGGGTCTCCGTTGCCTATCCCGCGCATTTTGGCCAGTTCGGGGCTCATCTCCACGTACAACTGCGGTTCGGCTTCGAGGAGCAGGGGAGCGTTGCGGGTATCGACGCCCCCGCACCACTGCTCGGCCACCCCGTAGGTTGTGAGCACGAACGGGAAACGCGGGTCTCCCGGTTTGGCCAGGACGTCCATGTCGCTTTGCGCCGTCTTCAGGCAGGGATTGCTGAGTTGGGCGGAGAAAGGCTGGGCTTTGAGGGGCGTTTCCGCCGGCTCGTAGTGTTCCGGAAAAGGTCCGTCGACGCGCCCCGGACCGTACAGCTGCCCCATGCCCTCGGTCTGCATGATGAAGGGATACTTGCCCCCGGGAAGAGCCATTGGAGGGGCCGGTCCGTCGGGGACATCGCCCACCCATTTATCGTTTTCCCAGGCGATCACGGGTTGTGCGGTGTTATAGGGCTTGCCGTTAGGATCGACCGATGCGCGGTTATAGAGAATGCGCCGATTTACCGGCCAGGCCCAGGAGAAGTTCGGAAAAAGGCCGATGCGGGCCTGCATGGCGGTCTGGGCAAGATCGCGGCGCCTTCCGAGATTGCCTGCCGGCCCATAGGAGCCCGCATAGAGCCAGTTGAGCGAGGCGGTCGAGCCGTCGTCTCTTAGAAAAAGAAAACCCTGGACCTGTTCGCCCTTTTTGAATGTCTTGCCGTTGACCGTAATGTCTCGGGTGTACCCGCCGTTGATCTTTCTTGCCACGGCATCGGCGTCATAGTCCTGCGGCCAGTCCATTTTGAGAACGGGGTCGGGAAAAGCGCCCGATTCCTTTGCGTACAGCGCCCGCACGCGCTTGAAAATTTCAACTGTCATCCAGCCCATCGAGCGGCTCTGCCCCATGGGCTCGATGCCCTTGCCGTGCCACATGAGCCACCGGCCGCTGTTGGTGATCGAGCCGTCCTTTTCACCGCGTTGGCACGAGGGCAGCAGGAAGACCTCCGTTTGAATCTTTTTGGGCTCCACACCGGGACGGCGCCAGAAATCGCTTGTCTCCGAATGGTGGATTTCAGCCACCGCAAGCCAGTCGAGCTTGTCGAGGGCCTTGCGGACCTTGTTGCTGTTGGGCATGCTCTGTGCCGGGTTGTGGCCGAGGACGAGCCCGCCCTTGATCTGTCCCTTGTACATCCTGTCCACCAGGAAGATGACCGAGTAATCCACGCCGGGGTCCGCTTTGGGCAGAAAGTCGTAGCCGAAGCCGTTTTCGCTTGTCGCCGCATCCCCCATCCAGGCCTTGAGGAGACTCACCACGTATTTGGGCTTGTTGCTCCACCAGTTGACGCTTTTGGGTTCGCGGGTCGCGGGCGTGTTTACCTTCAGATACTCTTCCAGGCTGACCTGGTCGGAGGTGGGCGAGGGCAGATATCCCGGCAGGCTGTTCCAGAGGATGCAATGGTCGGTGGAACCCTGAACATTGGGCTCTCCGCGCAGGGCGTTGATGCCTCCGCCGGCGACCCCCATGTTGCCCAGAAGCAACTGTACGATGGTCGAAAGGCGGATGTTTTGGACCCCGACGGTATGCTGGGTCCAGCCAAGCGCATACATCATCGTACCGGCTTTGCCGGCCGCCCCGGTCGCCCCGTAGATCTCGTAGACTTTGAGAAGATCGCGGACGGGGACCCCGGTAACAGCCGAGACCTTTTGCGGGGTATAGCGCCGGTAGTGCTTTTTCATCAACTGAAAGACGCACCGGGGGTCTTTGAGCGTCACGTCCCGCCTCGGGACTCCGTTTTGGTCGGAGGCGAACCCCCACTTTTTTTGATCGTATTTTTTCGCCCCTGGATCGTAGCCGGAAAAAAGGCCATTTTTGAAACCATACCCTTCGCCCACTATAAAGGAGGCATTGGTATACTGGGCCACATATTCCCGGTTGAATTGCTCCTTCTCCAGGATGTGGCGAACCATGCCGCCAAGCAAGGCGATGTCCGTTCCGCTTCGAAGCGGCACGTGCATGTCGCTTCTGGCCGAGGTGCGCGAGAATTTGGGGTCGATGTGGATGACTTTGGCCCCCGCGTCTTTGGCCTTGAGCACCCATTTGAAAGAGATCGGGTGATGCTCGGCGGCGTTGCTGCCCATAATGAGCACAACGTCGGCATTTTTGATGTCGATCCAGTGGTTGGTCATTGCGCCGCGTCCAAACGACTCTGCCAGAGCCGCCACAGTGGCGCTGTGTCAGACCCTCGCCTGATGGTCCCTGTGGATCACGCCCAGTCCCGTCAGCATCTGGTGGGTAAGAGCGCACTCCTCGTTATCCATCTGCGAGGCGCCCAGTTCGAAGATGCTTTCAACCCGGTTCACCAGCAGGCCTTTGGCGTTTTTGGCGATAAAATCCCTGTCCCGTGTATCCTTGATCTTTCGTGCAATGCGGTCCAGTACGAAATCCCAGTCCTTTTCCTCCCAATTCTCGCTTCCCGGAGCACGATAGAGCGGCTTCTGGAGCCGCTGCTCGCTATAGTGCATGGACTGGAAAGCAGCCCCCTTGGCACAAAGCGCCCCCTCGCTCACGGGAAAATCCGGGTCGCCCTCCGCGGCCACCATTTTGCCGTCCTTTATCGACATGATCACGTTACAGCCGCAGGAGCAGAAATGGCAGATGGAGAGTACCTCCCTTGCGCCCTCGAGTTTCAGGTCCGCTGCGACAACTCTTGCGGGATCAAGGTCGAATCCCAGGTCCGTAAGGCCCAGGCAGGCCGCCCCCGTTCCCGCAAGCTTCATGAAACCTCTTCGAGAAATATTCATAGCCTCCTCCTCTTTCCCTGAGCCCAAAAAATCCGGCAGGCAAAAACGCGGCGCCATGCCGCTTCCGCCCCACTGAGGAAAAGGGGCGATCTTCTATTCGAAAGATTCCGGGTTGAAAACTTCTGGACAAGACTCCGTAGCCATGCCCAAATTGCCACGAGCTTTTTATGTTGGTTCAACAGCCCCTTGGAGGGTTGTTACTGGCGGGAAAAATCATGGGACACTCCAGCCTAGCCCATCAGTGCCCATGGTGTCAAATAGTAGAAGTTGAAAATGGCGGAAAAATTCACCCCCGGTTTTTCGACCGTCCCTACCCGTCCGCCCTTGCGGGGCGGTTGAGCCCATTGTTATCGTTGACAAATAAACTGCCGGCGCAGCCCGCAAACTCCCATGGATCGGTACTCGTTTGATATTGACCCACAGCGGAACTGCTGGTATAGGTGAAGTCTGAAAATATTTTCACAAATGCGATTTTGTGTGGATTTTGACCGGTGAGGAGGTCGCGTTATGTTCGATGAAAAGGTGCTCAAAAAAATTGAAGCCGACAAGGAGAAATGGGAGCAGGGGCCTCTTGCGAAGTCTCTGTCCCGGTCCCCCGAAGCCAAGCCTGTTTTCACGACTATTTCAGGGACTCCGGTGGAAAGACTCTACACCCCTTTGGATGTGGATGGCGTCGATTACGATCGGGACCTTGGCTATCCCGGAACCTTTCCGTTTACCCGGGGTGTCCAGCCCACGATGTATCGTGGCCGCTACTGGACGATGCGCCAGTATGCGGGATTTGGCGACGCAAAGAGCACCAACGAACGGTATCGTTATCTGCTCGACCAGGGGCAAACGGGTTTAAGCGTTGCGTTCCATCTGCCCACCCAGGCGGGTTACGACTCCGACCATCCGCTTTCCATGGGCGAAGTGGGCAAAGTGGGCGTGGCCATAGATCACATAGACGATATGCGGGTCCTCTTCGACCGGATTCCGCTCGATAAGGTCACCACCTCGATGACCATGAACGCCCCGGCGGGCGTGCTTCTGGCCATGTACCTGGCGATTGCCAAAGAGCAGGGCGTGCCGTGGGAAAAAGTTGGCGGAACGGTCCAAAACGACGTTTTAAAGGAAATCATCTGCCGCGGGCAATATATCTATCCGCCCAGACATACGATGAGGCTGACGGTTGATCTGATAGAATTCTGCCAGAAATTCGTTCCGAAATGGAACACGATCAGTATAAGCGGCTATCATATCCGGGAGGCGGGTTCGACCGCGGCCCAGGAGATGGCCTTCACCCTGGCCGACGGCATAGCCTATACGCAGGCTTGCATGGAGCGGGGCATGGACGTCGACAGTTTTGCTCCCCGCCTCAGCTTTTTCTTCAACGCCTTTACAAATGTTTTGGAAGAAGTCGCCAAGTTCCGCGCGGGCCGCAGATACTGGGCCAAGGTCATGCGGGACCGGTTCAAAGCTAAAGACCCCCGTTCCATGATGCTGCGCTACCATGTGCAGACCGGAGGCGTGACGCTGACGGCCCAGCAGCCGCTAAACAACATCGTTCGAGTGGCTCTGCAGACTTACGCCACCGCCCTTGGCGGAGGTCAGTCCCTGCACACCAACTCCTACGACGAGGCGCTCTGCCTGCCGACCCAGCAGGCGGTGACGGTGGCGCTTCGCACCCAGCAGATCGTGGCCGAGGAATCGGGGGCGACCGACACGATCGACCCGCTGGCCGGCTCCTACTATGTGGAGAGCATGACCGATCGGATCGAAGCCGAAGTGGACGAATATATAAAGAAAATCGACGCGATGGGCGGCACCCTTTCGGCCATCGAGCAGGGCTATATCCAAAAGGAGATTCAGAACAGCGCCTACCGTTTCCAAAAGGAGATCGAATCGCGCGAACGGGTTTACGTCGGGATAAACAAATACACCATGGAAGAGGCTCCTCCGACCGGGCTTCTCAAGGTGGACATGGCGGTTGGCGAAAAGAAGGCCGCCGAGTTGAAGGAGTACCGCGCCAAGAGGGACAACGCCAAATGGAAGGCTGCCCTGGACAAGCTGCGGGAGGTTTCCGCAACGGATGAAAACGTACTGCCCTACGTGATCGATGCCGTTACGGCCAAGGCAACGGTTGGCGAAATCTGCGACGTATGGCGTAATATTTACGGCGAATACCGGCCCAAGGAATTCGTTTAGGCGGCGTGTCGCCGCGGACGGGATGCCCGCCTGCTTGCGGGCGGGCCCATGCGGCGGCCTGCCGGGTTTTTGTTCCAAGCGAGCCTTCGGTCCTGGGCTCTGAGATGCTATTGAACATGTGGAAGGGGAAATTCCATGGCTGGAAAAATCAAGATGATCATGGCCAAACCGGGCCTGGACGGACACGACCGCGGGGCAAAACTCCTTGCAAGAGTATTCGCGGAAGCAGGGATGGAAGTTGTTTACACCGGGCTTCGGCAGACACCTGAAATGATAGTGGCCGCGGCCGAGCAGGAAGACGCCGATGTGGTGGGGCTCAGCAGCCTTTCGGGCGTTCACAATTATTTTTTCCCGAAGGTCTTTGAGCTTATGAAGCAGAAGGGACTCAACGACGTTTTGCTCGTGGGCGGAGGGATCATTCCCGAGGAAGATTACGATTTTTTGAAAAAATCGGGCATGAACGCGATTTTCGGACCCGGGACCCCGACCACGGAGATCGTCAACTTTATTCAGGCAAACGTGCGCAAACGCTAGTTTAGGAATCACCACAATGGCGGTCGATTATGCGGCCCAAATCCTGGAGGGCTCTCACAGGGCTGCGGCCCGTCTCATTTCCTGGCTCGAAGATGAAGATGAGAGGGCCTACGAGTGCATGAAAAAGCTCTACCCGCACACGGGCAGGGCTTATGTACTCGGTATAACCGGGTCGCCGGGAGCCGGCAAATCCACGCTTACCAACGGGCTTGCCCGTGAGATACGAAAAAGCGGGCTGAAAGTCGGCATTGTGGCGGTGGACCCATCGAGCCCCTTTACCGGAGGCGCCCTGCTTGGCGACCGGGTCCGGATGAGCGAGCTTGCCGAGGACCCGGACATCTATATCCGCAGCATGGCCACGCGCGGCTTTCTGGGAGGCATGGCCAAGGCGGCCGCAGACGTTGTGAAGGTCCTCGACGCCCTGGGCAAAGACGTTGTATTGATTGAAACCGTTGGTGTGGGACAAGACGAGGTGGATATCGTAGGGGTTGCCGATACGACCTGCGTGGTCCTGGTGCCGGGGCTGGGAGACGCGATTCAGAGCATGAAGGCGGGCATCATGGAAATCGCCGACGTGTTCGTAATCAACAAGGCCGATCGGCCGGGCGCGGACATGCTCTGCGCGGAGACGTGCTCGCGTATCGAGATGGATGCCCATCTGAGGGAGCGCGGCTGGCTCGCTCCGGTCAAGAAAACCGTTGCGGTGGAAGCCGAAGGCATCGATGAGCTGTGGCTTGCCATCGAAGATCACCGCAAGTTTTTGCTCGAATCGGGCAGATTTTATCAGAACAGGCGTGAGAGGATTTCCCGGGAAGCTCTTCGCATGATTCACGCGGAGCTTTTCCGGGTAGTGCGGGAACAGTTGGAGAAAAGCGGCAGACTCGAGGCCGCTGTGGAAAAACTGATGAACAAAGAACTCGACCCCTACACCCTGATGCGCGAAACCGTCACCGAATGGCTTTCCTCATCCCGATGCGAAAGGAGACACGATGAAGATACTCAAAGTTGACCATATAGGCATAGCGGTAAATAATATCGAAGAGGCAAAAAAGCTCTACACCGATATCCTGGGCATTACGCACACGGGCAGTGAGACGGTGGCCGAGCAAAAAGTCACCACGGCATTTTTCCCGGTGGGGGAAGCCGAAGTCGAGCTTTTGGAATCGACCGCCCCCGATGGTCCGATCGCAAAATTTATCGAGTCCAGGGGCCAGGGAATCCAGCACATCGCCTTCCGGGTGGATAACATTGAAGAAGCACTGGAAGAACTCAAGGCCAAGGGGGTCCGGCTGATCGACGAAAAACCGCGAAAGGGCGCCGGCGGAGCAAAAATTGCGTTTCTGCATCCCAAGTCCACCTTCGGCGTACTGGTAGAACTTTCGGAAAGATAGTAAGATCCACACTTGGCAGTGCAAACGGAAAGGATGGAGCATGAAATCCAAACTGTTCAGCAGAATTGGCTTTTGCACCGATTTTTCCGAAAACGCCGATGAGGCCTTTGCCGTAGCACTCGAGATGGCGGCGACTTTCGGCGCCGCCATGGAGATTATTCACATTACGGCGAACTTGATGCACTCCCCTCCGGTCCACACCACCTACATGCCGGTCGAATATGATCCGGAGTTTGCCGAGGAACTTTCCCGGGCCGCGATGAAATCGATCGAGGAAAAATATGTGAGCCGGCTTCCCGAGGGGATGCACCACAATGTCAATGTCGTATCCGGGTACGCCGCGACCGAAATCCTCAGGCTTGCCGGGGAAAAACAGCTGGACCTGCTGGTCATGGGATCTCACGGTCTGACGGGTCTGGCCCATGTGCTTTTCGGCAGCACCGCGGAGAGAATCGTTCGAAAAGCCGGCTGCTCGGTCCTGACGGTTCGCCACAAGTCGTCCCGGACGAGCCCCCTTGTTTCGGCAGCCACGCCCTGAGTACGAAAAGTCGCGTGAGGCGGTTATCCGGCTCCTCGCCGCACACTCTTTTCGTAACATGGAAAACCGTGATGGAAAATGAAACCGGCCCGACAGCCGAAAACAGGCGGCGGCTTGTCATGATGGCCCTGTCGGTAGGCGTGAGCCTGCTTCTTATGGGGCTAAAATTTCTTGCTTTCCTGCTCACCGGATCGTCGGCCATTCTTTCGGATGCCCTGGAATCCATCATAAACGTCGTGGCAGGCGGCTTCGGCCTGTGGAGCGTCTTTCTTGCCTCAAAGCCCCCTGATGCCGGCCATCCTTACGGCCACGGGGAGATGGAGTTTTTCTCGGCGGGCTTCGAAGGGGCGCTGATCGTGCTGGCCGCCGGGGTAATCGTCTGGGAGTCGGTCCCGAAGATTTTATCCCCCCATGGACTGCCCCGGCTCGACTCCGGACTTCTCATCCTTTTTGGCACCACCCTCGCCAATCTTTGGCTCGGGCTCATTCTCATTCGCGCCGGGAAACGCACCGGGTCCATGGCCATATCGGCCGACGGCAAGCACATCATGGCCGATGTGTTCACCTCCGTGGGGGTCATGGCAGGCCTGCTGCTGGTGCGGCTCACCGGGTGGTACTTCCTCGACGGGACCGTGGCCTGCGTGGTTGCGGCTAATATCGTCTTTGTCGGAATAAGGCTCATCTTTACCTCTTCCTCACGCCTCATGCGCGCATATGATCCCGAACTGCTCGAGCGGATCACCTCTGTTATCGCCCGCAACCGCAAACCCGAATGGATAGATATTCATCGGTTGCGCGCATGGAGTTCGGGCCGTGAAATCCACATGGACTTTCATCTCATCCTGCCTCGGGATTCGAGTCTTGAAGATGCCCACAGAACTGTCGTCGAGGTGCAGCAGCTTCTCAAATCACAGCTCCCCGGGGCCCCGGATATTCTGATTCACGTCGAGCCCTGCCTGGATCCCCAGTGCCGCATCTGTTTGCGGCCTCGCTGCGTGATACGCAAGAAATCCTTTCGAAAACAGCCTGAACTGTGCAGCAGCGAAGTCGCCCATCCCGGATCGGTTGAGGACGATGCCCTGCCCGGCGAGTAAATAGTTTATCGGCTGATGGCTTTTTGGGTATAATAGCTTCTTTCGGGCAAGGAAGCACAGCGCCTGGCCGGCCGAGACGACTATCATGAAAGGACGATTCCAATGTATTTTCCGGTCTACAGACCAAGGAGATTGAGGCGCACGGAAAACCTTCGGCGCATGATTAGAGAAACCAGACTGAGCCTCGATCATCTGATCTATCCTCTTTTCGTCATGCCCGGCAGGGGAGTTAAAAACCCGGTCAAATCGATGCCCGGCGTTTTTCAGTTGTCTGTGGACCAGTTGATCGAAGAAGTGCGCTCGGTGGTGGAACTCGACATTCCCGGCATTATCCTTTTCGGCCTCCCGGACAAAAAGGACGATTCCGGTTCGCAGGCCTACGACGATAACGGCGCGGTCCAGCGGGCGGTGCGCGAGATCAAAGGCTCATGGCCGGATTTGACCGTGATTACCGACGTGTGTCTTTGTGAATACACCAGCCACGGACACTGCGGCATCCTTCATGGCCACGAGGTCCAAAACGACGCCACGCTTGAAATACTTGCCCGGGTGGCCTTGTCTCACGCAAAGGCCGGAGCCGACATCATCGCACCTTCCGACATGATGGACGGCCGGGTCTCGGCCATAAGGGACGCTCTGGATGAAAGCGGCTTCGACCAGACCGCCATTCTCGCCTATTCGGCCAAATATTGTTCGGGTTTCTACGGCCCTTTCCGCGACGCGGCCGATTCCGCCCCCCGATTCGGCGACCGGAGGGGCTACCAGATGGATGTGGCCAACGGGGCCGAAGCCTTGCGGGAAGTCGAGCTGGATATAGAAGAGGGCGCCGATATGGTTATGGTCAAGCCCGCCTTGTCCTACCTGGATATAATATGGCGGGTGAAGCAGGAATGCGGCCGCCCGGTTGCCGCCTACAACGTGAGCGGAGAGTATTCGATGATCAAGGCCGCCGCGGCCAACGGATGGATTGACGCAGAGCGGGTCATGATGGAAGTCCTGACTTCGATGGTTCGAGCCGGGGCGGATCTGATTTTGACCTATTTTGCAAAAGAGGCTGCGGCTCTGCTGCACAACCGGCAGCTATGAGGTAAACGCATGACAGCCACGGATCACACCGAAATGAAAGGCCGCCCGGATACGGGCCAAACAGGACTTGCCGCCAACCTGCGGCTTGTGGCCTGGGAAATCACCCGTTCCTGCAATCTCGCCTGCGTTCACTGTCGCGCGGCCGCACAGGACTGCCCCTACGAAGGAGAACTCTCCCTTTCCGAGTGCAAAAAAGTGATGGATGAAATTGCCCAAGTGGCAAAGCCCATAATCATCCTCACCGGTGGAGAACCGCTGCTGCGAGCCGATGTTTTCGATCTTGCCGACTACGGCCGCAAGGCGGGCTTCCGGATGACCATGGCCACAAACGGCACCTTGCTCACACCCGCAATTGTTCAAAAGATGAAGGACTCGGGGATCGAGCGCATAAGCATCAGTATCGACGGGGCCGATGCCCCGTCCCATGACGCATTCAGAAAGGTTCCCGGAGCCTTTGAAGGCGCCTTGCGGGGCATAGCCCTGGCCAGGCAAGCCAAGCTCGATTTTCAGGTCAATACCACGATCACCCGGGCCAATATCGACGACTTCCCCGCCATTCACGATCTGGTCGTTTCGCTTGGCGCCCTCGCCCACCATATTTTCATGCTCGTCCCCATGGGAAGAGGAAAAGAGCTGACCCAAGGGGCTATCAGCGCCGAAGAATACGAAAAGACCCTTCACTGGTTCTACGACCGCCGGGGCAAGGCGCCGCTCCAGCTGAAGGCCACCTGCGCCCCGCACTATTACCGGATAATGCGCCAGAGGGCCAGGGCCGAGGGAACGCAGATAAACTTCGAAACCTTCGGCCTCGATGCCGTTACACGCGGCTGCCTGGGCGGGACCGGCTTCGTTTTCATATCCCATCTGGGGCAGGTGCAGCCCTGCGGCTACCTGGAACTCGATTGCGGCAATGTGCGGGAAAAGTCTTTCCGGGATATCTGGCTTAATTCCGCTGTTTTCCACAACTTAAGAGATCTGAAACGCTACGAGGGAAAATGCGGAAAATGCGAATTCACAAGGGTTTGCGGCGGGTGTCGCGCGAGAGCCTATGAACTGAGCGGCAACTACAT